>NZ_CP052757.1:2646625-3308282 GCF_009708005.2 Cellulosimicrobium protaetiae | reverse complement strand
CGCGCCGGGCAGGGGGTATCCGGTACGCAGAGTCTCGGGTACCGCCCGGCTCCAGACTAGCCGATCCTCCGCGGCGCCCGGGAGCGCCCGCGTGCCGCCGCGCCCGACCGTGCGCCGACGCCACGGCGCACCGCCTCGGCGTCGAGGGTCAACGGCGCGCCCGGTCGGCGAGGGTGTTGAGGAGCGCCGCCGCGGTCCCGGCGTCGTCGACCGTGACCACGAGCGCCCGGCCGCCCGTGCGCTCGACGCGCAGCGACTCGCCGGCACGCACGACGATCCCGACGGCGCCGCCCCGCCCGGCCCGCCAGCCCCAGCCGCCGAAGTCGCGCAGCGGCGAGACCTCGGCGACGTCGGCCCGCACGACCTCGTCGACCGGGACGCGCGTGCGGGGGAACCCGAGCGTCGAGCGGACCGACAGGCCGCCCTCGTCCACGCGCACGACCCACGACATCATCGCGACGAGCAGCAGGCCCAGGACGATCGGCACGAGGAGGAGCGCCCACTCGCGCAGGACCAGCGCCAGGACCGTGGTGAGGACGATCGCACCCAACGCGACGAGCACCGTCGGACCACCGCTCACGTGCCCGACCCAGGCCGCCCGCTCGCCCGGTCGGAGCGCGACGCGGGGCGCGTCGTCGGGAACCCCGGCGTCGGTCGGGTCCGGGCGGTCGCCCGGGATCAGCACGCCGACCACGACGCCCACGAGGAGCCCGGCGCCCAGCGCGACGGCCGTCACGGCGCTCACGCCGCCGACGTCGTGGGCGTCGGCGAGGCCGCGCTGGATCCAGAGAGGCCCGAGGGTGAGGACGGCGAGCATGACCGGGAGCCCGACGGCGACTCCCGCCGCGACCCGCCGGTTCGCGGCCGACCGCCCGAGGAACGCTGTCATCGCGGCGAACCCCGCGGAGGCGACCAGGCCCAGCGCCGTGCTCCCCGCGACCGCCGCGCCGAGCGACGCGAAGCCGTCGGCGCCACCCGTGCCCCAGTGGATCGCCACGGGGTCGGGGAGGTCCGCGGACCAGGTCAGCGCGACGAGCGCCGCGACCACGGTGACGACCGCACCCGCGACGCCGACGAGGAGCGCGAGGGTGCGGTGGTCGTCCGGGCGCGGGCGACCGTCCGCGGTCGGACGTCCGGGGGAGCGGCGCGGGGCGGCTCGGGTCATCGGAGGGCCTCCTTCACGAGGGTCAGGACGGTCTCGGGCGGCAGGGCGAGGGAACGTGCCTCGGCCGCGACGCGGTCCACCGCGGCCCGCAGCGACGTGAGGTCGACGGCGGGCGGCGCCGTGACGACGGCGCCGCGCCCGCGGCGGAGGTCGACGAGGCCCTCGTCGCGCAGCTCCTGGTAGGCGCGCAGCACGGTGTGCACGTTGACGTCGAGCGCCTCGGCGAGCTCGCGGGCCGCGGGGAGCCGCTCGCCCGGCGCGAGCCGCCCCTGGACGACGCCGAGGCGCACCTGCGCGACGAGCTGTGCGAACAGCGGCTCGTCGGCCTGCGGGTCGATGCGGAACATCACGACCCCAGTCTAGTTGTTCTAGCGTAACTAGAACAAGAACGAGGAGAGAAGGGCCGCCGTCGTGCCCGACGGCGGCCCTTCGTCCGTGCTCAGATGACGTACTCGATGAGGAGCGACGGGTCCTCGACGGCGTCCCGCGCCGCGGGCGTCGTCGCGGGCATCCGGATCCTCGCCGGGACACCGACCGCGACCGCACCGGCAGGCACGTCCTTGACGACGACGGCGTTGGCCCCCACCTGCACGTCGTCGCCGACCCAGACCGGCCCGAGGATCTTCGCCCCCGCCCCGACCACCACACGGTCCCCGAGCGTCGGGTGCCGCTTGCCGCGCTTCATCGACCGACCGCCGAGCGTGGACGTGTGGAAGAGCACCACGTCGTCGCCGACGACCGCCGTCTCGCCCACGACGACCCCCATGCCGTGGTCGATGAAGAGCCGCCTGCCGATGCGCGCGCCGGGATGGATCTCCACGCCGGTCAGCGCCCGTGCCACCTGAGAGACCAGGCGGGCCGGGAGGCGCAGGAGCGGCTCGCGCCACATGCGGTGCGCGAGCCGGTAGGCCCACACGGCGTGCACGCCCGGGTACGCCAGCGCGACCTCGAGGCGGCTGCGGGCGGCGGGGTCGCGCCGTCGGGCCGCCTCGAGGTCCTCGCCGAGCACGCGCACGAACCGGCGCAGCCGGTAGCCGACCGTCCGGTGGTGGGGCCGTGGGTCGGTCACGTCAGTCCAGCAGGTCGGCGTAGAGCACGGAGGACAGGTAGCGCTCGCCGAACGACGGGATGATCGTCACGATGAGCTTGCCCGCGTTCTCGGGGCGCGCGGCGAGCTGGAGCGCGGCGGCGATCGCGGCGCCGGACGAGATGCCGACCAGCAGGCCCTCCTCCTTCGCGGCGCGGCGCGCGTACTCGACGGCGGTCTCGGCGTTGACGTCGATGACCTCGTCGTAGACCGAGGTGTCGAGGATCTCGGGCACGAAGTTCGCGCCGATGCCCTGGATCTTGTGCGGGCCGGGCTGGCCGCCGTTGAGGATCGCCGACTCCTCCGGCTCGACCGCCACGACCTGCACGCCCGGCTTGCGCTCCTTGAGCACCTGCCCGACGCCCGTGATCGTGCCGCCCGTGCCGATGCCCGCGACCACGATGTCGACCGCGCCGTCGGTGTCCGCCCAGATCTCCTCGGCCGTCGTGCGCCGGTGGATCTCGGGGTTCGCCTCGTTGGCGAACTGGCGCGCGAGGATCGCGCCCTCGCGCTCGGCGACCACCTCGTCGGCCTTGTTGACCGCGCCCTTCATGCCCTCCGAGCCCGGGGTGAGGATGAGCTCTGCGCCGAACGCCCGCAGCAGCGCACGGCGCTCCTTCGACATCGTCTCCGGCATCGTCAGCACGACGTCGTAGCCGCGCGCCGCGCCGACCATCGCGAGCGCGATCCCGGTGTTGCCGGACGTCGCCTCGACGATCGTCCCGCCCGGCTTGAGGTCGCCCGAGGCCTCGGCGGCGTCGATGATCGCGACCCCGATGCGGTCCTTGACGGAGTTCGCCGGGTTGTAGAACTCGAGCTTGCCGACGACCGTCGCGCCGAGGCCCTCGGTGAGCTTGTTGAGTCGGACGAGGGGGGTGTTGCCGACGAGCTTCGTGACGTCGTCGTAGATGCGTGCCATGACTTCCTCTTCTGTCGACGGCTCGGGGTGAGCCGGGGTGGGGGTACCGCTCAGGGGATGAGGGCCGTCGGGTCCGTGGCCACGGTGCTCAGCGTCTCGCGGGAGCGGTGCGGGCGCGCGGGCGCGACGGCGGGTGCGGGCTCGTGCGGACGGTGCGGCCTGGGGCGGCGCGGATGCGCTCGGGGGCGGCGGCGGGTGGTCAGCGACAGCCGAGACAGCGACAACAGGAGAGGCGCGAGACGGCGCCGTGCAGCGATGCGGGACGCGCGATCGTCGCGGTCATTCCTCGCTCCTCCTGGTCGGTCGCGCCGCGGGAGCCCGGCGGTCCGGGCGGCGCGGCGCGTGTGACCCGAGGCTATCGGTCCGCGTCCGGACCCTGCAACGCCGTCCACGAGACGGTCGTCCGGCAGGTGGGCCGTCGGCACCCGGGCGGGCGGAGGGACGGGGCGTGCGGCGAGACGACGAAGGGCGTCCCGCCGCCTCGGCGGGACGCCCTTCGTCAGGTTCGAGAGCGGCGTCCAGGACGGTGCTCGGCGAAGAGATCGGAGCGGGCGACGGGAATCGAACCCGCGTAGCCAGTTTGGAAGACTGGGGCTCTACCATTGAGCTACGCCCGCGTGGGCCGTGGGACCGGGATCCGGGCTCCCCGGCCAGGGCCGAGGACCGGCGCGGCGCCGACCTGCGGCCGCAACCTTAGCAAACGTCGGTGACCGTTCGCGTCGCCTGCCTGCCACCGGCGAGCCGTCGCCGCACGGGTGGTGCTCCGGTGGCCCGACGAGGGCGCTCCCGCCCGCCAGTACACTTGCCCTGGCCCGCCGCCGCGGCGGGCGACGGGGTGTGGCGCAGGTTGGTAGCGCGTCCGCTTTGGGAGCGGAAGGTCGCAGGTTCAAATCCTGTCACCCCGACCTTCGCGCGGCGCCCCTCCGGGGGCGTCGCAGGGCGTCGTCGACGTCCGGGCCGTCTCGTCGGCCTCGTCCCCGAGAGGCACCCGTGACCCCGTCCGCACCCGCGTCCGGCCCGGCGACCCGCGTCACCCTCGCGGCGCTCGTCGCCGCGGGCAGCGGCGCCGTGCTGTCGCTCCAGGGCCGCCTCAACGGCGACCTCGCCGCCGCGGGGACGGGGCCTGTGGTCGCCGCCTGGCTCTCCTACGTCGGGACACTCCTCGCGACCGTGCTCGTGGTGGTCGCCCTTCGGCGTACCCGGTCCACGCTCGACGTCGTGCGCACCTCGGCGTCCTGGTGGTGGTTCGCGGTCGGGCTGTGCAGCGTCCCGATCGTCGTCGCCATGGCCGCCGGGGTCCCGCTCGTCGGCGTCGCGGTCGCGTCCGTGTGCTCGGTCGCGGGCCAGACGGTCGCGGGCCTCGCGCTCGACGCGCGGGGCGTCGGGCTCTCCGCCCCGCTGCGGCTCACGCCGCGCCGGGCCGCCGCGGGCCTCGCGGCGCTCGTCGGCCTGGGCGTCGCGGTGCTCGGTGGCGCGACGACCGACGCGGGGTGGGGCGCCGTCCTCGCCGGGGTCGCGCTGTTCGTCGGCGGCGCCGTCCTGTGCGGGCAGCAGGCCGGGAACGGCCGGGTCACACAGCTCACGGGCGACCCGGTCGTCGCGACCCTCACCTCTGTCACGGGCGGGCTCGTCGGCATCTCCGTCGTCTGCGCGCTCGTCGCGGCCCTCGGCGGGCTCGACGGCGTCACGCTCCCCGGGCAGTGGTGGCTCTACCTGGGCGGCCCGCTCGGGACGCTCATCACCGTGGCGGCCGCGTTCGCGGTGCGCCACCTCGGCACGTTCGTCCTCACGATCACGGTCGTCGGCGGCCAGATGGTCATGGCCGTCCTGCTCGACGTCCTCGGAGTGGTCGGGCTGCGGTGGCAGACCGTCGTCGCGACGGCGGTCGTCGGGATCGCGGTCCTGCTGGTGGTCCAGCGCCCGGGTGCGCGCACGTCGGCCTGATCGCGGCGCTTGACCGCTCGCGTACGATAGGACGGTTGCCCGTACGTCTGCGTGCGGAGCCGTCCCCGGCCGCACGCCGGCCCGCCCCGATCAGTTGGAGATCATCGAAGTGAAGAGCGCCGTCGAGACCCTGGACCCCACCAAGGTCAAGCTGACCGTCGAGGTGGAGTACGACGAGCTCAAGCCGAGCATCGAGCACGCCTACAAGCACATCGCGGAGCAGGTGAACATCCCCGGCTTCCGCAAGGGCAAGGTCCCGCCGCGCGTGATCGACCAGCGCGTCGGCTGGGGCGCCGTCATCGAGCACGCCGTCAACGACGGCCTCTCGGGCTTCTACCGCCAGGCCGCGAGCGAGGAGAGCCTGCGCCCGCTCGGCCAGCCCGAGGTCGAGGTCACCGAGATCCCGGCCAAGGCCGGCGAGGGCCAGCTGGTCTTCACCGCCGAGGTCGAGGTCCGCCCCGAGATCACGCTGCCCGCCCTCGACTCGCTCGCCATCACGGTCGAGCCGGCCGAGGTCACCGACGAGGACGTCACCGAGCGCCTCGACGCGCTCCGCGAGCGCTTCGGCACCCTCGTCGGCGTCGACCGTCCCGCGGCCGAGGGCGACTTCGTCGTGCTCGACCTCACGGCCGAGATCGACGGCGAGGAGGTCGACTCCGTCTCCGGCGTCAGCTACCAGATCGGCTCGGGCAACATGCTCGAGGGCCTCGACGAGGCGCTCACCGGCCTCTCGGCCGACGAGACCACGACGTTCAACGCCCCGCTGGCCGGCGGCGAGCACGAGGGCCAGGAGGCGTCCGTCACCGTCACGGCCACCTCCGTCAAGCAGCGCGACCTGCCCGAGGCGGACGACGACTTCGCCCAGCTGGCGTCCGAGTTCGACACGCTCGAGGAGCTCAACGCCGACCTGCGCGAGCAGGTCGCGAGCATCAAGACCTCGAACCAGGCCGTGGCCGCGCGCGACGAGCTCCTCAAGGCGCTCAACGACGCCGTCGAGATCCCCGTGCCGTCGGGCGTCGTCGAGGCCGAGGTGCACCGCCACCTCGAGTCCGAGGGCCGTCTGGAGGACGAGACGCACCGCGCCGAGGTCACCGTCGAGGCGACCGACGCGATCCGCAACCAGATCCTGCTCGACACCCTCGCCGAGCAGCTCGAGATCAAGGTCGCGCAGAACGAGCTCCTCGAGTACCTCGTGAGCGCCTCGCGCCAGTACGGGATGGACCCGAACCAGTTCATCCAGTCGCTCGACCAGGGCGGGCAGATCCCCGCGATGGTCGGCGAGGTCGCGCGCTCCAAGTCGCTCGCGGTCGCGCTGCGCCAGATCGAGGTCAAGGACTCCGACGGCAACGTCGTCGACCTGACCGAGTTCATCGGCTCGGACGACGAGGACGCCGCCGCGGACGAGTCGGTCGAGGACGTCGCGGCCGAGCCCGTCGAGGAGGCGCTCGTCGACGACTCGGCCACCGTCGCCGCCGAGGCGCCGGTCGAGGACGACGAGAAGGACGCGACGAAGGCCTGACACGGCACCGGCCGTCCCGCCGGAGCAGGCCCCACGACGGCCCGCACCCTCCGCACGAGGGGGCGGGCCGTCGTCGTGCCCGCGCTGTCACGGGGCGCGCCGGCCGCCTGGTGCGCCGTCAGCGAAAACGCGCGCTATCGGGACGAACGCCGGGCACGGACCGCGTTAGGGTCACTGCAGCACGGCTGGACGGGGCACCCTCCCGGTCCCGGCCAGGGCAGCGCAGGCGGGGTCGACCCGCGGGAGCGACGAAGGAGATGGAAGTGAACGAGCTGTACCTGCCGTCCGACGCGACGGCCCCGGTCAACCGCGCCGAGGGTCCGGGCTTCGGACTCAACGACTCCATCTACAACCGGCTCCTCAAGGAGCGCATCATCTGGCTCGGCTCGGAGGTGCGCGACGAGAACGCGAACGCCATCTGCGCGCAGATGATGCTGCTCGCCGCGGAGGACCCGGAGAAGGACATCTGGCTCTACATCAACTCGCCCGGCGGGTCGATCACGGCCGGGATGGCGATCTACGACACGATGCAGTACATCCAGCCGGACGTCGCGACGATCGCCATGGGCATGGCGGCGTCGATGGGGCAGTTCCTGCTCTCGTCCGGCACCAAGGGCAAGCGGTACGCGACGCCCCACGCGCGCGTCATGATGCACCAGCCCTCGGGCGGCATCGGCGGCACGGCGACCGACGTGCGCATCAACGCGCAGCTCATCATGCACATGAAGCAGGTGCTCTCCGAGCTCACGGCCGAGCAGACCGGCAAGCCGCTCGAGCAGATCCTCAAGGACAACGACCGCGACAGCTGGTTCACGGCCGAGGAGGCGCTGGAGTACGGCTTCATCGACCACGTCGTCACCAACGCGTCGTCCGTGACCGGCGGCGGCGGCACCACGGGTTCCTGACCCCGCACCGGACACCAGACTTCACCGAGGAGAACCCGTGAGCTTCAGCGCCGAGTCCCAGTACCTGTCCACCGCGCAGCGCCTCGCCGGCGCGGGCGCGCGTCCCGGCGGCGTCGCCCTGCCGGGCGGCGCGCCGTCGGCCCGCTACGTGCTCCCGCAGTTCGAGGAGCGCACCGCGTACGGCTTCAAGCGGCAGGACCCTTACACCAAGCTGTTCGAGGACCGCATCATCTTCCTGGGCGTCCAGGTCGACGACGCGTCCGCCGACGACGTCATGGCCCAGCTCCTCGTGCTCGAGAGCCAGGACCCGGACCGTGACGTCATCCTCTACATCAACTCGCCGGGCGGGTCGTTCACCGCGATGACCGCGCTCTACGACACGATGCAGTACATCAAGCCGCAGATCCAGACGGTCTGCCTGGGCCAGGCGGCGTCCGCCGCCGCGGTCCTGCTCGCCGCCGGCCAGCCGGGCAAGCGCCTCGCGCTCCCGAACGCGCGCGTGCTCATCCACCAGCCCGCGATGGAGGGCGGTGGCTACGCGCAGGCGTCGGACATCGAGATCCACGCGAACGAGCTCATCCGCATGCGCGAGTGGCTCGAGGACACGCTGGCCCTGCACTCGGGCAAGTCGGTCGAGCAGGTCCGCCAGGACATCGAGCGCGACAAGATCCTCACCGCCGCGCAGGCGAAGGAGTACGGCCTCGTCGACCAGGTCCTCGAGAGCCGCAAGGCCGTCGCGATCAACAAGCCCTGATCCGACCGCCCGACCCGCATGACCTCACGCCGCGCCGCCGTCCCCCGCCCGGGGGCGGCGGCGCGACACGTTGCGCCCCGTACGGGGAGCCCACCTGACAACGGGGGCCCCGTGGTGTGGAATGGGGAGCAGGACTCGCTCGGCCGTGCCCGGGCCCCGCGCCGTCGAACCCGACGGCAGGAGGCCTGGGCACCGGGACAAGGAGACGCGTAGTGGCTCGTATCTCAGACGGCGCCGACCTGCTGAAGTGCTCGTTCTGCGGCAAGTCGCAGAAGCAGGTCAAGAAGCTCATCGCGGGCCCGGGTGTGTACATCTGCGACGAGTGCATCGACCTGTGCAACGAGATCATCGAGGAGGAGCTCGCCGAGGCGACGGAGCTGGGCCTCACGGAGCTGCCCAAGCCCAAGGAGATCTTCGAGTTCCTCGAGCAGTACGTCATCGGCCAGGACGCCGCGAAGCGGGCCCTGGCCGTCGCCGTCTACAACCACTACAAGCGCGTCCAGGCGGGCGAGCAGGCCAAGCCGTCGAGCCCCGACGACCCGGACTTCGTGGAGCTGGCGAAGTCGAACATTCTGCTGATCGGTCCGACGGGTACGGGGAAGACGTATCTGGCGCAGACGTTGGCGCGGATGTTGAACGTGCCGTTCGCGATCGCGGACGCGACGGCGCTCACCGAGGCGGGGTATGTCGGTGAGGACGTGGAGAACATCTTGTTGAAGCTGGTGCAGGCTGCGGACTTCGATGTGAAGAAGGCTGAGACGGGCATCATCTATATCGACGAGATCGACAAGGTGGCTCGGAAGGCGGAGAACCCGTCGATCACGCGTGACGTGTCGGGTGAGGGTGTGCAGCAGGCGTTGTTGAAGATCATCGAGGGGACGAGCGCGTCGGTGCCGCCGCAGGGTGGTCGTAAGCATCCGCATCAGGAGTTCATCCAGGTGGACACGTCGAACGTGTTGTTCATCGTGGCGGGGGCTTTTGCGGGGTTGGACGAGATCGTGGCGGCGCGGGCGCGTAAGCGTGGGGTGGGTTTTGGTGCGCCGATCGAGACGGGTGCGGGGGAGGATCTGTTCGCGCAGGTGCGTCCGGAGGATCTGCATCGGTTCGGGTTGATCCCGGAGTTCATCGGGCGCCTTCCGGTGATCGCGTCGGTGTCGGCGTTGGACTCTGAGGCGTTGGTGCGGATCTTGACGCAGCCCAGGAATGCGTTGGTGAAGCAGTATCAGCGGATGTTCGCGATCGACGGGGTGGAGCTGGAGTTCACCGAGGGTGCGGTGGAGGCGGTCGCGGAGCAGGCGTTGTTGCGGGGGACGGGGGCGCGGGGGTTGCGGGCGATCATGGAGGAGGTGTTGCAGCAGGTGATGTTCGACGTGCCGTCGCGGGATGACGTGGAGCGGGTCGTGATCACGCGGGAGGTCGTGCTGGACAACGTGAACCCCACGATCGTGCCGCGCACCTCGACCGCGCGCAGCCGTACCCCGCGGGAGAAGTCCGCCTGACCTGCCACCCGCCGGGGTAGAACCCCGGTCGGCCGAGAGAACCGCGGATCAGGTCGCAGGCCCGCCTGGTCGGGCCCGCGGCGCGGGTGGCCTCGGTGCTCGGGGCTGCGGCGCCGTCGCCCTGGTCTGTCGGCCGTGGGCTCTAGGAGCGCCGCTCTGACGCCCCTTCGCATCCGAGCCCACCCCCGCCGCTCGGCGATCGTCTCGCCCCGGGGCCGTCGGTCGCCGCTCACGACCTTCGGGCTGCCCGCAGGCGCCGGGTGGGTCGACGTCGGCCCGGTAGGAGCCCGACCAGGCCGTCCCGGCGGGTCGAGCAGGCTGTTCGGGCGCGTCCGGCGCGCCGGACGCGCCCGAACCACCTGCTCGCCGCGACGGCGTCATGACCGGCGACCCGTTCCGGGTGCGGCGGTGCGGCGACCCGGCTGCTCGCGCGGCGCGGGCGGAACCCCTCCCCGCGGGCGGTCGCCCGGGGTGAGCACCGACCCGGGTGAGACGACGCCGGGCGGGGTGGGTGGTGGTGCCGCGTCGTGGTCGGGCCTGGCGGGAGCCGCGAGGAACGAGCGGCGGATGGTAGACGCGGCACCACCACCCACCCCGACCACCCAGGGCGACCACGCGCCGTCGGGCACAAGAACCACGGTTCTACTTCGCGCGACCACGGTTCTACCCCGCGCAACCAGGGTTCTACCTCGGGGGACCGGGGCTTCGCGCTCGGTCAGGCGTCGGCGCCGACCTTGGAGCCGTAGAGGGTGTCGATCGTGTCGGCGAAGTCCTTGATGACGAGGCCGCGCTTCACCTTGAGGGACGGCGTGAGGTAGCCGTTCTGCTCGGTGAAGTCGGTGGTGAGCACGGTGATCTTGCGGATCGACTCGGCCCGGGAGACGGCCTCGTTGGCGTGCGCGACGGCGCGGTCGAGCGCGGCGAGGACGTCGGGGTCCTGCGCGGCGGTGTCGACGTCCATGGGCGGCAGCCCGTGCGTCGAGAGCCAGCCGGGCAGCATCTCGGCGTCGAGCGTGACGAGGGCGCCGATGAAGGGACGCTGGTCGCCCACGACGACGACCTGGCTCACGAGCGGGTGCGCGCGCAGGCGGTCCTCGAGCACGGCGGGGGCGACGTTCTTGCCGCCGGCGGTGACGATGATCTCCTTCTTCCGGCCGGTGATCCGCAGGTAGCCGTCGTCGTCGAACGCGCCGAGGTCACCGGTGCGGAACCAGCCGTCCTGGAGCGCCTCGGCGGTGAGCTCGGGCTGGTTGCGGTAGCCGCGGAAGACGTGGTCGCCCTTCACGAGGAGCTCGCCGTCGTCGTTGATGCGCAGCGACGTACCGGGGAACGCCGGACCGACGGTGCCGATCTTGGTGAGGCCGGGCAGGTTCACGGCCGTGGGGGCGGTCGTCTCGGTGAGGCCGTAGCCCTCGAGGATGCGCAGCCCGACGCCGCGATAGAAGTGGCCGAGCCGCTCGCCGAGGGGCGCGCCGCCGGAGATGGAGTAGGTGAGCTGCCCCCCCATCGCGGCGCGCAGCGTCGAGTAGACGAGGCGGTCGGCGACGGCGTGCTGCACGCGCAGCCCGACCGACGGCCCGCCCGTGGTGTCGAGCGCGCGCGACCAGGTGATGGCCACCTTGGCGGCCCAGTGGAACACCTTGCGCTTGGCGCCGGTCCCGGTCTTCTGCTCGGCGGTGTTGTAGACCTTCTCGAAGACGCGCGGGACGGCCAGCAGGAACGTGGGCTGGAACGTCCCGAGGTCGGCGACGAGGTTCTTGGTGTCCCACGAGTGCGCGAGCACGGCGTTCGACGCGACGACGACGACCTGGATGAAGCGCGCGAAGACGTGGGCGAGCGGGAGGAACAGCAGCGTGCGGGCGCCGTCGGAGTCGAGGATCTCGGCGAGTCCGGCCCGGCCGTTCAGCGCGAGGTGGACGAAGTTGCGGTGCGTGAGCTCGACGCCCTTGGGCCGCCCGGTCGAGCCGGAGGTGTAGATGACCGTCGCGAGGTCGTCGACCCGCTGGGCGGCACGACGGCGGTCGATCTCCTCGGCGGGCACGTCGGCGCCCGCGGCGCGGAGGGCGTCGACGGCGCCGTCCTCGACGACGAGCACGTCCTCCAGGTCGGGCAGGCGGTCGCGCACGGTCGTGATCTCGGCGGCGTGGGCCGCGGTCTCCACGACCGCGAGGCGGACGGCGGCGTCGGAGCAGATCCAGTGCACCTGCTCGGCCGACGACGTCTCGTAGACCGGCACGGGGACGGCGCCGACGGCCCAGGTCGCGAAGTCGAGCAGCGTCCACTCGTAGCGCGTGCGGGACATGATCGCGACGTGGTCGCCGGGCTCGATGCCGCGGGCCACGAGGCCGCGCGCCACGGCGACGACGTCGGCCTCGAACTCCCGCGCGGTGACGGGCTCCCACGGGCCGTCCGCGGTGGTCCGGCGCTCGACGAGCGTCGCGTGGGGACCGCGGGCGACGCGGTCGGTGAGGAGGGTGCTGATGGTCGCCGTGGGGGAGACCTCGACGAGGCTCGGCGACGCGTGTTCCGTCATGGGACTCTCCGCTGAGTGGGACGGCAGGTAGGGACGGCGTGACACTTTACTCCGTACTCCGAGTATCGCGTTCCTCGGGTCGCCGGGCGCGCCTAGGATCGGTGGGTGACGAACCAGCCCGGCCAGCCCGCCGTCCCCGCCGAGATCCTCACGCTGCGCGACAGCATCGACAACATCGACGCGGCGCTCATGCACCTGCTCGCCGAGCGGTTCAAGTTCACGCGCCGGGTCGGGGAGCTCAAGGCGCAGGGCGGGCTGCCCCCGGCCGACCCGGACCGGGACCGGCAGCAGATCGCGCGCCTGACGGGCATCGCCGATGCCGCGGGCCTCGACCCGGAGTTCGCCGAGCAGTTCCGCGAGTTCATCGTCCGCGAGGTCATCCGCCACCACGAGCGGATCGCCGCCGACCACGCCGCCTCGGGCGAGGGCACGCCCGTCCTCGACACCTACTCCTGACGGCAGGCGCCCGTGACGGACCCGCCTGACGCGCGGTGGCGACCCCGGTCGATCTGACCGACCCTGGAGGGGTCCCAGGGTGGGCCCCGGCGTCGGCACGACCTGCGCGCCGGGTGGCCCGCCCGCCACGCCGACGGACGCTAGAGGTGTTCGCATGAAGATCGATTGGCTCAAGCCCCTCCTCGGCCACCCGGGCCCCTTCGCGACGGTGTACATCGACGCGACGCGGGCCAACGAGGCCGGGGACCGCGAGGTCGAGAACCGCTGGAAGGGCGTGCGGCGCACGCTGCGCCAGGAGGGCGCGCCCGACGCCGTCCTCGAGGACCTCGAGGAGGTGGTGCTGCGGCCGACGCGGGTCGGGGGCACCCACGGGCGTGTGCTGATCGCCGACGACACGGGTGTGCTCGTCGACCGGGTCGTCAAGGACCCGCCGGCGCTCACCAAGGGGTCGTGGGGGCCGGTCCCGGCACTCCTCCAGGCGGCACGCGCGGCCGACGAGTCGGTCGACTACGTGCGCGTCGTCGTCGACCGACAGGGCGCGGACCTCACGTGGTCCGTCGCGGGCGGCCACGTCCCCTACGCGGAGCCGGAGTCGGTCGAGGGCGGTCACGACGTCATCAACAAGGTCCGCACCGGCGGGCTGTCGCACAAGCGCATCGAGTCGCGCGCCGAGGACTCGTGGGAGCGCAACGCCGAGGCGGTCGCGGCCGAGCTCGAGCGCCAGGCGGCGGAGTACCGCCCCGAGCTCGTGCTCCTCACCGGGGACGTGCGGGCCGTGCCCCTCGTTCGCGGCGCGCTGGGTCGCGCGACGGCGGAGCTCGTCGTCGAGGTCCCGGGTGGTGGTCGCGGGCCGGGCATCAACGAGGCCGCCTTCGAGTCGAACGTCGCGGACGCCCTGGACAGCTTCCGCGAGCGACGGCGCGAGAAGGTCCTCGCGGAGTTCCGCCAGGAGCAGGGACGGGAGTCGGGTGCCGTGACCTCCGTCGAGGACGTCGTCGCGGTCCTCGCGCGCGGGCAGGTGAAGGAGCTCGTCCTGGCCGACGAGTACGGGCAGGACGCGGCGCTCGACGGCCGGTCGCTCTGGATCGGGCCGAGCCCGATGCACATCGCGGCGTCGAAGGAGGAGATCCAGGATCTCGGGGTCACGGACGGGCTCGAGAAGCTTCCCGCGACGGTCGCGCTCGTGCGCGCCGCGATCGGCCAGGACGCCGGGCTGACGTTCGCGCCGGAGGGCAGCGTCGAGCTCATCGAGGGCGTGGGCGCGACGCTCCGATGGGCCGACGAGGGGACGCCGCGCGAGGTCGCGGCGACGATGTCCGGCGACGACTCGCGGCTGCGCGGCGAGATCATCTAGGCCCGCCACCACCGACGACGACGCCCTCCCCGGCCGCGGCCGGGGAGGGCGTCGTCGTGCGGAGGGTCAGCCCTTCTTGCGGGCCTCGGGCTCGCCGAGCTCGGAGGAGACGACGACGATCCCGCCCTGGACGGCGGCGTCGCCCTGGCCCTCGACGGCCGCGACGAGGTCGAGCGTGCCGGTGACGCGACCGCCGTTGCGGACGTCGACGACCGACGCCTCGACGCCGGCGAGCGACGCCGCCGGCACCGCGACCTGCGCCGCGAGGATCGGGGTGCGCATGGAGACCTTCGCCTCGGACTTGATCTTGCGCAGCGCGGCGAGCGCGTGGCCCGCGGCGGTGAGCACGGCAGGGTCGGCGTCGCCGGCCGCCGAGCGCGCGACGTCCGAGGTGGGCCACGGGGCGCGGTGGATCGAGCCCTCGGACGCGCGCCACCACGACCACACCTCCTCGGTCGCGAACGGCACGAACGGCGCGAAGAGGCGCAGGAGCGTGTCGAGCGCGATCGCGAGCGCGACGCGCGCCGACCGGGTCTCGGGCGAGACGTCGGAGGCAGCGGCCCCGGCCCCGTACGCGCGGTCCTTGACGAGCTCGAGGTAGTCGTCGCAGAACGTCCAGAAGAACGTCTCCGTGGTCTCGAGCGCGCGGGTGTGGTCGTACGCCTCGAACGCCTCGGTCGCCTTCTCGACGACCGACGCGAGGCCCGCGAGCATCGCGCGGTCGAGCGTCTCGGTGACGAGCGCGGGGTCGAGGACGATCTCGCCCGTCCCGGCCTCTGCGTCCACGCCGAAGGAGAGCGCGAACTTCGACGCGTTGAGGATCTTGATCGCGAGGCGGCGGCCGATCTTCATCTGGCCGACCTCGAACGCGGCGTCGGTGCCCAGGCGGGCCGACGCGGCCCAGTAGCGTACCGCGTCGGAGCCGTGCTCCTCGAGCAGGCCCATGGGCGTGACGACGTTGCCCTTGGACTTCGACATCTTCTTGCGGTCGGGGTCGAGGATCCAGCCCGAGATCGCGGCGTTCTTCCACGGCAGCGACCCGAACTCGAGGTGCGAGCGCACGACGGTCGAGAACAGCCAGGTCCGGATGATGTCCTGGCCCTGCGGGCGCAGGTCCATGGGGAACACGCGCTCGAACAGGTCGGGGTCGACCTCCCAGCCGCCCGCGATCTGCGGCGTGAGCGACGACGTCGCCCACGTGTCCATGATGTCGTTCTCGCCCACGAACCCGCCCGGCACGCCGCGCTGGTCCTCGGTGTACCCCGCGGGCACGTCGGACGACGGGTCGACCGGGAGCACGTCCTCGGACGGGACGATCGGGTGGTCGTGGTCGACCTCGCCCGACTCGAGCACCGGGTACCAGAGCGGGATCGCGACGCCGAAGAAGCGCTGGCGCGAGATGAGCCAGTCGCCGTTGAGGCCGCCGACCCAGTTCTCGTAGCGCACGCGCATGAAGTCGGGGTGGAACGCGAGCTCCTTGCCGCGACCCAGCAGCTCGCCGCGCAGGTCGCGGGCCGTGCCGTCCTCGGTGGTCCAGTCGCGGCCGCCGTTGCGGATGTACCACTGGCGCGACGTGACGATCTCGAGGGGCTTGTCGCCCTTCTCGAAGAAGTTCGCCTTGCGCTGCGTCGGCACGGGCTCGCCGTCGAGGTCGCCCGCGTCGCGCAGTGCGTCGACGACGACCTGGCGCGCGGAGAAGGTCGTCTTGCCCTCGATCTCGGCGAACACGCCCTGGCCGGAGTGCGACGTGATCCAGTCCGGCGTCTCGCGCGTGATGCGGCCGTCGCGCGTGATGATCGAGCGCGTCGGGAGCTGCAGCTCGCGCCACCACTGCACGTCGGTGAGGTCGCCGAAAGTGCAGCACATCGCGATGCCCGCACCCTTGTCGCGCTCGGCGGCGGGGTGCGCGAGGACGGGCAGCTCGACGTCGAACAGCGGCGAGCGCACCGTCGTGCCGAACAGGTGCTGGTAGCGCTCGTCGTCCGGGTGCGCGACGAGCGCGACGCACGCGGCGAGCAGCTCGGGGCGGGTCGTCTCGATGTAGACGGGCGCGCCGTCGTCGGGCGTGCCCGGCGCGACGCGGTGGAACGCGACCTTGTGGAAGTGACCGGGGTAGTCGCGCGCCTCGAGCTCGGCCTGCGCGACCGCGGTCTGGAACGTCACGTCCCACAGGCCCGGCGCCTCGGCCTGGTAGGCCTCGCCGCGGCCGAGGTTGCGCAGGAACGCGCGCTGCGCGGCCGTGCGCGACCGCGCGTCGATCGTCTGGTAGTGCTGCGCCCAGTCGACCGAGAGGCCGAGCCGGCGCCACAGCGCCTCGAACTGCTTCTCGTCCTCGGCGGTCAGGCGCTCGCACAGCTCGATGAAGTTGCGGCGGCTCACGGGCACCTGGTCCGCGGCCTTGACCGACTTGCCCTCGCCGCCCTCGTGCGGGGGCTCGAAGCCCTCGACGTAGGGCAGCGTCGGGTCGCAGCGCACGCCGTAGTAGTTCTGCACGCGGCGCTCGGTGGGCAGGCCGTTGTCGTCCCAGCCCATCGGGTAGAACACCTCGAGGCCGCGCATGCGCTGGAACCGCGCGACGACGTCGGTGTGCGTGTAGGAGAACACGTGGCCCACGTGCAGGGAGCCGGAGACCGTCGGCGGCGGGGTGTCGATCGAGAAGACCTGCTCGCGGGTCTTCGAGCGGTCGAACGCGTACGTCCCCTGCTCGGCCCAGCGGGCGTCGTACGTCTCCTCGAGCCCGTCGAGGCTCACCCGGTCGGGTACTCCCGCGACCACCGCGCGGACGACGTCGCCGGCTACGCGGCCGGCGGAGGAGGTCGTTGCTGCAGTGGCATCGGCCGCGCCCGTCGGCGCGTTCGTCGGGAAGTCGCTCATGGTCGCCCATTCTCCCAGATCTCGGGGCCGCTCCCGACGGCGTCTCGCCTCCCGGCCGCCGTCGTCACCGGGTGCCGGGCGCGGCGCCCGGACCGCCCGGGCCGCCCGGCCCGTCCGCGCGGGACAGACGTGCGGCCAGGTCGGTGGCCGTCCCCAGGAGGCGTTCCCAGACCGCGGGGTCGAGCAGGTCGAGCGCGCGCTCGCTGAACAGGAAGAGCCGGTCACCGGACACCTCGGCCGCGAGGGGGAGGGGACCACGGACGAGGGCCTCGACGATCTCCGGGGTGAAGACGGCGCGCGCGGTGCCGGTCGCGGACCGCACGGGTCCGTAGGCGTGGTGGCGGTCGCCGAACGGGCCGTCGACCGGCAGCTCCCACACGCGCTCGACCCCCCGCGGCGCCCGCGCGCCCCGCACGCCTCGCGCGGGCACCGTCTCCACGACGACGCGGGGCAGGGTGCGGTCGAGGGCGACCATGGCGTAGGTGAACGCGAAGGGCTCGCCGTTGCGGTAGCCGGCGCTGTACGTGTAGGTCGCGACCTCCACGGCGCGCGGGCCCCGCGCGCGGACGACGTCCCGGGCGACGCGGAGGATGCCGACGTCGAACGCCCCGCTGGGCCGCGCGGGCTCGTCGATCCGCGGCTCGACGTCGAACCCGTTCGCCGCGGCGAACCTGCTCAGCCGGTAGGCCAGCTCGTGCTCCCGGGCGGACGACCCCCGCACGCCCCGGGCGACCAGGAGACCGACCGCCACGACGCCGGCCGCCACGAGCCCGACGGCGACCGGGACGGCGACTCCGGCGGCGACGAGGCCGACCACGGCGAGGGCGAGGACGGCGGCGACGACGGCCGCCCCGACGGCGAGCAGGAGGGCGAGGAGGGTGGTCCCGAGCACCCTGGCGAGCACCCGGGACGGCCCCGAGGACCTCGTCCGCGCTCGTTCCGCACGCGCCCGGCGACGGAGCTCCCGGTGGTGCGCGCGCACCGCCGCGCGGTCCACCGGCTCCACGAGGGCCCGCGTGTCGAGGGCGGCGCGGTCCGGGGACGTGGTGCTCACCGACGAGAGGTTAGCGGGCGCCGGGCGCGACGAGGCACCTGGCGAGACCTCGTCCCGTGCGTACTAGTGTCGGAGCATGGGTCTGACGATCGGCTACGCCGCCATGCTGGAGCAGTTCCACCCGACCGAGGCCGTCGCGCTCTCGGCCTACGCGGAGGAGCACGGCTTCTCCGGGACCATGGCGGCGGACCACTTCCAGCCGTGGGTCCCGGCGCAGGGCGAGTCGTCGTTCGTGTGGAACGTGCTCACCGCGCTCGGCGAGCGCACGACCGGAGACCTCGGCCCGGGCGTCACGGCGCCCACGTTCCGCTGGCACCCGGCGATGGTCGCGCAGGCCTCGGCGACGCTCGCCGCGATGTACCCCGGTCGGCACTGGCTCGGCCTGGGCTCGGGCGAGGCGCTCAACGAGCACGTCGTCGCGGGCTACTGGCCGGAGGCGCCCGAGCGCATCAACCGCATGTTCGAGGCGATCGACGTCATCAAGAAGCTGTTCCAGTCCGGGCTCGACAACAAGGACGTCAAGCACTCCGGGCAGTTCTACAAGATGGAGTCCACGCGGCTGTGGACCATGCCCGAGGTCGCGCCGGAGATCCTCGTCGCGACGGCGGGGCCGGTGACGGCCAAGCGCGCCGGCCGGCACGCGGACGGCCTCATCACGGTCGGCGCGCCGCTGGAGAAGATCTCCATGCTGTTCGGCAAGTTCGACGACGGCGTCCGCGAGTCCGGCCGTGACCCGCAGGCCATGCCCAAGGTGCTCCAGCTCCACCTGTCCTGGGCCGCGACCGACGAGGAGGCGCTCGCGAACGCGATGACCGAGTGGCCCAACGGCGGCATGAAGTTCCCCAAGGCCGACATCCGCTCGCCCCACGACTTCGAGCAGATGGCCAAGCTCGTGCGCCCCGAGGACTTCGAGGGCCGCATGGTGATCTCCGCCGACCCCGACGAGCACCGCGCGTACATCCAGAAGTTCGTCGATCTGGGCTTCGACCGGATCTACCTCCACAACGTGGGCCGCAACCAGCGGGAGTGGATCGAGGTCTTCGGCCGCGAGGTCCTGCCGAAGCTGGCGCGGTGACCACCGGCGCGGACCCTGTCGGGCTCGACGGCGACCCGGGCCCGGGCGACGCGGCTCGCCTGACCGTGTGGGCGCCGTCGGGCCTGGGCGAGGTACGCCCGGGCGACGACCTCGCCGCTCTCGTCGGCGACCTGCTCGCCGGCGGGGCGCCGGGTGACGCGCTCGCCGAGGGCGACGTCGTCGTCGTGACGAGCAAGGTCGTGTCCAAGGCGGAGGGCCGCGTGGTCGCCGCCGCCGACCGCGAGCAGGCGATCACGGACGAGACGGTGCGCGTCGTCGCGACGCGCGAGCGCCCGGGGCAGCCTCCGCTGCGCATCGTCGAGAACCGCCTCGGCCTCGTCATGGCCGCCGCGGGGGTCGACGCGTCCAACACGCCCGACGGCACCGTGCTGCTCCTGCCGCTCGACCCCGACGTGTCGGCGCGGGCGCTGCGGGCCACGCTGCGCGCACGGTTCGGACTGACCCGCCTCGGTGTCGTCGTCACGGACACCGCGGGTCGCGCGTGGCGCGACGGGCTGGTCGACGTCGCGATCGGCGCGGCGGGGATCGTCGTCGTCGAGGACCTGCGCGGCGGCGTGGACGCGCACGGCCGGCCCCTCACCGTGACGGTGACGGCCGTCGCGGACGAGGTGGCCTCCGCGAGCGAGCTCGTGCGCGGCAAGTCGGCGGGCCGGCCCGTCGCCGTCGTGCGCGGCCTCGCGCGGTACGTGGGCGACGACGACGGCCCGGGGGCGCGCTCGCTCGTCCGCGCGTCGGCTGACGACCTGTTCCGCGAGGGCAGCGCCGAGGCCTACCAGGGCGGGTACCGCGACGGGTTCGGCGAGGGCTTCCGTGAGGGGTCGGGCAACGAGCCGGTCCCCGTCGACTGAGCGGGCGTGCGTGACCGCCGCAATCCCGTGGCTCACGGTGCGGCGGGCGGCTAGCCTGCCGGGATGCTGCCCGCCGAGTGGATCCCGCACCGCCGACCCGACGACCGCGAGCACGTGGGCTGGATCCGTCCCGACGGCGACGCCTGGGTCGCCGTGTCGCTCCTCGGGCGCGAGCTGACCGGCCCGGTCGACTGGCTGGAGGCCGAGGAGGCGCTCGACGCGCTCAGCCTCGCGTGGCTGGCCGACGTGTGGATGCTCGAGCGGGACGGCGCACCGCCCCTGCGCGTCCGTCTCGTGGAGGTCACGCCGGACGGCGTGGTCGTGCAGACCGACGACTTCGGCGCGATCGACGTCCCGGTGGAGCGCTACGACCTCCCGTGGCCGCCCCCGCCCACGCTCCGGCCGCGCCGGCCCGGCGACCCGGACGGTCGCGTGCTGTCGCACTGACCACGACGACCGAGCGGGTGGAGCGGGTGGAGCGGGGCCCCGCGGCGGCTCAGCCCGCGTCCGTCGTGCCCTCGTAGAGGCCGATCTGGTTCCCGTCGGCGTCCTCGAACGCCGCCCACCAGGACGTCGGGCTGATCTCGGACTTCTCCAGGATCACGCTGCCCCCGAGCTCGCGGACCTTCGCGAGCGTGTCCTCGATCGAGTCGACCTCGACGTAGCTGCGCGGGGTCGTGAACCCCTCCGACCGCGGCGCGAGCCCGCCGCCGCTGATCTGGTTCGGGGCGCGCCACATGGGGTAGCCCTCGAAGCCCGGGATCTCCGCGATCTGCCAGCCGAAGAGCGCGCCGTAGAACTGCGTGGCCCGGCCGCTGTCGCTCACCGGGATGTCGATGTGCGTGATGTCTCCGTGCGCCATGGTTCCTCCCCGTGCCGGTGACGGGCGGACACCCGCCGTCTGCCAGCCTAGGGACCACGGACGTGGTCGCAACAGGGTGCGCGCTACGCCGTCCCCGGGGCGGGGGCGTCGTCCGCCGACGAACCCTCAGGCTGGACCTGAGGGTCACGCTCGGGCTCCGCGTCGGGGACTGGTTCACGCGGGGGAGCCGCGGCGTGGGCCGCCGCGGCATCGTCCGGGGTGTCGGTCGCAGTCCTCGCCGGACCGTCGTCACGGGGCACGTCGTCGCCCGACAGCCAGCGCAGCCAGCCCGAGCCCGGGTCGGGTTCCAGCACGAGCGCACGCACGAGCAGCGTGAGCGGGATCGCGAGGATCGCCCCGAGCGGCCCGATGACGAACGTCCAGAACACGACCGAGACGAAGCTGAGGGTGAGGCTGAGGTTCACCGCGTCGGCGACGAACTTCGGCTGGACGAGCACCTGCAGCACGACGTTGACGACGCAGTAGACCGCGACGACCGCCAGGGCGAGCTGCCAGCCCCCGACGACGAAGGCCATGATGGCCGGCGGCACGAGGCCGAGCACGAACCCGATGTTCGGGACGAAGTTGGTGACGAACGCGAGGATCGCCCACACGGTCGGGGCAGGGACGCCGAGCAGGAAGAGCGCCACGCCGTCGACGACCGCCACGACCGCGCCGAAGGACGCGTTGACGACGAAGTAGCGCCGCACGCCGCCGCTGAACCGGGTCGCGCGGTCGATCGTCGCGGCGCGCTCGGCGCCGAAGACCGTGGACGCGGTCGAGTACCGCGCCGCGTCGGCGGCCATGAAGATCGCGTAGGCGAGCACGAAGAAGAAGGCGGTCGCGATGCCGAGCGCCATGCCCGACACGTTCCCGGCGAGGCTCAGCACCCGGGCGGGCTCCAGCCAGGACGTCGCCGCCTCCGCGACGTCGGTGTCGATGCCCACGGCGGCGAGCTGGTCGACGACGTCCTCGACGGACCGGACGAGCGCGGGCAGGTACTCGCGCACGAGGTCGGCGAACCGGAACCCCGCGAACACGAGCATCGCGACCAGCGCCGCGAGGATGAGGTAGGCGACCGCCACGACCGCCGTCGTCGCGGCCCAGCGCGGCCAGCCCCGCCGCTCCAGGGGGAAGCGCACGGGATGGCAGATGATGACGATCACCGCCGCGAGGAGGATCGGTGCGAGCACCTCCCGGGCCGTGTGGACCCCGGCGAGCACGACCACGCCGGCGGCGAGGGCGAGGAGCGTGCGCGTGGCGGGAGGCAGCGCGCGAGCGCCCGGCGTCGTCGTGGTCACGCGGCCGACCCTAGCGGAACGTCGTCCGCCGACCCGGGGCCGTTCGCGGACGGTCAGGAGGTCGGTGCGGTGTCGACGGGCTCCGCACCCAGCCCCGCCGCACGAGCACACCGTCGAGCACGACGCCGACGGCGATCAGCAGCCGGCGAGGACGACGCGCATGGGTCCGTGGTTCCGCTCCTCACGGGTGCACGACGATGTTGCCGACCTTGTGACCGGAGTCGACGCGCACGTAGGCGTCCCGGATGCCGTCGAGATCGTGCACCGACTCGATCACCGGCGTGAGGGTCCCCTCGGCCACGAGCCCGAGCAGGTGCGCGACGTCGTCGGCGTGCTCGGGCGCCGGTCCGGCCCGGACCGCCCCGCGGGCGGCGAGCGTCTGCCCGAGGTCCGCGGCCACGAGCAGGAGCACGCCCGCGTCGGTGAGCAGCGGTCGTCCCGTGGCGGGCGAGAGCGCGCCGACCGCGTCGAGCACGACGTCGTAGCGCTCGCCGAGCCGGTCGGGCCAGCCCGCCCCGGCCGTGGTCCGGTCCACGACGTGGTCCGCGCCGAGCCGTGCCACCAGGTCCAGGTTCGGCGTGCTGGTCACGGCCGTGACGGTCGCGCCGAGGTGCCCCGCGAGCTGGACCGCGTTCGAGCCGACGGCCCCGCCCGCGCCGACCACCAGCACGGAGGTCCCGGAGGTCACGGTCGCCCGGCGCCGCAGGAAGTGCCACGCCGTGGTGCCGCCGAAGAGGACTGCGGCGGCGTCGTCGTGCGACGCCCCGTCCGGCCGGGCGACGGCGCGGGTCGCGGGGACGGCGAGGAGCTCGGCGTGGGCGCCCATCCGGCTGCCGGTCATGCCCGAGACGGCGTCGCCGGGTGCGACGCCCTCGACGGCGGCACCGACCTCCTCGACGACGCCGGAGAAGACCCCGCCGAGGACGGCGTGCCGGGGCCTCCGCACGCCGAACGCGAGCCGGGCGAACGCGCCGAAGCCGCGCGGGAAGCGGGCGCCACGGATCCGGGCGTCGGCCGCGGTGACGGCGGTGGCGTGCACGCGGACCAGGACGTCGTGCGTCCCGACGCGGGGAGGGGCGATCTCGGCGACTCGGACGACGTCCGGCGGCCCGTACCGGTCGACGACGGCGGCTCTCATCACGGTCCTCCTGACGGGTGTAAGGCTGCGTGCCGACCACTCTAGGCTTACACTCGTAAGGCTGGCAAGGGTGAAGGAGGTCGACGATGGGGCGGGGCGCGCTGAGCAGGGAGCGCATCGTCGAGGCCGCGGTGACCGTCGCGGACGACGGCGGGCTGACCGCGGTGAGCATGCGCAACGTCGGGCGCCGGCTCGGGGTGGAGGCCATGTCGCTGTACCACCACCTGGCGGGCAAGGACGAGCTGCTCGACGAGCTGGCGGACTGGGTCTTCGCCCAGATCGAGCTGCCCGAGCCGGGCACCCCGTGGCGACCGGCGATGGCCGCGCGTGCCGCGTCGGCCCGCGCCGTCCTCGCCCGGCACCCGTGGTCGCTCGGGCTCGTCGAGTCGCGACGCAGCGGCGGGCCCGCCCTGCTGCGCCACCACGACACCGTGCTGGGCTGCCTGCGCGCCGACGGCTTCACGGTCGCCCTGGCCAGCCAGGCGTTCTCGGCGATCGACGCGTACGTGTACGGGTTCGTGCTCACCGAGACCCGGCTGCCGTTCTCGCCGGACGACGACGTCGAGGACTTCGTGGCGGAGATCGCGCTGCCGGCGCAGGAGTACCCCCACCTGGCCGAGATGGTCGCCGAGCTCGTCGTCGGGCACGGGTACGCGTTCGCGGACCAGTTCGACGACGGGCTCGACCTCGTCCTCGACGGGCTGGAGCGCCGGCTGGCCGCGGCGTCGTGACGACGTCAGGCCTTCGCGGCCTTGGCCGCCGCCTTCTGCTCCTTCTTGAAGGCGCGCACCTGGGCGAGCGACTCGGGGCTCGTGACGTCGGCGATGGACCGGCGCGACCCCTCGTCGCCGTAGTGGCCCGCGGCCTCGCGCCACCCCGCGGGCTCCACGCCCCGCTGCTTGCCGAGCAGGGCGAGGAAGATCCGCGCCTTCTGGTCGCCGTACCCGGGCAGCGCCCGCAGCCGGGCGAGCACCTCGGCACCGGTCGGGGCACTCTCGCCGTCGGCGCCGGGCGCGGTCCAGATCCGCGTCGCGTCGCCGTCGTACTCGTCGACGACGACGCGCGCCAGGTCCTGCACCCGCGCCGCCATCGAGCGCCCGTACCGGTGGATCGCGGGCGGGGTCGTGGCGAGCGTGACGAACGCGTCGGGGTCCGCGTCCGCGACGGCGCGCGGGTCGATGGAGCCGAGGCGGTCGCGGATCTTGCGGGGCCCGGCGAACGCGTGCTCCATCGGGTACTGCTGGTCGAGGAGCATGCCGACGAGGAGGGCGAACGCGTCGTCGCTGAGGAGCGCGTCCGCGTCGGGGTCACCGGTGATCCAGAGCTGGTCGGTCATGCCGTCCATCATGGCAGGGTGCGGCGCAGCCGTCCGGTGCGGAACTCGTCGACCCCCGTGCGGCGCAGGACGGCGCTCGTCCAGCCGGGCAGCAGTCGCAGCCCGTCCTCGCCCGTGACGCGGCGCAGGTCGTCGACCGCGTAGCGCTCGTCGCGGCGCTCCAGCTCGAACGACCCGGCGGCGTCGACGTTGCGCACCCAGTCGACGTCGGGTCCGTACGTGAGAGCCAGGACCACGCGGACGCCGGGGTCCTCCGGCGCCCGGTAGGCGAAGGCGAAGACGGGCGTGCGGTAGGGGCGCCCGCTGCGGCGCCCGACGTGGCGGACCACCGCCATGGGCCCGACGCCCGTCGCGACGCGCAGCATCACGGGGTTGAGGAAGCGCTTGTTGGATCTCGTCACCCAGCGGGGGATCGGCATGCCGACCATCCTGCCCGCGGTCGGTGCCGCGCGCCTCAGGCGGCACCCGCGCGTCGACGGTGCGTCGCAGGGCTGACCCCGCGCACGCGCTTGAACGCGGCGCTCAGCGCGAACGGTGACGCGTACCCGACGGTGCGCGCGACCGCCGTCAGCGTCGCGTCGGGCTCGAGCAGCAGGTCGGCCGCGAGGTCGAGGCGCCAGCCGGTGAGATAGCTCATCGGCGGCTCGCCGACGAGCGTCGTGAACCGTCGTGAGAACGCCGCGCGGGAGAGCCCGACCTCCCGGGCGAGGGAGTCGACCGTCCACGCGCGCGCCGGGTCGTGGTGGACGAGGCGCAGGGCCGCACCGACCACCGGGTCCGCGTCCGCGCGGTACCAGCCGGGCGCGTCGTCGCGCGAGAGCCAGGTCCGCAGGCACGAGATGAGGAGCAGGTCGAGCAGGCGGTCGAGCACGGCCTCCTGCCCGGGCAGGTCCTGGACCACCTCCCGGGCGAGCATCTCGACCAGGACGCCGTCGACCTCGTCGCCGCGCAGCACCACACGCCGCGGGAGGACGCGCAGGACCCGGCGGCCCACCTCGCCGTCGAGCGGGTACGTGCCCGTGACGATCACGGTCTCTCCGTCGGGGTCGTTTCCCCAGGACCGGACGCCGAGCACGGTCATGGGGGAGGGGCCGCCGTCGACCGCACGGCACATGTCGGGCTCCGGCCCGACGACGACCTGCGGCGCGGTCGTGGGCGCGTCGGCCACGACGTAGTGCGCCGGGCCGCGCAGCAGCACGACGTCTCCTGCCGCGACGTGCTCGCCCGGGTCGGACGGCTCGTCCCCGACGGCCGGGCCGACCCAGGCCGAGCCACGCAGCACGGGCACGATCGTCAGCGGCGACTCGTCCTCGATGCGCATGCCCCAGGGGGCGCGGAGATGGCTGCGCAGGAGGAAGGCCCCGCGGGCGCGCGGCCCGTCGAGGAGCCCGGCGACGACGTCCATGCGGCCAGGGTACGCACGGGTGCGTGTCCTCGACCAGGGTCGAACGGGAGACGATCGCGCATGGGGACGAGCGTCAGAACCATGTCGCGTCTCGTCAGAGGCCGGTTGACTGGCAGACGTCCAGCGCACGAACCCTCGACAGGAGAGTCGCCATGAGCGCCACCGCACCGACCGCGACCACCGATCCGGGCGTCGCCCCGGGCACCACCGCGAGCACGACGACCGGCCCGGTCCTCGTCCTCGGCGCGACCGGCAAGACCGGCCGCCGGGTCGCCGACCGTCTCGACGCGCTCGGGATCCCCGTGCGGCGCGCGTCCCGCTCGGGGGCCGTCCGCTTCGACTGGGAGGACGAGGCCACGTGGGGTCCCGCCGTCACCGGGGCCGAGGCGGTGTACGTGGTGTACGTGCCCGACCTCGCGGTCCCGGGCTCCCCGGAGACCGTCGCCCGGTTCGCGGCCCTCGCCCGCGAGGCGGGGGTGCGCCGGCTCGTCCTGCTCTCGGGGCGCGGCGAGGTCGAGGCGCAGCGCGCGGAGGGCCTCGTCGCCGACGCGTTCCCCGCCCGCACCGTGGTGCGGTGCGCGTTCTTCGCCCAGAACTTCAGCGAGAGCTTCCTGCTGGACCCCGTGCTCGACGGCGTCCTCGCGCTCCCCGTCGACCAGGTCGCCGAGCCGTTCGTCGACCTCGAGGACGTCGCCGACGTCGCCGTCGCGGCCCTCACCCGCGACGGGCACGCGGGCCGGGTCTACGAGCTCACCGGGCCGCGCGCGATCACGTTCGCCGAGGCCGTCGCGGAGATCACCGCCGCGAGCGGACGGGACGTGTCGTTCGTCCCGATCACGATGGACGAGTTCGTCGCGGGGCTCCGCGCGATCGGGCTGCCCGACGACGTCGTGGGCCTCATGCGCTACCTCTTCACCGAGGTGCTCGACGGGCGCGGCACCCCCGTCGCGGACGGGGTCCGGCAGGCGCTGGGCCGCGAGCCGCGGGACTTCCGCGACTTCGCCGCGCGCGAGGCCGCGACCTGGTCGGTGAGGGGTCCGCTCCCGGGGCGGCCGTCATGAGCGTCTTCACCGTTCTGGTGGTCGCGGGTGCCGTCGCGACCGGGCTCGCGGGCGGGGTGCTCTTCGCGTTCTCCACGTTCGTCATGGGCGGCCTGCGCCGCCTCCCGGCCGTCGAGGGTGCGACCGCGATGGTCGCGATCAACAAGGACGCCGTCAGGCCACCCCTCATGCTCCTGCTCGCGGCGAGCGTGCTCGTGCCCGCGGCGGCGGCTGTCGTCGGCCTGGTCGGCGGGACGTCCGGTGCCGGGTGGGCGCTCGCGGGCGCGGTCGTCGCGGTCGTCGGGATCCTCGGCGTCACGGCCGTGGGCAACGTCCCGCTCAACGACCGCCTCGACGCCGCGGCGCCCCGGCACGACGACCTCGCCGCCACCTGGACCGCGTTCCTCCCGCGCTGGCTCGCGTGGAACCACGTGCGGACCGTCGCGGGCGCCGTCGCGACCGCGCTGCTCGCGCTCGCCCTCGTCTGACGTCGACCCGTGCCTCGTGCCGCTTCCGGGACCGCGGGCGGAATAGCCGCGGGCGGGGCCGGGTTGCGCACGACATGAGCGACGTCGCAGCCGCCGAGCCGGCCCACGAGCAGGAGACCGTCCGCCGTGTCCTGGAGGGCACCGAGACCTGGGCCGTCGTCGGCCTCTCGAACAACACCGCGCGCGCGGCGTACGGCGTGGCGCGCGTGCTGCAGCAGCACGGCAAGCGCATCGTCCCCGTGCACCCGTCCGCCGAGACCGTGCACGGCGAGCAGGGGTACGCGACGCTCGCGGACGTGCCGTTCCCCGTGGACGTCGTCGACGTGTTCGTGCGCTCCGAGCTCGCGGGCGACGTCGCCGACCAGGCCGTCGCGATCGGGGCGAAGGCCGTCTGGTTCCAGCTCGACGTGATCGACGAGGAGGCCGCGCAGCGCGTCCGCGACGCCGGCCTCGACATGGTCATGGACCGCTGCCCCGCGATCGAGCTGCCGCGCCTGGCGGCTACCACCCCCGACAAGGAGGCATGACCGTGACCGCGATCGACACGACGACCGACCTGGGCGCGCGCGCCGCCGCGCGCCTCCCGGTAGAGCAGGTCCTCTGGCTCGTCACCGTCGACCCGCACGACGCACCCCAGCCGACCCCGGTGTGGTTCCGCTGGGACGGCGCCGACGAGGTCGTCGTGAAGTCCCAGCCGCGCACCGCGAAGCTCCGTAACGTCCGGGGCAACCCGCGGGTCGCGGTGCACCTCAACAGCACCGCCACGGGAGGTGACGTCGTCGTCCTCACCGGCACCGCCGCGATCGACGACGCCGGCCTGACGCCCGCCGAGCGCGCCGCGTACGACGCGAAGTACGACGAGGGGATCCGTGGCCTCGGCACGACCCCCGACGGCTTCCACGACGACTACTCCGTCACCGTCCGCATCCGCCTCGAACGCCTCCGCGGGTACTGAGTCAGCGGTCGAGGCGGGCGGCGGCCAGGTCGAGGGCGGTGTCGAGCTCGTCCTTCGGGAGTCGCAGCTCGCCGATCGACACGGAGAAGGGACCCTCGTCCAGACCGAGGGCCCGGGCCGCGGGCTCGAGGTCGAGGCCCGCGCCGTCGTCGGTGACACCGGTCCCGACGTAGACCGGCATGCCGGACACCTCGGGCAGCACGACCACGAGGACGGCGGCCAGCGCGTCCGGGTGCAGGTCGGGACCCTCGGCGTCCTCGGTCGGGAGCAGGCTCACCCCGACGCCCAGGTCGCACGCGCCCTCGCAGTTGCTCGCCCCGGTGTAGAGGCTCACGTCGACGGGGAGGTCCGCGTCGTCCAGGGCGTCCTGGACCGCGGGGAGCGCGTCGTCGACGTCCGCGTACGAGACGTTCGAGCTGTCGAACGGGGACCGGCCGTCGAGCACCGCGCAGCCGGTGAGGGGCACGACGCACGCCGCGACGAGCGACCGACGACCACGAGGGACCAGGGAGGGGCGCACCCGCCGAGGGTACGCGAACGGGCGCTCAGTCCTGCGGCGCGAACGTGAGGACGGGGCGCCCCGTGCGCGGGTGCACCAGCACGTCGCTGCGCACCCCGTAGACCGGGTCGAGGACGTCGGGGACCAGCACGTCACGCACGTCGCCCGCGGCCACGACCCGGCCGTCCGCGAGCACGACGACGTGGTCGCACGTCTGGGCGGCGAGGTTGAGGTCGTGGAGCGCGGCGAGGACCGTCACGCCGTCGTGCGCGAGGTCCCGCAGGACGCGCATCGTGTCGAGCTGCGCGGCGATGTCGAGGTGGTTCGTCGGCTCGTCGAGCAGGAGCAGCGCGGGCTCCTGCGCAAGGGCGCGGGCCAGGTGCACGCGCTGGCGCTCGCCGCCCGAGAGCGTCGCGACCTCGCGGTCCGCGAACGCGGCCATCCCCGCGCGCGCGAGCGCCGCGGTCGCGACCTCCCGGTCGCGGGCGGAGTCGCCCGCCAGGAGCGCACGGTGCGGGATGCGGCCGAGCAGGACGGCGTCGAGCACGGAGAGTGGCAGGTCGGTCGACGCGTCCTGCTCGACGAGCGCGAGGACGCGCGCGCGGCGCCGCCGCGGCAGAGCGAGCAGGTCCGTCCCCTCGAAGCGCACCTGCGCGGCGTCCCCGGCGGCCCCGGCGGACGGGGCCCGCACGCCCGCGAGCACGCGCAGCAGCGTCGACTTCCCCGAGCCGTTGGGCCCGAGCAGCCCGCTCACCGCGCCCGTGGGGGCGGTGCAGTCGACCCCGTCGAGGATCAGCCGGCCGTCGACCGACCACGACACGCGCCTCGCGTCCAGGCCACCCGCGTCCTGCGGGCCGGTCGCGCCGGGACCGACCTCCACGACGTCCTGCGGCCCGCCGACGCCGACGCCGGAGGGCGCGTCCGTCGTCGTCCGGGTCGTCTCGCTCATGCGGACCTCCTCCCGCGCCACAGGAGCAGCGCGAACACCGGGGCGCCGATCGCGGCGGTGACGATCCCCACGGGCAGCTCGCGCGGCGCGAAGACCGTGCGCGCGAGCGTGTCCGCCCAGACGAGGAACGTCGCGCCGAACAGCGCGGACAACGGCAGGAGCAGCCGGTGCCGGGCGCCGGTGAGCAACCGCACCGCGTGCGGCAGGATGAGCCCGACGAACCCGATCGACCCGGACTGCGACACGAGCGCCCCGGTCAGCAGCGCGACGCCCACGAGCACCGTCCAGCGCACGCGCGCGACGTCGACCCCGAGCGTGGACGCCGCGGTGTCGCCGAACGTGAAGGCGTCGAGCACGGAGCCGGTCGAGGCGAGCAGCGTCCCGAGCACGAGGGTCGCGCCGCCCGCGACCGCGACCGAGGTCCACGTCGCCCCGGCGACCGACCCCATGAGCCACGAGAGGATCTCGCGGTACGAGTCGCCCGTCGCGGACCAGAAGATGACGAAGCTCGTCGCGGCCGCGGCGAGCTGGCTCACCGCGAGGCCCGCGAGCACGGTCCGCGTCGGCGTGAGCGCGCCGAGCGCGCCCGCGAGCCCGAGCGCCGCGACGAGCGCGAGCACGGCGCCCCCGAACGCCGCGACGGGCAGGAGCACGGTCCACCCGGCGACGAGCACGAGCACCGCGCCGAGCGACGCGCCCGACGACAGCCCGAGGAGGTACGGGTCGGCGAGCGGGTTGCGCGTGAGCGACTGCATGACGACGCCGCACACGGCCAGCCCGGCGCCGACCGCGGCGGCGGTCAGCACGCGCGGCAGGCGGAGCTGCCACACCATGCCGTCCTGGAGCGCGCCGAGCGGCTCGAGGCCGAGCAGCCCGCCGAGCCCGAGGTGGGTCGCGACCGAGCGCCACACGTCCCCGACCGCGAGGTCGGCGGGGCCGATCGTCACGGTCACGAGGACCGTCGCGACGAGCGCACCCACCCCGACGGGCAGCCACCACGCGGCACCGCGCCGAGAAGCGGGCTTCCGCCCCGGACGTGGTCGGTCCGGGGGCGGGAACCCACGCCTCGGCGGGTGCGGCGCAGTGCCGGTCGCGCGGTCGGTCGCGGTCACAGGTCGAGCGCCTCCAGCTGCGCCGCGAGGTCCACGACCGCGTCGACGTTGCGGACGCCCGCCTCGGTCGCCGGGAACGGGATCGTCAGGTAGCGGCCCTCGCGCACCGCCGTCAACTCGGCCGTCGCCGGGTTGGACTCGAGACGCTCGATCTTCGCGGCGGCGGTGTTCCACGCGGCGTCGACGAGGACGAGGACGTCCGGGTCGGCGGCGATCGCCTCCTCCCACGCGAACGCCGTCCAGGTGTCGTGGACGTCGCCCGCGACGTTCTCCAGCCCGACGGCGTCCATGATCATCTGCGGCGCGCCGATGCCCGCGCCGACGTACGGGATGTCGTCCCCGGACGAGTACCACAGGGCCGTGAGCCCGCGCTCGTCCCGGGCGACGCCGTCGAGCGTGGCGCGCTGCTCGGCGACGAGGTCCGCGGCCGCGTCCTGCGCGTCGAAGATCGTGCCGACCTCCGTGATCTCGGCGAACACGTCGTCGAACGTCAACGGGTCCGGCATGTACTCCGGCGCCTTGCACGCGGCGGGGGAGACGTACGTCGCGACGCCGAGCTGCGCGAGCGTCTCGCGGTCGCCCGCACCGTCGGCCGTGAGGTTCGACTCCCAGCCCGCATAGACGAGGTCCGGCTCGGTCTCCAGGACCGCCTCCGCGCCGGGCACCTGATCGGACAGCGGCTCGGCGACGGCGGGGACGTCCGCCGCGGCATCGGCGAGCGAATCTGGCACGGGGCCGTCGGCGAACGCGCTCGCGACGATGCGGTCGCCCAGCCCGAGCGCGAGCAGCATCTCCGTGGTGCTCGACTTGATCGTCACGACGCGCTCGGGCGCCGCGTCGAACGTCACCTCGAACCCGCAGTCGTCGAGCGTGAGCGGGTACGTCGTGGCCGTCGCCGTCGCCGTCGTCCCGCCCGACGGCGAGGCGTCGCCGCCCCCGGACGGGCCGCTCCCGGGCGCCGTGCCCGACGAGCAGGCGGTGAGCAGCAGCGCGAGCGCGGCCGCCGGGAGCACGAGGACGGCGCGGCGGGCGGACCGGCGGGGCAGAGCGTGGGTCAGGGTGCGAGGGGAGGGCACGGGCGAGGTCTCCGGGGTCGGGCGCGCAGCGGCCGCCCTCGGTGGGCGCGCCGCTGCGGCGGTGCGTTCTGGACGCCGGCCGGCGAGCGCCGGCCGGGACCGACGCGTCATCTCGCGTCGCGCGGACCCGCGGCACAGATCCGGTGCCGCCCCGACGGGCCAGTGCAGGGCCCGTGATCCTCCGCCAGCCTAGTCCTTCTGCCGAGGTGCGTGCCGGGTGCGGCGCGACGTGCCCGACCGGTGGGACGCCTCGTGCGGGACGGCGGACCACGCGGGGGCCGCGTGGCAGAGTGTCCGTCGTGACGGAGCCATCGAACCTGCCTGCCCCCACCCCCTCGACCGCACCGCTGCGCGCGGTGGTGACCGGCGCGTCGTCGGGCATCGGGGAGGCGTGCGTCCGGCTCCTGCGCGCCCGCGGCTGGGACGTCGTCGCGTTCGCGCGGCGCGCGGACCGGCTCGCCGAGGTCGCGGAGCGCACGGGCGCGCACCCGGTCGTCGGGGACGTCACGTCCGACGACGACGTCGCGCGCCTCGTCGCGGAGGCGGGTGCGCGCGGGCCGGTGCACGCGCTGCTCAACGTCGCAGGGTTCGGGCTCGGCGTCGACCACGTCGACGAGGCGAAGATCGACGAGTGGCGCGCGATGTACGAGACGAACGTGCTCGGCACGGTGCGGGTCACGAAGGCGTTCCTCCCGCTCCTGCGCGCGTCGCGCCGCGGCGACATCGTGCTCATGACGTCCACTGCTGGCCACGACACGTACGTCGGAGGGTCCGGCTACGTCGCGTCGAAGCACGCGCTGCTCGGTGTCGCGAAGACGCTCCGGCTGGAGCTCGTCGGCGAGCCGATCCGCGTCATCGAGATCGCTCCGGGCCTCGTGCACACGCCGGAGTTCTCGCTCAACCGCTACCACGGTGACCAGGCGGGAGCCGACGCCGTGTATGCCGGCGTCGTGGACCCGCTCACCGCGGACGACGTCGCGGACGTCGTGACCTTCGCCGTCACGCGCCCGCACCACGTCAACATCGACTCGCTGGTCCTGCGCCCCGTGGCGCAGGCGTCCACCTACTCGTTGTGGCGAGCGCCGCTCGTCCCCAAGGGCGTCGACCCGGCCTGACGGCTGCGCGGCCGGCCCCGGTGACGCGGGGACCGTGGCGCGCAGCCCGCGACGGGCGTTGACTGGGGGAGAGGAGGGCGACAGATGACGGACAGGTCCGGGCGGCACGGGCACCCGGGCGCGTGGGCTGCGCTCGCAGGCGTCGTGTGCGCGGCCGTGGGGTTCGCGGTCGCCGAGCTCGTCGCCGCCCTCGTCGGGCCCGGGTCGAGCCCGCTGTTCGCCGCCGGGGCCGGGGTGGTCGACGCCGTCCCGGGCCCGGTCAAGGACTGGGCCGTGGCGACGTTCGGCACGGCGGACAAGGCCGTCCTGCTCGGCGGGATGGCCGTCGTCCTCGCCGCGGGCGCGGCGCTCGCGGGCTGGCTCGAGCTCCGCCGTCCGCCGTGGGGTTCCGTGCTCCTGGGTGTCGTGGGTGCGGTCGCTGCACTCGTGGCCGCGACCCGGCCGGGTGCGAGCGTCGCGTGGGCGCTGCCCTCGCTCGTCGGGGTCGGGGTCGCGATCCTGCTGCTGCGCGCGTCGCTCGCGCCCCTGCGCGGCACGACCGAGGCGGGGGTCCTCGAGGGGGACGTCGAGGCCGGCGGCGGCGCGGGCACCGGCGTGCGCGGCCCGATGGACCGCCGTCGCTTCCTCCTGGTCACCGGTCTCGCGGCCGCGGCGGGCGTCGTCGCGCTCGCGACCTCCCGCGCGGTGTCGGCCGGGTCGCGCGCCGTCACCGCTGCGCGCGAGGCGCTGCGGCTGCCGGCGCCGGCGACGCCCGCGCCGTCCGTCCCCGCGGGGGCGGACCTGCGGGTCCCGGGACTCGCGCCGTACGTCACGCCGAACGACGACTTCTACCGGATCGACACCGCGCTGCGCGTGCCCCAGGTCGACCCTGCTTCGTGGACCCTGCGCGTGACCGGTCTCGTCGAGGAGCCGTTCGAGCTCACGCTCGACGAGGTGCTCGCGCTCCCGCTCACGGAGCACCACGTGACGCTGACGTGCGTGTCGAACGAGGTCGGCGGCGACCTCGTGGGCAACGCGCGGTGGCTCGGGTACCCCGTGCACGAGCTGCTGGCGCGGGCCGGGGTCCAGGACGGCGCCGACATGGTCCTGTCCACGAGCGCCGACGGCTGGACCGCGAGCACGCCGCTCGACGTGCTCACCGACCCCGGCCGGGCGTGCCTGCTCGCCGTCGGGATGAACGGCGAGCCGCTGCCCGCCGAGCACGGGTTCCCCGCGCGGCTCGTGGTCCCGGGTCTCTACGGCTACGTCTCGGCGACCAAGTGGGTCACCGATCTCAAGGTCACGACGTTCGCCGACGACGTCGCGTACTGGTCCACGCGCGGCTGGTCGGAGCGCGGCCCGATCAAGCTCGCGTCGCGCGTCGACACGCCGCGCGCGGGGGCGCCGGTGCCGGCGGGCGTCGTGACCGTCGCGGGCGTCGCGTGGGCGCAGCACACCGGGATCGCGGGTGTGGAGGTCCGGGTCGACGACGGCACGTGGCGCACGGCGACCCTCGCCGACACGGTGGGGCCTGACACGTGGCGGCAGTGGTCGTACACGTGGGACGCCACGCCGGGGGAGCACCGCCTGACGGTCCGCGCGACCGACGCCGGCGGCCGCACGCAGACCGCCGACGTCGCCCCGCCCGCCCCCGACGGTGCGTCCGGCTGGCACGAGGTCACCGTCCGCGTGCAGTGAGCCGTCACCCTCGCGCAGGCCTCGTCGTCCGGCCCGTGGACCCGGGGTTGCCTGCCGTCGGTCCGCCCTGGCAGCATGTCCGCGTGACCTCCCCGCGCCCCACGAGCAGCACGCTCGTCCCCGCGCGCCCGCAGGTCCTCTCCGCCACCTGTTGTTGAGGGCTCGCGGCGCCCTGCGCAGCCCCGACCTGGTGTCCGCGAGCAGCCTCCCGCCCCTCCCTCCTGTCGAAGGGGCGTGACGGTCGCCGGTCTCGTGCCACGGGCTCATCGATGAGTCCCGCGCGACGCCCGGGTCTGCACCTCCGGACGCCCACCGAGCACAGGACGCGAGACCACCATGTACGTTCCCCCGAGCTTTCCCCGCTACCGCCCGACGACGCCGCTCGCCGCGCCGTCGCCCGAGGCCGTCCGCCCGCGCGCCGCGACGACCGCCGTCGGGCACGACGCTCGCCCGCCCCTCACGCTGGAGTGGCTCGTCGCCCGGGACATCGACGCCTACACGGCGCGTCGACGTCAGGACCGCGAGACGCGGTAGCCGGCGCTCACCGTCAGCTCGCCGCTGGACGTGAGCGCGACCACCTCGGTGATGGCCGCCTTGAGGGAGCCGGTGAACGAGATCCTCTGGTTCACGTCCACGGAGTCGAGGGTGAGGTCCGAGCCCCCCACGGCGAACGCCGGGCGCAGCCGCGCCAGCATGGTGTCGACGAGGGTGCCGACGTAGTCCTGGAGCCTGCTCAGGAGCGCCTGGTGGACGTCGCGTGCTCGGCGACCGGCCTCCTCCATGCACCGCTCCGCGAGCGCGACGGCGGCGTCCCGCGCCGCCGTGGCCCGTTCCGCGCCGTGGACGAAGGCCTCCCGGAGGGCCCGCTCGATCGACTCCCAGACCTCGGAGAGCTTGCCGAGGAAGCCGCCGTCGGCGGGTGCCGACAGTCCGGCGAGGTCGTCCCCGCCGGCGCCGAGCGCGCCCGCGTGGGCCAGCGCGTCCTCGAACCCCTGACGGTCGAGCAGTCCGATCGCGATCATGATTCCTCCTTCTGCAGCGGCCGGACGTCCCAGCCGGGGCCACGGTGCGAGAACAGCGAGTCGAGGAACCCCGGGTCGAGGTCGTGCGGCGCGTCCGTAGGACCGGCGACACCGGTGGCGAGCAGCGTCGCCAGGAGCGGCCCGAGCGCGGCGGACTCGTCCGACGCGAGCGCGCGCACACCGACGCGCAGGACGTCCTCGACCTGCTCGCCGGGCCATCCGAGCAGGCCCAGCAGCGCCCGCCCCGAGCGGTCCACGACCCCCGGGCTCCCGGGGCTCGCGGCGAGGGTCGCGAGGCCCTGCACGAGGTCGCACCAGGCGGGGACCGCAGGGTGGACGTCGGAGCCCTCGACCCTCGTCAGCCACGAGCGCGCGCGACGGGCGAGCGCGGGTCCGTCGTTGACGCGCAGGTCGAGCAGGGTGAGGGTGTCGGGACGGACGCGCGCCGTGACGTCCTCGAGCATCGACGGGGTCGGGTCGATGCCCCAGCACAGCCCGCTCGGGACGGCCTTGACGAACTCGCCGTAGCGCAGCGCCAGGACCTGGCCCGAGGTGAGGCCGTTCTCGCGCGAGTCCGCACGGTCGACGAAGCGGTGGACCTCCATGCGAGCGCCGCGCAGACGGGCGGTCTCGGAGCGCAGGAGCGCCATCTCGTCCGGCGTGAGGGGTATCCCGTACAGGGAGTAGCCGCCACGCCCGTCGTCGACGGTCTCGCTCGTCACCCGGAGCTGGAGGAAGAGCTGGGTGCGCGACCCGTCCTCTCCGACCCACAGCCAGAAGAGCGCGTCGAACCGACCTATCGGGACGAGGTGCATGCGTCGGGCACGGTCGTTCGAGAGGTGCTGGAGGTCGTCGGTCGCGAGCGTGCCCATGCTCGGCGCGGCGATGTCGAGGAGGGGCGCGAGCAGGCCCCGCGTCTCGGGCGTGAGGTGGCCCAGCTCGCGGTCGCGACCGGACCGGGGAGCTGCGGCGGCCTCGGCGAGCAGCGCGGCGTCGCGCGTGGTCGGCTCGTGCGCCTCCTCGCCGGTCCAGGGGTCGAGCGGGGTCCGTCGACGGTACGGGTCGAGCCGCGCGATCGCGCGGTCGTCGAGGGCGGCGGTCCGACCCACCCACTCGGTCATGAGCGCGACCGCTCGTTCCTCGAACTCCTCGAGGGGCAGGCTCAGGTCGGGGAGGGCGTGCCGGGTCGTGGCGCGCGTCGCACCGAGGAGCGACTGGTACGCCTCGATCCCGCCCAGGTCCCGCTGCGCTCGCCAGGCCGCGACCACCCCGCGCACGGCGAGGTAGCCCGCAAGGTAGCGCGAGTGCGAGCGTCCCAGGTAGGTCCGCAGACGATGCGCCGCCAGCCCGCCGAGCGCGTCCGCGTAGAGCTGCTCGGCCTCGCCGTGCCGCGCTGCGTACCACTCCTCGACGGGCGGGTCGTGGGCCGGGTCCCAGACCCGGTCCACGAGGTGCACCAACGGTCCGCCGAAGCTCGTCGTCCGCTCCGTGTCCGTGGTCGGGTCGCAGGCGAGCTCGCCGAACACCGCCACGCCCTCGAGCCAGGGGGTCCACACGTCGCGCAGGATCCGCGCCTTGACGACGAGCTCGAGCTGACGCTCGACGAACGGGAGCAGCACCGCCTCGGGCTCGAGCGACGCGAGCCCGCCGACGACCTCGGGGTCGGGGGTTCCCTCGCCCGACAGCCGGACGTGGTGGAGCACCTCGTCGGCGGTCGCGGCCGTGCGCAGCGCGGAGACGGCGGTGCCGAGCCACCCGTAGGCCGAGTCGATGTGGACCAGCTCGTGCCCGAGCGTGAGCACGATGTCGGCCTGGGCGGACTCCCGGCGGAACCCGGTCGAGAACGGCACGGCACTCCGGAAGGCGTGGTGGTCGATCGACCAGGCGTCGATGTCTGCGGTCGCGACCGAGCGCTCGGGCGGCGGGATGAGCAGGAGCCGTCGCTCGTCGAACTCGGTGCTGATCCCCTGGAGCGCGGCCATGGTCGACTGGAGCGCGTCCGCGTCGAACTGCCACACCGGGTCGACCAGGGGGCGGAGCCGGTCGAGCGCCGCGGACGCGGCCGGGTCGCGCAGGAACGCGAGGGTGTAGGTCGGCCCGAGGTCGCGGACCGTGCCCACGCTGTCCAGGACGGCGCGGACCTCGGTGGCGGCCGCCGTGGCTGCCGGTTCCGCAGTCGGCCGATACCGGCACGCGCTCTCGACGGCGTCCCAGAGTGCCAGGTCGTCGCGGGCCGAGGGGTCGACGAGCGACAGGCCGCGTGCGCGCCAGGCCAGCGCGAGTCGCGCGACGTCCTCGTCGTGACCGTTGGCCGCCGCGAACAGCGTCCCGGCCGCCGCCGTGATCGCCGGACCGGTGGCGGAGCACGCGTACGCGAGCATGACGCCGTTGATGCCGGCCGCGACCGCGGCGTCCGGGTCCGTCCCGGCGAGCCGCGCGCAGAGGTGCGACATCGCGGTCGCTGCGCGTGCCTCCGGGTCGTCGAAGCCCTCCCGGAGCATGGCGAGCCGCTCGCACGCCCCGGTCCACGCGGCGAGGAGCTCCCGCTCCTGGGAGGTGCCGACGAGGTCGCCGACCGGCACGGCGAGGCACAGGAGCCCCGACCCGCCCCGGTCCCAGTGGAGCAGCTGTGCCGTCACGAGGGCGGCGACGAGGTGGGTCGTGCACACGACGTCGTGCCTCGCCGCGGCGCGGTGCAGGTCGGACCCCGTCAGTCCGGGTTCGGCCGCCAGCAGCGTCTCGAGCGCGGGGAGCGCGCCCTCGACGTCGAACCGTGCCGCGACCCGTCCGAGCGTGATCACGCCGTCCGCGACGACGTGCGGGAGAGGGCCGTCCTGGTCCGTGGCGAGCGTGTGTGCCGGGCTCATACCCGGAGAGAGGACCGGGACTCCGGTTCCGGCCACGTCCCGGCCGCGGAGCTCCCCAGGCGGTAGGATCGGGGCACAGGCGTCGACCCGGCCATCACCGGCGAGCCTCCGGAAGAACGGGACCCGCGCCGTCGGGCAGGCCTGACGGCCCCGCGGCCAGGTCCTCACTAGAACCGGACGGGTGGGCCCGTCACAGCCTGCGACGAGCGGTCGGCGACCGCCCGCCGGGCCCGACGGCGTCGGGCGCGGAGGCGCACGCCGGCAAGCGAGGTGGTACCGCGGCGAGCCCGCCCCTGGGTGGGGGAGTCGTCCTCGCAGGAGAGCACGACCGACCCGTACCACCACGGCGGACCTCCGCCGGCCGCTACCCACCGGAGTCCTCGAGACCATGGCCTACCCGCTGCACCGCGACCCCGCGTCCGATCCCACCTCCGAGCCCACGACCGCGCAGCCCGGCGCCGCGTTCGGCGTCCCCGCCTCCCCGGACCTGCCCGCGATCGAGCGCGACGTGCTCGCCTACTGGGACGCGGACGACACGTTCCGCGCCTCGGTCGAGCGCAACCCCGCCGGCGAGAACGGCAGCAACGAGTTCGTCTTCTACGACGGTCCGCCCTTCGCGAACGGCCTGCCCCACTACGGGCACCTGCTCACGGGGTACGCGAAGGACGTCGTCCCGCGCTACCAGACCATGCGGGGCAAGCACGTCGAGCGCCGCTTCGGGTGGGACACGCACGGGCTGCCCGCCGAGCTCGAGGCGATGGACCAGCTCGGGATCAAGACCAAGGAGGAGATCCTCGAGCTGGGGATCGAGCGGTTCAACGACGCGTGCCGCGCGTCGGTGCTCAAGTACACGAGCGAGTGGCAGGACTACGTGACCCGCCAGGCGCGCTGGGTCGACTTCGAGCACGACTACAAGACGCTCGACCCGACGTTCATGGAGTCGGTCCTGTGGGCGTTCAAGCAGCTCTACGACAAGGGCCTGGTCTACGAGGGCTTCCGCGTGCTGCCGTACTGCTGGAACGACCAGACGCCGCTGTCCAACCACGAGCTGCGCATGGACGAGGACGTGTACCAGGTCCGCCAGGACCCGGCGGTCACCGTGGGCTTCCGGCTCGAGACGGGCGAGCTCGCGCTCATCTGGACGACGACGCCCTGGACGCTGCCGTCGAACCTCTTCGTCATGGTCGGCCCCGACGTCGAGTACGTCGTCGTGGAGTCGTCGTTCACGGGTGTCAAGGAGCGCTACGTGATCGCGGCCGAGCGCCTCGCGGCGTACGCGCGCGAGCTCGCCGACGAGGGCGTCGAGGACGTGACGACGCAGGTCGTCGAGCGGCTCACGGGCGCCGACCTCGTCGGGCGCTCCTACACGCCGCCGTTCTCGTACTTCTCCGGGCACGCCGGGGCGCACCGCGTGGTCGAGGCGGACTTCGTCACGACGACGGACGGTACCGGCCTCGTGCACAACGCCGGCGCGTTCGGCGAGGAGGACAAGGTCGTCTCGGACCGCGAGGGCGTCGAGCCCGTGCTGCCGGTCGCGTCCGACGGGAAGTTCGTCTTCCCCGTCGTCGACTACGAGAGCCTCCAGGTCTTCGACGCGAACGCGCTCATCATCGACCACCTCAAGGGCCGCACGCGCCACGACGCCGCGGTCGCCGCGGGCGAGCAGACCCCGGACCTCGCGCTCGGCGCGACGAGCGCCGGGACGGTGCTGCTGCGCCGCGAGTCGTACGCGCACTCCTACCCGCACTGCTGGCGCTGCCGGCAGCCGCTCATCTACATGGGCGTGTCGTCGTGGTTCGTCGCGGTGTCGAAGTTCAAGGACCGCATGGTCGAGCTCAACGAGCAGATCTCCTGGACGCCCGAGCACATCCAGCACGGCCAGTTCGGCAAGTGGCTGGAGAACGCGCGCGACTGGTCGATCACGCGCAACCGGTTCTGGGGCAGCCCCGTCCCCGTGTGGCGCTCGGACGACCCGCAGCACCCGCGCGTCGACGTCTACGGGTCGTTCGCCGAGCTCGAGCGCGACTTCGGCACGCTGCCGCGCAACGAGAAGGGCGAGCCGGACCTGCACCGCCCGTTCGTCGACCGCCTCACGCGGCCGAACCCCGACGACCCGACGGGCCGCTCGACCATGCGCCGCGTCGAGGACGTCATGGACGTCTGGTTCGACTCGGGGTCCATGCCCTACGCGCAGGTGCACTACCCGTTCGAGAACACCGACTGGTTCGAGCACCACAACCCGGGCGACTTCATCGTCGAGTACATCGGCCAGACGCGCGGCTGGTTCTACACGCTGCACGTGCTCGCGACCGCGCTGTTCGACCGCCCGGCGTTCCGCTCGGCCGTCTCGCACGGGATCGTGCTCGGCTCCGACGGCCGCAAGATGAGCAAGTCGCTGCGCAACTACCCGGACGTCAACGAGGTCTTCGACCGCGACGGCTCCGACGCGATGCGCTGGTTCCTCATGAGCTCGCCGATCCTGCGCGGCGGCAACCTCGTTGTCACGGAGGACGGGATCCGCGACGCGGTGCGCCAGGTGCTGCTGCCGCTGTGGAGCACGTACTACTTCTTCACCCTGTACGCGAACACGTCGAAGGCCCAGGCGCGCAGCGGCGGCGGGGTGCCCGACGGCGGCGGGTACGTCGCGCAGCGCGTCGCGCCCGAGCGCGTGACCGGGCTCCCGGCGCTCGACCGCTACCTGCTCGCGCGCACGCACGACCTCGTCGTGCGCGTGACCGGGCAGCTCGACGCGTACGACATCGCGGGCGCGTGCGAGACCGTGCGCGAGCACCTCGACGTCCTGACGAACTGGTACGTGCGCACGCAGCGCGACCGGTTCTGGGCGGAGGACGCCGACGCGTTCGACACGCTGTACACCGCGCTCGAGACGCTCACGCGCGTCATGGCGCCGCTCGCCCCGCTGCTCGCGGAGGAGGTCTGGCGCGGCCTGACGGGCGGGCGCTCGGTGCACATCACGGACTGGCCCGCGGCCACCGAGGAGGTCGGGGAGCGGTTCGACGGCGAGGACGGATCGTCCGCGACGGTCGTCCGTCACGTCCCGGACGCGTCCCTCGTGGCCGACCCTGGGCTCGTCGCCGCGATGGACGAGGTCCGTGCCGTCGCGTCCGCCGCGCTCGGTCTGCGCAAGGCGCACCAGCTCCGGGTGCGCCAGCCGCTCGCGCGGCTCACGGTCGTCGTGGACGACCCCGCGGCGCTCGCCCCGTACACCGACCTGCTCGCGCGCGAGCTCAACGTCAAGGCGGTCGACCTCGAGTCGACCGACTCCGACGCCGCCGAGCGGTTCGGCATCACGCAGCGCCTCGCCGTCAACGCGCGCGCCGCGGGCCCGCGCCTGGGGCGCGGCGTCCAGGCCGTCATCAAGGCCTCGAAGGCGGGTGCGTGGCGCGTGGACGACGCCGGCGACGTCGTCGTGACGACGGACGACGGCGACGTGGCGCTCCTGCCCGCCGAGTACGAGCTGACGACGGTGGTCGCCGACCGGGGGGTCGCCGAGGGTGAGGCGCCGAGCGTCGCCGCCGCAGTCCTCGCGGGTGGCGGGTTCGCCGTCCTCGACCTCGTGCTCGACGACGCGCTGCTGGCCGAGGGCTACGCGCGCGACGTCATCCGCGACGTGCAGGACGCGCGCAAGGCGGCGGGGCTGGACGTCGCGGACCGCATCCGCCTCTCGCTCGACGTGCCGGGCGAGTGGCTCGTCGCGGTCGACGAGCACCGTGAGCTCGTCGCGCGCGAGACGCTCGCGGTCGAGGTGGTCGTCGAGACGTCCCCGACCGACGTCCGCTCGGTGCGGGTCGAGAAGGTCGACGGCGCCGCCGAGGGGGCGGCACTGTGAGCGCCGCGCGCGCCGGCGGATCCCGCCGGAAGGACCAGAAGGACGCCCGCGCGGCGGCGGAGGACGCCGCCGCGCAGGCGGACCTCGAGCGCGTCTACCAGCACATCGTGTCCCGTGCCCCTGAGCACGACTTCGACCCGACGATCGACCGCGTGCGGCGGTTGTTCGAGCTGCTGGGCGACCCGCAGCACGCGTTCCGGACGATCCACCTCACCGGGACCAACGGCAAGACGAGCACGGCGCGCGTGGCCGAGCGCCTGGTGCGCGAGCACGGCCTGCGCACCGGGATGTTCACGAGCCCGCACCTGACGAGCGTCACCGAGCGCATCGTCGTCGACGGCGAGCCGCTCTCGCCGCGGCGGTTCGTCGAGGTGTGGGAGGACGTCTACCCGTACGTCCAGGTCGTCGACGCGGAGCTCGCCGAGGCCGGGCAGTCGCAGCTCAGCTTCTTCGAGGTGCTCACGGGCGTGGCGTTCGCGGCGTTCGCCGACACGCCCGTCGACGTCGCGATCGTCGAGGTCGGCATGGGCGGGGAGTGGGACTCGACCAACGTGGTCGACGCCGAGGTCGCCGTCGTGACGCCCGTCGCTCTCGACCACGAGCGCTGGCTCGGCAGCACGCTCGAGGAGATCGCGACGGTCAAGTCAGGCATCGTCAAGGACGGGGCGACCGTCGTCTCCGCCGCGCAGCGCCCGGAGGTCGAGGAGGTGCTGCGCGCCCGCGCCGAGCGCGTCGGTGCGCGCCTCCTGCGCGAGGGCGTCGACCTCGACGTCGCAGCGCGCCACGTCGCGGTCGGTGGCCAGCTCCTCGACCTGCGCACGCCCGCCGCGCTCTACACCGAGGTGTTCCTCCCGCTGCACGGGGAGCACCAGGCGCACAACGCGCTCCTCGCGCTCGCCGCGGTGGAGGCGTTCCTCGGCGGCCGCGCGCTCGACGGACCGCTCGTCGAGGCGGCGTTCGCGGACGTCACGTCGCCCGGCCGGCTCGAGGTCGTGCGGTCGAGCCCGACCGTCCTCGTCGACGCGGCGCACAACGCCGCGGGCGCGGAGGTGCTCGCGCTCGCGCTCGGCGAGGCGTTCGACCTGCGCCACCTCGTCGGGGTCGTCGCGATCATGGCCGACAAGGACGCCGAACCGCTGCTCGCGGCGCTCGAGCCGGTGCTGGCGGAGGTCGTCGTGACGCGCAACAGCTCGGAGCGCTCGGCCGACCCGACGGACCTCGCCGAGCTCGCCGCGGACGTGTTCGGCGAGGACCGGGTGCACAGCACCGAGCGCCTCGACGAGGCGCTCCAGATGGCGGTCGACCTCGCGGAACGGGACGACACGGTGGGAGTCGGGACGGGCTCGGGCGTGCTCGTCACGGGCTCGGTCGTGACGGTCGCCGACGCCCGCGTCCTCCTCGGCCGCGGCTGACGCCCCCGCCCCCGCGCGGGGTGTCCCTGCGCGCACGAGGCGCTCCACCCGGTGGCGTTCCTCCTGCGGGGAGGGACACCTCGCGGCCCGCTGCGCCCGGGTGTTTGATGGAGGCGACGACGGCACGGGCGCGCCGGGCGGGGGTCGTCGGCGTCCGGGTCCCCGGACGCACGGACCGATGGAGGGATGACCGGTGAAGAAGCTGCTCAACGATCCCCAGGACGCGGTGTCGGAGTCCCTGGAGGGCTTCGGCCAGGCGCACGCCGACCTCGTGGAGGTGCACCTCGCGCCGCCGTACGTCTCGCGGGCCGGGGGCGCCGTCCCCGGCAAGGTCGGACTCGTCTCGGGCGGTGGCTCGGGGCACGAGCCGCTGCACGCGGGCTTCGTCGGGGCGGGCATGCTCGACGCCGCGGTCCCCGGAGCGGTGTTCACCTCGCCGACGCCGGACCAGATCGTCCCGGCGATCCTCGGCGCCGACTCGGGCGCGGGCGTCCTCGCCATCGTGAAGAACTACACGGGCGACGTGCTGAACTTCGAGACGGCGGTCGAGCTGGTCGAGGCCGAGGGCACGCAGGTCACGAGCATCCTCGTCAACGACGACGTCGCGGTCGAGGACTCGCTGTACACGGCGGGCCGCCGCGGCGTCGCGGGCACGGTCGCGGTCGAGAAGATCGCCGGTGCCGCGGCCGAGCGGGGCGACGACCTGGGCGCGGTGACCGAGATCGCGGGGCGCGTCGTCGCGAACGTGCGCTCGATGGGCGTCGCGCTCACGGCGTGCACGGTCCCGCACGTCGGCAAGCCGAGCTTCGACCTGGGCGACGACGAGGTGGAGATCGGGATCGGCATCCACGGCGAGCCCGGACGCCACCGCATCCCGCTCGCGTCGGCCGACGAGATCACGCAGCGTCTCGTCGACCCGGTGGCGGACGACCTGGGCCTCGGGGACGGCGAGGACGTGTTGCTGTTCGTTAACGGAATGGGCGGTACGCCGTTGTCCGAGCTGTACGTCGTCTATCGTCAGGCGAGGAGGCTGCTCGAGGGGCGCGGCGTACGGGTGACGCGCTCGCTCGTCGGCAACTACGTCACGTCGCTGGAGATGCAGGGTGCGTCGGTCACCGTGCTGCGCCTGGACGACGAGCTCACCGCCCTGTGGGACGCTCCCGTCCACACGGCTGCGCTGCGCTGGTGAGGCGGTGCCCGTTCGTGCAGTCTCCGAGCCGGCGGACCGCCGGCTCGACGGCGAGGAGAGGTGGGGCATGACGCTGGACGTGGCCTGGGCGGACCGGTGGACGCGGCTGAGCGCTGAGCGCATCGCGGCGGCACGGGACGAGCTGACCGAGCTGGACCGTCAGATCGGTGACGGCGACCACGGCGAGAACCTGGACCGGGGGTTCCGCGCGGTGGTCGCCAAGCTGGACGGGTCGGCGGGCGAGGAGCAGCCGCCGGGCCAGATCGGTGACGTGCTCAAGCTGGTCGCCACGACCCTCATGTCCTCCGTGGGGGGCGCGTCGGGGCCGCTGTACGGCACCGCGTACCTCCGGGCGGCGAAGGTGACCGGGCTGCAGGAGCTCGACGCGCACGGCGTCGTCGCGCTCCTGGAGGGCGCGCTCGAGGGCATCACGGCACGGGGCAAGGCGCAGGTCGGCGAGAAGACGATGGTGGACGCGTGGCAGCCCGCCGTGGACGCGGCCGAGGCGGCCGCCGACGCGGGCGCCTCGACCGCCGACGTGCTGGCGGCGGCGGCCGCGGCGGCTCGTCAGGGGGCGGCGGCGACCGTCCCGCTCGTCGCGACCAAGGGCCGCGCGAGCTACCTCGGCGAGCGCAGCGCCGGCCACCAGGACCCGGGGGCGACCTCGACCGCGATCCTGCTCGAGGCCGCGCGCGACGCGGCGACGGCGTGAGCGGCGAGGCCGCGCCGGTCGGTGCGCGCGCACGGGTGGCGCTGGTCCTCGTCTCGCACTCGCAGCGGCTCGCAGAAGGTGCCGTCGAGCTCTCGGCGCAGATGGCCCCGGGCGTGCTCCTGCTCGCGGCGGGCGGGACGGACGACGGCGGGCTCGGCACGAGCTACGACCGGGTGTCGGCGGCGCTCGAGGAGGCGCTGGGTGTCGCGGACGGCGTGGTCGTGCTCGCAGACCTCGGGTCGGCCGTGATGACCGTCGAGTCCGTCCTCGACATGGAGGACGGGTTCGACGGCAGGGTGCGGCTCGCGGACGCCCCGTTCGTCGAGGGGTCCGTCGCGGCGGCGGTGACCGCCCACGGCGGCGGCGACGTCGCCGAGGTGCTGGCGTCCGCCGAGCACGCGGGCGGCACGTTCGCGGTCGCGGCCGGACCTCCGGCGGGCGACGGTCCCACGACCGAGCCGACGGCCCCCGCGGCCGGGGCCGCGCGCGCCGTCGTCACGCTGCGCAACCCCCTGGGCCTGCACGCGCGCCCTGCCGCGGTGCTCGCCCGGCTCGTCGCCGGGTTCGACGCGACGGTGGCGATCGACGGGGTCAACGGCGCGAGCGTGCTCGAGCTCATGAAGCTGGGCGCGACGGGCGGCCAGGAGCTCACCGTGACCGGGGAGGGGCCGCAGGCCGCCGACGCCGTGCGTGCGGTGGTCGAGGCCGTGGAGGGCGGGTTCGGCGAGGTCTGACGGTCGCGGTGTGACGACGGTCACGCGGCATTGCAGTTGATGCAAAATTGCATGGGATGCAAGAATGCTTCCCGTGCCCACGACTCTGCCTGACGTGCCCGCTCGCCCCTCACCGGCCGGGCGGACCGCGGCACGCCTCGCCCCGTCGCCCGACGGCCTGCGCGAGCGCAAGAAGCGCGCGCGACGGGAGGCGCTCGTCGAGGCGGCGCAGACGCTCGTCCTGCAGCGCGGTCTCGACACGGTGACCGTCGAGGACATCTGCGCCGAGGTCGGGGTCTCACCCCGCACGTTCTTCAACTACTTCCCCTCCAAGGACGACGCGGTGCTCGGCCTCGAGGACCTCGCCGTCCGTCCGGAGGTCGTGGCGACCTTCGTCCAGGGCGGGCCCAGCGGGGCGCTGCTCGACGACCTCGAGGTCGTCGTGGCCGACGTGCTCGCGCAGCAGGTCGTCACGCCCGAGCGCATGGCGCGCACCCTCGAGCTCGTCCAGCGCGAGCCGCACCTCGTCGCCCGTCACGTCGCCTGGGTCGAGGGCCACCGCGCCGAGCTCGTCGAGATGTTCGTCGCCCGGCGCGCGGTCCGGCCGTTCGTCCCCGACCCCGAGCTCCTGGCCCTGGTGGTCATGAGCCTGCTGCGCGCGAGCACGCTCGAGTGGCAGCAGCGCGACCGCGTGGGCGAGCCCGTGGACCACCTGCCGGGCGTCGTCGACCAGCTCCGCGCGCTCCTGACGGACACGCGCGGCCCCGAACCCGTGGGCTAGCCGCACGGCCCGCAGGTCCACCGCACCACCAGCACCACCGCCTCACCAGCTCCCCACCCGACGACGGGCCGCGCCCGTCGGCGCGCGCCCGCCCGTCCCGACCGAACCGGATCCTCATGGCCTCCACCACCGCAGCACCCGTCGACGGCGGCAAGCCGCTCGTCGTGCTCACCCCGCGCACCGTGTGGGTGATCTTCGGCGCGCTCATGGCGTCGATGTTCCTGTCCTCCCTCGACCAGTCGATCGTCGGCACCGCGATGCCGACGATCGTCGGCGAGCTCCACGGCGTCGAGCACCAGGGCTGGGTCATCACGGCCTACATCCTGGCGATCGCGATCGTCATGCCCCTCTACGGCAAGTTCGGCGACCTCTGGGGTCGTCGCTGGCCGTTCCTCGTCGCGATCGGGCTCTTCACGATCGCGTCCGCCGGCGCCGGGTTCGCGCAGTCGTTCCCCGAGCTCGTCGCCTGGCGCGGCGTGCAGGGCCTCGGCGGCGGTGGGCTCATGATCCTGTCGCAGGCGATCATCGCGGACATCGTCCCCGCCAAGGACCGCGGCAAGTACATGGGCCCGATGGGCGCCCTGTTCGGCATCGCGGCCGTCATCGGCCCGCTCCTGGGCGGCTGGTTCACCGAGGGCCCCGGCTGGCGCTGGGCGTTCTGGATCAACGTCCCGATCGGCGTCGCGGCGTTCGTCGTCGCGTGGGTCGCGCTCAAGCTCCCGTCGCACCGCTCCGGCCGCAAGATCGACGTCGCCGGCATCTTCTTCCTCGTCGTCGCCACCTCCGGCATCGTGCTCGTCACGAGCTGGGAGTCGCTCACCAGCTCGCGCGGCTACGACTGGTCCGACCCCTGGCTCCTGGGCCTCGTGGCCGCGGTGGTCGTGTCGATCGCGATGTTCGTCGTGGTGGAGAACCGCGCCGAGGAGCCGCTGCTCCCGCTGCACCTCTTCAAGAACCGGACCTTCACGATCGCGACCCTCATCGGCCTCGTGCTCGGCATGGGCATGTTCTCGGCGCTCGCCTTCCTGCCCACGTTCCTCCAGATGTCGACCGGCGCGGGGGTGACCGAGTCCGGGTTCCTCATGCTGCCGATGATGGTCGGCGTCATGATCACGGCGATCGGGTCCGGTATCGCGATCACCAAGACCGGTCGCTACAAGATCTACCCGGTCCTCGGTCTCGCGATCACCGCGGCGGGCATGGTCTGGCTCACGCGCATCACCGGCGACATGTCGATGTGGCTCTTCGGCGCGATGATCTTCGTCATGGGCGCCGGCATGGGCCTCGTCATGCAGACGATCGTCCTCGCGGTGCAGAACTCGGTCGACCCGCACGAGATCGGGACGGCCACGAGCGCCAACAACTTCTTCCGCGAGATCGGCGCCGCCGTCGGGACGGCGCTGTTCAGCACCATCTTCACGTCGCGCCTCGCCGACAACCTCGAGGGCGTCTTCGCCGGGCTCCCCGCGGGCTCGGCCCCGGCCGGGGCCGAGGGCTCCTCGCTCACGCCGGAGATGGTGCAGCAGCTCCCCGAGCCGGTCCACACGGGCGTCGTCGACGCGTTCACCGACGCGCTCGCCCCCGCCTTCTGGTACCTCGTCCCGCTCGTGCTCGTCGGGTTCGTCCTCGCGCTCTTCCTGCGTGAGGTCAAGCTCTCCGACGTCGCGGGCATGGTCGCGCGCGGCGAGGCCGTCGCGGACCACGGCGACCTCGTCGAGGACGCTCCTGCGCCGGATGCGGGTGCCGAGGGCACGGGCGCCGTGGCCGTGGCCGCGGGCGCTCCGGGGGTCGGCGACGACCGCCCGGACCACCGGGAGCGCGACGGCGCGCCGGTATCCTGACCGGGTGAGCACCCCGTCGTCCCAGCCCGCCGCGCAGCCGTCCCGCCACGGCCGCGCGGCGGGCCCGGTGCGCCCGTCCCCGGGCGACCGCATCAAGCCCAAGAAGCCCGCGAAGGCCCAGTTCGCGTCGACCACGCTGCTGCTCGAGGCGTTCCTCGTGGTGTTCGCCACGCTCGTCGCCTACGGACTGCGGGACGTGCCCTACTCGCGCGGACCGCTCGAGCTCCCGAGCGCGACGTCCATCTGGCTCGTCGGCGGCGCGCTCGCCGTCGTCCTCGTCGTCCTCTCGCGCATGGTCGGCACGCCCGGCGGCTACGTCGCCGGGTCGGTCGTCCAGGTCCCGGTGCTCGCGTTCGGCCTCGTCGTGCCCATGATGTTCCTCGTGGGCGGGCTCTTCGTCGTCCTGTGGATCGTCTCGATCCGGCTCGGCGGGCGCATCGACCGCGAGCGCGCCGCGTACGACGCCGAGCACCCCGAGACCGCGCCCAACGCCGACTGAGGTCCGGTTCGCCGGCGCCTCGCGCCGGTGCTGGTCACGGCGTCCCGCACACCGGTGCGGCCGGTAGGCTCGGCGACCATGACCGACGTCGCACCCGCACTGACCGAGACCATCGAGCGCACCCTCATCCTCGTCAAGCCCGACGGCGTCCGCCGCGGCCTGTCCGGCGAGGTCCTGCGCCGCGTCGAGGCCAAGGGCTACACGCTCGCCGCCGTGCGCCTGCTCGACGCGACGCCCGAGCTGCTCGCCGCGCACTACGCCGAGCACGAGGGCAAGCCCTTCTACCAGCCGCTCGTCGACTTCATGCTCTCGGGCAAGGTGCTCGCGGTCGTCGCCGAGGGCCAGGGCGTCATCCCCGGCTTCCGCTCGCTCGCCGGCGCGACCAACCCGACCGAGGCGCTGCCCGGCACGATCCGCGGCGACCTCGGCCGCGACTGGGGCCTCAAGGTCCAGCAGAACCTCGTCCACGGGTCCGACTCGCCCGAGTCCGCCGCGCGCGAGGTCGCGCTCTGGTTCCCCGAGCTCGGCTGACACGAGCCGGACCGCCCGTCTCCGTCGTGGGGCGGGCGGTCTCGCGTTCTCGCCTCCGCCGACACCTGCGCGAGGGGCGGGTCGGGTCTACCATCCGCCCGCTCGTCCCTCGCGGCTCACGGCTCGTTTCGTCATGACCCGCCACGACCCGCCCCGCCCCTCGCTCCGGCGTCGGCTCGCCGGCCGGCTCGCCACGACCGGTCCCGGACGTCCGCAGGATCGTGGGAGCGCCGCACTAGGCTCGGGTGCGTGCACCTCAAGACCCTGACGCTGCGCGGCTTCAAGTCGTTCGCGTCCGCGACGACGCTGAGCTTCGAGCCCGGGGTCACGTGCGTCGTCGGGCCGAACGGCTCGGGCAAGTCCAACGTCGTCGACGCGCTCGCGTGGGTCATGGGGGAGCAGGGCGCCAAGACCCTGCGCGGCGGCAAGATGGAGGACGTCATCTTCGCCGGGACGGCGGGGCGGCCGCCGCTCGGCCGTGCCGAGGTCGCCCTGACGATCGACAACACCGACGGCGCGCTGCCGATCGACTACACCGAGGTGACGATCTCCCGCACGCTGTTCCGCAGCGGCGGTTCCGAGTACGCGATCAACGGCTCCGCGTGCCGCCTGCTCGACATCCAGGACCTGCTCTCCGACTCCGGCCTCGGGCGCGAGATGCACGTGATCGTCGGGCAGGGTCAGCTCGACGCCGTCCTGCGCGCGACGCCCGAGGACCGGCGCGGCTTCGTCGAGGAGGCCGCGGGTGTCCTCAAGCACCGCAAGCGCAAGGAGAAGGCGCTCCGCAAGCTCGACGCGATGCAGGCCAACCTCACGCGCCTCGCCGACCTCACGACGGAGATCCGGCGCCAGCTCGGCCCCCTGGGCCGCCAGGCCGAGATCGCCCGCAAGGCCGCGACGATCCAGGCGGACCTGCGCGACGCGCGCGCCCGCCTGCTCGCGGACGACCTCGCTCAGCTCACCGCGACCCTGGAGCAGGAGATCGCCGACGAGGCGGCGCTGCGGGCGCAGCAGAGCGAGGTCGAGCGCGCGCTCGCGGCGGCGCGCGACACGCTCGGCCGGCTCGAGCGCGAGGCCGCCGACGCGGCGCCCGCGCTCGGCGCGGCCACAGACGTCTGGTTCCGGATCTCGTCCCTGCGCGAGCGCCTGCGCGGCACGCAGACGCTCGCGGAGGAGCGCGTGCGCCTGCTCGGTCGCCCGGAGCCCGCCCAGCGCGGCCAGGACCCCGACGAGCTCGAGGCCCAGGCCGAGCGCGTGCGCGCGACCGAGGCCGAGCTCGAGGCGGAGGTAGCCCGCGCGCGGGACGCGCTCGGGTCGGCGGTGGCGGACCGGGAGGACGCCGAGCGGTCGGCGGGGGACGCGGAGCGGGCCGTCGCGACCCTGCTGCGCGGTGCCGCGGACCGGCGCGAGGGCCTCGCGCGCCTCGCGGGCCAGGTGGCCGCGCAGCGGACCCGGGTCGAAGCCGCGGAGGCGGAGATCGGGCGGCTCCGCGAGTCGCTGGCCGAGGCCGAGCACCGGGGTACGCAGGCACGCACCGACTTCGCGGTGCTGGAGACCCAGGTGGTCGGCGCCGAGGAGGGCGAGGAGGGCCTCGACGCCGAGCACGAGGCCGCCGCCGACGAGGTCGAGCGGACGACGTCCGCCGTGCGGGAGCTGGAGGACGCGGCCTCCGCCGCGGACCAGGAGCGCGCCACGTGGAGCGCGCGGATCGAGGCCCTGGAGCTGAGCCTGGACCGCAAGGACGGCGCCGGTGCGCTGCTCGCTGCGGACGGCGTCGGGGTCGTGGGATCCCTCGCGGCGCTCCTCGGCGTCGAGGCCGGGTACGAGGACGCCGTGGCCGCGGCGCTCGGCCCCGCCGCGGACGCCGTCGCCGTCGAGTCGGTGGACGCCGCCGTCGACGCGCTGCGCTACCTGCGCACCGAGGACGCCGGTCGCGCGGGGCTGGTCGTGGCCGCCGACGCGACGGACGGTGACGCGCACGGCGACGTCGCGTTGCCAGACGGCGCACGCTGGGCCGTCGACGTCGTGACGGCGGGCGGGGGCGTCGGCCGCGCGGTGCGTGGGCTGCTGAGGGACGTCGCCGTCGTCGAGGACCTCGCGGAGGCCCGTGCTCTCGTCGCCCGGCACCCGGCCGTCGCGGTCGTGACGCGCGGCGGCGACCTCCTGGCGACGACGCGCGCGTGGGGCGGGTCGGCGTCCGCGCCGAGCGTGCTGCACCTGCAGTCCGCGCTCGACGAGGCGCGCACCGCTCACGACGACGCCGCGGCGCGCGGCGAGCGCGCGCGCTTCGCCCTCGTGGGCGCGCGCGACGCGGCGCAGCAGGCTCGCGCCCGTCACGACGACACCCTGGACCGGCTCAACGAGTCGGACGCCCAGCTCGCGGCCGTCGCGGAGCAGCTCGGGCACCTCGGGGCGACGGCCCGCTCCGCCGCCGCGGAGGCGGAGCGGGTGCGCGCCTCGCTCGAGCGCGCGTCGCAGGGGCTCGACGACGCCCGCGAGACGCTCGCGGGACTCGTGGAGCGGCTCGACGGCGCGGAGGCGGCGCCGGAGCAGTCGGAGGAGGCGGTCGCCGACGCGACGGCGGAGCGCGACCGTCACCTCGCGCTCGCCTCGGCGGCGCGGACGGCGGAGACGGAGGCGCGCCTCGCGCTGCGCACGAGCGAGGAGCGCGCGCGTGCCGTGGCCGGCCGTGCGCAGGCGCTCGCCCGGGCGGCCGCAGCGGAGCGCGAGGCGCGCGAGCGGGCGGCGCGGCGGGAGGCCGCGCGCGTGCGGCAGGCCGAGCGCGCGTCGGCCGTCCGCGACGGCGCGGTGCGCGCGCTGGACGCGGTCGACCGGTCGCTCGCGCGGGCGGGCGCCGAGCGCGACGCCGCCGAGGCAGCGCGGGCCGAGCGCGACGCCGCCGTGACCGGTGCCCGGCGCGAGGTCGACGACCTCGCGTCCCGTCTGCGTGAGCTGACCGACGTCGCGCACCGGGACGAGGTCGCGCGCGCGCAGCAGCAGCTGCGCATCGAGCAGCTCCAGGCCCGCAGCGTCGACGAGCTCGGACTCGACCCGGCGGTCCTCGTCGAGGAGTTCGGGCCGCACCGCGACGTCCCCGTCCCGTCCGAGGACGACGCGCCGCGCACCGTGCCCTACGACCGCGCGACCCAGGAGAAGCGGCTCCGCGCCGCCGAACGCGACCTCGGCCGGCTCGGCAAGGTGAACCCGCTCGCGCTCGAGGAGTTCGCAGCTCTCGAGGAGCGGCACAAGTTCCTCGCGGACCAGCTCGCCGACCTCAAGAAGTCGCGCTCCGACCTCCTGGAGATCGTCAAGGAGATCGACGAGCGCGTCGAGCGCGTCTTCACGGACGCCTACCGCGACACCGCGGAGCAGTTCGAGCGGGTCTTCGCGCGCATGTTCCCCGGCGGCGAGGGCCAGCTGGTGCTCACGGACCCGGACGACATGCTCACGACCGGGATCGAGGTCGAGGCGCGACCGGCGGGCAAGAAGGTCAAGCGGCTCTCCCTGCTCTCCGGCGGCGAGCGCTCGCTCACGGCGGTCGCGCTGCTCGTGGCGATCTTCAAGGCGCGCCCCTCGCCGTTCTACGTCATGGACGAGGTCGAGGCGGCGCTCGACGACGTCAACCTCGGCCGCCTCCTCGAGATCTTCCGCGAGCTCCAGGAGGACTCGCAGCTCATCGTCATCACCCACCAGAAGCGCACGATGGAGATCGCCGACGCCCTCTACGGCGTGACGATGCGCGGCGACGGCGTGACGACGGTCATCAGCCAGCGGATGAGCGACGCGCACGAGGAGATCCCTGTGTGAGAGGACTCACGCCCGTCCGGGGTGCGCTCGTGACCTGGGTGGACACCGCAGGAACGTTGGAATTCCGGGCCTTGTGAAGATGTGGTGCCGATCGGACGACCCGGCGTGGCAGGGGTCGCGGCACGCGGGTCGACCCGGATACTGGACCCATGGTCTGGATGTTCGTGTGGCTGGGGCTCACGCTCGGCGTCGCCGCTGTCGTGTTCCTGTTCGCGAGCGTCGTCGCGCGCTCGGAGGCCCAGTCCACGGCCGCGCAGGGTGACCGCTCCGACGAGGGGATGCGCGCGTTCTGGCGCGACTTCCGCTCGGGGCTGCGCCGACGCAGGCGTCGTGGTGGCCTGGACGCGCACCACGTCGGGACCGTGCGCATGCCCCGACCCGTCGACACGAGCATCGACGACTTCTTCACCGCGACCGAGGTGACGTCCAACGCGTACGTCGACGCCGAGGAGCTCACCGACGTCCTGCACCGCGCGCGTGCGCGCGTGCGCCCGCTGCACACGGGGGAGCGTCCTCCCCAGGCGTGACCACTGCGCGACCTCGTCGTGCTCACCGCTGGACGCGGTGCGCGTCGCTCGGCCGCGGACCCGGTGAGCGCGGCTCGGCCGCGTGGCGTCCGTCGTCGTCTGAGAGACTTCCGGGGTGAACGACCTCCTCCCGCTCTGGATCGTCCTCGGCGTCCTGCTCGTCGTCGGCCTCGTCACCCTCGGGACCGTGTCGGTCCGCCGACGCCGACGCGACGTCGTCGAGCCCCCGCCCGCCGCACCGGTCGAGCCCCCCGAGAGCCGTGAGCCCGCGGGTGCGCCCCCGGGCACGGCGACCGAGGGCCCGCCCGTGGCGGAGGAGGTTCCCGCGGCGGCACCGGCGGTCGAGCGTCCCGAGCCGGTCGGGGGGCGCCTGGTCCGGCTCCGCGAGCGGCTCGCCCGGTCCGGTTCGCCGCTCGGAGCCCGGCTTCTCTCCGTCCTGTCGCGCGACCACCTCACCGAGGAGGACTGGGACGAGCTCGAGGAGACGCTCCTGCTCGCGGACGTGGGCGCCGGTCCTGCCGGCGAGCTCATCGACGCGCTGCGCACCAAGGTCCGCGTCCTCGGGGTCCGGGACGCCGCGAGCGTGCGCGACCTGCTGCGGACGGAGCTCGTCGCGCTCGTGGACCCGTCGCTCGACCGGTCGCTCGCGACCTCGCCCCGCGCCGGGGAGGACGGGTCCCCGGTCCCGGCCGTCGTGCTCGTCGTCGGCGTGAACGGCACCGGCAAGACCACCACCGTGGGCAAGCTCGCGCGCGTGCTCGTCGCGGAGGACCGCAGCGTCGTGCTCGGCGCGGCGGACACGTTCCGGGCCGCGGCGGCGGACCAGCTCGAGACCTGGGGCTCGCGCGTGGGCGTGCCGACGGTGCGGTCGGACCGTGACGGTGCGGACCCCGCGGCGGTCGCGTTCGACGCCGTGCGCCGGGGGCGGACGGAGGGTGCGGACGTCGTGCTCGTCGACACCGCCGGGCGCCTCCAGAACAAGCAGGGCCTCATGGACGAGCTGGGCAAGATCCGGCGCGTCATCACCAAGGAGGCCCCGCTGTCGGAGGTGCTCCTCGTCCTCGACGCGACGACGGGGCAGAACGGCCTCAACCAGGCGCGCGTGTTCGGCGAGGTCGCCGGCGTCACGGGCATCGTCCTGACCAAGCTCGACGGCACCGCGCGCGGAGGCATCGTCGTCGCGGTCCAGCGCGAGCTCGGGGTCCCGGTGAAGCTCGTCGGCCTCGGGGAGGGTCCGGACGACCTCGCCCCGTTCGACGCGGAGCAGTTCGTCGACGGCCTCCTCGGCGACTGACGTGCGACCCCGGCCGTCGTCCCGGCGGGTCACGGTCGTGTCACGCTGCGATCACGAACGTGTCGCGATCCGGACGCCACGCGGACCCTCCACGCGGGTGAAACGGAACGTTTACGTCCGAGGAGCCCTTGTCACACCCGCGTAACACGACGACACCGCGGGGGAAACCCGCCCGCACCACCGTAGTCCCCGACCGGCCGCCCGGCTGGCGAGGGGAGATGATCCGATGGAGTGGGACACCGGGGCAACCGCGTGGATGCTGACCTCAGCATCCCTCGTGCTCTTGATGACGCCCGGACTGGCGTTCTTCTACGGCGGCATGGTCCGTGCCAAGTCCGTGCTGAACATGATGATGATGTCGTTCGGCGCGATGGCCGTCGTGGGCGTCGTCTACGTGCTGTGGGGCTGGTCGATGTCCTACGGCGAGGCCGGGACGGGTGGCCTGGTCGCCAACCCGTTCGCGCAGTTCGGCCTCTCGGGGGCGATCACCGACGCTGACGGCAGCGCCGTGGCGAGCACGCTCGGCAACTACCCGAACGTGGTGGACATCGCGTTCCAGGTGACGTTCGCGATCATCACGGTCGCGCTCATCTCGGGGGCGCTGGCCGACCGCGTGAAGTTCGGCACCTGGCTCGCCTTCACGGCGGTCTGGGTCACGGTCACGTACTTCCCGCTCGCCCACATGGTGTGGGGCGGCGGCTTCCTCTCGGGCAACGAGAACGGTCTCGCGGCGATGATCTTCGGGGTGACCGACGGCGCCGCCACGGTCGCACCGATCGACTTCGCGGGCGGCACGGTCGTCCACATCAACGCCGGTGTCGCTGCCCTCGTGCTCGCGATCCTCATCGGCAAGCGCAAGGGCTTCGGCAAGGAGCCCATGCGGCCGCACAACCTGCCGTTCGTCATGCTCGGCGCCGCCCTCCTGTGGTTCGGCTGGTTCGGCTTCAACGCGGGCTCGGCCTTCGGGGCCAACGAGACCGCCGGGCTCGCCTGGGTCAACACGACGAGCGCCACCGCGGCGGGCATCATCGGCTGGCTCCTCACGGAGAAGATCCGCGACGGCCACGCGACGTCGCTCGGTGCGGCGTCCGGCGTGGTCGCCGGCCTCGTCGCGATCACCCCGGCGGCCGGTGCCCTCAACCCGGTCACGTCGATCGTCCTGGGCCTCGTCGCCGGTGCGCTCTCCGCGCTCGCGGTCGGCCTCAAGTACCGGTTCGGCTACGACGACTCGCTCGACGTCGTCGGCGTCCACCTGGTCTCCGGCCTCTGGGGTACCGTCGCGATCGGCTTCCTCGCCACCGACACGGGCCTGTTCTTCGGCGGCGGCGCGCAGCAGCTCGTCGTGCAGATCCTCATCGCGCTCGTCGCCATCGTGTTCTCGGCGGCCACCACGCTCGTCATCGGCCTGATCCTCAAGGTCACGATGGGCTGGCGGGTCAGCGAGGACGCCGAGGTCGGCGGCATCGACCTCGCGGTCCACGGCGAGACGGCGTACGAGTCCATCCAGCAGGGCAGCGTCATCAAGGAGGTGCGGGCATGAAGCTCGTCACGGGAATCATCCAGCCGCACCGGCTCGACGACGTGAAGTCGGCGCTCGAGGCCGCGGGCGTGCGGGGCATGACGGTCAGCGAGGCCAGCGGGTACGGGCGCCAGAAGGGCCACACCGAGGTCTACCGCGGCGCCGAGTACACGGTGGACCTCGTCCCCAAGGTCCGCATCGAGGTCCTCGTCGACGACGCGGACGCCACGGCGGTCACCGAGGTCATCGTCAAGGCCGCGCAGACCGGCAAGATCGGTGACGGCAAGGTCTGGACGGTCCCGGTGGACGACGTCGCCCGTGTGCGCACGGGCGAGCACGGCCCCGGCGCCCTGTGAGGCGACGGACCATCGGATGACCGACCACGCCGACACCCCGACCACGGGCGGGGTCGCAGGGGGATCGGCGGGGCGCCTCGGGCAGCAGCCGGGCGAGCAGAGCGCGGAGGTCCCGCACCCCGAGGGGGTGCGGGACCTCCGCGCGCGGATGCTCGACGTCGCGCGGTCCATGAGCGGGCCGGGCCGCAGCGGGGTCGCGCGCCGCGCCGCCGTCGTCGACCTCGTGACCTCGTCGCTGCAGGGCCTCTGGCGCGAGGCGACCGACGGCGTCGCCCCCGACGGCATCGCGCTCGCCGCCGTGGGCAGCCTCGGCCGGGGCGACATGGGGCCCGCGAGCGACCTCGACCTCGTCCTCGTCCACGACGGCCGCAACCACACGGCGGACGACGTCGCCCGGGTCGCCGAGCGACTGTGGTACCCGCTCTGGGATGCCGGCGTCGACCTCGACCACTCCGTGCGCTCGCTCTCGCAGTGCCGACAGGTGGCGTCCAAGGACGTGCCCGCGGCCGTCGGCTGGCTCGACGTCCGCGCGGTGGCCGGCGACGCGGTCGTCGTGCACCGGGCGTCGTCCGCGGTCCTCACCGACTGGCGCTCCGCGTCGCGCCGCCGCCTGCCCGACCTGCTCTCCTCGACGCGCGAGCGTGCCGAGCGGTCCGGCGAGCTCGCCTACCTCATCGAGCCAGACCTCAAGGAGTCGCGCGGGGGGATCCGGGACGCCGTCGTGCTGTCGGCCCTGGCGGCGACGTGGCTCACGGACCGCCCGCACGGCTCGGTCGACCGCGCGCACGCGCACCTGCTGGACGTCCGGGACACCCTGCAGGTCGTCACGGGACGGCACACGAGCCGGCTCCTGCTGGCCGACCTCGACGAGGTCGCCGCGCTGTCCGGGTTCGACGACCCCGACGAGCTGCTCGCGAGCCTCGCCGCGGCGGGCCGCGAGATCTCCTACGCGCTCGACACGACCGTCCGGCGCGCACGCCAGGCCCTCCAGCGGCCGTCGGTCGCCCGGCGTCCCGTCCTGGTCCGCGGACGCCGGACGGCGCCCCGGCTCCGGTCCGTCGGGGACGGGCTCGTCGAGCACGACGGCGAGCTCGTGCTCGCGGTGGACGCGCACCCGGAGGCGGACCCGCTGCTGTCCCTGCGTGCCGCGGCGACCGCCGCGCGGACGGGCCTGACGCTCTCGCCGGTCTCCGTCGCGAGCCTCGCCCAGTGCCCGCCCCTGCCCGAGCCGTGGCCGCGCGCCGCGCGCTCGGCCTTCCTCTCCCTGCTGGGCTCCGGGCAGGCGCAGGTCGCGGTGTGGGAGGCGCTCGACCTCGCCGGGGTCGTGACCACGTGGATCCCCGAGTGGGCCGGTGTGCGGAACCGGCCCCAGCGCGCCGCCGTGCACCGCCACACCGTGGACCGGCACCTCGTCGAGGTCGTCGCCCGGGCCGCGCGGAGCCGCAAGGACGTCGCGCGCTCGGACCTGCTCCTGCTGTCCGCGGTGCTCCACGACATCGGCAAGCGCGCGGGCGCGGTCGACCACTCCGTCGAGGGCGCGCGGCTCGTGCCCGCGATCCTCGGCCGGATGGGCTTCGAGCCCGACGTGGTGTCGGACGTCCAGACGCTCGTGCTCCACCACCTGACGCTGTCCCGCCTCGCCGTGAGCGAGGACCCCGACGACCCGGCGACGGTCGACGAGCTCGCCGTCGCCGTCGACCATCGCGCCGACCTGCTCGAGGTGCTGCGGGCGCTCACCGAGGCCGACGCGTCGTCGCTCGGCCCGAGCGCGTGGACCGCGTGGCGGGCTCGTCTCGTCGACGACCTCGTCGGCGAGACGCTGCGCGTGCTGAGGGCCGTGCCGAGGGACGTGCCGGGGGACGCAGCGGCTCCCGGGTAGGCTGGACCCTCGCGGACGGCCCGTCCTCTGCCAGCGTGTGCCCGGCCTCGGGCGCCGGCAGGCGGGAGCGCCGACGCGGACGAGACTTCCGACGACTGGTGAGGATGACGCGGTGTTCAACACGCTGTCGGACCGACTGACTTCGACCTTCAAGAACCTGCGTGCGAAGGGCCGGCTGTCCGAGGCGGACATCGACGCGACGATCCGGGAGATCCGGCGCGCGCTGCTCGACGCCGACGTGGCCGTCCCGGTCGTGCGCGAGTTCAGCGCGACGGTGCGCGAGCGGGCGCTCTCGTCCGAGGTGTCGGGCGCGCTCAACCCGGCGCAGCAGGTCGTGAAGATCGTCAACGAGGAGCTCGTCGGCATCCTCGGCGGTGAGAGCCGCGGGCTGCGCTTCTCGAAGACCCCGCCGACGGTCATCATGCTGGCCGGCCTCCAGGGTGCGGGCAAGACGACTCTCGCCGGGAAGCTGGCGCTGCACCTGCGCGAGCAGGGGCACACGCCGCTCCTCGTCGCCGCGGACCTGCAGCGGCCGAACGCCGTCACGCAGCTCAGCGTGGTCGCCGACCGTGCCGGGGTCCCGGTCTTCGCCCCCCACCCGGGCAACCAGAGCGGGGTCGAGGTCGACGACGTCATCGGCGACCCGGTCGCCGTCGCGCGCGAGGGCGTCGAGACGGCGCGCCAGCGCCAGCACGACGTCGTCATCGTCGACACCGCGGGACGCCTCGGTCTCGACGCGGTCCTCATGCAGCAGGCGTCGGACATCCGCGACGCGGTGCAGCCGGACGAGGTCCTGTTCGTCATCGACGCGATGATCGGCCAGGACGCCGTCGCGACCGCGAAGGCGTTCGAGGAGGGCGTCGACTTCACGGGCGTCGTGCTCACCAAGCTCGACGGCGACGCGCGCGGAGGTGCCGCGCTCTCCGTCCGTGGCGTCACCGGCCGCCCGATCCTCTTCGCGTCCACGGGCGAGAAGCTCACCGACTTCGAGGCGTTCCACCCGGACCGCATGGCGTCGCGCATCCTCGACATGGGTGACGTCCTGACCCTCATCGAGCAGGCCGAGAAGGCGTTCGACGCCGAGCAGGCCGCGAAGATGGCCGAGAAGGTCGCGACGGGGCAGGACTTCACGCTCGCGGACTTCCTGGTGCAGATGCAGCAGATGAAGAACATGGGCTCGATGAAGAAGATGCTCGGCATGCTGCCGGGCATGGGCCAGATGCGGGAGGCACTCGACAACTTCGACGAGCGCGAGGTCGACCGCATCGAGGCGATCATCCGCTCGATGACCCCCGCGGAGCGCGACAACCCGAAGATCATCAACGGGTCGCGCCGTGCCCGCATCGCGCGGGGCTCCGGCGTCACGACGAGCGACGTCAACCAGCTCCTCGAGCGGTTCGCGGGCGCGCAGAAGATGATGCGGCAGATGAGCCGCGGCGGCGGGATGCCGGGCATGCCGGGCATGGGCAACCTCCCGGGCATGGGCGGCAAGAAGGCCCGCGGGCGCCAGGCGCCGCAGCGCAAGGTCAAGGGGAAGTCGGGCAACCCGGCGAAGCGCGCCGCGCAGGAGCGGGCCGCCGCCGCCCGGGCCGCGGGGGAGGTCACGGGCCCGCCCGCGCCCACCGGCTCTGCGTTCGGCATGGGTCGACCGAGCGAGCCCGCGCAGCCGTCGCCCGACGACCTCCAGCTCCCGCCCGGGTTCGAGAAGCTGCTCGGCCGCTGACGCGTCCGCGGCGGCGTCGTCGGGGCGTGTCGTGCCCCGGTGCGTCCCGCCGCCGCCCGAGCGCTAAGTTATGTCCGTGGTACCGCCCGGTGCCGCGTCGTGCCCGCGAAGCCGGGCCTCGTCCTGACCGTCGTCACCCAGGAGCCGCATGTCCGCGCTGGAAGGCCCCACGCTGCACGTCCGCGGCCACGTCATCGTCGGCGACGACCGCGAGGTGGGCGACCTGTGGGTCAAGGACGGCCGGATCAGCCTCACGCGGCCGTCGGCGCAGGGCACCAACATGGTGGAGCTCGAGGGCTGGGTCCTTCCCGGCCTCGTCGACGTGCACTGCCACGTCGGCCTGGGCGCCCAGGGCGCGGTCGACGCGGCGACGGCCCAGGACCAGGCCGTGACGGACCGCGACAGCGGCGTGCTCCTCGTGCGCGACGCGGGCTCGCCGCTCGACACGCGATGGGTCCACGGCCGCCGCGACCTGCCGCGGCTCGTACGGGCCGGGCGTCACCTCGCACGCCCCAAGCGCTACCTGCGCAGCTACGGGCTCGAGCTCGACGACGTCGCGCAGCTCCCCGAGGCCGTGCGCCGCGAGGCGCGCCAGGGCGACGGCTGGGTGAAGATCGTGGGCGACTGGATCGACCGCGACCTCGGCGCCGAGGGTGACCTGCGACCGCTGTGGCCCGACGACGTCCTCGCCGAGGCGGTGGCCGCCGCGCACGCGGAGGCCGCGCGCGTCACCGTGCACGCGTTCTCGGAGGAGGTGATCCCGTCCCTGCTCGCCGCGGGTGTCGACGGGATCGAGCACGGCACGGGGATCGACCCCGACCTCATGTACGAGATCTCCGAGCGGGGCGTCGCGGTGACACCGACCCTGCTCCAGATCGGGCAGTTCGAGGCGATCGCCCGGCAGGCCGACGGGAAGTACCCGGTGTTCGCGGCGCGCATGCGACGGCTGCACGAGCGCCGGTACGAGCAGGCCCGGGCGTTGTACGAGGCGGGGATCCAGATCCTCGTGGGGACGGACGCGGGCGGGACGATCGCGCACGGCCGCCTCGCGGACGAGTGCGCCGAGCTCGTGGCCGCCGGCATCCCCGACGCGGCCGTCGTCGCGGCGGCGAGCTGGCAGGGCCGGGAGTACCTCGGCTACACGTCGCTCGTCGAGGGTGCCTCCGCCGACTTCGTCGTCTACCCGCAGGACCCGCGCCAGGACGTCGGCGTCCTGCGCGCCCCGACGGCGGTCGTGCTGCGCGGCGAGATCGTCGCGCCGCAGGGCGGCTGAGCGGTCGCCGCAGGTTGGTCCGGGCCGGTCCGGTCTGGCACAATGTCCCGGTACTCGGCGTGCCCCGGCCCCTCTCTCCGGCGCGTGCCGTGTCCTGAACCCCTTCCTCGTCCTGTCCCCACGGGACGGGTCCGGGTTCGCCCGAACCAGAACCAGGAGAGACCACCACTGTGGCCGTCAAGATTCGTCTGAAGCGTCTCGGCAAGATCCGTGCGCCGTACTACCGTGTCGTCGTCGCGGACTCGCGCACCAAGCGTGACGGTCGCGTGATCGAGGAGATCGGCAAGTACCACCCGACCGAGGAGCCCTCGTTCATCGAGATCACCTCGGACCGCGCCCAGTACTGGCTCGGCGTCGGCGCGCAGCCGACCGAGCAGGTGCTCGCGCTCCTCAAGATCACGGGCGACTGGCAGAAGTTCAAGGGCCTGCCCGGCACCGAGGGCACGCTCAAGGTCAAGGGCGAGAAGGTCGACCCGGCCGCCGCGATCGAGGCCGCCGCCGCGGACGCGGAGAAGGTCAAGGCCAAGGCTGCCGAGAAGAAGACCGAGGCTCCGGCCGAGGCGCCCGCCGACACGGCCGACGAGGCCGCTGCCGACGAGCAGGCCTGATGATCGCCGAGGCGCTCGAGCACCTCGTGCGCGGCATCGTGGACAACCCGGACGACGTCCGGGTGAACGCGAAGACGCTGCGTCGCGGTGACCTGCTCGAGGTCCGGGTGCACCCGGACGACCTCGGCCGCGTGATCGGTCGCGGTGGTCGCACCGCCCGTGCCCTGCGCACGGTGATCGGCGCGCTCGCGACCGACGGGCCGGTCCGCGTCGACGTCGTGGACGTCGACCGCCGCTGAGGCCCGCACGATCGTGCCCCGCGAGGGGCCACGGGCAAGGCCCGGCCCGCCGACCGGCGGGCCGGGCCTTCCTGCACCCACCCCCTACCAGGTGCCCGCCCGGCACCGGCCCCGACCAGGACCCCGGAGGAGTGACGACCATGGAGCTGACCGTCGCGCGCGTCGGCAAGGCGCACGGACTGCGTGGCGAGGTCGCGCTCGACCTGCGCACCGACGATCCCGAGGAGCGTCTCGCCGTGGGCGAGCGCCTGGAGACGCGCCCCTCGACGGCCGGGCCGCTGACCGTCGGGACGGTGCGCGTGCACCAGGGGCGGTGGCTCGTCGGCTTCGAGGGCGTCCGCGACCGCACGGCCGCGGAGGCGCTGCGGGGGGTCGAGCTCGTGGTCGACGTCGACGCCTCCGACGAGGAGGACGCGTGGTACCCGCACGAGCTCGTCGGGCTCCGGGCGGAGGACGCTGACGGCCGGGTGCTCGGGCGTGTCGACGGCCTCGAGCACCTGCCCGCGCACGACGTCCTCGTGCTGCGCGAGACGGGCGGCGCCCGCACCCTCGTCCCGTTCGTCCGGCAGATCGTCCCGCTCGTCGACGTGGCCGGGGGCCGCGTCGTGCTCGACCCGCCGGGCGGGCTGCTCGCCTCGGACGCCGACCGGCTCGAGGTGGCGGCACCGGAGGGAGGCGGCGACGCATCGGTCGCCGGTGCGCGCGAGCAGGGCGACGAGCACGACGGCGAGGCCTGACCGTGCGCATCGACGTCGTCACGATCTTCCCCGACTACCTCGCGTCGCTCGACCTGTCGCTCGTCGGCAAGGCCCGCGCGGCAGGGATCCTCGACCTGCGCGTCCACGACCTGCGGGACTGGACGACGGACCGGCACCGCACCGTGGACGACACGCCGTTCGGCGGAGGTGCGGGCATGGTCATGCGGCCCGACGTCTGGGGCCGCGCCATCGACGAGGTGACGGGCCGTGCGGACCCGTCCGGGTCGTCGGTAGCCGTCGACCGCACCCCGCGCGAGGGCGCGCCGGCCCACCTGGTGGTACCGACGCCGTCGGGCGAGACGTTCACGCAGCGCACCGCGGAGGCGCTCGCGACCGAGGAGCACCTCGTCGTCGCCTGCGGGCGCTACGAGGGGATCGACGCGCGCGTCGCCGAGCACTACCGCTCCACCGGGATGCGGGTCAGCGAGCTGTCGATCGGCGACTACGTGCTCAACGGGGGCGAGGTCGCGGCGCTCGTCATGGTCGAGGCCGTCGGACGGCTGCTGCCGGGCGTCGTGGGCAACCCCGAGTCGCTCGTCGAGGAGTCGCACGGCGCCGCGGGACTGCTCGAGTACCCCGTGTACACGAAGCCGCCGGCCTGGGGCGACCTGGAGGTGCCGGACGTGCTGCTCTCCGGGCACCACGCGCGGATCCACCGCTGGCGCCGTGACCAGGCCCTGCGGCGCACGGCCGCGCGACGGCCGGACATGGTGCGCGCGCTCGACGTCGGCACGCTCGACCGGCACGACCTGGAGGTCCTCGCGGGCGCGGGGTGGTCCGTCGTCGACGACCGGCTCGCGCTCGTCGCGCGCGACGCTCCCTGACCACCCCCGCCGCTCACGAAACGGGGTCGGCGACGGGCCTGGCTGCCGCTCGACCTTCCGGGTGTGGCAGAATGGTCGATCGGTGTGTGCCGCCCCGGAACCTCTGCCACAGGGGAGCCCGCGCCCGGATCCTCGGGCGGACTGGCACGACGCGTCGACGACCGCGAGGTGGTCGACCGTCCGCGCCCAGCACGGCACACCCCATCGACAGACGACGACGGCCCGGCGCGCCCGGGCCACGAGCACGCGTCCGACCTGTGGCGGGCGAGGAGAAGCACCATGCACACGCTGGACAGCGTCGACGCAGCATCGCTGCGCAGCGACGTCCCGGACTTCCGTCCCGGCGACACGCTCAAGGTCAACGTCAAGGTCGTCGAGGGCAACCGCTCCCGCGTCCAGGCGTTCCAGGGCGTCGTCATCGCCCGTCAGGGCAGCGGCGTCCGTGAGACGTTCACGGTCCGCAAGATCAGCTTCGGTGTCGGTGTCGAGCGCACGTTCCCCGTGCACTCGCCGTCCATCGAGTCGGTCGAGGTCGTGACGCGCGGTGACGTGCGTCGCGCCAAGCTGTACTACCTGCGCGCGCTGCGCGGCAAGAAGGCGAAGATCAAGGAGAAGCGCGAGACCGCGCCCGCTCGCTGATCGGCTGCCGGCAGGCTCCTGACCGGACCTGCTGCTCCGCTCGTCCGACGGCGGTCGTCCCCTCGAGGGGCGGCCGCCGTCGTCGTTCCCGAGAACACGCGGTCCGAGAGCCGGTCCGTTTCTCGGAAGACGGCAGAAGGTGGCATTGTGAACGCGTGACCGACAGCGCCCCGCCCCGCGGCCCGCATCCCGACGCCGGCACCGAGCGCGCGGCGCTCGGTCCTCGGGGCGACGAGCAGACCCCGCACGGGGAGCACCTCGCGGGGCCCGGGGAGCACCGGTCGGGACGCGGGTCCGAGCGTCCGGCGCGCAAGTCGTCGCTGCTGCGCGAGACGGCGATCATCGTGGTCAGCGCGCTGGTGCTGTCGCTGCTCATCAAGACGTTCCTGGTGCAGGCGTTCTTCATCCCGAGCGCCTCGATGGAGGACACGCTGGTCGAGGGTGACCGGGTGATGGTGTCCCGGCTCGTGCCGGGGGCGTTCGACGTGCACCGCGGCGACGTCGTGGTGTTCAAGGACCCGGGCGGGTGGCTGCCGCCGCCGGTGCCGCAGGAGGAGAGCCCGGTCTCGGAGGCCGTGCGCGCGGCGCTGACGTTCGTCGGTCTGCTGCCGCAGGACACGGGCGAGCACCTCATCAAGCGGGTGATCGGCACGCCCGGTGACCACGTGGTGTGCTGCGACGCGGAGGGGCGCGTGAGCGTCAACGGCGTGTCGATCGACGAGACGTACATCAAGCCCGGGTCGGTCCCGAGCCAGGACCCGTTCGACACCACGGTCCCCGACGACATGCTGTTCGTCATGGGCGACAACCGGCAGAACTCGGCGGACTCGCGCTACAACACCGGGAAGCCGGGCGGTGGTTTCGTCCCGATGGGGAACGTCGTCGGGACGGCCTTCGTCAAGGTCTGGCCGTTGTCGCACCTCGGCCTGCTGCGCAACCCCGGCGACGTGTTCGCCGACGTGCCCGCGGTGGAGCCGTGACGCTCGACGCCGTCGCCCGTCCGGCTCCCGGCACGGCGTCGCCGAGGGCCGCGAGGCGTGCGCCCGCGCGGCGGCGTCCGGACCTGCGCCAGGAGCGCGCGATGCTGCGCGACGGCGCGCGGCTCGTCGCCGGCATGGACGAGGTCGGCCGCGGAGCGCTCGCCGGCCCGGTCTCCGTGGGCGTCGTGGTCGTCGACCTCACGACGAAGCCCTGCCCGCCCGGACTCACCGACTCCAAGCTCCTCACGGCGGCCGCCCGCGAGGCTCTCGTCCCGCTCGCACGCTCGTGGAGCGTCGCGTGGGCCGTGGGCCACGCGGGACCTGCCGAGATCGACGCGCACGGCATCGTGGGCGCACTGCGCCTCGCGGGGCGGCGCGCGCTCGCGCAGGTCCGCCGGACGGTCGGGGACGTCGACGCGGTGCTCCTGGACGGCAAGCACGACTGGCTCAGCAGGCCGTCGGCGGTCGACCTCTTCGAGGCGTTCGACCTCGACCCCCACGACGACGAGCGGTTCGCTGACCCCCGCGTGCGCACCCTGGTCAAGGCCGACCTCCAGTGCGCGTCGGTCGCCGCGGCGAGCGTCCTCGCGAAGACGGAGCGCGACGGTCTCATGACCAGCCTCGCGCGGCAGTACCCCGCCTTCGGGTGGGACCAGAACAAGGGCTACGGTGCGGCGGCGCACGTCGACGCGCTGCGCGAGCACGGGCCGACGCCGCAGCACCGCAGGTCGTGGCGCCTGCCCGAGCGGGGCGACGAGGTGCTCGACGCCCCGGCCTACGGCGAACCGGTCGACGTGCTGGAGCTCGACCCGGCGGCGGGTCTGGCCACGAGCTGACGAACGACGCGCGTCGGCGCCGCGACGAGCGCGGGCCCGGCGATGGTCCATGATGGAGGCGTGAGCGCCGAAGACCTCGAGAACTACGAGACCGAGATGGAGCTCGCGCTGTACCGCGAGTACCGCGACGTGGTGGGCCTGTTCTCGTACGTGGTGGAGACCGAACGCCGCTTCTACCTGGCGAACCAGGTGGACCTCCAGGTGCGGTCCGCGGCCGGTGAGGTGTACTTCGAGCTGCGGCTCGCCGACGCGTGGGTCTGGGACGTGTACCGGTCGGCCCGGTTCGTGAAGTCGGTCCGCGTGGTGACGTTCAAGGACGTCAACGTCGAGGAGCTCGCGAAGGCCGAGCTCCAGCTCTGACAAGGGTCCTGGCCGTCCACAGGCACGTCCTCTGACGGTGGTGCCCACAGGGCCGCACGCGCACCTGGCGCCGCGCACCCGTCGACCTCCACGGTGGGCGGCGGAGGTGAGCCCATGGGAGCGAACGACGCCGTCGGGCGGTACGGGGAGAAGGTGGCCGCGGCCCACCTGGTCGAGGCGGGCTGGACCCTGCTCGACCGCAACTGGCGCGGGACGCGCGGCGAGCTCGACGTCGTCGCCCTGGACGGTGACGTCCTGGTGGTCGTCGAGGTCAAGACCCGGCGGGGGACGGGCTTCGGGCACCCGGCGCAGGCCGTCACCGCGGCGAAGCTCGGTCGCCTGCGACGCCTGACCGGTGAGTGGCTCGCGACCCACGACGTCCGGGCCCGGTCGGTCCGGATCGACGTCGTGGCCGTGGTCGTGGCCAGGGCGGGCGCCGCGCAGGTCGAGCACCTCGTCGGGGTGAGCGCCTGATGGGCCTCGGCACGACCCGCGCGGTCGCGCTCGTCGGGCTCACGGGGCACGTCGTGGAGGTCCAGGCGCACCTCGCGGCGTCGGTGCCCGGGTTCGTGCTCGTCGGGCTCCCCGACACGGCGCTGAGCGAGTCACGGGACCGTGTCCGCGCCGCGGTCACCTCGTCGGGGATCCCGTGGCCCCAGCGCAAGGTCACGATCAACCTCTCCCCGGCCGCGCTGCCGAAGTCGGGGACGGGCTTCGACGTCGCGATCGCCGTCGCGCTGCTCGCCGGGGCACAGGTCGTCCCGGCGCGCGCCGTGCAGGACGTGGTGCACCTCGGGGAGCTGGGGCTCGACGGCCGGCTCCAGCCCGTGCGCGGAGTCCTGCCGGCCGTGGCGGCCGCCGTCGCGTCCGGGTTCCGCGACGTCGTCGTCCCTGCTGCCGACGTCGAGGAGGCGAGCCTCGTCCCGGGCGCGCGCGTGGTGGGGGCGGCGAGCCTCGCGGACGTGGCGCGCCTGCACGGGGCGATGCTCGACGGACCGGGCGGTGGCGTGCCGCCGGTCGTCGTACCGCGCGCGGCCGACGTGCGCGCCCGGCCGGGCGACCTGGCCGACGTCGTGGGCCAGGGCGAGGCGCGGCACGCGCTCGAGGTGGCGGCCGCGGGCGGCCACCACCTGCTCCTGGTCGGGGCGCCCGGGGCGGGCAAGACGATGCTCGCGTCGCGGCTCCCCGGCATCCTGCCCGACCTCACGGAGAGCGAGGCGGTCGAGGTCACCGCCGTCCACTCGGTCGCCGGGGTCTTCGACCCGGGCGCCGGTCTGCTCCGGCGGCCGCCCTTCGAGGACCCCCACCACACCGCGACCCCGGCGGCGATCGTCGGCGGAGGGAGCGGCCTGCCGCGTCCCGGTGCCGCGTCGCGCGCCCACCGCGGGGTCCTCTTCCTGGACGAGGCCCCCGAGTTCGGGGCGCGGGTCCTCCAGACGTTGCGGCAGCCCCTGGAGCACGGCGAGCTCGTGATCCACCGGGCCGGCGGGACCGCCCGGTACCCGGCGCGCTTCCAGCTCGTCCTCGCCGCCAACCCGTGCCCGTGCGGCAAGGGGGTCGGCAAGGGCCTCGAGTGCACGTGCTCGCCCGTCGCGCAGCGGCGGTACTTCGGCAGGCTCTCCGGGCCGCTGCTCGACCGGGTCGACGTGCAGGTCGAGGTCCGGCCCGTGACCCGCGTCGAGCGGGCAGGAGCGGGCGCGCCGGAGGCGAGCGCCGTCGTCGCGCGCCGGGTCGGCGCCGCGCGGGCCGCGGCCGCGGCCCGCCTGGCGGGGACACCGTGGCGGACGAACGCCGAGGTGCCCGGCACCTGGCTGCGGGAGCGTCTCGGCGCCGACCCCGGTCTGCTCGCGGACGTCGACACGGCGCTCGACCGGGGCACCCTGAGCCTGCGCGGCGCCGACCGCGTGCTGCGTCTCGCGTGGACGGTGGCCGACCTCGCGGGCCGCGACGCGCCGAGCCGGAGCGACGTCGGTGCCGGCCTCGCCCTCCGCACACGGGGCTACCGTGGCTGAGCGCCCGACCCGTCCGAGCGCGTCGCGGCGGCCCGTGTTCGACGTCACCGACGACCGGCTCGCCCGCGCGGCCTGGTCACGCATCGCCGAGCCCGGGGACGACGTCGCGGTCGCGCTCGTGGAGCAGCTCGGCGCCGGACCGGCGCTCGCCTGGCTCCACGAGGCCGTCGACGACCCGGCCGAGGCTCGTCGTACGCTCGTCGCCCGCTCCGAGACCGTCCCCACGTCGGGGCCGACGCGCGGGGTCGGGCTCGCCGGCCCGGTGCCCGAGGACCCGAGCGGCGACGGGGCGTCGCACGACGCCAGGAGCCGCTCCGTCGCACGGCTCCTGCGAGGTGTCGCGCGGTGGGCGCCACGGCTCGACGGGCTCGACCCGCGACGTGAGCTGCGCGTCCTGGAACGACTCGGGGGCACCCTCGTCGTCCCGGGCGACCCCGGGTGGCCCGGCGCCCTCGCCGACCTCGGCGCGGCGGTGCCGATCGCGCTGTGGGTGCGGGGCGCACCCGGTCTCGCGGGGCTCGCCGCCCGGTCCGTGGCCGTGGTCGGGGCGCGCGCGTGCACCGACTACGGGCGGCACGTCACGGGCGAGATCGCCTCCGGGGTCGCCGCACGAGGGTTCACCGTGGTGTCCGGCGGTGCCTACGGGATCGACGCCGCCGCGCACCGGGCGGCGCTCGTGTCGGGCGGGCCGACGGTGGCGTTCCTCGCGGGCGGGGTGGACCGGCTCTACCCGGCGGGGAACACGGACCTGCTCCGCGCCGTCGTCGAGACCGGGGGAGCGGTGGTGTCCGAGGTACCGCCCGGCTCCGTACCGAGCCGGGTGCGGTTCCTGCAGCGCAACCGGCTCATCGCGGCGTTCTCGGGGGCGACCGTCGTCGTCGAGGCGGCCTGGCGCTCGGGGTCGCTCAGCACGGCGACCCGGGCGACCGAGCTCTCCCGACCGGTCGGTGCGGTGCCCGGGCCGGTGACGTCGATGGCGTCGACGGGTTGCCACCGGCTGCTGCGGGACGGTGCCGCGGTGTGCGTCACCGACGCCGACGAGGTGGCGGAGCTCGCGGGGAGCCTGACGCGCGACGCCGCACCCGGTGCGCCTCCCGTGGCAGGGGGCGCGTCGCGCCGCGCCGACTACGACGGTCTCGACGGTGTCGAGACCCGTGCGTGGGACGCGCTCCCGCTCCGTTCGGGCGCGCCGACGGACGCGGTCGCCCGCTCGGCCGGGCTCGCGGTCGCCGACGCGATGAGCGCCCTCGGCAGGCTGGAGGTCCGCGGCCTGGCCGAGCGCACGGCAGGCGGTTGGCGGCGCGTGCGCCCGGGATGAGTCGTGCGCGAGGCGTCACGCCGGCTCGGCGGTGCCCGGGGACGCGGGCACGCTCGTCGGCCCGAGCACCGGGCACGGAGACGGCCCGGAGGAGGCGCCCCCGGAGCGCCTCCACGCGCCCGGCTCGGCCCGGCAGCAGACTGGGAGCGTGACGGAGACCCGACCGACCGGAGGCGGAGACGGGGGCACGGCGCCCGTCGCGCCCGACGAGCCGCAGGCCACCACCCCGGAGGCGTTGCCCGAGACGTTCCGTGTGGCCGTCGACGACTTCGCCGCGCACCTCCGTGTCGCCCAGGGCTCGTCCGACCACACGGTGCGCGCGTACGTCGGCGACGTCGAGGCGCTGCTGCGTCATGTCGCACGGCACGGCACGGGGACGCTCGCGGAGGTCGACCTGGCTGCGCTCCGCACCTGGCTGACCGAGCAGTCGGAGAGGGGCCTCGCACGGGCGACGCTCGCGCGTCGAGGAGCGGCCGCACGAGCGTTCTTCGACTGGGCGCGGCGGACCGGCCGCGTCGCGGACGACCCTGCGGCACGCCTGGCGAGCCCTCGTGTGCCGCGCACGCTGCCGACCGTCCTCGCGGTCGACGCGGCGGCCCGGATGCTCGACGCGGCGCGCGAGGCCGCGGTCGAGGGCGACCCGGCACGCGTGCGGGAGTGGGCGGCGGCGGAGCTGCTCTACGGGGCCGGTGTCCGTGTCGGCGAGCTCGCCGGCACGGACGTGGACGACGTGGACCTCGCACAGCGTGTCGTCCGCGTGCTCGGCAAGGGGGACAAGGAACGGGTCGTCCCGTTCGGGGTCCCGGCGGCCCGCGCACTGGACCGGTGGCTCGACGTCGGGCGCCCCGCGCTGGTCACGGCGCGGAGCGGTCCTGCGCTCCTCGTCGGTGACCGCGGCGGCCGCTGGGGTGAGCGGCAGGTGCGCGACGCCGTGCACCGGCTCGCCGCCGACGCCGGGGTCGACGACGTCGCCCCGCACGACCTGCGCCACAGCGCCGCGACCCACCTGCTGGCGGGCGGGTCCGACCTGCGCAGCGTCCAGGAGATCCTCGGGCACTCCTCGCTCGCGACGACCCAGCGCTACACGCACGTCACCGCGGAGCGGCTGCGGAGCTCGTTCGAGCAGGCCTTCCCTCGCGCCTGACACCCTGCCGCACCCGGTCACGGCTCCCCGAGCGGGAGGAGCACGATCGGCGGACGGTCGCCCAGGAGGGCGAGCGGGTCCACGTAGCGATCCCCGCGCCGCACGCCCCAGTGCACGCAGGTCCCCGGGCAGTGGCTCCCGAGGGCGTCCTGCGAGGCCTGGAGCGTGCCGACGACCGCGCCGGCCGCGACCCGCGACCCCCGCGGGACGACGCCGGTCACGGGTTCGAGCGAGGTGCGCAGCCCGTCGTCGTGCGTGACGACGACCACGCCGCGGCCCGCGACGGGACCGGCGAACGTCACGACCCCCGGTGCCGGGGAACGGACCGGGGCGCCGGGCGTCGCGGCGAGGTCGACGCCCCGGTGCCCGGGGAGCCAGTCCTGCTCGGGCGGGTCGAAGGGCGCGAGGACCTCCAGGTCGTCGGGCGCGAGGTCGAGCGGGGGCACCCAGGCGGCGGTGGCCGAGGCCTCCGCGAGTGCGTGGGGCGTGACCACGGCGCCGGGCGCGGCGTCCGCCACGGGGCCGGCGGACAGGACGAGCACGCTCAGCACGATCCCGAGCGTGCGCCGACGGGGTGCCGCGGGCGACGGCGAGGGGGCTGTCGAGGTGACGGTGAGCGAGAGGTGGTCGGGAGCCATCGCGCCAGGGTGTCGTACCCCGCCGGAGAGCGGGTCGCGGTCGTGCCGGCCTGTGGACGGGCGGCCCGCCGCGTACCCGGGGACGGCGGCTGTGGTCGGCCGAGCCGTCGGGTAGACTTGCCGCTGCGACCGGCGCGTTCGCCGTGCCCGGACCGGGGTCCCGACCCCGGCCGAGGGCGGAGCCGGTCGACATCGCGCGTCACGTCCTCGCCCGTGCTCCCGGCTCCGCCGGACGGGTGGGGCCGCGTCCGGCGTCGGTCCCGCTCGCCCCTGCTCGCAGGGTGCGGCGCGGGCGTCGGCTCGGGTGGCGCCAGGGGTGCGACCACGAGGTCGTCACCGACAACCGCACCGCGGTCCGTCCTCCGGGAGGGGCCGCCAGAAGCGTGCGCGCACCGGGTGGATCCCGGGCCGCACGGCGAAAGGACGTGTCATGGCCGTCGTGACCATGCGCCAGCTCCTCGAGAGCGGTGTCCACTTCGGGCACCAGACCCGCCGTTGGAACCCGAAGATGAAGCGTTTCATCTTCACCGAGCGCAACGGCATCTACATCGTCGACCTCCAGCAGTCGCTGTCGTACATCGACCGCGCGTACGAGTTCGTCAAGGAGACCGTCGCGCACGGCGGCTCCATCCTCTTCGTCGGCACCAAGAAGCAGGCCCAGGAGCCCGTGGCCGAGCAGGCCGCGCGCGTCGGGATGCCCTACGTGAACCACCGCTGGCTCGGCGGCATGCTCACGAACTTCACCACGGTGCACAAGCGTCTCCAGCGCCTCAAGGAGCTCGAGGAGATCGACTTCGACGACGTCGCCGGCTCCGGTTTGACCAAGAAGGAGCTCCTCGTCCTGCGTCGCGAGAAGGACAAGCTCGCGCGCACGCTCGGCGGCATCCGTGACATGGCGAAGGTCCCCTCCGCCGTGTGGATCGTCGACACGAACAAGGAGCACCTCGCGGTCGACGAGGCGCGCAAGCTCAACATCCCGATCGTCGCGATCCTCGACACGAACTGCGACCCCGACGTCGTGGACTACAAGATCCCGGGCAACGACGACGCCATCCGCTCCGTCACGCTGCTCACGCGCGTGATCGCGGACGCCGCCGCCGAGGGTCTGCTCCAGCGTCACTCCGGCCGTTCGGGTGCCGAGACCGAGGCGGGCGCCGAGGCCGAGCCGCTGGCCGAGTGGGAGCGCGAGCTCCTCGCCGGTGCCGAGAAGCAGCTCGAGGCCGACGAGACCGCCGCCGAGGCGAACGTCGAGGCCGCCGTGGCCGAGGAGGTCGCCGAGGCTGCTGCCGAGGTCGCCGCCGAGGAGCCGGGTGACGCCGCTGCCGAGGTCGTCGCGGAGGTCGCCGCCGAGGCTGCCGTCGTGGCCGACGCCGAGGCCGTCGTCGCCGACGCCGAGGCCGACGAGACCAAGTGACGTCCCGGGGTGCGCGGCGGGCGACCGCCGCGCACCCCGCGCCGCGCCACCGGCGCACCGGCACCGGCGCGGTGCCACCAGCACGTCCCTGTGACGAAGAACCCGTGACGAACCACGAGTGAGGAACCACCATGGCGAACTACACCGCCGCTGACATCAAGGCCCTGCGCGAGCGCACCGGCGCCGGCATGCTCGACGTCAAGAAGGCTCTCGACGAGGCGGACGGCGACGCGGAGAAGGCGCTCGAGATCATCCGCGTCAAGGGTCTGAAGGGCGTCGCCAAGCGCGAGGGCCGCTCGACCTCCGAGGGCCTCATCGCCGTCGACATCCGCGACACCGAGGGTGGCCAGGTCGCGACGCTCATCGAGCTCAACTCCGAGACGGACTTCGTCGCGAAGAACGAGACGTTCATCTCCCTCGCGGACCGCGTCCTCAAGGCCGCCGCCGAGGCCGGTGCCCGTGACGCCGACGCGGCGCTCGCCGCGGACGCGGACGGCGAGACCGTCCAGCAGGTCATCGACAACCAGGCCGCGACGCTCGGCGAGAAGATCGTCCTGCGTCGCGTGACCCGCGTCGCGGGCGAGCGCGTCACCGCGTACCTGCACCGCACCGCGCGCGACCTGCCGCCGTCGATCGGCGTCGTCGTCGCCACGGACGCCGCGGGCGAGGCCGTCGCGAAGGACGTCGCGCAGCACGTCGCCGCGATGTCCCCGACGTACCTGTCGCGCGACGAGGTCCCGGCCGACACGGTCGAGAACGAGCGCCGCATCGCCGAGGAGACCTCGCGCAACGAGGGCAAGCCCGAGGCCGCGCTGCCGAAGATCATCGAGGGTCGCCTCAACGGCTACTTCAAGGACGTCGTCCTCGTCGACCAGCCGCTCGCGAAGGACCCCAAGAAGACGGTCGGCCAGGTCGTCTCCGAGGCCGGCGGCACCATCACCGAGTTCGTGCGGTACCGCGTCGGCGCCTGACGCCCCCGTCGGCCCGGTCCCCACGCCCGCGCGGCGTCGGGGCCGGGCCGACCGCGCACCCGGGGCGAGGCCCTGCGTGCGCGACGAACGCCGTCGTGCCGGATCATCGGGTGGACGACGGCGGAGCAGGACCACCCCGCCCCACCGGGCCAGGACGAAGGACAGGTGTCGACAGTGACGGCGAGCGAGCAGACCACGCCCCGAGCGGGGACCGAGCACCGGCGGGTGCTCCTCAAGCTGTCGGGCGAGACGTTCGGCGGCGGGCAGATCGGTCTCGCGCCCGACGTCGTCCAGCGCGTGGCCCAGGAGATCGCGGACGCGGTCGCCCAGGGCGTCCAGGTCGCCATCGTCGTCGGCGGCGGGAACTTCTTCCGCGGCGCCGAGCTCTCCCAGCGCGGGCTCGACCGGGCGCGTGCCGACTACATGGGCATGCTCGGCACGGTCATGAACTGCCTCGCGCTCCAGGACTTCCTCGAGCAGGCGGGGGTGAAGACGCGCGTGCAGACCGCCATCACCATGGGCCAGGTCGCCGAGCCGTACATCCCGCTGCGCGCGATCCGCCACCTCGAGAAGGGCCGCGTCGTCATCTTCGGCGCGGGCGCAGGGATGCCGTACTTCTCCACCGACACGGTCTCCGTGCAGCGCGCCCTCGAGACGCACTGCCAGGAGGTCCTCATGGGCAAGAACGGCGTGGACGGCGTCTACACGGCCGACCCCCGCACGGACCCGTCGGCCACGAAGCTCGACCACCTCACGTACACCGACGCGCTCGTCAACGACCTCGGGGTCATGGACGCGACGGCGCTGAGCCTGTGCCGCGACAACGACGTGCGGATGCGCGTCTTCGGCATGGGCGAGCCGGGGAACGTCACCCGGGCCCTGGTCGGCGAGAATATTGGGACACTGGTCACGACCGACTGACGACGGACAGACGACGGACAGACGACGGACACCGCACGACCCCACCGACGAACGACGAAGGAGCACTGGTGATCGACGAGACCCTCCTCGAGGCCGAGGAGAAGATGGACAAGGCCGTCGAGGTGGCCAAGGAGGACTTCGCCGCGATCCGCACGGGCCGTGCGAACGCCGCGATGTTCAACAAGATCACGGTCGACTACTACGGCGCGCCGACGCCGCTGCAGCAGCTCGCGTCGTTCACGGTGACCGAGGCGCGCACGATCCTCGTCTCGCCGTTCGACAAGAGCTCGATGGCGGCGGTCGAGAAGTCGCTGCGCGACTCCGACCTCGGCGTGAACCCCTCGAACGACGGCAACGTGATCCGCGTCGTGCTGCCCGCCCTCACGGAGGAGCGCCGCCGGGACTTCGTCAAGCTCGCGAAGTCGAAGGCCGAGGACTCGCGCGTCGCGATCCGCAACGTGCGTCGTCGCGCCAAGGAGGAGCTGGACCGCATCGCGCGCGACGGCGAGGCCGGCGAGGACGAGGTCGCTCGCGCCGAGAAGGAGCTCGAGGGCCTCACCAAGGCGCACGTGGACCAGGTCGACGCGCTGCTGGCGGGCAAGGAGAGCGAGCTGCTCGAGGTCTGAGCACCTCGCCCGGCGAGCTCCTCCACGCACCGATGACAGACACCTCCTCGACCGCCGCCGGCGACAGCACCTCCGCAGGCCGCGCCCCGAAGGCGGGCCGCAACCTTCCCGCGGCGATCGCGGTGGGCCTCGGCCTGCTCGCGCTCGTCGCGGCGAGCCTCGCCTTCCGTCCCGAGTTCTTCGTGCTCCTCGCGACCGTGGCGGTCGGGGCGGCGCTGTGGGAGCTGGCGCAGGCGTTCAAGCGCCGTGACCTGCACCTGCCGCTCCTCCCGCTGCTGGTCGGGACGGTCGGCATCCTCGTGTCCTCGTTCTACTCGGGGCCCGAGGCGCTGTTCGTCTCGTTCATGCTCACGGTCGCGGGCGCTGTCGTGTGGCGGGTCATCGACGGGTCGGGGACGGCGGCGGTGCGGGACGCGGCCGCGGCCACGTTCGCGGCGGCGTACCTGCCGTTCATGGCCGGCTTCGTCATGCTCATGCTCGCCGCCCCCGACGGGCGCGTCCGGGTGCTGATCTTCATCCTGCTCGCCGTCGCGAACGACGTCGGAGGGTACGTCGCGGGCGTGCTGTTCGGCCGGCACCCGCTGGCCCCGTCGGTGAGCCCCAAGAAGTCCTGGGAGGGTCTGGCCGGCTCGTTCGTGCTCGCGACGGCGGTCGGCGTGGTCGGTGCCGTGGTGGGCCTCGGCGTGAGCCCGCTCGTGGGTGTCGCGCTGGGCGTCCTCGCCCCGCTCACGGCCACGATCGGCGACCTCGCCGAGTCGATGATCAAGCGCGACCTAGAATTGAAGGACATGGGGTCGCTCCTGCCCGGTCACGGAGGCATCCTGGACCGGCTCGACTCCATGCTCCTCACCGCCCCGTTCGTGTACGTGCTCCTCGCGCTGGCCGTCTGACCGCCGTCCGACAGCCCGACCGCACCGCGGTGCGAACCGTCCGCACGACCCCCCCCACGCTTGGACCTCCTCATGACCGTCCGTTCCGTCCGCCCCTCCGCGGAGTCGAAGCCGCTCCCGCTCGTCATGACCGCGCCGCGGCGCGGCAAGCCGCCGCGCCACTTCGCCGACCTCGCGCCGGAGGAGGTGCGCGACGTCGTCGTCGAGCTGGGGGAGAAGCCGTTCCGGGCCAAGCAGCTCGCGACGCACTACTACGCGCACCTCACGCGCGACCCCGAGGCGATGACGGACCTGCCGAAGGCGACGCGCGACGTGCTCACGGACGCGCTCTTCCCGCCGCTGCTCACCGCGGCGCGCCGGATGGAGGCCGACGGCGGGACGACCGTCAAGACGCTGTGGCACCTCTTCGACGGCGCCAAGGTCGAGTCGGTGCTCATGCGCTACCCGCAGCGCTCGACGCTGTGCGTGTCGAGCCAGGCGGGGTGCGGCATGGCGTGCCCGTTCTGCGCGACCGGGCAGCTCGGCCTCACGCGCAACCTGTCCGTCGCCGAGATCGTCGAGCAGGTGCGTTCCGCGGCCCGCTCGCTCGCGGACGGGGAGATCCCCGGCGGCGCGACCCGGCTCAACAACCTCGTGTTCATGGGCATGGGGGAGCCGCTCGCGAACTACAAGGCCGTCATGGGCACCGTGCGCCGCCTCGTCGCGCCGGCCCCGGACGGTCTCGGCATGTCGGCGCGCAACATCACCGTCTCGACGGTCGGGCTCGTCCCGGCGATGCGCAAGCTCGCGGACGAGGGGATCCCGGTGACGCTCGCGCTGTCGCTGCACGCCCCCGACGACGACCTGCGCAGCGAGCTCGTGCCGATCAACACGCGGTGGAGCGTCGACGAGACGCTCGACGCGGCGCGGCACTACTTCGAGGTCACGGGCCGGCGCGTGAGCATCGAGTACGCGCTCATCAAGGACATGAACGACCACGCGTGGCGCGCCGACCTGCTCGGCGAGAAGCTCAACGCGCGCGGCCGCGGCTGGGTGCACGTCAACCCGATCCCGCTCAACCCGACGCCCGGCTCGATCTGGACGGCCAGCGACCCTGCCGTCGAGGCGGAGTTCGTGGCACGATTGCGCGGGCACGGGATCCCGACGACGATCCGTGACACCCGCGGCAGCGACATCGACGGCGCCTGCGGGCAGCTCGCTGCAGAGGAGGACGAGTGAGTTCGCTGTTCACCACGGTCGGCAAGACCCGGAACGGGTACGACCCGGAGGAGGTCGACGACTTCTTCGAGCACGCGCGCGACGTGTACGAGGGCCGGGTGTCCGAGCGCCTGACGAGCACCGAGATCCAGGCCTCGGTCTTCGACCTGGTCCGTGGTGGGTACGACACGCACGAGGTCGACGCCGCGCTGGACCGGCTCGAGGGCGCGTTCATCGCGCGCCAGCGCGCGGAGTACGTCGCCGCGCACGGCCAGCAGGCCTGGATGAACGCGCTCGCGGAGCGCGCCCGGTCGCTCTACGGTCGCCTGGGCCGCCCGGACGGCGAGAAGTTCGCGCTCGCGGAGCGCGGCAAGCCCGCCTACGACGTCGACGACGTCGACGACCTGTGCGACCGGCTCGTCGCCTACTTCGACCGCCAGGTCCCGATCACCGCGGCGGAGATCCGGTCCGCGACGTTCGGTCGCGCACGCGGTCGCGACGGCTACGCGGAGGGCCCGGTCGACGCCTTCTTCGCGCGGGCCATCGAGGTCCTGCTCGGCGTCGAGTGACGACGCGTCGTCGTCCCCGACGCGCGTGAGCCTCGATCCCCGGACCTCCTCGAGCCCCCTGGTCCGGGGTGCGGCGTCGTGGCTGAGCGACCTCAACGCCCGGCACCCCTGGAACCACAACGACCACTTCCATGGCTGGGTCGCGCGGCGCGTGCGGCACGACGCCCGGGTCGTGCTCGACGTGGGCTGCGGGGCCGGCGTGCTGCTCGGCAGGCTGCGCGGACGGGCCGGAGAGGTCCACGGGATCGACGTCGACCCCGGCATGCTCGCCCAGGCCCGCGCGCGCCACGTCGCGGACCCTGCGGTCGTCGTACGGATGCTGAGGTTCGACGACGTCCGCTCGCCCGACGACGTCCGCTCGCCTGACGGGACCGCTCCGCTCGAGCACCCGGTGGGGGCGGACGTCGACGGCACGAGCGGTTACGACGCGGTGACGATGGTCGCGGTGCTGCACCACCTCGACCTGGACGAGGCACTGGGGCACGCCCGGGACCTGCTCGGCCCGGGCGGTCGCCTGCTCGTCGTGGGTCTCGCGCGCGTGGCGTCGGCGCGCGACCTCGCCGTCGACGTCGCGTCCGCGGTCCTCAACCCGCTCGTCGGCCTCGTGAAGCACCCCCGCCGAGCCCGGCCCGGCGACGCCGGGCCCGACGCTCCGGGCATGCCCGTGCGGGACCCTCAGCACTCCGTCGACGAGATCGCGCGCACGGCCCGAGCGCGTCTCCCCGGGGCGCGCGTCCGACGTCGGCTCTTCTTCCGCTACACGATCGAGTGGACCGCCCCGCGCTGACCGGACGGCAGCCCGGCGTGCGCACGCACGGCCCCGGGGCTGGGAGGATGGGGATCATGCCCGACAGTCCCGCTCGCACCTCCCGCACCGTGACGATCCTCGGCTCGACCGGGTCGATCGGCACGCAGGCGATCGACGTCGTCCGGGCCCACCCCGGCCGGTTCCGCGTCGACGCGCTCTCGGCGGGCGGCGGCGACGTCGACCTGCTCGCGCGTCAGGCCGCAGATCTCGGGGTGCGCGCGGTCGGGGTCGCGGACGCGTCCCGTGCGGCCGGCCTCCGCGAGGCGCTGGCGGGAGCCTTCGCGGGCAGGGAGGACGTCCCCGAGGTGCTCGCCGGACCCGACGCAGCGACCGAGCTCGCCGGCCGGGGGAGCGACGTCGTCCTCAACGGCGTGACCGGCTCCGTCGGCCTCGGCCCGACCCTCGCCGCGCTGCGCGCCGGGTCGACGCTCGCGCTCGCGAACAAGGAGTCGCTCGTCGCCGGGGGCGCGCTCGTGCGCGCGGCGCAGCAGCGCCACGACCAGATCGTGCCCGTCGACTCCGAGCACTCGGCGATCGCGCAGTGCCTGCGCTCCGGGACGCGCGCGGAGGTGCGCCGCCTGATCCTCACGGCGTCGGGCGGCCCGTTCCGCGGGTGGGACGCGGACGCGGTGAAGGCGGCGACCGTCGACCAGGCGCTCGCGCACCCCACCTGGGCCATGGGGCCGGTCGTCACCGTGAACTCCGCGAGCCTCATGAACAAGGGGCTCGAGCTCATCGAGGCGCACCTGCTCTTCGACGTGCCGGCCGACGACATCACGGTCGTCGTGCACCCGCAGTCCGTGGTGCACTCGATGGTCGAGTTCGTCGACGGCTCGACCATCGCGCAGGCGTCGCCCCCGGACATGCGCCTGCCCATCGCGCTAGGGCTGTCGTGGCCCGACCGGCTCGACCCGGTGACCCCGCCGTGCGACTGGACGGCCGCCACGTCGTGGACGTTCGAGCCGCTCGACGACGCCGCGTTCCCGGCGGTGCACCTCGCGCGCGCGGCCGTCGCGGCGAGCGCGACCCACCCGGCCGTGTACAACGCGGCCAACGAGGAGGCCGTCGCGGCGTTCCTCAGCGGACGCGCAGGTTTCGGTGACATCGTGACGACGGTCGAGCGCGTGCTCGCGGCGCACGACGGAACCCCCGCGGACACCGTGACGTTGGACGACGTGGCGGGAGCCGAGGCGTGGGCGCGGGCCCGTGCGCACGAGATCCTGGACCGCCGGTGACGAGCAACCGCTCGGGCGCGTCGAGCGCCCGGGCCGAGAAGGAGCAGAGGGAACGATGGCGACGCTGATCGGCATCCTCGTGATCGTGGTCGGGATCGTCGTCTCGATCGCGCTGCACGAGGTCGGGCACATGGTGCCCGCGAAGAGGTTCGGCGTCCGGGTGAGCCAGTACATGGTCGGGTTCGGCCCGACCCTGTGGTCGCGTACCAAGGGCGAGACCGAGTACGGGTTCAAGGCGATCCCGCTCGGCGGCTACGTCCGCCTCGTCGGCATGTACCCGCCCGCGCCCGCCGGCGCCCGGCCGCGGGGCAACGGCTTCTTCTCGCAGGTCGTCGCCGACGCGCGCGACGCGAGCACCGAGGAGATCCGTCCCGGCGAGGAGCACCGGGCCTTCTACAACCTCTCCGCGCCCAAGAAGGTCGTCGTCATGCTCGGCGGCCCGTTCATGAACCTCCTCATCGCGTTCGTGCTCATGGCGATCGTGTGCGTCGGCATCGGCCTGCCCGCGGTCACGACGACCGTCGGCTCCGTCTCCGCGTGCGTCCCGTCGGTCGTCGCGACCGAGCAGGAGGAGTGCGCCGCCACCGCCGACCCGTCGCCCGCGGCCGCCGCGGGCCTGGAGCCGGGCGACACGGTCGTGTCGTTCGACGGCGAGGAGGTCACCTCCTGGGACCAGCTCTCCGGCATGATCCGCGGATCGGCCGGGCAGGCGACGCCCGTCGTCGTCGAGCGCGACGGCGAGCAGGTCGACCTCACCATCACACCGGTCGACGTCGAGCGGCAGGTCGTCGCCGAGGACGGGACGCCCGTCGTGGACGACTCCGGAGACCCGGTGACCGAGCCCGCCGGGTTCGTGGGCTTCACCCCGACGGTCGAGCGGGAGCCCACCGGGATCGGCGTCGCCGCCGAGGCCACGTGGCAGCAGGTGAGCGGCACGGCGGGGATCATCGTCACCCTCCCCGTCAAGGTCTACGAGGCCGCCGAGGCCGCGTTCACCGACGCGCCCCGCGGCCAGGACTCCGTCATGAGCGTCGTCGGGGTCGGTCGTGTCGCGGTCGACGTCGCGGGGGCGGAGAGCCCGATCCTCGACCGCGTCGTCACGATGCTGCTGCTGCTCGCCGCGCTCAACGTCGCCCTGTTCGTCTTCAACCTCATCCCGCTCCTGCCGCTCGACGGCGGGCACGTCGTCAACGCCCTCTACGAGGGGGCCAAGCGCACGGTCGCGCGCGTCCGTGGCCTCCCGCGCCCCGGCCCGGCCGACCTCGCCCGGATGATGCCCGTCGCGTACGTCATGTTCGTCGTCCTCGTCGGCGTGGGCGCTCTCCTCATCCTCGCCGACATCATCGACCCCGTCCGCCTCACGTAGTCCGGCGTCTCGGCGGGAGGCGTGCGTGGAGGGGGAGCGAAGATGTGCCGGAGCCGCCGGGAAGGTGACGACCCGGACAGGTCCGACGTGCGGCGTCGGACGGCCGACGGGGGATACTAGGGGCGTGAGCGTACCCATCAGTCTCGGAATGCCTGCCGCCCCGCCGCCGGTCCTCGCGCCGCGACGCAAGAGCCGCAAGATCAAGGTCGGCAAGGTGGACGTCGGCGGCGACGCCCCCATCAGCGTCCAGTCGATGACGACGACGCCGACGACGGACATCAACGCCACCCTCCAGCAGATCGCGGAGCTCACGGCGTCGGGCTGCGACATCGTGCGCGTCGCGGTGCCGAGCGCGGACGACGCGCTCGCGCTGCCGGCGATCGCCAAGAAGTCGCAGATCCCGGTGATCGCGGACATCCACTTCCAGCCCAAGTACGTGTTCGCCGCGATCGACGCGGGCTGCGCCGCGGTGCGCGTGAACCCGGGCAACATCCGCAAGTTCGACGACCAGGTCAAGGAGATCGCGAAGGCGGCGTCCGACGCGGGCGTGTCCCTGCGCATCGGCGTGAACGCCGGCTCCCTCGACCCGCGCCTGCTCGCGAAGTACGGCAAGGCGACGCCCGAGGCGCTGGTCGAGTCGGCCGTGTGGGAGGCGTCGCTGTTCGAGGAGCACGGCTTCCACGACTTCAAGATCTCCGTGAAGCACAACGACCCGGTCGTCATGGTGCGGGCGTACGAGCTGCTCGCGGAGGCGGGGGACTGGCCGCTGCACCTCGGCGTGACCGAGGCCGGCCCCGCGTTCCAGGGCACGATCAAGTCGGCCACGGCGTTCGGCGCGCTGCTGAGCAAGGGCATCGGCGACACGATCCGCGTCTCGCTGTCCGCGCCCCCGGTCGAGGAGGTCAAGGTCGGCAACCAGATCCTCCAGGCGCTCAACCTGCGCCCCCGCAAGCTCGAGATCGTGTCGTGCCCGTCGTGCGGCCGCGCCCAGGTGGACGTGTACACGCTCGCGGAGAAGGTCACGGCCGGGCTCGAGGGCATGGAGGTGCCGCTGCGCGTCGCGGTCATGGGTTGCGTCGTCAACGGCCCGGGTGAGGCGCGTGAGGCGGACCTCGGCGTCGCGTCGGGCAACGGCAAGGGCCAGATCTTCGTCAAGGGCGAGGTCGTCAAGACGGTGCCGGAGTCGCTGATCGTCGAGACCCTCATCGAGGAGGCGCTGCGCATCGCAGAGACCATGACGCCGGAGAACGACGCGCAGGCCGGCCCGCCGGTCGTCACGGTCGGCTGACGGTCCCGTGGCCCGTTGGCGTCCGTCCGTCCCGGCCCTGAGGCCGCGGACGCGCGGGGGGGCCGGTGACACCGAGCACGCCCGGGGGCGTGTGCTCGTCGACGCGGACGTCCCGGAGGCGCTGGCGGTGTGCGCGGGCGACCCGGTCGCGTCGACGCTCGCGGCGGCGCGTCTCGCGGTCGCGCAGCACGCGGGGCTGCACGCGGCCGGGGGGCAGGCGTGGGGGTTCCCGGCGGTCGGGCCGCTCGAGGCGGTGTGCTGGGCGGGGGCGAACCTCGTGCCGGTTGTCCCGGCGTCGCTCGAACCCGACCGGACCCGCGCGGCGGTCGCCGCGTTCGCGGTGCTCGCGCGGCACGCCGGGCGGCGCTCGTCGTCGGTCGTGGGCGAGCGCGACGCGGTCCTGGCCCTGTGGGAGCTGCTCGCCCCGCACTGGCCGTCGCCGCGCGAGATCCGCGCGAACCAGCCGTCGCTCGCGATCGACCGCGACCCCGACGTCGAGCCGGACCCCGGCGTGCGGCGCTCCGTCCCCGCCGAGGTCCCCGTCGTCCTCCCGGCGTGCGTGCGCATGTTCACCGAGGAGGTGGGCTACTCGCCCGTCGAGGGCGGCGGGCGCGCGTACGAGGAGCGCGTGCGGTCGCTCGTGCTCGCGGGGCGGTCGTTCGTCCGGCTCGCGGCAGGCGACGGCGGACCGCACGTCGTCTTCAAGGCCGAGCTCGGGGCGGTCACCCCCCTCGTCGCGCAGGTGCAGGGCGTGTGGGTCGACCCGCGGTACCGCGGGCAAGGACTCGCGGCGCCCGGGATGGCCGCCGTCGTGCAGCTCGCGCGCCGGGGCACCCCGGCGGAGGCCGCGCGGCGCCTCGCCCCGCCCGTCGTGTCGCTCTACGTCAACGACTACAACACGCGCGCGCTCGCGACGTACCGTCGCGTCGGGTTCGAGCAGGTCGGCACGTACGCGACCGTCCTCTTCTGACGACCCGCGCCCGGCGCGCTACTTGAGCAGACGCGACATCCGGCGGTCGGCGAGCACCTGACCGCCCGTCTGGCACGTGGCGCAGTACTGCAGGCTGCGGTCGGCGAAGCTCACCTCGCGCACGGTGTCCCCGCACACCGGGCAGGGCAGACCGGTGCGACCGTGCACGCGCATCCCCGCGCGCTTGGCGTCCTTGAGCTCGGCGGCCGGCTTGCCCGACGACGCCGCCACGGCCTCGGCGAGCACCTCGCCCACGGCGGCGTGCACCCGCGCGACCTCGTCCGGCGTGAACGAGCGCGTGAGCTTGAACGGGCTCGTGCGGGCGGCGTGCAGGATGTCGTCGGAGTAGGCGTTGCCGATGCCGGCGATCGACGACTGGTCGCGCAGCAGCCCCTTGACCTGCTGGTTGCGCGCGGCCATGAGCGCACCGAGGGCCTCGGGGGTGAAGCCCGGGTCGAACGGCTCGATCCCGAGCGTCTCGATAGCCCGGACCTCTTCCGGGTGCCGCACGACGTGCACCGCGAGCCGCTTGCGCGTCCCGGCCTCCGTGAGGTCGAACCCCGAGCCGTCGTCGAACCGCACGCGCAGCGCGAGCACTGCGGCCTTCCCGCCGCCGCTGCCGCCGAGCCGGGGACGGACGGGCGTGGTCGGCGCCTTCTCGGACCACCGCAGCCACCCGGCCCGGGCGAGGTGGACGACGAGGTGGACCTCGTCGTCGGGCCCCGGCGAGGGCGGGCCGCCGACGGGCTGCGCGAGGACGAGGTCGAGCCACTTGCCGTGCCGCCGGGCGCCCGTCACGACGCGCCCGACGAGCGCGCCGACGGGCGGGTCGAACGTCTTGAGCGCGGCGATCTGGGCGACGTCGGCGGCGACGACGGTGCGGCCGGTCGCGCGGTCGTCGAGGAACCGGACCAGGGCCTCGACCTCGGGCAGCTCGGGCATGGGGACATCCTCCCCGCCGGTAAGGTGTGCCGCATGTCTTCCGTCACGTCCGGCGCGCCCGCCGCGGCCTCCACCCGCGTCCGGGGCGCCGACCTCCTGCGCCTGTCCACCCTGTTCGTCCGGACGCTGCGCGAGGACCCGGCCGACGCCGAGGTCGCGAGCCACAAGCTCCTCGTGCGAGCGGGCTACATCCGCCGTGCCGCTCCCGGCATCTACACCTGGCTCCCGCTCGGGCTGCGCGTGCTGCGCAAGGTCGAGGACGTGGTCCGCGAGGAGATGGCCGCCGCGGGCGCGCAGGAGGTGCACTTCCCGGCGCTGCTGCCCAAGGAGCCGTACGAGGCGACGGGTCGCTGGTCGGAGTACGGGCCCAACATCTTCCGGCTCAAGGACCGCAAGGAGGGCGACTACCTCCTCGCGCCGACGCACGAGGAGATGTTCACGCTCCTCGTCAAGGACCTGTACTCGTCGTACAAGGACCTGCCGCTGACGATCTACCAGATCCAGACGAAGTACCGCGACGAGGCGCGTCCGCGCGCGGGTCTCATCCGCGGGCGCGAGTTCGTCATGAAGGACGCCTACTCGTTCGACACCACGGACGAGGGTCTCGAGCGCTCGTACGAGGCGCAGCGCGCGGCGTACCGGCGCATCTTCGACCGGCTCGGGCTCGAGTACGTGATCGTGGCTGCGACGTCGGGCGCCATGGGCGGCTCGCGCTCCGAGGAGTTCCTCACCCCGACGCCGATCGGCGAGGACACGTTCGTGCGCTCGCCCGGCGGGTACGCGGCGAACGTCGAGGCGGTCGTCACGCCCGTGCCCGAGGCGGTGGACTACGCGGACGCGCCCGCGGCGCACGTCGAGGACACCCCGGACACCCCGACGATCGACTCGCTCGTCGCCCTCTCGAACGAGCGCTTCCCCCGCGCGGACCGCGCGTGGACGGCGGCGGACACGTTGAAGAACGTCGTGCTCGCCCTCACGCACCCCGACGGCCGCCGCGAGGTCGTCGTCGTCGGTCTGCCCGGCGACCGCGAGGTCGACCTCAAGCGCGTCGGCGCGGCGTTCGAGCCGGCCGAGGTCGAGCCGGCGACGGACGCGGACTTCGCCGCGCACCCCGAGCTCGTCAAGGGCTACATCGGCCCGCAGGCGCTCGGCCCGAACGTCCGTCGGGACGTGCCCGCGGACGTCGCCGAGGGCGAGGAGCCCGAGCGGCACTCCGTGCGCTACCTCCTCGACCCGCGCGTCGTCGCGGGCACGCGCTGGATCACCGGCGCGAACGAGCCGGGTCGGCACGTGTTCGACCTCGTCGCCGAGCGCGACTTCGCCGCCGACGGCACGGTCGAGGCCGCCGAGGTCCGCGCGGGCGACCTCGCGCCCGACGGCTCGGGCCCGCTCGAGCTGGCCCGCGGCATCGAGATCGGCCACATCTTCGCGCTCGGGCGCAAGTACGCCCAGGCGCTCGGCCTCACCGTGCTCGACGAGAACGGCAAGCAGGTCGTCGTGACCATGGGGTCGTACGGCATCGGCGTGACCCGCGTGCTCGCGGCGCTCGCGGAGGCCAACCACGACGACGCCGGTCTCGCGTGGCCTGCGCACGTCGCCCCGGCGCACGTCCACGTCGTCGCGACGGGCAAGGACGCGAGCGTGTTCGACGCGGCCGAGCGCCTCGCGACCGAGCTCGCCGCCCGGGGCGTCGAGGTGATCTACGACGACCGGCCCAAGGCCGCGCCCGGCGTGAAGTTCAAGGACGCCGAGCTCCTCGGCGTGCCGCTGCTGCTCGTCGTGGGTCGCGGCCTCGCCGACGGCGTCGTCGAGGTCCGCCCGCGCGTGGGTGAGGCCGTACAGGTCGCCGTCGGGGACGCCGTCGAGCACGTCACGGCGCAGGTGGCCGAGCTCCTCGGCTGACACGACGCGGCGTCGGAGGCGCCCCGGTCCGGGTGCGGTGGATTCCCGTGGTCGTCGCATCACGGGGTGTGGTGCCGCATGCCGTGCAAGGATCCTGGTGGTGATGGTCTCGTCGTTGAGAAGAGGCGTCGGGCTCCTTGCCGGGGCTCAGACGTGAGCCCGTCGAGGCGCTGGGCCAGCTGCGGCTGGCCCGGCGTCTCCACGGACGGGACGCCTGCTCGTGGGGTGCCGGATACGGCACGCGGTGGTCAGCCGATGTAGACCCGGCAGTGCGGGCACACCCGGACGGTCTCCTTGGCGTCGAACCCCGAGATCGTGCACAGGTGCTCGCAGACGATGCTCACGTGGTGCGGGATGGCGGAGGTCGGGATCGCGCCCCAGGCGATGACGTGCAGGACGCGGGCGCGGGCAGGTCCGCCGCAGTCGGGGCACACGACGCTGATCCATTTCTCGATGACACTCATACGGAGTCCATCGCTCGACAGTACGCCCACCCCGCGTTCCCCGAGGGAGCGAGGTGCCTGCCCCTCTCCGCGCACCGGTCCGGGTCAGGGACCGGCGCGCCTCCGTCGTCCCGGGGAGCGTCGGGGCGCGCCGGCCCTGCACGGGTCACGTGCCGACCGGGTGACGGCAGCCGGGGGTCGCCCCGTCCGACGGGGGCTCCGGGGGCTCAGCCGGCGGCCTGCTCCGGGAGGCCGGGGAACGCGACGGGTGCCTCACCCCACGCGACAGCGCTCGCCCACGAGTCGACGAGGAGGGTGAGGGCCTCAGCCCGGGACGTCGGCGCCGCCGTGGCGACGAGGCCCGCGTACGTCTGCGCGAGGCCCGCTTCCACCTGGCGGGCCAGGTCGGCGAGGTCCGCGTCGGGCAGCACGTAGGCGACGCGGCGAGGGTCCTGCGCGGTGCCGTCCGTCCCGGCCGCGAGGGCCCACGCCTGGCCGCGGGCCCGGTGCTCGGCGGCGCGGGCGACGGCCGCCGTGCGCGCGTCACCCTCGGACTGCGCGGCTCGCACCTCGTACGCGTACCCCGCGGCGTCCTCGGACCCGACCAGCGTCGCGAGGTCGGCCGCGCCGATCCCCGCGGGCGCCTGATCGACCGGAGCGGCCGTCGTCACGAGCCCGTCCGCGGCGGTCGACCCCGTGAGCGCCGCGAGGCGCCGCGCGGAGACGTGCTCCGAGGCGGCGACGGACGCGAGGAGCCGGGCGAGCCCGGCGTCCGTCGACGCGTCGGCCGAGGCGCCCGTGCGCTGAGCCGCCTCGACGAGGGCGACGACGACGTCGTCGGTCGTGGTGACGTCGTCACCGGTGGTGGGGGCTTCGGTCGCGTCGTCCTCCGTTCCCCCGCCGTCGGTCCCGGTGGCGCCCGACGTCTCGTCGTCCGCAGCGGCCTCGTCGCCGGCCGGCGGGGGACTCGGCGCGACGTCGTCGTCACCGGGGAGATCGAGGTCGGCCAGGCCGGAGTCGTAGACCCCGCCGAGCGCGTCCGCGTGCTGCTCGGCGAACGCGGCGACCTCCTCGAGCGCAGCGAGCGTCGTCGGGTCGGTCACTCCCGGCGTGACGTCCGCCACGAGGTCGGCGACCGCGAGGGCGTCGTCCACCGCAGCTGCGCGGAGCACCTCGACGGCGTCGGGCGAGAGCTCGGTGGGGGGCGGGGTCTCCAGCCGGACACCGCACCCGGCCGCCAGGGCGCCGGTCGCCAGGACCGACAGGGCTGCGAGCAGCCGGGCGCCCCGTCGGGCCGTCCGGCTCCGGCGGGCTCGGGTCGCGGCGGCCGCCGCGGTCGCGTGGGGGGTCATCGGGGGCGATGATGTCACGTCCGGGGCCCGTGAGTCGTTAGGCTGGTCCCCGGTCGAACGTCCCGACGAGCGGATCGTCGGGAGACCCCGAGACAACAACACACCGGTCGTCTTCCGTACCCGGCGTGGGACACGGACAGGAGCTGAGTCATGGCAGGGCAGGCGGGCGGTCAGTCCGGCAGGGCACCCGGAGGCGACGCGGCCACGCACGCGCTCCGTGAGAGCGTGCGGGAGGCCATCGACCCGGTGGTCCGCGGCGCGGGCCTCCACCTCGAGGACGTCACGGTGTCGCGCGCCGGCGCCCGGTCGGTGGTGCGGGTCGTGCTCGACCTCCCGGACGACGTCGAGGGCAACCTCGACCTCGACACCGTGGCCGAGGCGACGCGCCCGATCTCGACGGCGCTGGACGCGGTCGACCCGCTCCACGGTGCGTACACGCTCGAGGTCTCGACGCCCGGCACCGACCGCCCGCTCACCGAGCCCCGCCACTTCCGCCGCGCCCGCGGTCGCCTCGTCCGCCTCGTGCTCGCCGACGGCGGCACGGTCGAGGGGCGGCTGCGCACCGGGTCGGAGGTCGACCCCGACCTCGTCCTGGACGTGCCCGGCAAGCGCGGGGTCGTGACGGAGCGCGTCGTGCCCCTGGCAGCCGTGGTCCGCGGGCAGGTGCAGGTCGAGCTCAAGCGCGCCCTCGAGGCGGACCTGCCCGAGCTCGACGACACCGACGGCTCGACCGACGAGACGACCGCCCACGACGAGGAGGCCTGACGATGGACGTGGACATGAGCGCGCTGCGCCTGCTGGAGCGCGAGAGGGACATCAGCCTCGACGTCCTGGTCGCCGCGATCGAGCAGGCCCTGCTCTCGGCCTACCACCGCACCCCGGACGCGTACACGCGCGCCCGGGTCGAGCTCGACCGCAAGACCGGGCACGTCACGGTGTGGGCGCGCGAGGAGCTGCCCGCTCCGGAGACCGACGACGAGGACGCCCCGCGCGGCCCGGTCGAGCACGGGCCGGAGTTCGACCACACGCCCGCCGACTTCGGCCGGATCGCGACGTCGACCGCGCGCCAGGTCATCGTCCAACGCCTGCGCGACGCCGAGGACGACCAGATCCTCGGCACGTTCCGCGGCAAGGAGGGTGAGGTCCTCGCGGGCGTCATCCAGCAGGGTCGCGACCCGCGCGTCGTCCTGGTCGATGTCGGCGGCACCGAGGCGGTCCTCCCGCCGCACGAGCAGGTGCCGACGGAGGAGTACGTGCACGGCGAGCGCCTGCGCGCCTACGTGCTCGAGGTGGCCCGCGGAATGAAGGGCGCGCAGATCACGTTGAGCCGGACGCACCCGAACCTCGTGCGCAAGCTCTTCGAGCTCGAGGTGCCGGAGGTCGCCGACGGGTCGGTGGAGATCACCGCCATCGCCCGGGAGGCCGGGCACCGCACGAAGGTCGCGGTGCGCTCCCGCGTCCCGGGCCTCGGCGCGAAGGGTGCCTGCATCGGGCCGATGGGCTCGCGCGTCCGCGCGGTCATGGCCGAGCTGCACGGCGAGAAGATCGACATCGTCGACCACAGCGACGACCCCGCGCAGTTCGTGGCGAACGCGCTGTCGCCGGCTCGTGTGTCGTCGGTCACGGTCGTCGACGAGGTGGCCCGGGCCGCGCGCGTCGTCGTCCCGGACTTCCAGCTCTCCCTCGCGATCGGCAAGGAGGGGCAGAACGCCCGCCTCGCCGCCAAGCTCACGGGGTGGCGCATCGACATCCGCTCGGACGAGGGCGGCGCACCCTCGGCCGGGTCCGACGGAGGCGCTCCCGCAGGTCCTCGCGCCGAGGGCCGGTAGCCGCAGGGCGTGGGACGGTCACGGATGACGGGACGGCGCGGTAGACTGTCCTCGACCGGGCCGCGCGCCCGCACCTCGACCATGCCCCAGGACACCACGACCCGCCCCGTACCCACGGACTCGGGTCCTGTCCGCACGTGCGTCGGATGCCGGGAACGCGACCTGCGGTCAGCTCTTCTCCGTCTGGTCCTCGACCGGTCCGGTGCGAGCACCGACGAGCCCCGGCTCGTGGTGGACGCCGGGCGGTCGCTGCCGGGTCGCGGTGCGTGGCTCCACGCGTCGACCCGGTGCCTCGAGACGGCGGAACGCCGGCGGGCCGTCCCGCGGGCCCTGCACGTCGCCGGGCCCCTCGACCTCGCCGCGGTCCGCGGCGTCATCGAGGCCCGGCCCGGAGAGCACGGCTGAGCCATGCGTCACGGTCCCGTCCGGGGCCGCACTGCACGACACGTCGACAAGGAAGCGGGTTAGAAGCCGATGGGCACCCGATGAGTACCCAGCGATGAGCACCCAGCACTAACGACGGTCCTCCCTGTCCGGGGCGGGCCGAGACAGGAGAGTTGTGGCAAAGGTCCGCGTCTACGAGCTCGCGAAGGAGCTCGGGGTGGAGAGCAAGACCATCATGACCAAGCTGACGGAGCTCGGTGAGTTCGTCCGCTCGGCATCCTCGACCATCGAGCCACCGGTGGTCCGCAAGCTGCGCGACGCCTTCCCCGCCGGGGGCGGCGGCGCGAGCAAGCCCGCGGCGGCACCCGCCGCGCGGCCGGCCGCGCCCAAGCCGGCCCCGAAGCCCGAGGTGAAGGCCGAGCCGGTCGCACCGAAGGCGGAGGCGCCCGCGCCCCAGCCGGCGGCACCCGCCCCGGCGAAGCCGGACGCACCGGCGAAGGCCGAGAGCCCGGCGCCCGCCGCGCCCGCGGCACCGAAGGCTCCCGCGCCGAAGGCTCCTGCTGCCGAGCGCCCCGCGCCCGCCCAGAAGCCCACCGCCACGCCCAAGCCGGGTGGCGGTACGAACGCGCCCGCCCCCCGTCCGGGTGGCACGAGCGCGCGTCCCGGCGCCCCGCGCCCGGGCAACAACCCGTTCGCCTCCAGCCAGGGCATGCCCCGGCAGGGCGGCGGTCCGCGTCCGGGTGCCCCGCGCCCGGGCAACAACCCCTTCGCGTCGAGCCAGGGCATGCCCCGGCCCGGCTCGCGTCCCGAGCGCACCGAGGGTGCCGCGGCGGCGTCGGGCGAGCGTCCGGGCGGCCCCCGCCCGGGTGGCCCCCGTCCCGCCCCGCGTCCCGGTGGCCCGCGCCCGAACCCGGGCATGATGCCCGGCCGCACCTCGATCGGTCGTCCCGGTGAGCGTCCCGCTCCCGGTGGTCGTCCCGGTGGTGGTGGCGGCGGTCGTGGAGGTGGCGGCGGCTTCGGTGGTCGTCCCGGTGGCGGTGGCGCTCCCGGTGGTGGCGGCGGGTTCGCCGGCCGTCCCGGTGGCGGTGGCCGCGGTGGCGCGGGTCGTGGCTCCACGCAGGGCGCCTTCGGGCGCGCCGGCGGTCGTCCGGTCCGTGGGCGCAAGTCGAAGCGGGCGAAGCGCCAGGAGTTCGAGCAGATGCAGGCGCCGTCGCTCGGCGGCGTGCAGGTTCCTCGCGGCAACGGCAAGACCGTCGTCCGCCTGCGTCACGGCTCGTCCCTGAACGACTTCGCCGACAAGATCGACGCGAACCCCGCGAGCCTCGTCACGGTCCTGTTCCACCTCGGTGAGATGGCGACGGCGACGCAGTCGCTCGACGAGGACACGTTCGGCACGCTCGCGGCCGAGCTCGGTTACGTCATCGAGATGGTCTCGGCCGAGGAGGAGGACCGCGAGCTGCTCGGGTCCTTCGACATCGACCTGGACGCGGAGCTCGAGGCCGAGGGCGACGACGAGCTCGAGGCGCGTCCTCCGGTCGTCACCGTCATGGGTCACGTCGACCACGGAAAGACCAAGCTCCTCGACGCGATCCGTCAGACGGACGTCGTCGCGGGCGAGGCCGGCGGCATCACCCAGCACATCGGTGCGTACCAGGTGCGCCACGAGCACGAGGGCAACGACCGCGCCATCACCTTCATCGACACCCCGGGTCACGAGGCGTTCACCGCCATGCGTGCCCGTGGTGCGCAGGTGACGGACATCGCGATCCTCGTCGTGGCCGCGGACGACGGCGTGATGCCGCAGACCATCGAGGCGCTGAACCACGCCCAGGCGGCGAACGTGCCGATCGTGGTCGCGGTGAACAAGGTGGACAAGGAGGGGGCGAACCCCGCCAAGATCCGCCAGCAGCTCACCGAGTACAACCTGGTGGCCGAGGAGTACGGCGGCGACACCATGTTCGTCGACGTGTCCGCCAAGCAGAACATGGGCATCGACGACCTCCTCGAGGCCGTCCTGCTCACGGCCGACGCCTCGCTCGACCTGCGCGCGAACCCGGACAAGGACGCGCGCGGTGTCGCCATCGAGGCGAACCTGGACAAGGGCCGCGGCGCCGTCGCGACCGTGCTCGTCCAGTCCGGCACTCTGCACGTCGGCGACGCGATCGTCGCCGGCACGGCCCACGGCCGCGTCCGCGCGATGTTCGACGAGCACGGCAACGCCGTGACCGAGGCGGGCCCGGCCCGTCCGGTGCTCGTGCTGGGTCTCGCGTCGGTGCCGAGCGCCGGCGACACGTTCCTCGTGGCGCCCGACGAGCGCACGGCCCGTCAGATCGCCGAGAAGCGCGAGGCCGCCGAGCGCGCCGCCCTCCTGGCCAAGCGCCGCAAGCGCATCAGCCTCGAGGACTTCACGCAGGCCCTGCAGCAGGGCAAGGTCGAGACCCTCAACCTCGTCCTCAAGGGCGACGTGTCCGGTGCCGTCGAGGCCCTCGAGGACGCGCTGCTCAAGATCGACGTGGGCGACGAGGTCGAGCTGCGCGTCATCCACCGCGGTGTCGGTGCGATCACGCAGAACGACGTCAACCTCGCGACGGTCGACAACGCGATCATCATCGGCTTCAACGTGAAGTACGGCGAGCGCGTCGAGGACCTGGCCGAGCGCGAGGGCGTCGACGTCCGCTTCTACTCGATCATCTACCAGGCGATCGAGGACGTGGAGGCCGCGCTCAAGGGCATGCTCAAGCCGGAGTACGAGGAGGCCCAGCTGGGCACCGCGGAGATCCGCGAGATCTTCCGCTCCTCGAAGTTCGGCAACATCGCGGGCTCGATCGTCCGCTCGGGCGAGATCCGCCGCAACGCCAAGGCGCGGGTCCTGCGCGACGGCAAGGTCATCGGGGACAACCTCACGGTCGAGTCGCTCAAGCGGTTCAAGGACGACGCGACCGAGGTCCGCGAGGGCTTCGAGTGCGGTATCGGGCTCGGCTCGTTCAACGACCTCCAGGTCGGTGACACGATCGAGACGTTCGAGATGCGGGAGAAGCCGCGTTCCTGACGCTCGTCACGCCCGGGGGCGGTCACGGTTCGTGGCCGCCCCCGGGCGTTTCTCTCCCCGGATCCCGCCGGGCCGGCGGGGACCGTCCGGCGTACGGTCGTCGGGACCGTCGCCGGTCGCACGGCACGAAAGGAAGAAGAGATGGTCGACCACCCTCGGGCGAGGAAGCTCGCCGACCGCATCAAGGAGATCGTCGCGCAGATGCTCGACACGCGGATCAAGGACCCGCGCCTCGGGTTCGTCACGGTGACGGACGTGCGCGTGACCGGTGACCTGCAGAACGCGTCCGTGTTCTACACCGTGTACGGCACGGACGAGGAGCGGGCCGGGACGGCCGCCGCGCTGGACAGCGCGAAGGGCCTCATCCGGTCCGAGGTCGGCAAGCAGACGGGGATCCGCCTCACGCCGACGATCGAGTTCCACCTCGACTCGGTCCCGGAGACGGCGGCGCACCTCGACGCCGCGCTCGTCGAGGCCCGTCGTCGCGACGCCGAGCTCGCGGCCCTGCGCGAGGGCAAGGCCTTCGCCGGGGACGCCGACCCGTACCGGTCGTCGGAGGACGCCGAGGCCGACGCCGGCTCCGACGCCGGCGACGACCGGGGCTGAGCGCGTGGGCGGACGCCCTCCCGCGACAGACCGTCCGGCACGACGACCCGTCGCGCCGGACGGTCTCGTCGTCGTCGACAAGCCGGGCGGCTGGACGAGCCACGACGTCGTGGGGCGCGGGCGCCGGCTCGCGGGCACCCGCAAGGTCGGGCACGCCGGCACGCTCGACCCGATGGCGACGGGCGTCCTCGTGCTCGGGGTCGGCCGCGCGACCAAGCTCCTGACGTACGTCGTGGGAGCCGACAAGGACTACGACGCGACGATCCGCCTGGGCGCCGCCACGACGACCGACGACGCCGAGGGCGAGGTCGTCGCGCGCGCCGACGCGTCCGGCGTGGGGCGCGCCGACCTCGACCGCGCGATCGCCGACCTCACGGGCGAGATCCTCCAGGTGCCGAGCACCGTGAGCGCGATCAAGGTCGACGGGAAGCGCGCCTATGCCCGCGCCCGCGCGGGCGAGGACGTCGCGCTCGCGGCGCGCCCCGTCGTCGTCTCGCGCTTCGAGGTCCTCGACGTCCGCCCGGTTCGCCCGGGGGAGGCGGCACACGAGCCCGTCCTGCCCGACGACGCGTCCCCCGCCCTCGACGTCGACGTCGCCGTGACCGTGTCGTCCGGCACGTACGTCCGCGCGCTCGCGCGCGACCTCGGCGCGGCGCTCGGGGTGGGCGGGCACCTCACGGCCCTGCGACGCACCCGTGTCGGCGGGTACGGGCTCGACGTCGCCTCGACCCTCGAGGAGCTCGAGGCTCAGGCCGACCGCGACGGCGTCCTCGCGACGCTGCCGCTCGCCGCGGCCGCCCGTGCGACGTTCCCCGTGCGCGACCTCACGCCCCAGGAGGCCACGGCGCTGTCGTACGGGCAGTGGATCCCCGCGACGGGGACGCCGGGCACGACGGCGGCGGTCTCCCCGGAGGGCGAGCTCGTCGCGCTCGTCGAGGACACGCGTCGCGGTGGCGCCGACCTCGCGAAGCCCGTGCTGGTCCTGGCGCCCGCCTGACGCGCTCGGTTCGGCGTCGGCGCCGTGGCGTGGCAGTCTTGTCCAGCGGCGCCGACGACTCCCTGCCGGCCGCCCGACCCACCCCCTCACCGGAGGAGTTCTCGCGTGCACCTGTGGACGGACCTGAGCCAGGTTCCCCCGGGTTTCGGCCCGTCGGTCGTGACGATCGGCAACTTCGACGGCGTCCACCGCGGCCACGCCCAGGTGCTCGGCCGGATCGTCGACCTCGCCCGTGCGCGTGACGCGCGCGCCGTCGCCGTGACGTTCCACCCGCACCCCGCGGTCGTGCACCGCCCGGAGAGCGCGCCGGAGCTCATCACGGGGATCGCGGACCGGGTCGAGCTCCTCGCCGCGACCGGCCTCGACGCCGTCCTGCTCGTGGAGTACACGCTCGAGTTCGCGCGCCAGACCCCGGAGGAGTTCGTGCGCACCTTCCTGGTCGACGGGCTGCGGGTCGGCACGGTCGTCGTCGGGCACGACGTGCGCTTCGGCCGCGACAACGCGGGCACGATCGAGACCATGGTCGAGCTCGGGTCGCGGTTCGGCTTCGAGGTCGTCGCGATCGACGACGTCGGGCAGCACCAGGGTGTGCCGGTGACCGACGAGGCGACTCCCGGCGACTCGCAGGTCCGCTGGTCGTCCACGGGCGTGCGTGCCCTGCTCGCGGCCGGCGACGTGCGCGAGGCGGCCCGCATCCTCGGTCGGTCGCACAGCGTGCGGGGCACGGTCGTGCACGGCGACGCGCGGGGCCGCGAGCTCGGCTTCCCGACGGCGAACCTCGGCGCGATCAGCGGCATGGTCCCGGCCGACGGCGTGTACGCGGGGTGGCTGGAGCGCCCGCAGCTCGCGGGCGCCGACCCCGAGCACGCCGACGTGCGTCTCCCGGCCGCGATCTCGATCGGCACCAACCCCACCTTCGACGGCGTCGAGCGGCGCGTGGAGGCGTACGTCCTCGACCGCTCCGACCTCGACCTGTACGACGAGGACGTCGTCCTCGAGCTGGTCGAGCGGCTGCGCCCCACGCTGCGGTTCGACGGCATCGATCCGCTCGTCGCGCAGATGCACGACGACGTCGTCCGCGCCCGCGAGATCCTCGCCGGAGCCGGCGGGGAGCCGGTCGCGACGACCCCGGGGGCCTGACCGTGGCGGCCCAGGCACCCGTGCTCGAGGCGCGCGCGCTCCGTGTCGGATACGCCGACGTGGCCGTGTGCGCGCCCGTCGACCTCACCGTGCGCCCCGGGGAGCTGGTCGTCGTCATCGGCGCGAACGGCAGCGGGAAGTCGACGCTCCTGCGCACCGTGCTCGGTCTGCAGCCCCCGCTCGGCGGCACCGTCCGTGCCTTCGGCCGCGACGTGGACGAGCGCGAGCGCGGCTTCCGCGCCCGGGTCGCGGGCGTGCTCGACGACGACGCGTTCTTCCCGGCGCTCACCGTGCGCGAGCACCTCGTCCTCGTCGCGCGCGGGCACGGGGTGGTCGGCGCGGGCGCGGCGGTGGACGAGCTCCTGGACCGGTTCGGGATCGCGGAGCAGGGGAGGTCGCTGCCCTCGGCGCTGTCCTCGGGCCAGCGCCGTCGCTTCCTGCTCGCCTCGGGTCTCGTGCGGCCCCGCGAGCTGCTCGTGCTCGACGAGCCCGAGCAGCGCCTCGACCCCGGGATGCGGGAGCGTCTCGCCGGGCTGCTGGTCGACGACGCGCGCAGCGGCGTCGCGGTCGTCCTCGCCACGCACGACCCGGAGCTCGTCGCGCGGACGGGCGCGCGCGGCCTGCTGGTCGGTGACGGCGCGTGCGTCGCGCTCGACCCGGCGGACACCCACGACGCGCTCCTGGCGGTGCGCTGATCGTGACGGACCCCGACGGGCCACCGGCGGCGACGCACCCCGTGGAACCGGGCACCCAGACGGTCGGTGCCCTGCGGACGGACCCCGACGAGCTCCTCACCGGGCGCGAGCTGCGACGTCTCACCGCGCGTGCCGCGGCCGCGCGAGCCGACGCCGGCCCGGGGGAGATCGTGGTGGACGTCGCCTACGCGGTCGTGTCCGTCGCGCTCGCCACCGGCTGGGTCGTCGGGCTCGCCTCGATGCTGCGCTCGACCCTCGACCCCGGCGCGACGGCCGGGACGCCGGTGCTCGGGCCGGGCGCGGTCCAGGCGCTCGGGGCCTCCGCACTGCTCGCCTTCCTCACCGGCACGGCCGTGCGCCTCGGCCCCGTGGGTGCGGGGAGCGGCGGGGTGCGCTGGTGGGTCCCGACGCCCGCGGACCGGCGCGGGCTGGTCTCGCCGTCGTTCGTCCGGGCCGTGCTGCTGGGTGGCGTCCTGGGCGCGGTCGGCACCGCCGCGGTGTCCGTCGCCGCGGGGCTCGACGTCGCTCCCGCGCTGCGCGCCGCGCTCACGGGCGGCGCGCTCGGCCTCCTGCTCGTGGCGGTCGCGGGTCTCGTGCAGCCGTCCCCGCGCGCGTCCGGCGCCCTCGCTCGCGCGAGCGACGTGGCCGTCGCGGCCGTGCCGGTCGCGGGCCTCGCCCTCGTCGTCGCGGGACGCTCCGGGCTGCCCGCTCTCGCCGCTCCACCGCTGGTCGCGCTCGGGCTCCTCGCGGTGGCCGCGGTGCTCGTGCTCCGCTGGTGGCGGGACCTGGAGTCGCTCGGCGCGACGGTCCTGCGCGCGCAGAGCTCCGTCGCGGACCAGGTGGGCGGCGCGGTGCTCTCGTTCGACACGCGCGACCTCGGCCGCGCGCTGCGCCGCGCCGGGGCGGCGCGGGTGCGCGTGCGACGACCGCACCGGTTCCGCGCGGTGCGCGGGGCGTTCGGCGCGGTCGTCGCGGCCGACCTCGTGCTCCTCGGGCGCAGCCCGTCCGCCCTCGCGCAGCTCGTCGGGCTCGGGGCGCTGACGGTCGTCGCGCAGCAGGTCCCCGGCCTCGGGTCCGGGTTCGGTCTCTTCGCCGTGCTGGTCGCGGTGGGGCTCGGCGCGGCCGTGCTCGGGGCGGAGGGCGCGCGCACCGCGGAGATGGCGCCCGTCGTCGACACCCTCGTGCCGCTCGCCGCGCGCTGGACCCGGCTCGCGCGCGCCGTCGTCCCGACGCTCACGGCGGCCGTGTGCCTCCTCGCCGGGTCGGCGCCGCTCGTCGTCGCGTCGGGCGACGCGCGCTGGGCGGCGCTCGCGACGCTCACGGCCGTCGTGCAGGGAGCCGCCGCCGTGCGCAGCGCCTACCGCGAGCCGCCGAACTGGGGCGGCCCGCTCCTCGCGACCCCCGCGGGCGGCGTGCCCACGGGGGCTGCCGCCGTGCTGCGCAAGGGCCCGGACGTCGCGGTCCTCGGCGCCGTCCCCCTCGGTGTCGCGCTGCTCGTGGGCACCGCGGGCTGGGGAGCCGTCCTCGCCCAGGCGCTCGTGGCCGTGGTGGCGCTCGCGGTCGCGACCCACGTGCGCGCGGCACGCTGACGGGCGCCGCTCCGCCGTCGGGACCTGAGCCCTCGCCCGGCGCGTCAGGCCTGCGACCTCAGACCCGGGCGGGTGCCGGGGCCGCGACGAGGCGCCCGTCCGCCATGTGCACGCGCGCGTCGACGGGGTCGAGCGTCGCCTCGTCGTGCGTGACGAGCAGCGTCGCGGCGTCGAGCTCGCGCGCGAGCCGCACCACGAGCTCGACGACCTGCACGCCGCGCTCGTGGTCGAGCGCGGAGGTGGGCTCGTCGACGAGGAGCACCTCGGGGTCGTTCATGAGCGCGCGCGCGATCGCGACCCGCTGGCGCTGACCGCCCGAGAGGTGCTCCGGGCGGCGGTCCGCGCGGTCGGCGACCCCGACCGCGTCGAGCAGGGCGAGCGCGTGCGCGCGGCGCGACGCCGCGGGTCGGCCCCGCAGGTGGCTCATGAGCTCGAGCTGCTCCAGCACGGTGAGGGAGGCCACGAGCTGCGGCTGCTGGAACACGATCCCGATGCGCTCGCGGCGCAGGGCGGCCGCCCGGTCGGCCGCCCGTCGCGCCCGACGGCGGGCCCCGCGACCCGTCGCCGGGGCGCCGGGTCCGGAGAGCGGCGCGGCGACGACGTCCTCGCCGACCCGCACGACTCCCGACGTGGGCGGGGTGAGGGTCGCGGCGACGGCGAGCAGGCTGGACTTGCCGGCTCCGGACGGGCCGAGGAGCGCCGTCGTGGTGCCCGAGGGCACGGTGAGCGAGACGTCGTCCACGGCGACGAGGACGCCGTCGCCGTCGGGGTAGGCGAGGCGGATGCGGTCGAGCATGAGGTCCACGGGGAGCTCCTGGGTTCTCGGGTCGGGTGCGGGGATGTCGGCGACGGTCGGGGGCGAGGGGAGCGGGACGCCGGGTCAGCGCGCGGCGAGGGCGGCGTGCGGGTCCACGCGCGCGACACGCGTCACCGCGAGCACCGCCCCGATCCCGCCGAGCGCGACGAGCACGACGGCGGGGGCGAGCGTGGTCGAGAGGTCGACGACGACGGGCATGACTCGCGCGGCGAGCAGCCCCGCCCCGGTCGCGAGCGCCGTGCCCAGCCCGACGCCGACGGCGAGCACGACGCCCGCCTGCCCGATCGCGTCGCGCAGGAGGTAGCGCGTCGAGGCACCGAGCGCGCGCAGCACGGCGACGTCGCCCGCGCGCTGGATGGTCCAGACGGTGAAGAAGGCGCCGACGACGAGCGCGGAGATGGCGAGGAGGAACACCTGCATGAGCGTCAGCGAGAGGTTCTCGGCGGTGAACGAGGAGATGGCCGAGCGCGCCTCGCGCGGCGTCGCGGTGACCGTCCCGACCTCCGCGTCGGTCGCGACGAGCGCGTCCGCCGACGGCGGGTCGTCGCCGAACCGGAGCGCGACGACGGTCGCGGTCGGGCCCTCCTGCGCGTCGCCCGCAGCGGTGCCGCCGCGCGCGCCGACCGCCTGCCAGTCGTCGAGGGAGACCCACACGACGGGCGTGTGGGCGAAGTCGGCCTCGACGTCCGCGACCGCGGCGACGCGCAGGTCGAGCGGGCCGGCGCCGACCCGGTCGCCGACGTCCGCGCCCAGGGCGTCGGCGGCGCCGCGCGAGAGCACGACCGTCCCGGCGGAGACGTCGGCGTCCCCGCCACCCGCCCCCGGCACCAGGCCCGATCCCGGTCGGACGCCGAACGCGGTGACGGCGGCGGTGCTCTCGCCGGACGCGCGCACGGTCGCGACGCCGAGCGGCTCCGCGGCCCGCACGCCGGGGAGGTCGGTCCAGGCCTCCTGCTGCGCGGCGGTGACCTCGGACTCGGTGAAGGTCGGCGAGGCGCCCTCGGCCGGGGGCGAGAACGCGACCCGGTCCACGGGCAGGCCGGTCACGGCGGACGTGCTCGCGCGGCCGAGGCCGGCGGTGAGGGCCGCGAGGAACGCGACGAGGAACGTGATGAGCGCGACGACCGCGATCATGAGCGCGAAGCGACCACGGGCGTGGCGCAGGTCGCGCAGGGCGAGGAACACGGGGACGACCTCCGAGGTGTCGGGTGGCAGGGGCAGACGGGCGGGTGCGGGCGGACGGCGTCCCGGTCTCCCGTCGACGCTCCGTCGACGCACCCGTCGACGTCTCCCGTCCACGGTCCCGCGGCGCGGTCCGTCCCGGATCGCCACCGCGGTCGGTCCTGCCTCGCCGCGGGGTGGAGCCGCGCATCGACCGTTCGGACGATGCCGGCCGGGGGCGGCGTCGCTAGGGTGACGGCGTGACCCCGGCCGCGCCCCCGACCCCTGTCGCCGTGCCCGGCGGGCACGGCGCACGCGTCGTGCCGGCGGCCACCCGGTGGCTGCGGCGGGGCCTCGACGTCCTCCTCGTCGGCCTGCTCGCGCTCTCCCTCGCCGTCGCCCTGACCAGCGGCACGGTGCGCGCCGTCGTCGCCCTCGGGGTGGGTGCCGCGCTGCTCGCGCTCTACGTCCTGGGCCGACGCCGCCTGCCGCTCCCGGACGACGTGCGGGCGCCCCGCGGCGCGTGGTGGCCCGCGGGTGCGTGGGTGACCGGGCTCGTCGTGCTGTGGGTCGCGCTGTGCCTGGTCTCCGTCACGGCGGTGTGGGTCGCGTTCCCCCTGATGTTCGTCGCGATGCACGTGCTCGGTCCGCGCCGCGGCCCGGTCGCGGTCGCCGCGGTCGTGCTCCTCGTGGTCGCGGTCATGTGGGCCGCCACGGAGAGCGTCGCGGTGCCGTTCGTGCTCGGCCCCGCGATCGGCGGGGCGGTCGCGGTCGTCGTCGTGCTCGCGCTCGAGGCGGTCGTGCGCGAGTCGCAGGAGCGCCAGCGGACCCTGGACGAGCTCGTCCGCACGCGCGACGAGCTCGCCACGTCCGAGCGTGAGCGGGCGGTCGCGGGCGAGCGCGAACGCCTCGCGCGCGAGATCCACGACACGCTCGCCCAGGGGTTCTCCTCGGCCGAGCTGCTCCTGCGCGCCGCCCGGACCGCGCTCGACGCCGGCGATGTCGGCACCGCGCGCGGGTACGTCGAGCAGACGCGGGAGGTCGCGCGGCACAACCTCGCCGAGGCACGCCGCGTCGTGCGCGCGCTGGCGCCCGCCGACCTCGCGTCGTCGAACCTCGTCGACGCGCTGCGCCGGGTCGCGGCCCGCACCTCGGGGCGCGCCACCGGCGCCGGCCCGGAGGTCGTCGTGCAGGTGAGCGGCGACCCCGTGCCGCTGCCGACGGACGTCGAGACCGCGCTGCTGCGCGTCGCCCAGTCCGCGCTCGCCAACGTCGAGCGGCACGCGGACGCGTCGCGCGCCGCGGTCACGCTGAGCTTTCTGGCGGGCGCGGCGCCGGGGGAGGAGGCGGTGGCCCTGGACGTGGTCGACGACGGTCGCGGCTTCGACCCGGACGGTCTCGCCGAGCCGGCCGAGGACGGGCCGGGCGGGACCGTGGGTGGGTTCGGTCTCGTGGCCATGCGCGCGCGGCTCGCGGAGCTCGGCGGCACGCTGTCCGTGGAGTCCGCGCCGGGCGCGGGCACGGCGGTCGCTGCCTGGGTGCCGCTCGCGCGCGCCGAGGACGAGGAGGGGCGATGACCGGTCCGAGCGTCGACGTCGTGCTCGCGGACGACCACCCGGTCGTGCGCACGGGCCTGCGCGCGGTGCTCGAGGCCGAGCCGGACGTGCGCGTCGTCGCCGAGGTCGGCTCGGCCGAGGAGCTCCTCGCGCGCCTTCGCGCCGGGCTGCGCGCCGACGTCGTGCTGCTCGACCTGCAGTTCGGCCCGGGTCGGCTCGGGGGTGTCGACGCGGTCCGGGAGATCGTCGCGACCGACGGCCCGGCCGTGCTCGTCGTGACGACGTACGACGCCGACGCCGACATCCTCGCGGCGGTCGAGGCGGGCGCGCGCGGCTACCTCCTCAAGGACGCCCCGACGCACGAGCTCGTGGCCGCCGTGCGTGCCGCCGCTGCGGGCGAGGTCGCGCTCGGCCCCGCGGTCCAGCGACGGCTCCTCGGCCGCCTGCGCAGCCCCGGCACGGCGCTCACCGCGCGCGAGCTCGAGGTGCTCGCGCTCGTCGCCGAGGGACGCACCAACGACGAGATCGCCCGCGAGCTGTTCCTGTCCCGCGCGACCGTGAAGACCCACCTCGTCCACGTCTACGACAAGCTCGGCGCGCCCTCGCGCACGGCCGCGGTCGCCGAGGCGCGGCGCCGCGGCCTCCTGCGCGGGTGACCGGCGCCGGGCCCGTCCCGACGTCCTGGGGCGACCGGGTGTCACGGGACCGGCCGGCGCCCCTCCCTCCGGGTGAGCGGCGCCGTCGTGCACGGCGTCCGTCGCGGCCGCACGATCCCCGGGCCGCAGTCCAGGGGGCGGTCGCACACGCCCCCGCGCGAGCGCTCGCGCCCGCGGGAGCGCTCGGCGGTCCGCCGCGGCGGCCGCACGACGACCTCCCACAGAGAGGCAGAGCCATGGAGGCTCAGCAGCACACGGCGGCACCCGGCGCCGGGACCGTCGCCGAGACGGTGGTCGACGACGTCGCTCCCGACGCGGTCGACCAGGCGTCCACCCCGATCGGACGGACGGTCCGCAGCGTCGGCCACGGATCGGCCGTCGCGCCCGACGGGCCCGCCACCGACGCGGTCGTGGACCCCGCGGAGTCGAACGCCCCGCTCCTGCCCGCGGCCGAGGCCGCGGTCGCCCGGGACCACGCACTGCACCGCTACGACTCCACGACCGCGTTCGACTACCTGTTCCCGGAGCTCGCGGAGAGCTTCCCCGCGTTCCACCTGCCGGTGGACGACGGCGCGACCGCGAGCACCGTGGAGGCCCTGAAGGCGCTCGGGGCCTCGATGGTGGCCCGGCCGGTCGTGCCGCAGGGACAGCCCCCGCGCGACCTCAACTCGAACGTCCCGGCGGTGTACACGTACTGGGGCCAGTTCATCGACCACGACATCACGCTCAACACGAACGGCCCGGACACCACGTCCGGCCGCGACGGGGACCAGGCGCTCGGCGACGTCGACGCCGATCCGTTCCAGGTGTTCGCACCACGGGTCGTGGTGCGCTCGCTCCACAACGGGCGCCACCCCGCGCTCAACCTCGACTCGCTGTACGGCAGCGGGCCCGTGTTCGAGGGGGAGCCGGGCCTCGGGTCCACGCGCAGCGAGGCGTCCTACGTCCCGGGGTCCGCCAAGCTCCGCCTCGGGCGCATCTCGACCGAGGCGCTCGTGATCCCGGGAGGCCCGTCGTTCTCCCTCGTCGAGCCAGGCGGCGACGCGCAGCGCGACCTGCCGCGCGACGCGCAGGGCGCGCCGCTCGTCCCGGACGGGCGCAACGACGAGAACCTCGTCGTGGCCCAGTTCCACCTCGCGATGATCCGGTTCCACAACGCCGTCGTGGACTGGGTGGACGAGTTCGATCCGTGGACGCGCCACACCGGCGGGGAACGCGGTGTCTTCGAGCGTGCGAGCCAGCTCGTGCGCTGGCACTACCAGTGGCTCGTGGTCAACGACTACCTGCGTACGCTCACCAAGCCGGGCGTCCTGGACGCGACGCTCCTGCGCGACACGTCGTTCTTCCGGCCCCGCTACCCGGTCTCGATGCCGCTCGAGTTCGCCGTCGCGGCGTTCCGGTTCGGCCACTCGATGATCCGGGACACGTACGACTACAACGTCAACTTCACCGGCCCGCCGCCCCGGAACGCGAGCCTCGTCCAGCTCTTCGAGTTCACGGGGAACGGCGGCAGCCTGCGCCCCGGGCCGGCGGGCAATCCCGCGCTGCCGTCGAACTGGCCGATCGAGTGGGCCCGGTTCGTCGACAAGGGCGATCCCTCGCCGTTCCGGGCCGCGGAGAAGATCGACACCTTCCTCGCGCCGAGCCTCGGCGACCTGGTCAAGGAGGGTGCGCTGCCGCCCGAGCCGCCCGCGCACACGCAGGCTCAGCTCGTCGCCAGCGCGCTGCAGAGGCAGCTCGCGCAACGCAACCTGCTGCGCGGGTACATGCTCGCGCTGCCCACCGGCGAGGCCGTCGCGACGTCTCTCGGCGTCACGCCGCTCACCCCGGCCCAGCTCGAGGACCGCGCCGGGGAGGACGTGAAGCAGGCGCTCGCGACCCTGCGGGACGGCGACCACGGCGGCACCCCGCTGTGGTACTACGTCCTCAAGGAGGCCGAGCTTCAGGGCGACGGGAGCTTCCTGGGCGAGGTCGGCAGCCGCGTGCTCGCCGAGACGTTCGTCTACCTGCTCCGCCAGGACGACACGTCCTACGTCCGGGCGAGCAACCACTGGACGCCCGCGCAGGGGGTGCACTTCGAGGACGGCTCGCTCGTCCTCACGCTCCCGGACCTGCTCCGGTTCGCCGGGGTGCTGCCGGACGCGGCGGGGCGGTTCCGCGCCGACGGGACGGCGGGGCACGACGGCGCCCCCTGACGCCCGGCGGCCGCGAGCGCACGGGATCCGGGAGTCGCGCGGATCGCGGCCGGACGAGGCGGCGCGTCCACCTGGTAAGATGGATGCGCCGTCTGACCGGCCGCGGACCCAGAGAGCCCGGGAGCATCGTCCCGGCGCGCCGCGCAACGAACCCGAAGGAGAACCGTGCCGCTCGACACTGCCACGAAGCAGCGCATCATGACCGAGTACGCGACGAGCGAGGGCGACACCGGTTCGCCCGAGGTCCAGGTCGCGCTCCTCACGCAGCGCATCAAGGACCTCACCGAGCACCTCAAGGAGCACAAGCACGACCACCACAGCCGTCGTGGTCTGCTCCTCCTCGTCGGCCAGCGCCGTCGCCTGCTCGGCTACCTGCAGAAGGTCGACATCAACCGCTACCGCAGCCTCATCGAGCGCCTCGGTCTGCGTCGCTGACACGACACCGCCAGCCCGGTCCCTGCGGGGACCGGGCTGGTCTGGTGTGATGTACCTGTCACACCACGGCTGACACCTGCAGCCGACACCACCCACACCGCGCCGCCGGCCTCTCGTTCGGTCCTCGGTAGTGGCTCACGGACCCCCGCGGTCCCGTCTCGGACGGGGCCGTGCGGGAACCGCCGTGGACCTCGATCGAAGACCGCCGAGCGTCGAGTGCGACCGGAGCCCCTGCGCCACGCGCGCCGGGGCACGGACCGGAACCCTCGACAGGGCTACCCGGGCGGCGCTTCGAGAAAGGGAGGGCACCCGTGGAGGGTCCCGAGATCCAGTTCGCCGAGGCCACGATCGACAACGGTCGCTTCGGCACCCGCACCGTCCGGTTCGAGACCGGGCGCCTCGCCCGTCAGGCCGCCGGCTCCGTCGCCGCGTACCTCGACGACGAGACCATGCTCCTGTCGGCCACCACGGCCGGCAAGCACCCCAAGGACCAGTTCGACTTCTTCCCGCTGACGGTGGACGTCGAGGAGCGCATGTACGCCGCGGGCCGCATCCCCGGCTCGTTCTTCCGCCGCGAGGGTCGCCCCTCGACGGACGCGATCCTCGCGTGCCGCCTCATCGACCGCCCGCTGCGCCCGCTGTTCGTCAAGGGCCTGCGCAACGAGGTCCAGGTCGTCATCACGGTCCTCGCGCTCCACCCGGACGACGCGTACGACACGCTCGCGATCAACGCCGCCTCGGCGTCGACGCAGATCTCCGGCCTGCCCTTCTCCGGCCCGGTCGGCGCGGTCCGCATCGCGCTCGTCGACGGCCAGTGGGTCGCGTTCCCCAAGTACTCCGACAAGGAGCGCGCGGTCTTCGACATGGTCGTGGCCGGGCGCGTCGTCGGTGACGACGTCGCGATCGCGATGATCGAGGCCGAGGCCACCGACGGTGCCTGGGGCCTCGTCAAGGACGAGGGCGTCGGCGCGCCGACCGAGGAGGTCGTCGCCGAGGGCATCGAGGCGGCCAAGCCGTTCATCAAGGCGCTGTGCGACGCGCAGTCGGCGCTCGCCGCCCAGGCCGCGAAGCCGGTCAAGGAGTACCCGGTCTTCCTGGACTACCAGGACGACGCGTTCGCCGCGGTCGAGGCCGAGGTCTCCACCGACCTGCGCGCGGCGCTCGCCATCGCGGACAAGCAGGACCGCGAGAACCGTCTCGACGAGATCAAGAACGAGATGGTCGGCAAGCTCCAGGCCGGGTTCGACGGCCGCGAGAAGGAGCTCTCCGCCGCGTACCGCTCGCTCCAGAAGAAGCTCGTGCGCCAGCGCGTCCTCACCGAGGGCGTGCGTATCGACGGCCGTGGGCTCGCGGACATCCGCACGCTCTCGGCCGAGGTCGAGGTGCTCCCGCGCGTGCACGGCTCCGCGCTCTTCGAGCGTGGCGAGACCCAGATCATGGGCGTCACCACGCTGAACATGCTCCGCATGGAGCAGCAGATCGACTCGCTCGGTCCGGAGACGCGCAAGCGCTACATGCACAACTACAACTTCCCGCCCTACTCGACCGGTGAGACCGGCCGCGTGGGCAGCCCGAAGCGCCGCGAGATCGGCCACGGTGCGCTCGCGGAGCGCGCGCTCGTGCCGGTGCTCCCGAGCCGCGAGGAGTTCCCGTACGCGATCCGTCAGGTGTCCGAGGCCCTCGGCTCCAACGGCTCGACGTCCATGGGCTCCGTGTGCGCCTCGACGCTCTCGCTCCTCAACGCCGGCGTGCCGCTGCGCGCCCCCGTCGCGGGCATCGCGATGGGCCTCATCTCCGACACCGTGGACGGTGAGACGCGCTACGCCGCGCTCACCGACATCCTCGGTGCCGAGGACGCGTTCGGCGACATGGACTTCAAGGTCGCCGGTACCCGCGAGTTCGTCACGGCCATCCAGCTCGACACCAAGCTCGACGGCATCCCCGCCTCGGTGCTCGCCGGTGCGCTGACCCAGGCGCGCGACGCGCGCCTGACGATCCTCGACGTGCTCGCCGAGGCCATCGACGTGCCCGACGAGATGTCCCCGAACGCCCCGCGCGTCATCTCCGTGAAGGTGCCGGTCGACAAGATCGGCGAGGTCATCGGCCCCAAGGGCAAGATGATCAACCAGATCCAGGAGGAGACGGGCGCGGACATCTCCATCGAGGACGACGGCACCGTGTACATCGGCGCCACCGACGGCCCGTCGGCCGAGGCCGCCCGCGCGGCGATCAACGCGATCGCCAACCCGCACGTCCCGGAGATCGGCGAGCGCTTCGTCGGCACGGTCGTCAAGACGACGTCGTTCGGCGCGTTCATCTCGCTCTCCCCGGGCAAGGACGGTCTGCTGCACATCAGCCAGATCCGCAAGCTCGTGGGCGGCAAGCGCGTCGAGAACGTCGAGGACGTGCTGTCCATCGGCCAGAAGGTTCAGGTCGAGATCGGCGAGATCGACCCGCGCGGCAAGCTCTCGCTGCACGCCGTGGTCGAGGAGGAGGCTCCGGCCGACGCTCCCGCGACCGAGGGCGCGGACGCCTGACGTGCCCTGGGACCTTCCGCTCGTCCCGGCGGGTGACGCCGGGGCCGAGCTGACCGCCGGGCAGGACGGCGCGACGATCCGTCGCTCCGTCCTGCCCGGCGGGGTCCGCGTGCTCACCGAGTCGATGCCGGGCCTGCGCTCGGCGACGATGGGCGCGTGGGTCGGCGTCGGCTCGCGCGACGAGACCGACGGCCACTTCGGCTCGACGCACTTCCTCGAGCACCTGCTGTTCAAGGGCACCGCGCGCCGCTCGGCGATGGACATCGCCGAGGCGTTCGACGCCGTCGGCGGCGAGGCCAACGCCGCGACCGGCAAGGAGCACACGTGCTACTACGCGCGCGTGCTCGACGCCGACCTGCCCATGGCGGTCGACGTCGTCGCCGACATGGTGACGTCCGCGCGCCTGGACCCCGACGAGCTCGAGACCGAGCGCGGCGTGATCCTCGAAGAGCTCGCGATGAACGACGACGACCCCTCGGACGTCGTGCACGAGGAGTTCGCGTCCGCGGTGCTCGGCGGGCACGCGCTCGGCCGACCCATCGGCGGCACCCCGGACACGATCAACGCGGTCCCGCGCGACGCGGTCTGGGAGCACTACCGGTGGCACTACCGCCCCGAGACGCTCGTCGTCGCGGCGGCGGGCGGCGTCGACCACGACGTGCTCGTCGCGCAGGTGGGCCAGGCGCTGCACGACGGCGGCTGGTCGCTCGACGCGGCCGCCGCGCCGCGGGCGCGACGTGACCCCGCCGACCCCGCCCTCGCGGGCGTCGGGACGACGGGTGTCGAGCTGTCGGTCCACCGGGCCGTCGAGCAGGCGAACGTCGTCATCGGCGGCACGGGACTGTCGGCGACCGACGACCGTCGCTTCACGCTGTCCGTGCTCAGCGCGGTGCTGGGCGGCGGCATGAGCTCGCGCCTGTTCCAGGAGATCCGCGAGAAGCGCGGCCTCGCGTACTCGACGTACTCGTTCGCGTCGGGTCACGGCGGCATCGGCACGTTCGGCCTCTACGCCGGGTGCGCGCCGTCGAAGGTCGACGAGGTCACCGCCCTGCTCCACTCCGAGCTCGACCGCCTCGCGGACGCGGGCATCACCGGCGCCGAGCTCGACCGCAGCATCGGCCAGCTCTCCGGCGGCATGGTCCTCGGGCTCGAGGACTCCGGCTCGCGCATGAGCCGGCTCGGCAAGGCCGAGCTCGTCTACGGCGAGCTCCTGAGCGTCGAGGAGTCGCTCGACGCGATCCGTTCGGTCACGGCCGACGACGTGCAGAAGCTGGCCGGCGAGCTCGCCTCGCGGCCGCGGTCCGTCGTGCGCGTCGGACCGTTCGGCGGCTGATCCCTCGCCTCCCACGGAGTCTCGCGGCGGCCGTCCTCCTCACGGAGGGCGGCCGCCGTCGTGCTGCTGCGGACCGGACGCCGTGCGTGGGCCGACCAGCGGTGTGCGGCGGACGACGCACCGGTCGGCCTGCGCACCGGCGATAGGGTGACGGGCGTGAGCGAGCAGAACATCCCCGCGCCCGATCCCGCCCCGACCGCCCCCGGCGAGGAGCCCGGTCGCCCGCTGCGAGTCGCCGTCCTGGGCGCCGCCGGGCGCATGGGCGCGACCGTCTGCGCGGCCGTCGAGGGCGCCGCGGACCTCGAGCTCGTCGCGCGCCTGGACGCGGGCGACGAGGTCACGGCCGCGACCCTGGGCGGCGCTGACGTCGCCGTCGACTTCACGATCCCGTCCGCGACCGAGGCGAACGTCCACGCGCTGATCGACGCGGGCGTGCACGCGGTCGTCGGGACCACGGGCTGGACGGACGAGAGCCGCGGGCGCGTCGTCGCGCACCTCGGGCGCGCCGCCGCGGCCGGCGCACCCGGGCTCGGCGTGCTCATCGCGCCCAACTTCGGCCTGTCCGCCGTCCTCGCGATGACGTTCGCCGCCAAGGCCGCGCGGTACTTCGAGTCGGCCGAGGTGATCGAGCTCCACCACCCGGACAAGGTCGACGCGCCGTCCGGCACCGCGCGCCACACCGCGGCGGCGATCGCCGCGGCGCGCGCCGACGCGGGCCTCGGGCCCGGACCCGACGCGACGGAGACGGGGTGGGAGGCGCGTGGCGCCGACGTCGACGGCGTGCGCGTCCACGCGGTGCGCCTGCGCGGCCTCGTCGCGCACGAGGAGATCCTGTTCGGCAACGCGGGCGAGCAGCTCGTCATCCGGCAGGACTCGTTCGACCGGGTCTCCTTCATGCCGGGCGTCCTGCTCGCCGTCCGCGAGGTCGTGGGGAGGCCGGGACTGACCGTCGGCCTCGAGAACGTGCTGGACCTGGCGTGAGCGCGCCCGACGGCCCCGCCGGCCCGGACGCCGACGGCCACGGCGAGGACGGCGGTGCCGACGGAACCGCCGGACGGTCACGCGCCGCCCGGCCCTGGAAGGCGATAGTCGGCGCGGTGCTCGTCACGCTCCTGCTCGCACTGTACGTGTGGCAGGTGGCGGGGCGTGCCGCGGCTCTGATCGGCACGGGCGAGCCGGTGGCGATGGTGATCGGTGCGGGCGTGCTCGTGCTGCCCCTGCTCGTGGTCGGTCTGGTCGGGCGCGAGTTCCTGCTCGCCGGCACCGTCCAGCGCATGGCGGACGACCTCGCCGCCCAGGGTCGGCTGCCGGTCGACGACCTGCCGCGCTCGCCCGGCGGCCGGATCGACCGGGATGCCGCCGACGCCGCGTTCGGCCCGTACCGCGACGCGGTCGACGCCGACCCGCAGAGCTGGGAGGCCTGGTACCACCTCGCCTTCGCGTACGACGCCGCGCGCGACCGCCGTCGCGCGCGCGAGGCGCTGCGCAAGGCCGCGGCGCTCTACCGTTCCCGTCGCTGACAGGGCGTTCCACCCCGCACGACGTAGCCCGCCTCGCGGACGACCTCACGCCCGGTGGATCAATTCGGCAGGTCAGAGGCTGGTCCAGCAGTAGAGCCGGTGGCCCGCGTCGTCTGCGCGGACGCACAGCTCGGAGAGTCGTCGCAGCGCGTCGGCGAGGTCGGCGGGGTCCGACCCCTCGAGCTCCTCGGTGGCGGCCCAGCGGACCGCGACGGCGTCGAGGGCGGTCGGGGTCGTCGCGGCGAGCGCGGTCACGAGCGCGTCGGTGACCGCCACGACCCACGGCCCCTCGTCACCGGCGGTCGCGACGAGCGAGCCGTGCCGGGGGTCGGTCTTGGCCTCGGCGTACGGTCGGTCGGTGAGCAGGCCCGCGAGCGTGCCCAGCACGACGAACGGGTCGATCCCCTTGAGCTCGACCGTGGGGAACACCGGTTGGTTCGTCAGCGGGTCGGGGCTGCTGGGGCCCGTACGGGCCGCGCTCCCGGCCTGCGCGTCGTCGGCGGCGGAGAAGTAGTCGGTGAGGATGCCCATGGCGGTCGATCCTCGCAGGTCAGGTGCGCGAGCGGGTCACGGCGGTGTCACGGCTGCGTGTCGAACGGTCGCACGGGGTCAGATCTCGGCGCTCCACCGGTGCTCGACGACGTCGCGCACGCCGGTCGCGAGCGTCCGGGCCCGTCCGTCCGGGCCGAGGCCGGCGCCGGCGAGGAACGTCTCGCGCGCGGTGTCGCCGTCGAGCACCCACGTGACGACCTCCTCCGCGCCGTCCCGGCGCAGCCGGTCGACCGCGGCGGCGAGCAGGCGCGACCCGTGCCCGCCGCGCTGGTGCCGCGGGTCGACCTCGAGCGCGAGGACCTGCCCGGGGGACACGGCGGCGAACCCGACGACGTCGGCGCCCGCGCACGCGACGAGGACGCCGAAACCCGGTCCGGGCGGCGACGAGACGGCGGCTGCCCACTGCTCGCGCATCCGGACGGTGTCGAGCGCGTCGAGCACGTCGTCGCCGAGGACCTCGGAGTGCGAGGACCGCCAGGCGCCGACCTGGATCGCGGTCATCGCGACGTCGTCGCCGGGCACGGCAGGGCGGACGGAGACGTCGGCGGTCTCGCGGAAGAGGCTCACGGGTTCACCCTACGAGACCTCGGGTGCGGCGCGGACGGCCTCAGCCCCAGCCGAGGGCGCGCAGCCCCGCGGCCGTGGCCGCGGCGAGCACCACGACGACGATGAACGGCGCGCGCAGGGCGAGCGCGACGGCGGCGACGCCGAGGGCGGGCAGGCGGGCGTCGACGACGAGCGCCTGCCCGTCGCCGACCGTCTGCACCGTGACGAGCGCGGCGAGGAGCGCCGCGGTCACGAGCGCGGCCGTGCGGGCGACGCGCTCGTCGGCGAGCCAGTGCTCGGGCACGAGGTGCCCGGCGAGCTTGAGCGCGAAGCACACCGCCGAGGCGGCGAGCACGACGACCCATACGGTCGCGGACGTCATGACGACTCCTTCCCGGGGTGCTGGTCCGTGTCCGGCGCCGGTCGCCCGGGCGCCCTCCGACGTCGCGCGTCCACCTGCCCGATGACGATCGCCACCGCGGCGGCGGCCAGCACCGGGACGCCTCCCGGCGCGACAGGGATGAGCGCGGCCGCGACGACGACCGCCGCCGCGGCGGCGAGCTGCATCGCCCGCGCCGCGAGGCGGGGCCACAGGAGGGCCAGGAACGCGGCGGCCGCGGCGGCGTCGAGCCCCCACGCGCGCGGGTCGCCGAGCGCGTCGCCCGCGAGCGCCCCGACGAGGGTCATGGCGTTCCAGAGCACGAAGATGCCGACGCCGGTCCACCAGAACCCGGCTCGGACGGCGCGGCGCGAGCGCTGGGCGGTCGCGACCGCCGTCGACTCGTCGATGGTGAACTGCGCCGCGACGACCTTGTGCCACGACCGCAGCGCGAGCAGGGGCCCGAGCTGCGCCCCGTACAGGGCGTTGCGCACCCCGAGGAAGCCCGCGGTGGCGATCGCGGCACCTGGCGCCCCGCCCGCGCCGACCACGCCGATGAGCGCGAACTGCGACCCGCCCGAGAACATGAGCAGGCTCAGTGCCATGGTCTGCGCGACGTCGAGGCCCGCGACCACGGACAGCGCCCCGAACGAGATGCCGTACAGGCCCGTCGCGACGGACACCGAGACGGCCTGGCGGACCGCCGCGCGGACCTCGTCCTCGACGGCATGCTCGACGGCGTCTTCCACCTCGGCGTCGAGCGACGCGGGGGCGTCGGGCTCGGCGTCGGGGCGTGGGACGTCGTCGGGCCGGGTCATGCGTGCGGGTCGGCCGGGCCCTCGCCCGCCGCGGCGGCGTTGGCGGCGCGCTGGTGCGCGGTGAGGGACATGCGGTCGATGGCCGCGAGCGCGAGCGCGGAGACCACGAAGGCCAGGTGGATGATCGTCTGCCACATCATCTGGCTGGGCGTGTAGTTCTGGCTGTCGATGAACGTGCGCAGCAGGTGGATCGACGAGATGCCGATGATCGACATCGCGAGCTTCGTCTTGAGGACGTTCGCGTTGACGTGGCTGAGCCACTCCGGCTGGTCGGGGTGGTCGTCGAGACGGATGCGCGACACGAACGTCTCGTAGCCGCCGACGATGACCATGATGAGCAGGTTGGAGATCATGACGACGTCGACGAGCCCCAGGACGGCGAGCATGATCTCCTCCGCGCCGAAGGCGTGGGCGACCATCTCGTGGGTCTCGGGGTCCTCGACCGTGTGCTCGCCCGTGAACCCGCCGACGATGAGGTGCCACAGCTCCTTGAGGAACTGCCACACGTACACGACCTGGGCCACGATGAGGCCGAAGTACAGGGGTGCCTGGAGCCAGCGGGACGCGAAGATCATGTACCCGACGGTCGTGACGCGGGCGCTGGGGGAGGGGAGGTTCGCGCTGGTGGTCAGCGTGGGCGACGAGGGCACGGGCGTGGGCTCTCCGGGAGTCGGGGACGACGGGCGTGGACCGCTGACCGGGACGTCCGGTCCGGCGCGAGGCTCCGCCGGGCACCGGTCGTCACCGGGGGCGTCAGGCTACCAACGCCGGGTGGCAGCGTGGCGTCGTGCCCGACGACGGCGTGCGCGGGCCAGAGCCGACTCAGAGCCGACTCAGAGCCGGCTCAGAGCGCGACGTACACGGTCTCGAGGTACTCCTCGAGCCCTGCCTCGCCGCCCTCGCGGCCGAGACCGGACTGCTTGAGCCCGCCGAACGGCGCGCTCGCGTCGGACACCATGCCGCGGTTGATGCCGATCATCCCGGCCTCGACCTCCTCGGAGACCCGCACCGCGCGGTCGAGCGAGGTCGTGTACGCGTAGGCAGCGAGGCCGTACTCGGTCGCGTTGGCGAGAGCGAGCCCCTCGTCGTCGTCGCCGAACGCGACCACGGGGGCCACGGGCCCGAAGATCTCCTCGGTGACGACGCGCGCGTCGGGGTCGACGCCGGACAGCACGGTCGGGGCGTAGAAGTACCCCGTGGACCGGGGCCGGTCGGCACCCGTGAGGACCTGCGCCCCGCCGTCGGACGCGGCGTCGACGAGCTCGGCGACCTTGTCCACGGCTTTCGTCTCGATGAGCGGGCCGACCTGCGTGCCCTCCTGCGCGCCCGGGCCGACGCGCAGGCCCTCGAACGCGGTCGCGAGCCGCTGCGCGAACTCGCGCGCGACGGCGTCGTGCACGAGGAAGCGGTTGGCCGCCACGCACGACTGCCCGGCGTTGCGCAGCTTCGCGACGAGCGCGCCCTCGACCGCCGCGTCGAGGTCCGCGTCGGCGAACACGAGGAACGGCGCGTTGCCCCCGAGCTCCATGGACGTGCGCAGCACCTGGGGCGCGGCCTTCTCGAGCAGCGTGCGGCCCACGGCTGTCGAGCCCGTGAACGACAGCTTGCGCAGGCGCTCGTCGGCGAGGAGCGGCTCCGTCACGTCCGCGGCGCGCGACGACGGGACGACGTTGACGACGCCGGTCGGCAGCCCGCGGTCCGCGAGCTCGGACCTGATGACCTCCGCCACGAGGGCCGTCGTCAGCGGCGTGAGCCGCGCGGGCTTGATCACGACGGTGCAGCCGGCCGCGAGCGCCGGGCCGATCTTGCGCGTCGCCATGGCGATGGGGAAGTTCCAGGGCGTGACGAGCAGCGCGGGCCCGACGGGCCGGCGGAACACGAGCTGGCGGTTGCCCCCGGCCGGGGCCGTGCGGGCGAGGCCCTCGGCGCGCACCGCCTGCTCGCCGTACCAGCGCAGGAAGTCGGCGCCGTAGAGCACCTCGGCGCGCGCCTCCGCGAGCGGCTTGCCGCACTCGGCCGTGATGAGCGCGGCGACGTCGTCGGCCCGCGCGACGACCCGGTCGTGGACGGCGCGCAGCACCTCGCCGCGCTCGCGCGGCGGCGTCGCGCGCCACGCGGGGGCGGCCCGGTGCGCGGCGTCGAGCGCGCGCAGCGCGTCGGCGGGGCTCGCGTCGGCGACGTCGAAGAGCGACTCCTCGGTCGCCGGGTCCTCGACCTCGAACGTCCGGCCGCCCTCGGCCGGTCCCCAGTGCCCGTCGACGAGGAGCCCCGTGGGCACGTGCGCGACGAGCGCGGGGGAGAGGTTCGACGTCGAGGCGGGGCGGGACATGCTCCGAGTATCGCCCTGCGGGCCGAGGGGCCGCACCCGGGCGGCCGTCCTTGCCGGGCGCGCACCGACCCGGACGGGCGCGGTGCCGGGACGCGCCGCACGGTAGTTTGTGCACATGGTCCTTCCCGCCACCCCCGCGCGCCCGTTCGGCGCCGTTCTCACGGCCATGGTCACGCCGATGACGCCCGACGGCGCCGTCGACCTCGCGGCGGCGGCCCGGCTCGCGAAGCGGCTGGTGGACGACGGGAACGACGGCCTGGTGCTGAGCGGCACCACGGGCGAGTCGCCCACGACGCACGCGCCGGAGAAGCAGGACCTCGTGCGCGTCGTCGTCGACGCGGTCGGTGACCGCGCGGCGGTCCTCGCGGGCGCCGGGTCCAACGACACCGACCACGCCGTGCGCATGGCCGAGCAGGCCGCCGAGGCGGGCGCGGACGGGCTCCTCGTCGTCTCGCCGTACTACTCACGCCCGAGCCAGGAGGGCGTCTACCGCCACGTCGTGGCGATCGCCGACGCGGCCGACCTGCCCGTCATGCTCTACGACGTCCCCGGCCGCACGGGCGTGCGGATCGCACCCGAGACGTACGCGCGCCTCGCGGCGCACGAGCGCGTCGTCGCGAGCAAGGACGCGACGGGCGACGTGTACGCCGCGGCCAAGCTCGCCGCCGCGACCGGTCTCGCGTTCTACAGCGGCGACGACGGCCTGCTCCTGCCGTTCCTGGCGCACGGCGCCGCCGGCATCGTGTCCGTCTCCGCGCACGCGGTGGCCCGGCCGTTCGCCGAGGTCGTGCGCCGCTTCGACGCGGGCGACCACGCGGGCGCGCTCGAGGTCTTCCTCTCCACGACGCCCGTCATCGACGCGCTCAACGGCTCAGGCTTCCAGGCCGTCATGGCCAAGGCCGCCGTCGAGCTGCTCGGCGTCACCGACAACCGCTTCCTGCGCCTGCCGAACGTCGCGGCGACCGAGGACGACGTCGCGCTCGTGCGCGACGCCCTCGTCGCCGCGGGCGTGCTCGTCGGCGCGAGCACCGCGGCGGGCGCCGCCGCACCCACGAACTAGCGAGGGCAGGAGCCCTCGAAACCCCCGGCTCAGCCACGACAGGAGGCCCCGTGAGCCATCCCCACCCCGAACTCTCCCTGCCTCCCGAGCTCCCCACCGGAGGGCTGCGCATCGTCGCCCTCGGCGGGCTCGGGGAGGTCGGCCGCAACATGGCCGTCCTCGAGTACGACGGGCGCCTGCTCGTCATCGACTGCGGCGTCCTCTTCCCCGAGGACCACCAGCCCGGCGTCGACCTCATCCTCCCGGACTTCGACTACATCGCGGACCGGCTGGACGACATCGAGGCGATCGTCCTCACGCACGGCCACGAGGACCACATCGGCGCCGTCCCGTACCTGCTGCGCCTGCGCCGCGACATCCCGCTCGTCGGGTCGCAGCTCACGCTCGCGTTCGTCGAGGCGAAGCTCAAGGAGCACCGCATCTCGCCCGTGACCCTCGCGGTCAAGGAGGGCCAGGTCGAGCAGCTCGGCGTGTTCCGCTGCGAGTTCGTCGCCGTCAACCACTCGATCCCCGACGCGCTCGCGGTCGCCGTGACGACCGGCGCCGGGACCGTGCTGCACACGGGCGACTTCAAGATGGACCAGCTCCCGCTCGACGGCCGCATCACCGACCTGCGCGCGTTCGCCCGCCTCGGCGAGCAGGGCGTCGACCTGTTCATGGTCGACTCGACCAACGCCGAGGTCCCCGGCTTCGTCACGCCCGAGGTCGAGATCGGCCCGGTGCTCGACAACGTGTTCGCGGCGTCGGAGAAGCGCATCATCGTCGCGTCGTTCTCCTCGCACGTGCACCGCGTGCAGCAGGTCCTCAACGCCGCGCACCACCACGGGCGCCGCGTCGCGCTCGTCGGCCGCTCCATGGTCCGCAACATGACCATCGCTGCCGAGCTCGGGTACCTGCACGTACCCGAGGGCGTGCTCATCGACCTCAAGAAGGTCGACTCCCTGCGCGACGACGAGACCGTGCTCATGTGCACCGGATCGCAGGGCGAGCCCATGGCCGCGCTGTCCCGCATGGCGAACGGCGACCACAAGGTCTCCGTGGGCCACGGCGACACGGTGATCCTCGCGTCCTCGCTCATCCCGGGCAACGAGAACGCCGTCTTCCGCATCATCAACGGGCTCACGCGGCTCGGTGCGCGCGTCGTGCACGGCGGCAACGCCAAGGTGCACGTCTCCGGGCACGCGAGCGCGGGCGAGCTCCTCTACTGCTACAACGTGCTCAAGCCGAAGAACGTCATGCCCGTGCACGGCGAGGTCCGCCACCTCGTCGCGAACGGGGCGCTCGCGGTCCGCACGGGCGTCCCCGCGGACCGGGTCGTGCTCGCCGAGGACGGCGTCGTCGTCGACCTCGTCGACGGCAAGGCGTCCGTGGTCGGCGCGGTCCCGTGCGGGTACGTGTACGTCGACGGGTCGAGCGTCGGGGAGATCACCGACGCCGAGCTCAAGGACCGCCGCATCCTCGGCGAGGAGGGCTTCGTGTCCGTCTTCGCCGTCGTGGACTCCGCGACGGGCAAGGTGCTCGCCGGCCCGCAGATCCTCGCGCGCGGGTTCGCCGAGGACGACAAGGTGTTCGAGGACATCCGGCCCGAGGTCGTCAAGGCGCTCGAGGACGCGATCGCGGGTGGTGCGACGGACACGCACCAGCTCCAGCAGATCATGCGGCGCGTCATCGGGCGGTGGGTCTCGAACCGCCTGCGCCGGCGCCCGATGATCGTCCCGGTGGTCGTCGAGGCCTGACCGGCGGCGTCCGACGCGTCGTCGCCGCGCGACCGGACAGGGGACCGTCACGTCCCGGGGCGCCCGACCAGGCCGGGGCCGACGGCGGCGAGCGTCCCGCCGTAGCGCGCGGCGCGCTCCGCGTCGTCGCCGGGGACGAGGCCGGCGAGCTCGAGCGAGACCAGTCCGTGCACGAGGCCCCACAGCCCGAGCGCGACGTCGTCGGCGGTGGTCGCGTCCGGCACGAGTCGCGCGACGGCGTCACGCAGCACGAGGAACGTCGCCTCCTCGACGGCACGCGGTCGGTCCGCACCGGGTCGGACGCCGCGGGCGAACATCACGGCGTAGAAGTGCGGGTCGGCGAGGGCGAAACCCCGGTACGCGACCCCGAGCGCCGCGAGGTCGGCGGCCGGGTCGTCGGTGCGGGCGACCGCGCCGAGGTGCTGGGCGAACCGTCGGAACCCCTCGGCGGAGACGGCGGCCACGAGGTCGTCACGGCTGCCGAAGAGCGCGTACACGGCGGACGGGCTCGTCCCCGCCGCCTTCGCCACGGCACGCACGGTCACGGCAGCCTCGCCGTGCGCCGAGATCGTCCGTGAGGTCACGTCGAGGAGGCGGTCTCGCAGGGCTGCGTCATGCAGTCGGGGTCGTGCCACGGGACGAGTCTAGGGGTCTTGACGCGCGTTTGCGAACGGTGTTCTATAACGATGTTCGCAAACACGGTCGTGACGCACGACCGGGTGTCCCCGCGCCCCTGGAGGTTCCCGTGCTCGAGCTCACCGACGCCGCGCGCATCACCGCGGGAGTCGTCCTCCTCACCGTCGTCGGCATCGAGGCCGGTGGCGCCTTCCTCGTCAAGGTCGTCACGCGCCGCGTACCGACGACGGGCTTCCAGACCTCGTTCTTCCGGGCCGGGCACGCGCACGCGGGCGTCCTCGTGATCCTGGGTCTCGTGACCCTGCTGCTCGCGGAGGCGACGAGCCTCGCCGGCTTCTGGCGGTGGCTCGCCGGCACCGGGGCGCTCGTCGCGGCGATCCTCCTGCCCGCGGGGTTCTTCCTCTCCGCGGTGGGCGCGGGACGCGAGGCGCCGAACCGGGCGGTCGTGCTGCTCCCGGTCGGGGGCGTCGTCCTCGCCGCGGGCGTCGTCACGCTCGCGATCGGGCTGTTCCTCGCGTGAACGGACCGGGACCCCCGTACCGGACCGTGCGACGGCGCGCGCCGCAGGCGTCGTGGGTGGTCACCGCTACGGTTCCCGCATGACGACCGCCGAGGACTTCGACCCGCTCGCACCCGTGCACCTCGTGACGCTGCCGCAGGGCTGGAGCATCATCTACTCGCCCGGTGGGCCGGAGTGGCACCAGCACCAGGGCGCCCTGGAGAAGCATGGCGTCGAGGGCTCCGGCTACGACTTCTCCGGCGCGCTCCAGGCCGCGCTCACCGACGACGAGCCCGGCGTCCTGGACGCGGTCGGGTTCGACCCCGAGGGCGGCATGGTGAGCGTCTACGGCTCGGACCTCGACGCCCTGCACGCCGCGGCGCGGCACCTGCACCGCCTCGTCACCGACGAGCAGGCGCTCGACGCCGCGCTCTCCCGGTCCGCGGAGCTCGGGCTCGACGACTGAGCGTTCACGGCCGGGTGGCCGAGGGTCGGGTGCCCGGCCGCTCAGCGCGCGCGCAGCGCCGCGAGCTGGTCCGCGTGCCACTCCGCGACGTAACCGGCGAGCCGGGGATCCGTCACGGCGGTCGCGGCGTGCCCGACCGCCGCGTCCAGCGCGTCGAGGTAGGCGCGGTCGGCCGCGAAGCGCGCGGCGACCGCGGCGCGGCCGACGGCCGGGCCCCCGTGGCCCGGGACGAGGGCGTCCACGTCGCGCGCGGCGAGCTCGAGCGCGGCGAGCGCTCCGCGGTAGACCCCGACGGGGTCGCGGGATCCGGTGTCGACGAGCGGCACCTCGACGTCCGAGAGCATGTCTCCCGCCACGAGCACGCGCCCGTGCGGCGTGCGCACCACGAGCGCGGCATGGCCCGGCGCGTGGGCGTCGTGCTCGACGAGGGTGACCGTGCTCGGGTCCGTCCCGCCGGCGCCGGGCCAGGGGACCCGCCGTGCACCCCGGGGGAGCGGGGCCAGCGCGCCGACGAGCGCGGGGTCGTGGCCGGGCGCCGCCGCCTCGGTCGACGCGAGGATCGTGGCCAGGCGGCCCCGCGTCGCGTCGACGGCGCGGGCCGTCGCCCACCGGGGTGCGTCGCCGAGCGCGGGCGACCACAGCACGTGGTCCCAGTGCGGGTGCGTCGCGAACCCGGCGGTCACGCGCCAGCCGCGCGCCCGCACGGCGGCCGCGAGCCCCTCGACCTCGGCGACCGTCACCGCCGGGTCGACGACCAGCACGTCGCCGTCCGGAGCGACGACGACGGTCGAGGTGGTCGTCCAGATCTCGGCCGTCGCGACCCAGACGCCGGGGACCACCTCGACGAGGTCGCGCGCTCGCGGCACGGTGGTCGTCCCGGGAGGGTCCTGCTCGCCCGACGCGTCACCCGGTCCGACGCTCGGCTCGACGTGCGTGGGCTCGTGCATGGGTCCTCCGGTCGTCGTCGGTCTCGGTTCGTGCGCCGCGCGGTGCGCGGGGGGTCCGGCCGGGACACGCGCCGTCGGGTCCGCGTCCGTGCCGCTCCCCGCAGGTAGGTTAGGACCACTATGGCGACCCGCACGTCCCCGCAGGCACGTCGGACCGCGAGCAACCGCACGCCAGCGCCCCGCACCTCGGCGCGCGGCGGTTCGTCCACGGCCCGCGGCACGTCGCGCGCCGGTACGGGGCGGGGACGGTCGTCCTCGGCCGCGCGCCGGCCCGCGCGGCGCCCGTCGTCGGCGCCACCGTGGCCCGTCCGCGCGGTGCGGGCGGCCTGGCTCGGCGCCGCGCACGGCGTGGGGGCGCTCGTGCGCACCATCGGAAAGGGAGCAAGAGAGCTGGACCCGGCACACCGGCGCGACGGCGTCGCGTTCTTCCTCATCGCCCTCGCGGTCGTCGTCGCCGCCCGCGAGTGGTGGGGCATCGACGGCACGTTCGGCAGGGTCGTGCACGGGGTGGTCGCGGGCACGTTCGGCCTCGCGGGCGTCGCCGTGCCCGTCCTGCTGCTCTGGCTCGCCGTGCGCATCATGCGGCACCCGGAGCGCGCGCAGGCGAACTCGCGCGTCGCGATCGGGCTCACCCTCATCGTCGTGTCGGTGTGCTCGCTCGTGCACATCTCCGAGGACCTCCCGGCGCCGCGCGACGGCTTCGAGGCCGTCCAGGACGCGGGCGGGATCGTCGGGTACCTCGCCGCGACCCCCGTGACGACCGGGCTCACGCCCTGGTTCGCCGTCCCCATCTTCCTGCTGCTCGGGTTCTTCGGGCTCCTCGTCGTCACCGCGACGCCGGTGCACCGCATCCCGAGCCGGCTGCGCGGTCTCTACGACGTGCTCACCGGCAACCACCGCACGGGGGACGAGGAGCTGGACTCCGACGGGCTCCCGCTCGCGGAGGGCGTCTCGCGCCACGACGGCACCGACGCCGCCCCGGCCGGTCGTCGTCCCCGCAAGCCCCGCAAGACCAAGGCGCAGCGCGCGGCCGAGGCTGCCGAGATCGAGAAGCCCGAGGGCGGCTTCTCGGGCGACGAGGCGTTCGAGACCGCGGCGTTCCTCGACTACGAGGACGACTCCCCGCGCGGCCGGGGCACGAAGCGCCGGAGGGACGATCCAGCGCCCGGCACCGCGCCGACCGAGGCCGTGCCCGCCGTCGGGCAGGGCACCGCGCAGGACACCGCCGCGGCCGTCATGGGTGCCGTCGCACCGGCCCCCGGTGACGGCGCGGGCAGCGTCCCGCCGCCCCCGCCCAGCAGCCCGTTGCCGCGCGGCGTGCAGCCGATGCTCGAGGGCGACACGGTCTACCTGCTGCCCAACGAGGACTTCCTCGTCAAGGGCGCACCGCACAAGGTCCGCTCGGCCGCGAACGACCGCGTCGTCGAGGCGCTCACCCAGACGTTCGAGCAGTTCGAGGTCGACGCGAAGGTGACGGGCTTCACGCGCGGACCGACCGTCACGCGCTACGAGGTCGAGGTCGGCCCCAAGGTCAAGGTCGAGCGCATCACGTCGCTGTCGAACAACATCGCCTACGCGGTGGCGAGCGCCGACGTGCGCATCCTCGCGCCCATCCCGGGCAAGTCCGCGATCGGCATCGAGATCCCCAACACCGACCGAGAGACGGTCGTGCTCGGCGACGTGCTCCGATCCTCGGCCGCGCGGCGCACCGAGCACCCCATGGTCATGGGCGTGGGCAAGGACGTCGAGGGCGGCTACGTCGTCGCGAACCTCGCGAAGATGCCGCACATCCTCGTCGCGGGCGCGACGGGTGCGGGCAAGTCGAGCTTCATCAACTCCATGATCACGTCGATCCTCATGCGCTCGACGCCCGAGCAGGTGCGTCTCGTGCTCGTGGACCCGAAGCGCGTCGAGCTGACGATCTACGAGGGCATCCCGCACCTCATCACGCCCATCATCACCAACCCGAAGAAGGCCGCCGAGGCGCTGGACTGGGTCGTGCGCGAGATGGACGCGCGGTACGACGACCTCGCCGCGTTCGGGTACAAGCACATCGACGACTTCAACGCCGCCGTGCGCTCCGGCAAGGTCAAGCCGCTGCCGGGCTCCGAGCGCAAGATCGCGCCGTACCCGTACCTGCTCGTGGTCGTCGACGAGCTCGCGGACCTCATGATGGTCGCCCCGCGCGACGTCGAGGCGTCGATCCAGCGCATCACGCAGCTCGCGCGCGCCGCCGGCATCCACCTCGTGCTCGCGACGCAGCGCCCGTCGGTCGACGTCGTCACGGGCCTCATCAAGGCGAACGTCCCGTCCCGCCTGGCGTTCGCGACGTCCTCGCTCGCGGACTCGCGCGTCGTGCTCGACCAGCCCGGCGCGGAGAAGCTCATCGGCCAGGGCGACGCGCTGTTCCTGCCGATGGGCGCGGCGAAGCCTATGCGCGTCCAGGGGGCGTGGGTCTCCGAGTCCGAGGTGCACTCCGTCGTGGAGCACGTCAAGGCCCAGCTCAAGCCGGTGTACCGCGAGGACGTCACCGTGTCGGCCGCGAAGAAGCAGATCGACGAGGACATCGGCGACGACCTCGACCTGCTGCTGCAGGCCGCGGAGCTCGTCGTGACGTCGCAGTTCGGATCGACGTCGATGCTGCAGCGCAAGCTGCGCGTCGGGTTCGCCAAGGCCGGGCGCCTCATGGACCTCCTCGAGTCGCGCGAGATCGTCGGTCCGTCCGAGGGGTCCAAGGCGCGCGAGGTGCTCGTCACGCCGGAGGAGCTGCCGTCCGCGCTCGCGCTGATCCGCGGGGAGCCGGCGCAGGACGTCTTCGACGGGCAGGCCGCCGCCGCGCCCCCCGCGTCCGGCGTCGGGACGGGGCACGACTACGGCGAGGGCACGGAGGGGCACATGCCACCCGTCGCGACGGACTACCACGACGGGGCCGACGTCGAGCAGGGCTGGCGCTGAGCCGGTTCTCGGCCGCCGTCCGGTCAGGTCGGTCACCGTCCCCGGCGGGCGGACGCGAGGACGGACCACGGTCGGGGCACCCCGGGTGACCCCCTAGGCTGGTGGCGTGGTCACAGCCGTCCCCTCGCCGTGGAACTCCGCGAACCTCGTCACCATGGCGAGGATCCTGCTCGTCCCGTTCTTCGCGTGGGCGCTCCTCGTCGACGACGGGGAGTCCGTCACGTGGCGTCTGGTCGCGACGGGCATCTTCGTCCTCGCCGCCACGTCGGACCGTCTCGACGGCTACCTGGCGCGCAAGTACGACCTCGTCACGGACCTCGGGAAGCTTCTCGACCCGATCGCCGACAAGCTCCTCGTCGGCACCGCGCTCGTGCTGCTCGCGTGGCCCCTCGGCGAGCTCCCCTGGTGGGTTCCGGTGGTGGTCCTCGCACGCGAGCTCGGTGTGACGCTCATGCGGTTCGCCGTGCTCAAGTACGCGGTCATGCCCGCGTCGCGCGGCGGAAAGCTCAAGACGGTGCTCCAGACCGTCGCGATCACGCTCTTCCTGCTGCCGCTGTCCCACCTCCCGTCGTGGATCGCCGTCGTGGCCTGGGTCGTGCTGGCCGCCGCGATCCTCGTGACGGTCGTGACCGGTGTCGAGTACGCGTACCAGGGGTGGCGGCTGCGGCGCGACGCGATCCGCGCCGCCCGCCTCGCCGAGCGCGGTCCGACCCCGGACGGCGCGTCGGCGTCGTGACGGGTGCGCCGGGCGCGGACGACGCCGGGCAGGGCGTGGCCCCGCGACCGGACGTCGCGGGTCTCCTCGCGGACCTCGAGTCCCGGGGGTGGACGCTGGCGACCGCCGAGTCGCTCACCGGCGGGTTGCTCTCCGCGACGATCGTCGACGTCCCGGGGGCGTCGCGGGTGCTCCGTGGCGCGGTCGTGGCCTACGCGACCGACGTCAAGCGCTCCGCGCTCGGTGTCGACGGCGACCTCCTCGCCGCCCACGGGGCCGTCCACCCGGACGTCGCTCGCCAGATGGCGCAGCGGGTGCGGGCGGTCCTGGGCGCCGACGTCGGGATCGCGACCACGGGTGTCGCGGGGCCGGATCCGCAGGACGGGCAGCCTCCGGGCACGGTCTACGTCGCAGTGAGCGTCCCGGGCGGGACGCGCGTGCGGAGGCTGAACCTGGGCGGCGCGCGTGCCGCGGTGCGTGCCGGGACGGTCGCGGCGTCGATCGACCTCGCCCGATCGACGCTCGACGGCGCACCCTCCGAGCCCGACCCGCCGGGTGAAATCCGGGGGTGAACCCTGCTCCCTCCCGTGCCCCGACGCCCGGCACGCGGCGGTGCGTGGAGAGGTCGTGAACGTGCCGCGAGGGGTTCGCCGGGCGTCGGGGCGCGGGAACAAGGCCCCTCGTCGGGACGTTGCACAGCACGTGATCGCCAACAGGACCGTCAACCGACCGGTGGGCCGCACGGACAACGCGCCGACGGCCCGTCCGGCACGCCGCACCGGAGACGTGAGCGGACCGCGGGCGGGGTACGGTAGGACGACCCCGTCACGCGGGGCAGTGAACAGGAAGACCGGCACGAGCAGTTCGCGCACCCAGGTGGGGGCCTCTCCGGCTCCCGGGGGCGCACGGGACACGGAAGGGGGTCGCCAGATGATTGTTCTTCGACGAGAGATCGGGGACGTGCTGCGAGACGCTCGCCAGCGACAGGGGCGCACCCTGCGAGAGGTGTCCTCCGCCGCACGGGTCTCGCTGGGCTACCTCAGCGAGGTCGAGCGCGGTCAGAAGGAAGCGTCGTCGGAGCTCCTCGGCTCGATCTGCGAGGCGCTCGACATCCCGATGTCGTTGGTGCTGCGCGAGGTCAGCGACCGGGTCGCCGTCGCCGAGGGTCTGCTCATCCCGGACACCATCCCGGCCGACTTCGCGACGGCGGTGCTCGGACGGCAGAACCCCGAGGGCACGGCGCGCCGAGAGGACCTGCAGCCCGTCGGCTGACGGTCGACGCCGGGGCCGCCCAGGTCCGGGTGCCGGGCAGCGACGCCAAGGTCACCCGCTCGTGGGCGGTGCCTGGCACGAGGGACACCAGAAGATCGGACGGTCGTACGGCGGCTCGTTCGCCGTACCTTCCGCGACAGGCGTGCCGCACACGTGGCACGCCTTTCGTGTGCGCCCGTGCACATGGCGCACGACGCCTGCGCGCGGGTCGAACCCGTGCCGCACGGTGCGCTGCATGAGCGTGCGGGCCGTGCGGAGGAGCCCCGCGAGATCGACGACCTCACGGACGGGCGTCCACGGGTAGAGCCGCTCCGCGAAGAGCGACTCGGCGGTGTAGATCGTGCCGATCCCGGCGACGAGGTGCTGGTCGAGGAGGGCCTCCGCGACGGGGACGCCGGTCGGGGCCCGCTCCGGCCGGTGCCGGGGGCCGCTCCCGCCCGCGGCGTCGTCGGCCCGGATGCGCGCGACCGCCTCGGGGAGTCCGGTCCCCGGGAAGTCGTCGCCGAGCACGTCGGGGCCGAGGGGCCCGACGATCACGCGCTCGTCAACCGTGCGCAGCACGTGGAGCATGCCGATCCGGTTCCCGACCGCCGTCCACCACTCGTTCGCGAGCACCACGCGCACGTTCGGCTCCGCACCGCTCGCGTCGCGGGCACCGGTGCGCGCGATGCGCCACGACCCCTCCATGCGCAGGTGCGTGTGCAGCGACCGGCCGTCGTCGAGGCGCGTGAAGAGATGCTTGCCATACGCCACGTTCTCGACGACCGTCCGGCCGGTCAGGACGACCTCGGCGGCGCTCGGCCAGCGCAGGTCCGCGCGCACGAGGACCCGGCCGGCGAGGGCTTCGTCGAGCCGCGCGGAGACGAGGCGCAGGATGTCACCCTCGGGCACGGCCGCACCCCCGGGCGGTCGAGCCCGGACGGCGGCGCACGCGGCCCGTGCCTGCCGGCGCCACCTCAGGCCGCCCGCAGCCCGCGGGGCGTCGCGCGGAACCCCGCGTCGAGGAGCGCGCGGACCGCGTCGTCGGCGGGCGTCGTGCTCGTGCCCGCCCCGGCCAGCGCCTCGACGCCGTCGACCCGTTGCACGACGACCTTGCCGAGCCTGCCCGCCCGGACCGCCTTGACGAGCTCGGCGCTCGCCTCGGCGAGGCGCGGCCCGTCGACGAACGAGAGGACCGACCGGCCGCCGCGCTCGACGTACAGCGCGAGGTCGCCGTCGCTCAGCACGACGACGGCCCCGGCCTTGCGCCCGGGACGGTGCCCGCGTGACGTGTCGGAACCGGCCGCCGCACGGTCCGGCGACGTTCCGTCGCGAGCCGGTGTCACGCCGCCCGTCGGCCGCACGCCGCCCGTCGGCCGCACGCCGCCCGTCGGCGGCACGGCGCTCGCCGTCGGCGCCGCCACGGCGGGCCGCGCCGGCCACGGCAGCGCGGCGCCGTAGGGGTTGGCAGGGTCGGTCGCGGCGAGCAGCACGGCTCCCGGCCGCGGTCCGCCCCGTGCGTCACGTGTGTCGCGCGCGTCGCCGAGCATCGCGCCGCCGCGAACGGTGGCGAGACCGTCGTCGGGCGTGTGCCCCGGTCCCCGTGCCGCGGCAGCCTCGATCGCGCGCTCGCGGTCCTGCGCGTCGGTGCGGAGCTGGTCGACGGCTCCGGGGAGGGCGAACTGCGAACCGCCGAGGTGCTCGACGAAGTACCCGCGCCGCGCGGCCCCGGTCGCCTCCAGCTCGCTCAGGACGCGGTACACCGCGCGGAACGACCCTGCCACGCCCTCGGCCGGGGCGACGGCGCGCGTGAGGACGCCGTGCCGGTCGAGCAGGACGCGCGCGAGCGCGTGGGCGCGCCGCGTGGGGTCGGTCTCGCGCGCGGGCAGGGCCGACCAGCGGCCGGCGCCGCCCCGGAGCGTCGTGTCGGGGGAGACCGGAGGTCGCAGTCCCGCGAAGCGACCCCGGCCCACCGGGCGGGCGCGCGCGGGTGCGCGGGGGGCGCGGTGCGCGCCGCCGCCCGCGCCGAGCCGGGCACGCAGCGAGCCGAGCCCGTCGTTCGTCACGTGACCCGACCACACGAGGTCCCACAGCGCGTCGAGGGTGGGACCGACCTCCGCCCCTGCGCGCTCCGCCAGCCGGGGGAGGAAGTAGCCACCCGAGCCGTCGAGCAGGTCGAGCAGGGTCGCGGGCAGCCCGGCGTCGGGTGCCGGGCCGGGGTCCGGGAGGGTGAGCGGCGCCCACTCCGCCAGGTGCAGGCTGACGAGCCCGTCCCCGCCCCCTGAGCCGGGAAGGGGCGCGTGACCGCACCACACGACCTCCCCGGTCGTCGTCAGCTCGTCGAGCATGGTCGGGGTGTAGTCGGTGACCCGCGAGGGCAGCACGAGCGTCTCGAGCGCCGAGGCCGGGACGGCGGCCCCCGAGAGCTGCTCGACGACGCGCAGCAGCCCGTCGACGCCGCGCAGCGCGCCCAGCCCCTGCCAGCGCGGCAGGAAGACGCCGAGCGTCTCGGAGGGGACGGGTTCGACCTCGGCGCGCAGCGCCGCGAGCGATCGGCGCCGCAGCACGCGCAGCACCTCGGCGTCGCACCAGTCGTCGCCGGTGCCGCCGATCGACTCGGGCCGCAGGCGACCGCGGACGACGAGCCGGGCGGCCTCGAGCCGTTCGAGCGTCTGCACCACGACCGCGACGCCGAGCCCGAGCCGCGCCGCGACGTCGGCCGCGGTGAACGGCCCGTGCGTCCGCGCGTGCCGACGCACGAGGTCGCCGAGCGGGTCGGGCACGGGCTCCGTGAACACCTCGGGGATGCCGACCGGCAGAGCGACGCCGAGCGCGTCGCGCAGGCGTCCGGCGTCCTCCACGACCGCCCACTGCGCCGCCCGGATCGGGGCGACGCCCGCCAGCCGGACGCGGATCACGCGACGGGCCGCCTCGAGCTCGCGGAGCCAGCCCCCGGCGTCGGCGCGCACGTCCTCACGCGTGCGGGCCGCGACCTCGGCGTCGGTGAGCGGGCCGACCCGTCGCAGCACGTCCCACACGTCCTCGGCGTGGCGCGCCTGGCGCTCGGGTGCGAGCGCGCCGAGCTCGGCCTCGGTGCGCTCGATCTGCGCGGGGTCGAGCAGGTCGGCGAGCTGGGCCGCGACACCGTCACCGCCCAGGAGCTCCGCGAGCAGGGTCGGGTCGAGCGACAGCGCCGCCGCACGACGCTCGGCGAGCGGGGCGTCGCCGTCGTAGAGGAACTGCGCCGTGTACCCGAACAGGAGGGACTGCGCGAACGGCGACGGCGTCGGTGTCGTGACCTCGACGAGGCGCACGCGCCCCGCCGCGAGGTCGCGCATGAGGTCGGTGAGCGCGGCGACGTCGAAGTCGTCCTGCAGGCACTCGCGCGCGGCCTCGAGCACGATCGGGAACTCGGGGTACTGGGACGCGACCGACAGGAGCTGCGCCGAGCGCTGGCGCTGCTGCCACAGCGGCTGGCGGCGGTCCGGGCGGCGTCGGGGGAGCAGGAGAGCGCGCGCCGCGGCCTCGCGGAACCGGGAGGCGAACATGACCGACCCGCCGAGCTCGTCGCGCACCGCGTCGAGCACCTCGTCGGGGTCGAGGAGCAGGTCCTCCGCCGGGACGACGGGCGCGTCGCCGCCGAGCCCGCCCGTCCCGTCGCTCGACCCCTCGAGCCACGAGTCGCCGGTGTCCGGCAGGCGCAGGACGATGCCGTCGTCCGCGTGCATCGCCGCGGCGTCGACCCCGTACCGCTCCCGCAGGCGCCCCGCGAGCACGAGCGCCCACGGCGCGTGCACCTTCGCCCCGTACGGGGAGTGCACGACGACGCGCCAGTCCCCGAGCTCGTCGCGGAACCGCTCGACGACGACCGTCCGGTCGTCCGGGACGCGGCCGGTCGCGTCGCGTTGCTCCCGGAGGTAGGCGAGCAGGTTGTCGCTCGCCCACGCGTCGAGCCCCGCGGAGCGCAGCCGGTCGGCCGCGGCGTCGGGGTCGTCCGCCGCGAGCACGTCCGTCTCGCGCACCCAGGCGCCGAGCGCGCGGCCGAGCTCGGCGGGCCGCCCGGGGGAGTCACCCTTCCAGAACGGCAGGCGCCCGGGGATGCCCGGCGCGGGGGTGACCAGCACGCGGTCGGGCGTGATGTCCTCGATGCGCCACGTGCTCGACCCGAGGGTGAACGTGTCGCCGACGCGCGACTCGTACACCATCTCCTCGTCGAGCTCGCCGACGCGCTTGCCGCCGCGCGGGGCGCGCCCGCCCGCGGTGTCGGGGTCCCCGGCGACCGCGCCCGACGCGGAGTCGGTCGCGAGGAAGACGCCGTACATCCCGCGGTCGGGGATGGTCCCGCCGCTCGTCGCGGCGAGCCGCAGCGCCCCGGGCCGCCCCGTGAGGCGGCCCGACGCGCGGTCCCACACGATGCGCGCGCGCAGCTCGCCGAAGTCCTCGCTCGGGTAGCGCCCGGCGAGCATGTCGAGGACGGCGTGGAGCGACGCGTCGCCGAGGTGCGCGTAGGGCGCGCTGCGGCGCACGACGGTCGCGAGCTCGGCGACGGTCCACTCGTCGACCGCGACCATCGCCACGACCTGCTGCGCGAGCACGTCGAGCGGGTTCGCGAGCACGTGCAGCTCCTCGATGCCGCCGGTCCGCATGCGCTCGGCGACGACCGCGGACGGCACGAGGTCCCCGCGGTGGGTGGGGAAGACGACGCCGTGCGACACCGCGCCCACCTGGTGTCCCGCACGCCCGATGCGCTGGAGCCCGGAGGCGACCGACGGGGGAGCGCCCACCTGCACCACGAGGTCGACCGCGCCCATGTCGATGCCGAGCTCGAGGCTCGAGGTCGCGACGACCGCGGGAAGCCGCCCGTCCTTGAGCTCGGTCTCCGTGCGCGTGCGCTCCGCCCGGCTCATGGAGCCGTGGTGGGCTCGCGCGATGACGGGCTCGACGCCCGAGCTCGCTCCCGACTGCGCCTGCACCTGCGCGGCGGTGACCGTGCCCGGGTCGAGCACGTCCTCGCCCTGGCGCTCCGCCCAGACCTCGTTCATGCGCGCCGTGAGGCGCTCGGCCCCGCGCCTCGAGTTGGTGAACACGAGTGTCGAGCGGTGGTCGGCGACGAGGTCGACGACGCGCTCCTCGACGTGCGGCCACACCGACGGGCGGGGCGGTCGCACGTCGGGCGCCCCCGTCGGGCGGGACGTCGCCGGGCCCGAGAGGTCGCGCTCGCCCGGCGGCAGGGGTGGCAGGTCGTCGGCGGTCGCCCCGGGAGCCGCGCCCCGCCCCCCGGGTCGGTCCGCGCCCGGGCGCGCCGGCGACCGCCTCGAGGCGTCGGGCACCAGAGCGGCCGTGCCGAGGTCCGCGAGGTCGGGGACAGGAACCACGACGTCGACCTCGATGCGCTTGCTCGCCGGCGGCTGCACGACGACGACCTCGCGGCCACGTTCGGCCTCGGTCCGGTGCCCACCGAGGAACGTCGCGACCGCGTCGACCGGCCGGACCGTCGCGGACAGGCCCACGCGCTGCGCGGGCGGTCGGTCGTTCGCCTCGAGCATCGCGTCGAGGCGCTCGAGCGACACCGCGAGGTGCGCGCCGCGCTTGGTCCCCGCGACCGCGTGGATCTCGTCGACGATCACGGTCTCGACGCCGACGAGGCCCGCGCGCGCCTGCGAGGTCAGCACGAGGAACAACGACTCGGGCGTCGTGATGAGGATGTCCGGCGGGTGCGTCGCGAGGCGGCGGCGCTCGGACGTCGGCGTGTCGCCCGTGCGGGTGCCGACGACGACGTCCGGGACGTCGATCCCCAGCCGCACCGCGGCCTGGCGGATGCCCGCGAGCGGCGACCGGAGGTTGCGCTCGACGTCCGCCGCGAGCGCCTTGAGCGGCGAGACGTACACGACGCGGCAGCGCTGCTCGCGCGCGACCTCGTCGCCGGACGCGGGTGCGGCCATGATCCGGTCCAGCGACCACAGGAACGCGGCGAGCGTCTTGCCGGACCCTGTCGGCGCGACGACGAGCGCGTGCCGGTCGCTCGACACCGCGTCCCACGCCCCCGCCTGCGCGGCGGTCGGGGCGTCGAACGCGCCGGAGAACCAGGCGCGCGTGGGCGCGGCGAAGCGCGCGAGCGGGTCCGTGGTCACCCGCCCATTGTCGTCGCGGCCACCCACACGCGCCCCGCGACGAGGGCCACCGCACGAGGCGCCTGCCGGGCGTGGGAGGCTGGTGCCGTGCGCTACCGCGAGTTCTCCGAGCTGGTCGACGAGGTGTTCGGCGAGGCCCTGGGCCGCGCCTACGTCCGTGAGCAGGTCCTGTCCGTGCTCGACGACCGGACGGCCGCCCAGGCGCTCGACGACGGCGTCGAACCACGCGTCGTCTGGCACGCGCTCTGCGACGCGCTCGACGTCCCGGACGAGCGCCGCTGGGGTCACGACGACCACCGCCAGGCACCGCCGCGCCGCTGACCGCGCCGGTGACGCACCTCGCGACCTCGACGCCGCGGCGACCGCCCCGGCGGCCGTCGGGGGGCACGCCGCCCCGTGCGCGGCGATGATGGCCGCATGAGCGCCCCCGCCCGCCCGCCCGTCGCACCGGGACCGCGCGTCACCGCCGCGGACGTGCGCGGCGCGGCGTGGTCGCTCGTCTCGACGGCGGCGGGCCTCGGCATCGCGATCTGGGTGGTCCCCGGGGTCGAGGTGACCAACCCGTGGTCGCTCGTCCTCGCGGCGCTCGCGGTGGGCCTGGGAGACGTGCTCCTGCGCCCCGTGCTCCGGAGCCTCGCGCGCCGGTTCGGCGTGGTCGGTGCGCTCGTGTCGGGCGTCGTGGCTCAGCTCGCGGTGGCGTGGGCGGCGCTGACGTACCTGCCCGGGTTCCGGAGCGGCTCCTGGGTGGACGTCCTCGCGGTGCTCCTGATCGCGGCGGTGCTCATGGCACTCGGGCGGTGGGTCGTCGGGGCGAGCGACAACGAGTACGTCCTCGGCGACCTGCTCCGGCGCGCGCGACGGCAGGCGGGCGTCCCGCGGGGCGCGCGGGGGGCCGCGGCGGGAGACACGGGCCCGGCCGCGGCCGAGCGCCCGGCGGGGCTGCTCGTCGTCCTGCTCGACGGCGTCGCGCGCCCCACGCTCGACTACGCCCTCCAGGCGGGGCTCGCCCCGACCCTCGGGCGCTGGCTCGGCGACGGCAGCCACCACCTGGCGACGTGGTGGGCGCGCGTGCCCGCGACGACGCCCGCCTCCACGATCGGCCTCCTGCACGGCTCGACCGAGCACGTCCCCGCGTTCCGCTGGTGGTCGCGCGCCCTCGGGCGTCTCGTCGTGACGAACCGGCCCGCGGACGCCGCGGCGGTCGAGGCGCGCACGAGCGACGGCAGGGGGCTGCTCGCGGGCGGGGGCGTCGCCGTCTCCACGATGTTCTCCGGCGACGCGGCGACGAGCCTGCTCGTGATGAGCCGCGCGCGCGACGGCCTCGGGCCGGGGCAGATGTTCGTGCGCTTCTTCGCGAGCCCGTTCGTGCTCGTCCGGGCGGTCGTCGTCGCGCTCGGTGAGCTCCTCAAGGAGCTGTACCAGGGCTGGCAGCAGGCCGTGCGCGGCGTCGAGCCCCGCGTCTCGCGCCTCGGCTGGTACCCGGTGCTCCGCGCAGTGACGAACGTCGTGCTGCGCGACCTCAACACGACCCTCGTCGCGGAGCAGCTCGTGCGCGGGGCGCCGGTCGTGTGCGTCGACCTCGTCGACTACGACGAGATCGCCCACCACGCGGGACCGCTGCGTCCGGAGTCGCTGCGCGCGCTCGAAGGGCTGGACCGCGTCGTCGGGCTCTGGGAGCAGGTCGCCGCCGTGTCCCCGCGCCGGTACGACGTCGTGGTCCTCTCCGACCACGGGCAGTCGCTCGGGTCGACGTTCGAGCAGGTCGAGGGCCGACCCTTCCTCGACGAGGTCCGCCGCCTCATGGCGCTCGACCGCGGGCCGCGCGACGCGGAGGCCCCGCACGGCGAGACGCCCGCCCGGGGCGAGGGGCGTCGTCGGGCCACCGCGCCGGACAGCGAGGCGTGGGGGCCGGCGAACACCGCGCTCAACGCCCTGCGGCCCGGGGCCCAGGCCGGTACGGGCGACGGCGCGGGACGCATGATGGTCGGACCGGACCGGACCGAGCGTCGCGCCGGTCCCTGGAGCGCCGCGCTGCCCGAGCTCCCCGAGGTCGCGGTCGTCGGGTCGGGCAACCTGGGCTTGGTGTGGTTCCCGCGTGAGCGGCGGCGGCTCACGGGCGACGAGGTCCGCGAGCGGTGGCCGGCTCTGCTCCCCGGCCTGGTCGCGAACCCGGCCGTCGGCGTCGTCGTCGAGCGCGGCGCCGGCGGGGAGGTGCGGGCGCACGGCCGCGGCGGCTCGCGCGACCTGCGGACCGGGGAGGTCGTGGGCGAGGACCCGCTCGCGGGCTACGGGTCGCGCGCGGCGGCGGACCTCCTGCGCGTCGCCGGGCTGGAGGACGCGGGCGACCTCGTGCTCGTCTCGCACGTCGACGACGTCGGCATGGTGCACGCGTTCGAGGGTCTGGTCGGTTCGCACGGCGGTCTCGGCGGGGCGCAGAACGAGGCCGTGCTGCTGCACCCGGCGCACCTCGTCCTGCCCGAGGACGAGCTCGAGGACGTGGACGGCGTGCCGATGCTCGTCGGGGCCGAGGCGGTCCACCGGCGGCTCGTCGCGTGGCTCGGCGACCTCGGTCTGCGACCCGCCGCGCCCGCGGTGGACGGGGTGCGGCGGGAGGGCGCGCCGTGAGCGTCCGGGTGACGTGGCTCGGCCACTCCAGCGTCGTCCTCGACCTGTCGTCCGGGTGCCCCGGGGTCCCGGGCGTGCGCCTCGTCACCGACCCGCTCCTGCACCGGCACGCGGGCGTGCTGCGGCGGCGTGGCGAGCGGCCCGCGGCCGTGTGGCAGGGCAGCGACGCCGTCCTCCTGTCCCACCTGCACCACGACCACGCCGAGCTGCGATCCCTGCGCCTGCTGGGCGACGTGCCCGTGCTCACGGCCCCGGCGAACGCGCGGTGGCTGCGGGCCAGGGGACTGCGCGGGGTCGGTCTCGACGACGCGTGGCACGCGGTCGGGCCCGCGGGGACGGGCGTCGAGGCGCGCCTCGTGGCGGCGGTGCACGGGCACCGGCCGATGCCGCACCGGCCCAACGCCGCCAACGGGCACCTCGTGCGGGCGGACGGCGTGCGGGTGTGGGCCGTCGGGGACACCGAGCACTACCCGGACATGGTCCACCTGCCGGCGCTCGCGGGCGGACCGGTGGACGTCGCGCTCGTGCCGGTGGGCGGGTGGGGCCCCCGGTTGTCGGGCGGGCACCTCGGTCCCGCGCAGGCCGCGCGGGTGTGCGCCGAGGTGGGCGTCGGCGTCGCGATCCCGGTGCACTGGGGCACGCTGCACGCGCCGGGCGGACGGCATCTCCCGCGCGGCTGGATGGACCACGCGGGGGCGGCGTTCGAGGCGGCGGCGCAGCGCGAGGCGCCGGGGACGCGCGTCGTGGTCCTGCGCCCGGGGGAGTCGTGGTCGTCGTCCGACGACGCGTGAGGGGTGCGGCCGTGACACGCCGGGGCGGGTTCCGGGATCGAACACGTGTTCGGCTAGAGTTGTGCACAGGGCGCGCTCCGGCGGGTCCAGGACGCCGGTCCGGCACGACGATCCACAGGCTCGAGGGTCGCCGGAGCCGCGTGTCGGTGGCTGCCCGTAGCGTCGGGCCACAACGAACAGATGAACGTCGAACCGAAGGTGGACTGACATGCCCGCACCCGCAGACCGCGAGAAGGCGCTCGAGGCAGCCCTCGCCCAGATCGACCGGAGCTTCGGCAAGGGCTCCGTGATGCGTCTCGGCGAGGAGGGCCGCGCCCCCGTCGAGGTCATCCCCACGGGGTCCATCGCGCTCGACATCGCGCTCGGCATCGGCGGTCTGCCGCGCGGTCGCGTCATCGAGGTGTACGGCCCGGAGTCCTCCGGCAAGACGACCGTCGCGCTGCACGCCGTCGCGAGCGCGCAGCGCGCGGGCGGCATCGCGGCGTTCATCGACGCCGAGCACGCGCTCGACCCCGAGTACGCCAAGAAGCTCGGCGTGGACACCGACGCGCTGCTCGTCTCCCAGCCGGACACGGGGGAGCAGGCGCTCGAGATCACGGACATGCTCATCCGCTCGGGCGCGCTCGACATCATCGTCATCGACTCCGTCGCGGCGCTCGTGCCCAAGGCCGAGATCGAGGGCGAGATGGGCGACAGCCACGTCGGCCTCCAGGCCCGCCTCATGTCCCAGGCGCTGCGCAAGATCACGGGTGCGCTCAGCGCGTCCGGGACGACCGCGATCTTCATCAACCAGCTCCGCGAGAAGATCGGCGTCTTCTTCGGGTCGCCCGAGACGACGACCGGTGGCAAGGCGCTGAAGTTCTACGCGTCCGTCCGCCTGGACATCCGCCGTATCGAGACCCTCAAGGAGGGCACCGACGCGGTCGGCAACCGGACCCGCGTCAAGGTCGTCAAGAACAAGATGGCCCCGCCCTTCAAGCAGGCCGAGTTCGACATCCTCTACGGCGTCGGCATCTCGCGTGAGGGCGGCCTCATCGACATGGGCGTGGAGCACGGGTTCGTGCGCAAGTCCGGGTCGTGGTTCACCTACGGCGGAGACCAGCTCGGTCAGGGCAAGGAGAACGCGCGCTCGTTCCTGCGCGACAACCCGGACCTCGCCAACGAGCTCGAGAAGAAGATCAAGGAGAAGCTCGGCGTGGGCGCGAAGCTCGACGCCCCGGCCGACCCGGCCGCCGGGGTGGCCGTCGCGGCCGACGGCGCCGCCGCGCCTGTCGCGGCGAAGGCCCCGGCCGTGGCCGCCAAGGGGAAGAAGTCGCCGTTCTGATCGGCGGGCGGGAGGGGATCGACGGCGTCGAGCCGTCCGACCCGCCGGAGGAGGACGACGGGCGTCGCGCCGGCTGCAAGGCCGGGCGGCGCCCGCGCCCGACCCTCCACGAGCTCGTGGAACGGGGCGAGATCAGCGACGTCGACCTCGCCGAGCGTGCGCGGGAGACGATGCTGCGCATCCTCACGGCAGCGCCGAAGAGCCGCGCGGAGCTCGCGCAGTCGCTCGCGCGCAAGGGCTATCCCGAGCACGTGGTGCTGCCGATCCTCGACCGGTTCGAGGAGGTCGGCCTCGTCGACGACGCGCAGTACGCGGAGATGATCGTCCGCACCCGGCACGCCGAGCGCGGGCTGTCCCGCCGCGCGATCTCCACCGAGCTGCGGCGCCGCGGCATCGACGGCGAGGTCGGGGCTGCGGCGCTCGAGCAGGTCGACGACGAATCCGAGGCGGACGCGGCCCTGGACCTCGCGCGCACGCGCCTGGCCCGCACGCGCGGCCTCGACCGGGACGTGCGGGTGCGCCGGACCGTCGGGGCGCTCGCCCGCAAGGGCTACAGTCCCTCGCTGGCCTTCGAGATCGTCCAGCGAGAGCTCGACGCCGAGGCGGCTGACTCCCCGCTCGACTGAGCCTCAGCGGGTGACGGAGCCCGCCGGCGCGTCCTCGGTCGGCCCGCCCGCGACGACCGTCGGGTTGCCGATGCCCGGGCCGGCGGCCGTCGCGCCCGCGGTGCGGCCGCTGAGGAAGCGGGACAGCCAGCGCGCCACGAGCGTGAGCAGCCAGTTGATGACGATGAAGATCACCGCGGCGAGCACGAGCGACTGCAGGATGTTGCCGTTGCCGACGCCGTAGAGCTGCGCGGCGCGCAGGAGCTCGTTGTACGTGATGATCTGCCCGAGCGCGGAGTCCTTGAGCACGACGACGAGCTGGGACACGAGGGCGGGGAGCATCGCGATGAGCGCCTGGGGGAGCTGGATCGACCGCAGCGTCTGCCCCGTGGTGAGCCCGATCGCGAGCCCGGCCTCGCCCTGGCCCTTGGGGAGGTTCCCGACGCCCGAGCGGACGAGCTCGGCGATGACGGAGCCGTTGTAGAGCACGAGCGCGAACACCACGGCGAGGAACGGCGCGTCGTCGACGTTGTTGAAGCCCAGGAGCAGCCAGAAGAAGATCATCATGAGCAGCACGGGCACGGCCCGGAAGAACTCGACGACGATGCCGCTCACGATGCGCACGGCACGGAGCTGCGACAAGCGGCCGGTGCCGAAGAGGAGCCCGAACGCGAGCGCGCCGACGATGGCGAACCCGGCGGCCCGGAGCGTGTTCTGCAGGCCCGGGATGAAGTAGTACTGCCACGCGTCCGCCGTGAAGAGCGAGGTCCACAGCTCGGGGGCGAGCTGGCCCTTGTCGCCGAGCGCGACGAGCACGAGCGCCGCGACGCCGAGGACCACGATCGCGCCGACGACGTTGCCCAGCAGGATCGCGCGACGGGCCCGAGGACCGGGGGCGTCGAAGAGGACGGACTGCTGGGTGCTCATCGGCGGACCGCCAGTCGGTTGGAGAGGGACGTGGTGAGCAGGCCGATCGGGATGACGAGGATGACGTACCCGATCGCGAACGTCAGGAAGATCCCGTAGATGTAGTTCGAGTTGAACTCGATCATCGTCTTCATGAGGCTCGACGTCTCGGTCGTCACGCTCGCCGCCGCCGCGACGGTGGAGTTCTTCAGCAGCGCGATGAGGGTGTTGCCGAGCGGCGCGATGGAGCCGCGGAACGCCTGCGGCAGGATGATGAGCCGGGCCGCGGGCAGGAACGACAGGCCGATCGCGCGCGCCGCCTCGGCCTGGCCGATCGGCACCGTGTTCACGCCCGACCGGATCGACTCGCACACGAACGCGGCGTGGTAGATCGCCAGGCCCACGACGGCGAGCCGGAAGAAGTTCGCCGCGAAGTCGGGGGCGAGCGTGACGTTGAGCTGGCCCCACAGGCCCAGGACCATGAACGTCATGATGATCGTCAGCGGCGTGTTGCGGAACACGTTGACGTACGCGGTGCCCGCCCAGCGCAGGCTCGGCACGGGGGAGATCCGCATCAGCGCGAGCGCCGTGCCGAGCACGAGCGACAGGATCGCCGCCCAGAACGTCAGCTGGATGTTGACCCAGAACGCGCCGAGCACGTCGTACTCGCGCGCGAGCGCCCAGGTCTGCGACAGGTAGTCACCCACGGTCGGGATTCCTCCGGAGGGGTCGAGGGCCGGGCCGGGTCACGGACCGGACGGACCGGGGGCGGCGCACCGGCGCGCCGCCCCCGGCCGTGGACGGGTCAGGCGCAGGCGTCGACCGTCGGCGGGTTCTCGCTCGCGTTCGGCGTGTACCCGGTCCCCTCGGTGTTCGCCGTGACGAACTCCTCCCAGGAGCCGTCCTCGATCATCTTCTCGATCGCCGTGTTGACGTCCGCGCAGATCTCGTTGTCCTGCGGGAGGCCGACGCCGTAGCGCTCGGTCGAGAACGGTGCCCCGACGACCTTGACCTTGCCCGCGTTGGCCGGCTGCGCGGCGAGCCCGGCGAGGATGATGTCGTCGGTCGTGACGGCGTCGACCTGGCCGGCGGTGAGCGCGGTGACGCACTCCGCGTACCCGGGGCGCTCGAGGAGCTGGACGCCTGCGGCGTACTCGTCCTTGATGCGCTGCGCGGACGTCGAGCCCGTGACGGAGCAGAGGTTCTTGCCCTCGAGCGACTCCGGCCCGGTGATGTCCGTGTTCGACTCGGCGACCAGCAGGTCCTGCCCGGCCACGAAGTACGGCCCGGCGAACGCGACCGTCTCCTTGCGCGTGTCGGTGATGGAGTAGGTCGCGAAGATCATGTCGACCTGACCGGTCTGGAGCATCGTCTCGCGCTGGGCGGACGGCGCCTCGACCCACTCGATCTGGTCCTCGCCGTAGCCGAGCTCGCCCGCCACGTACGTGGCGACGTCGACGTCGAAGCCCGTGTACGAGGAGCCGTCCTGGTAGCCGAGGCCCGGCTGGTCGAACTTGATGCCGATCTTGATCGAGCCCTCGGCGCCGCCGCCGGTGTCGCCCGAGTCGGTGGCTTCGTCGGTGCCGGTGTCCTCGCCGCCGACCTCGCCGCCGCCGCACGCCGCGAGCGTGAGCGCGGTGAGAGCGGCCAGCACGGCGGCACCTGCGTGTCGTGTGCGCATCGTTCCTACCCTTCGTGAGTGGTGGTCGTCCGCCGACGGTGTGCCTCGACGGTCGACCGGGAATGGGGTGTCGGACTCGGTCCTGTGGTGGTCGGTCAGTGGGTGAGGATCTTCGAGAGGAAGTCCTTCGCACGGTCGCTCTTGGGCGCCGTGAAGAACTCCTCCGGGTGGGCCTCCTCGACGATCTGGCCGTCGGCCATGAAGACGACCCGGTTCGCGGCCTTGCGGGCGAACCCCATCTCGTGCGTGACGACGATCATCGTCATGCCCTCCTTGGCGAGCGCGACCATGACGTCGAGGACCTCGTTGATCATCTCGGGGTCGAGCGCCGAGGTCGGCTCGTCGAAGAGCATCACCTTGGGCTGCATCGCGAGCGCGCGGGCGATGGCGACGCGCTGCTGCTGACCGCCCGAGAGCTGGGCGGGCATCTTCTCGGCCTGGTTCTTCACACCGACGCGGTCGAGCAGCGCGAGGGCACGCTCCTTGGCGGCCTTCCCCTTCTCGCGCCGCACCTTGACGGGGCCGAGCGTGACGTTGTCGAGGATCGTCTTGTGGGCGAAGAGGTTGAACGACTGGAAGACCATGCCGACGTCGGAACGCAGTCGCGCGAGCGCCTTGCCCTCCTCGGGCAGCGGATCGCCGTCGACGCGGATCTCGCCGGAGTCGATCGTCTCCAGCCGGTTGATCGCCCGGCACAGGGTCGACTTGCCCGACCCGGAGGGGCCGATGACGACCAGCACCTCGCCCCGCCGGACGGTCAGGTTGATGTCGCGCAGCACGTGCAGGGCACCGAAGTGCTTGTTGACGTCGCGCAGCTCGACGAGCGGGTCCCCGAGGGACTGCTCGGCGGGGCTGGGCGGAGCGTCCTGCGCGCTGCTCTGCGCGTCGGACGGCGATGAGGTCTCGTCGGCCATTCCTGGACACTATGTCCCTTCTGTTGCGTGGTGCCACCTGATCCGGCAACAGTCGGGCAACAGTTCAGTAACACGGCACCCGGCGCCGTACCCTGGACGGTGATGTCCACGATCGCCCCCACCCCTGTCCCGGCTGCCCTCTCCTCCCTCCCGGCGGCCGACGACGCGCACCCGCGCACCTACGTCGTCCGCACGCTCGGGTGCCAGATGAACGTCCACGACTCCGAGCACATGGCGGGGATGCTCGAGCAGGCCGGCTACACGCGCGCGAGCGCCGACGACGAGGCCGCGAACCGCGCCGACGTCGTCGTCATCAACACGTGTGCGGTACGGGAGAACGCCGCGACGCGCCTCTACGGAAACCTCGGCCAGCTCGCGTCGGTCAAGGCGGCCCGGCCCGGCATGCAGATCGCCGTCGGCGGCTGCCTCGCGCAGAAGGACCGCGGCACGATCGTCGACAAGGCGCCATGGGTGGACGTCGTCTTCGGCACGCACAACCTCGACGCGCTCCCCGTGCTGCTCGAGCGTGCACGCCACAACGAGGCCGCGCAGGTGGAGATCGCCGAGTCGCTCCAGGTGTTCCCGTCCACGCTGCCCACCAAGCGCGAGTCCGTCTACGCCGGCTGGGTCTCGATCAGCGTCGGCTGCAACAACACGTGCACGTTCTGCATCGTGCCGCACCTGCGCGGCAAGGAGCGCGACCGGCGCCCGGGCGAGGTGCTCGCCGAGGTCGGCGCACTGGTGGAGGCGGGCGCCATCGAGGTCACGCTGCTCGGCCAGAACGTCAACAGCTACGGCGTCGAGTTCGGCGACCGCGGCGCGTTCGCCAAGCTCTTGCGCGCGTGCGGGACGATCGACGGGCTCGAGCGCATCCGCTTCACGTCGCCGCACCCGGCCGCGTTCACGGACGACGTCATCGCGGCCATGGCCGAGACGCCGAACGTCATGCCCCAGCTCCACATGCCGCTCCAGTCGGGGTCCGACCGGATCCTGCGTGCGATGCGCCGCTCCTACCGCTCCGAGCGCTTCCTCGGCATCCTCGACCGCGTCCGGGCCGTCATGCCCGACGCCGCCATCACGACGGACATCATCGTCGGGTTCCCCGGGGAGACCGAGGAGGACTTCGCGGAGACCCTGCGCGTCGTGGAGGCCTCCCGCTTCTCCTCGGCCTTCATGTTCCAGTACTCGCCCCGGCCCGGGACGCCCGCCGCGACCATGGACGGCCAGCTCCCCAAGGAGGTCGTCCAGGAGCGCTTCGAGCGGCTCCAGGCGCTCCAGGAACGCATCGCGGGGGAGGAGTCGGCGCGCCAGGTCGGCCGCACCGTCGACGTGCTCGTCGGCGAGGGCGCCGGCCGCAAGGACGGCGCGACGCACCGCGTGACCGGCCGCGCCCCCGACAACCGCCTCGTGCACCTGGCCCTGCCCGCCGACGTCGTGCCCACGGCGCCCGACGACGCCGCGGCGTCGTCCGCTGCGACTCCCGGGTCCGCGGACCCGCGCCTCGCGGACGACGTCGACGCGCGGCTCCCGCGACCGGGCGACGTGGTCACGGTCGAGGTCACGCGCTCCGCACCCCACCACCTCATCGCCGACTCGGCGCTCGCGGGCGGAGCCTTCGCGGTGCGCCGCACGCGCTCGGGCGACGCCTGGGCGCAGCGCGAGCGCGCCCGCCTCGGCGGTGGCGACGACGGCCACGGCCACGGACACGGTGGTGGCACCCCGTCCGGCCCCGTCGTCCTCGGCCTCCCCACCGTCCGCGCCTGAGCGCCGCCGCCTCACGCGCGGGCCCGACCACGGGTCGCCCGGGACGTCAGCCGTCGAGGGAGCCTGGGGGGAGGTGACCGCCGATCGCGTGGAAGAGCTGGACGGCTGTGCCCAGACCGCACGAGACGGTCTGGGCGAGCTGGTCGTCGGTCGCGCCGTGCTCGAGGTCGACGGACACCTCGGCGTAGAGCGCGAGACGTCCTGCCTCCTCCCGCACGTAGACCTTGGGCCAGATGCGTTCGCGGTTCCAGTCGTTCACGGCCTGCAGGGTGACGAGCCGCGAGTCGAGGGGGAGCGTCGTCGACCAGCGCCCGCGGACCTGCAGGATCTCGGACCGGTCGCCGAGCAGCAGGAACCAGAAGCGGTGCCCGTCCCACGTGCCCGTGATGTCCCCGTCGTCGTCCACGCGGAAGTGGTACCCGCGCCGCGTGAGGTGGTCGCCGACCCGCGCCATGGACAGGGCGCGCGGCAGCTCCTCCTCCCGGGGGAGGGAGTCGGGCGCCTTCGGCCGGCGGTTGCCGAACAGGCGCGTGAACCAGTTGGTGCGGGCCTGCGTCATGGCGCCTGCCTCGCCGGGTCGGGGTAGAACTCGTCGAGCGCGTCGAAGAACATCGACCCGGTGCTCAGGCCGCACTGGAGGAGCTGGTCGAGCTGGTCGTCGGTCGCGCCGTGCTCCAGGTCAACGGTCACCTCGGTGAAGACCTGGATCATCCCGTTGTCGCGCACCCGCGTGTAGGTCTTGGGCCAGATCCGGTCGGCGTTCCACTCGTTGCAGAACTCGAGGATCTCCTCGAGCCGTTCGAGCGCCAGGTCGCGGTTCCACTGCCCCCGGACCTGCAGGATCTCGTCGCCGTTGCCGAACAGCAGGAAGTAGAAGAGCCGGCCGTGCCACAGGCCGCCGACGTCGCCGTCGGAGTCGACGAAATAGCTGTACCCGCTGTCGGTGATCCACTCGACGACCCGGGAGAGCGTCAGCGGCGTCGGTGGCCGCAGGACGTCGGTCGCGACCTGCCCCAGCTCTCGCGCCAGGAGGTCCTCGACCTGGGACTGGAGCTCGTCACCCGGACGGCGGGACCCGGCCCCGCCACCGCCTGGAGCTCCGTCGGGATCACCGTCCCGCCGGTCGTCGTCGTCCTGCGCCCCGAAGAACCTCACCCGCCCACCGTACTCGCGCCCGGGCCCGGTCGTCGCATCGCGCGTCGTCATACGTCCCGGCTCGACGGGCTGAGCCGGGACGGCGGCCGCGCGGCTGACGACGTCGGAGCGACAGGGTGCCGGGACGACGCGACGACGACGGCTACGGTGGAGCGGTGACCGTCCGCGCCGTCGTCCTGCCCGGTACCCCGCTCCTCGTCCCCGGCGCCGCGGGGAACGCACAGGTCCTCGTCGGCTCGCGCGAGGCTGCGCTCACCGCGCTGCGTCGCCTCGTGGACGGCCTGGTGTCCCAGCGGGCGAGCAGCGCCACGACCGTGGCCGTCGTGGCGCCCGGCGCGTCCTCGCGACGGGGGCCGGCGCGCGCGTCGCTCGCGGCCGTGGGCGTCGCCGACGCGTGGCTCGACGCCGGGTGGGCTGCCACGGCCCGGGCCGCCACCGCCGAGGCACCGGTGGCCGGGACCGCCGCGTCGATCGGGCTCCTCGCCCTCGCGGGCGCCGGCTGGGAAGGGGACGTCGACGTCGTCGAGCTGGACGACGCCGACCTGTCCGCCGCGCGCGAGCTCGGGGCCGACCTCGCGCGCCAGGGCACGCGGATCGTCGTCGTGCGCGACCCGCGGAGCGCGGCGCCGGACGCGGTGCTCACCGGGTTCGGCGCCGCGCCCGACGGCGGGCGCCGCCACGTCGCGACGGGGGAGTACGAGCAGCACCGCTACGAGGTCCGCTGGTACGACGACCACGCCCTGAGCTCCCCGGGACCGCTCAGCGGATCCGTCAGCCGCTGAGGGCAGCCCCGACGGCCGCCGCGTCCTGCTCGCGCCCGAGGCGGCGCAGCGTGGCGACCAGCTCGTTCGCGACCGCCGTGCGGGTCTCGCGGTCGTGGACGATCGCGAATCCCGCCATCGCGGACTCCAGGAGGTCGACCGCCTCCGCGTCGGCACCGGCCTCGCACCGCGAGCGGCCCGCGAGCCAGAACGCGTGGGCAGCGTCGCCGACCTGCCCGGCGCGCGCGAAGTCCTCGGCCACGGCCTCGGCGAGCGTCGCGGCCGCGTCGAGGTCGCCCGCGGTGGCCAGGAGCCGGGCCTGCGTGTCCCGCAGGTCACGACGCTCGCGGTCGTCGGCCGCGGCGTCACGCTCGACGAGCTCGGCCGCCCGCGGCGCCGACCCGGCGGCGAGCGGGTCCGTCGTCGCGGCGAGGTCGTCGAGCGTGCGCTCGACCTGGGCCAGAGCCCCGCTCACGTCCCCGCGCCCGGCCTCCAGCCGCGCGTAGGCGCGGACGACCGGCCCGACGAACCGGGGTGCGACGCCGCCGGCCCGTACGAGCGCGAGCGCGTGCACGAACGCGGGGGCCGCCCCGTCGTCGTCTCCCTCCAGCGCGGCGAGGCGAGCCGCCTCGGCGAGGGTGAAGCCTGCGCGGTCGAGGTGGCCGGCGGACTCGAGGAGAGCCGCCGCGCGCCGCAGGAGCTGCGCGGCGCGCACCGGGTCCTCGCCGGCGACGCCCTCGGCGAGCGCCAGGAGCCCGTCGGCGTCGGAGGGTTCTGCCCCCGCGGTCGCAGGACCACCGCCTTGTGCCCCCGCGGAGGTCGCCGCGCCCGGCACGATCACGCCGTCCGGGGGCGCGGACGGTGTGGTGCCGTCGCTGCCTCCCGCGCCCGCCGCGACGCTCGACCCGGGTGCGGCCGCGGAGGTCAGCACCGCGAGGTCGACCGGGAGCGTGCGCGTCCCGGCGGCCCACGCGGAGCGCAGGCGCTCCGACGCGGCGGGCGTGCCGTTGCGCGCGTCGAAGGCGCGCGCGAGCTCGCTCGCCTCGCGGCGTGCCCAGTCGTCGAGCTCGGCGACGGTGGCGGCGGGTACGTCGCGCAGGGCGAGCGGTGCGTCCCCGTGCTCGGCGCGGAGCGCGCCGGTCGCGACGCTCACGCTCGTGAGGAAGCCGAGGCGGTCCCCGGGCGAGTCCGTCTCGGTGAGGAACGCCTGGTGCTCGGTGAGCAGGCGCAGTGCGCGCGACGCGTTGCCGGTGCGCGCGAGGAACTCGACGTGGCGGCCCTTCGGGCCCGTCATCGCCACGCCGGTGTCGAGGTGGCGCAGCCCGCGGCGGTGCGTGCGGGCCGCGGCCGCCGCGTCGCCGACCACGAGGTAGGCGAGCTGCAGGTGGGAGAGCATGTCCCCGGGCTCGGTCGCGCACGACGGCGATCCCTGGAGCACCTGCTCGAGCAGCCGGATCCCCTCGTCGTGCCGGCCCACCTCGAAGAGGTACGCGGCGCGGTCGCCGGGCTCGCACGCCTCGCACTGCGAGAACTCGTCGCGCGGGGTCGCGACCCAGGCGCGGTAGGCGTCCTCGACGTCCTGGCCCCCGCGCTCGCGGGCCCACTCGAAACGCTCGAGCGCGACGGCGTTCGTGCCGTTGCCGGCGAGCGCGTACCGGCGGGCCATGTCGTCGAGCGTGCGCTCGATCTGCGCGGCAGGGACGGTGGGGAACTCCATGAGGTGCCCGACCATCCACTTGAACGACCAGAAGAGCGAGTGGGCGTCCTCGGCGTCGAAGTGCTCGGGGTGCTCGTCCCACCAGCGCAGCATCTTGGTGAACGGCAGATAGGCCTTGGTGACCTCGCCGCCCCAGACGTACGACTCCACGAGGACGAAGAGCGCGTACGCCCGTGCCCCGTCCGGGCCCTCTGCCTCGACGCGCTCGACCTCGGCCGCGGCCGCGGTGGAGCGGGCGAGGCCGTAGGGCATGCGGCGGACGTCGTACAGCGCGGCGTTCACCTGGTCCACGGACCGGGTCATCGGTTCTCCTCGTCGGCGTTCTGTTCGGGGTGGGGGTGGGCGCCGCGGCCAGGGCGGGCCGCGAGCGCGCGGGCGAGCAGGAGCGAGAGCGAGTCGTTCATCAGCGCGGCCTCGACGGGCTGCAGCGCCTTGCCCGAGGCGAGCACCGCGGTGACGTACAGGGACCGGGCGCCCGCGGCGCGCACCTCCGCGTCGGGGCTCGCGAGCAGGTCGCGCACCGTGTCGTTGGCATCGTTGAGCACGAGCCGGCGCGGCCTGGCCGGGCCGCTGATCCCCGCGAGGATCTCGCCCCACAGGTCGTCCGTCCCGGCGACGCGGGCCGCCTCGCGCGCGTGGTCGCCGTCGCGGTCGTGCAGGAGCATCGCGGGCAGCGCGTCCGGCTCGTACCGGCGCAGCACGACGTCGCAGTCCTGGTCGGCGAGCGCGGCGTCGACGGACGCGAGCGCGTCCGCGACCTCGAGCTCGCGCAGCGGCTCGACCTCGGCCAGGACGTGCGCGACGTCCGTGGCCGACACGGGCGACAGCCGCCACTGCGGGAACCGCGCGGCGACGCGTTCGAGCAGGTCCGCGTCGTAGACGTACCCGCCGTTGACGACGGCCAGACCCTGGGCGGCCGCGACGGGCGCGATGCGGCGGAACTCCTCGACGCTCGACGTGTAGAGCAGACGACCCTCGGGGTGGGCCTCCGCGAGGTCGGCGAGGGTGCCTGCTCCGGCGGTCGTCTCGAAGGGCAGCACGCGCGCCGCGACGTCGAGCATCTCGTCGTCGGTCAGGGCGAGCGCCCGGACCGCGAGGTGGTGCGTCTCGAGGAAGCGGCGCGCCAGCACCGTGTCTGCGGCGAGCGTCTCGAGGAGCCAGCGCCGTACCTGGGCGCCGAGCGCGCCGCGGGTCGCGAGCAGGACCTCGTCCTCGTAGAGGCCCTCGCGCGACGCGGTCGGGCGCAGGACCGACGCGTCGAGCACGCAGCGCACGAAGAACGCCCACGGGGGGAGCAGGTCGTCGACGGCGCTACCCAGGAGCATCCGCTTGAGGTAGACCCGGTGCCGCGCGGTGGTGGTCGGTGCGACCGCCGCCGGCAGGACGTAGGCGACGCCGGACAGCCCGGCGAGCGGCAGGTCGAGGTCGATGCGGGCGAGCGGAGCGAAGCCCAGCGTCCGCTCGGCGTAGCCGGTCAGCGCGGCGTCGCGCGCCGCGGTCGTCGGGTGCGCGACGTGCCAGGGCAGCTCGTCGCCGCTCAGCCGGCGCCGCACGACGTCCGTCGCGGTCGCGGCCGCGTCGTCGAGACGGGTCTCGACGAGCAGCTCGACCGGCAGGAGCGACCCGAAGTCCTGCGCGAGCGCGACCACCGTCTCGGGGGCGAGCCAGTGTTCGGTGTCCCGGCGCGGCCGCAGCCGCACGACGCTCCCCGGTTCCGCGGGCGCCGCCGGGTCGTCGGCGCCCAGCTCGACGAGCTCGTACCGCCCGTCCGCCCGCCCGCGCCAGCGGACCGGCGCCGCCGGAGCGCCGGAGGGTGCGCGGCGGGCGGAGCGCGAGACGAGCTCGATCTCGTCGGCGACCATGAACGCCGAGAGCAGCCCGATGCCGAACTGGCCCAGGAACTCTTCACGCCCCGAGCCCAGCTCGACGTCGCGCTTGGAGCTGCGCCCGATGGTCGCGAGCAGCTCCTGCGCCTCGTCGCGGGTCAGGCCGACGCCCGAGTCGTGCACCTCGAGACCGCCGTCCGGGAGCGGCCGCAGCAGGATGCGGCTCGGTGCTTCCGAGCCCTCCACGGCGACCCGCGCCGTGATCGCGTCGACCCCGTTCTGCAGGAGCTCGCGCAGGTACACGCGCGGGCTCGAGTACAGGTGCCGGGCGAGGAGGTCCACGACCCCCCGCAGGTCGACCTGGAACGCCGCGGTCGCCTCCCCGCCCGTACCGGTGCCGCTCGGACCGGGCTCGACGTCGGCGCGCTCGTGCGCCGCGCTCACCGTGCGTCGACGTCGATGCCGTCGGCGCCGTCGGTGACCGCGGACTGCGCCGCGGTGTCGGGGAAGCGCTCGTCGAGCGCGTCGAAGAACTGCAGGCCGGTGAACAGGCCGCACTCGACGAGCTGGCCGAGCTGGTCGTCCGCGACGCCGAACTCGAGGTCCGTGGCGACCTCCGTGTACACCGCGAGCTGGTCGTCCTCGACGCGCGTGTAGACCTTCGGCCAGATCTTGTCGCGGTTGAACTCGTTGGCGACGAGCACGACCTGTGCCTCGGCCGCGGCGGGCAGCGTCCGGTTCCACCGGCCGCGGACCTGCAGGATCTCCTGCTTCTCGCCCATGAGGAAGAAGAAGAACACCTTGCCGTCCCAGTTGCCGCCGAGGTCCCCGTCGGAGTCGACGAAGTACCGCCAGTCGCGGGCCTTGAGGAACGCCTCGACCCGCTCGCGCGTCAGGGGCGCGTTCTGGCTCGTCGGGGCGTCGTCCGGCTTGGTGAAGAAACCCATGTGCTCGAGTCCTTGTCGTCTGAGTGTCGGTGCGCGCCCCGTACAGGCGGGGGCGGCGCGTGGTGTCGGACGAGGTCCCGCGAGGAGGGGGACCGTCCACGGACACACTACGCATCCCCACCCACACGACCCCAGACCCCGCAGCCCCGGGCGGTACCGTTGCGCGGGTGAAAACCGAGCACGGACCGACGGGCGCTCTGACCGGAGGGCACGGCGTCGTCGTCGCCGTCGTGGGCCCGACGGCCACGGGCAAGTCGGACCTCGCCCTCGACCTGGCGGAGCGGCTGTCGCTCCCCGGCGCGCCCGCCGAGATCGTCAACGCCGACGCCTACCAGCTCTACCGGGGCATGGACGTCGGGACGGCCAAGGTGGCGGTCGACGAACGGCGCGGCGTGCGTCACCACCTCCTCGACGTCATCGACCCCGTCGAGGACGCGTCGGTCGCGCGCTACCAGACCGAGGCCCGGCGCGTGCTCGACGAGATCGCCGCCCGCGGGGCGCGCGCCGTCGTCGTGGGCGGGTCCGGTCTCTACGTGCGCGCGCTCCTCGACGACATGCGGTTCCCCGGTACCGACCCCGAGGTGCGTGCGGCGCTCGAGGCGCGCGCCGAGTCCGAGGGGACGCGCGCCCTGCACGACGAGCTCGCGCGGCGCGACCCGGCGGCCGCGGCGAGCATCGGCCCGGCCAACACGCGGCGCGTCGTCCGCGCCCTGGAGGTCATGGAGCTCACCGGGGAACCCTTCACGGCCAACCTGCCGCGCCAGGTCTACGTGCGCCCGACCGTCCAGGTCGGCCTCGACTGCGACCGCGACGTCCTCGACGCGCGCGTCGCCGGACGGGTCGAGCGCATGTGGGCGCAGGGGCTCGTCGACGAGGTCCGCCGCGTCGAGGCGCGGGGGATGGGCCGGACGGCGCGCCGCGCCGTCGGGTACGCCGAGGTCCTCGCCGCGCTCCACGGCGAGACGACCGAGGACGCGGCGCGTGAGGCCGTCACCGCGAACACGCGCCGCCTGGCCCGCAAGCAGATGGGCTGGTTCGGCCGCGACCCACGCGTCCACTGGCTCGACGCGCAGTCCCCGACGCGCGTCGAGGACGCGCTCGCGCTCGTGGCCCGAGCCGACGAGCGCGCGGACGCCGTCGCGCGGGGCGAGGTCTCCGGGCCGGACGAAGCGGACAGCGCTGCCCCCGTCCGCCGTAGTCTGGGCTCATGACGCGCACCCGCTTCACCAAGGGCCACGGGACCCGCAACGACTTCGTGCTGCTCGCCGACACGAAGGGCGAGCTCGACCTCACGCCCGAGGTCGTGCGCGCGCTCGCCGACCGCCGCGGTGGCATCGGTGGCGACGGCGTGATCCGGCTCGTCCCGACCGCGCTCGTGCCCGAGTCGCGCGAGGTGCTCGCCGAGGACCCGCACGCGATCTGGTTCATGGACTACCGCAACGCCGACGGCTCGGTCGCCGAGATGTGCGGCAACGGCGTCCGCGTCTTCGCCGCGTTCGCCGAGCGCCTCGGGCTCGTGAGCTTCGCGGGCGGCACCGAGGTCCCCGTCGGGACGCGCGCGGGCGTCAAGCGCGTGCGCAAGGAGGACGACGGCTGGTTCGCGGTCGACATGGGCCGCTGGTTCCTGCCCGGGGGCCGCCCCGCGTTGCACGACGGCTACGACGCGACCGTCGTCGTGCGCGGTTGGGAGGTCCCGCGCCCGGCGCTGAGCGTGGACCTCGGCAACCCGCACACGGTGCTCGCCGTCGCGCGCGAGGACGTGCTCGCGCGCGCCGACCTGTCCGAGGCGCCCGTCGTCGAGCCGCGACCGCCGCACGGGACGAACGTCGAGCTCGTGGTGCCGCTGGGCGAGACGACGGCCGACGACGGCACGCTCGTCGGGCGCGTCCGCATGCGCGTGCACGAGCGCGGGGTCGGGGAGACCCCGTCGTGCGGCACGGGCGCGTGCGCCGCGGCGCTCGCGGTCCGTGTGTGGGGTGGGCCCGACGCGCCGGACACGTGGCTCGTCGACGTCCCGGGCGGGACCGTGCGCGTCCGGGCGCTCGACGGGGATCGTGTCGAGCTCGCAGGGCCTGCCGAGCTCGTGTACTCGGGCGAGGTCGACCTGGCGTCGTTCCTGCCCGCGCCCGTCGTCGAGGAGCGGGAGGACGCGGCCGACGACGCGTCGACCGAGGCGGTCGAGGACCCGGCGGAAGGAGTGCCGCAGACCGACGCGGGCGCCGGCGAGGTGGACGCCGACGTCCCCGCCGGGTCGCCGGACGCCGCGCGCACCGCGGTCTGACGTACCCTTTGCGCCGCGCGCACCCGGGTCCGACGGACCGGTCGCGGCGCGACCTGCTCAGCCCGGGGCCACGACCTCCAGCACCCGGAACCCCTTGGCGCTCGCGGTGCGCTCGACGACCGCGCCCGGTAGGAGCGGCTGCAGCGCCTCGGCGAGCCAGCGCTGGAGCGAGTCAGACCCGAGGTTGCGCTGCACGACCAGGTGCGCGCTCGCGCCCGGCGCGAGACGCGGGAGCCAGTACAGCAGCATCGCGTGCAGGACGTCCTTGCCGACGCGGATCGGCGGGTTCGACCACACCGCGGCGAACGAGACGTCGTCGGGCACGTCGTCCGGGGTGACCGCGCGCACGTTCGTCAGGCCGATCCGCTCCGCGTTGCGCCGCACGAGGTCGAGCGCGCGCTCGTTGACGTCGACCGCCCACACCGTCACGTCCGGGGCCTCGAGCGCCATCGTCAGCGCGACGGGTCCCCAGCCGCAGCCCAGGTCGAGGACGTGCGCCGTGCCGTCCTGCTCGTCGTCCGCGCGGGCGGCCCGGGCCGCCACGACGTCGTCGAGCGGCGGGGTCGTGCGGAGCAGGACCTGCGTGCCGAGATCGAGTCGCCCGGGGGAGAAGACGCCGGACGCGACCTCCACCTCGACGTCGCGGCCCGCGAGGCGTACGGAGATCGTGCGGCGCTCCGCGGCGGACGCCGGCCGCGCGGTGAAGTAGTGGTCCTGCGTGCCGTCGTGCGCGGGGTCGACGGCGGGGTCCTGGTCCTCGGTCACGTCGGCCGATCCTACGCGGGCACGCCCCGCGGTGGCGGCGACCCCGTCCGTCGGCACGGGCGTCACCCCCTTATCCGCTGGCCTCGGGACGATTTCCCGTGCCACGCTTGTTCTCCTACCACGGCGCACGAGCGCCGCTCCCTGACGAAAGGCGGCACATGACCCAGAGCCCAGCGACCCCCACCCCGGCTCAGGACGAGCCGACCGGCGCGACGCGGGACATCGCGAGCGACGTCGTGGCGCGGGTGCTCGCTCGGGCCGGGACGGCGCGCGCCGAGGGCGGCACGGTCCACGCACGGCACGACGGCGAGCAGCTCGAGCTCGAGGAGCGCAGCGCGCTGCGCCGCGTGGTCGGCCTGTCGACCGAGCTCCAGGACGTCACCGAGGTCGAGTACCGGCAGCTCCGCCTGGAGAAGGTCGTGCTCGTCGGGCTGTGGAGCCCCGGCTCCGACCCGCGCGAGGACGGTGCGCCCTCGTCCGCGGAGGAGGCCGAGATCTCGCTGCGCGAGCTCGCGGCACTCGCCGAGACGGCGGGCTCCCAGGTGCTCGACGGCGTCGTCCAGCGCCGCGCGAAGCCCGACCCGGGAACGTACCTCGGTTCCGGCAAGGCCGCCGAGCTCGCCGACGTCGTCGCGTCCAGCGGCGCGGACACGGTCGTGATCGACGGCGAGCTCGCGCCCTCCCAACGGCGTGCGCTCGAGGACATCGTCAAGGTCAAGGTGATCGACCGGACCGCCCTGATCCTCGACATCTTCGCCCAGCACGCGAAGTCCCGGGAGGGCAAGGCCCAGGTCGAGCTCGCCCAGCTCGAGTACCTCCTCCCGCGCCTGCGCGGGTGGGGCGAGTCGATGTCGCGGCAGGCCGGTGGCCAGGTCGGCGGCGCCGGCGCGGGCATGGGATCGCGTGGTCCCGGTGAGACGAAGATCGAGCTGGACCGCCGCCGCATCCGCAACCGCATGGCGAAGCTGCGCCGTGAGATCCAGGCGATGGCCCCGGGGCGGGAGACGAAGCGCGCGTCGCGCAAGCGGCACGCCGTCCCGTCCGTCGCGATCGCGGGCTACACGAACGCGGGCAAGTCGAGCCTGCTCAACGCCATCACCGGCGCGGGCGTGCTCGTCGAGAACGCGCTGTTCGCGACGCTCGACCCGACGGTGCGCCGCACGCGCACCGAGGACGGGCGGGTCTACACGCTCGCCGACACGGTCGGGTTCGTGCGCGCCCTGCCGCACCAGCTCGTCGAGGCGTTCCGCTCGACGCTCGAGGAGGTCGGCGACGCCGACCTGCTGCTCCACGTCGTCGACGCGTCGCACCTCGACCCCGAGGGCCAGATCGCGGCGGTGCGCCACGTCCTCGCGGACATCCCGGGCGTGGAGGACGTGCCCGAGGTGATCGTCCTCAACAAGGCGGACCTCGCGGACCCGGAGACCATCGCACGGATCCGGCTGCGCGAGCGCCGCACGGTCGTCGTCTCCGCGCACACCGGCGAGGGGATCGAGCACCTGCGCGAGCTCATCGCGCACGAGCTCCCGCGCCCCGACGTGGAGATCGACGTCGTCGTCCCGTACAGCCGCGGCGACCTCGTGCACCGCGTGCACACGGAGGGCGAGATCGACCACGAGGAGCACACGCCCGAGGGGACGCTCCTTCGCGGGCGCGTCGCCCAGGCGCTCGCGACCGAGCTCGTCGGAGCCTCGGCCCAGGCCTGACCGACCCGCGCCGGGCGCCCGGCCGACGCCCTCCGCGACCCCGTACGGCACGTCCCGTGCGGGGTCGCGCCGCGCCCGCCGCCGTCGTCCACAGGGCCGTCGCACCGTGGGCGACCGACCGTAGACTCGGCGGGTGCCCCCCTCCACGCGACCCGCCCCCGACCGTGTCGACGCCGGACCGGGCACGACGGCCGGCACCTCGGGAGGCGACGTGCCCGACGTCGACGCGCTGCTCGACGTCGCCGTCACCCGGCTGGGCGGCGCGCGGCGCGACGGGCAGCACGCGATGGCGCGGGCGGTCACCGAGGCGATCGAGGGGTCGGAGCACCTCGTCGTCCAGGCAGGGACGGGCACGGGAAAGTCGCTCGGGTACCTCGTGCCGGCCGTGCGGCACGCCGTGGCGACCGACGAGCGGGTGATCGTCTCGACCGCGACCCTCGCGCTCCAGCGCCAGGTCATCACGCGTGACCTCCCGCTCGTCGCCGACGCCGTGGCGGACGAGCTGCCCCGCCCCGCGACGATCGCGCTCCTCAAGGGCTGGCACAACTACCTGTGCGTCCACAAGATCGCGGGCGGGTACCCGGCCGACGAGCCCACGCTGTTCGACCTGCCGGGTGAGTCGGCGGGCGCCGCCGACCACCCCGCCGCGCGCGGCGGGACCAGTGCCGCGGCCCTCGGCGAGCAGGTCGTGCGACTGCGCGAGTGGGCCGACGAGACACCGACCGGTGACCGCGACGACCTCGTGCCCGGGGTGAGCGACAAGGCGTGGCGGCAGGTCTCGGTCACCGCGCTCGAGTGCCTCGGCCAGCGGTGCCCCCTGCTCGCGGAGTGCTTCCCGGAGAAGGCGCGCGCGACCGCGCGCGAGGCCGACGTCGTCGTGACCAACCACGCGATGCTCGGCATCGCTGCGATGGGCTCGCCGGGGGTGCTGCCCGAGCACGACGTGCTCGTGGTCGACGAGGCGCACGAGCTCGCCGACCGTGTGACGGCGGCGGCGACGGTCGACCTGTCGGTCCCGGCGATCGAGAGCGCGGCGCGCCTCGCGCGCCGGCACGGGGGCGTCACGACGGACGCGCTGGACGCGGCGTCGGCCGCGTTCGGGACGGTCGTCGGCGCGCTGCCCGCCGAGCGGTTCCCGGACGGGCTGCCCGACGGCGCGCGCTCGGCCGTCGCGGCGGTGCGTGACGCCGCGCGCGAGGTCCTCTCGACGCTCAAGCCCGAGACCGGGGTGACCAAGCCTGCCCAGCCGGACTCCGGGCTGAAGATGGCCCAGTCGACCATGCTGCAGCTCTTCGAGGTCGCGGAGCGCATGGCTGCCGACCCGACGGGGCACGACGTGCTCTGGTGCTCGCGGCCGGGCGAGGGCGGCTGGTCGGCCGACCGGTTCGGCGAGGGCGCGAGCCGCCTGCACGCCGCACCGCTGGGCGTCGCGGGGCTCATCCGCACGCACCTGCTCGCCGAGCGGACCGGGGTGTTCACCTCGGCGACGCTCGCGCTCGGCGGGAGCTTCGACGCCGTCGCGCGCACCTTCGGGCTCGGGAGCGGCGGCGAGGTGAAGGACGCCGACGCGCCGCGGTGGCGCGGGCTCGACGTCGGCAGCCCGTTCGACTACGCGCGGCAGGGCATCCTCTACGTCGCCAAGCGCCTCCCGACGCCCGGGCGCGAGGCGTCCACCGAGCACCAGCTCGACGAGATCGCCGCGCTCGTGGAGGCCGCGGGCGGGCGCACGCTCGGCCTGTTCTCGTCGCGCCGCGCGGCGGTCGCCGCGGCAGAGGCGATGCGCGAGCGGCTCGACGTGCCGATCCTGTGCCAGGGCGACGACCAGCTCCCGACGCTCGTGCGCGAGTTCGCCGACGACCCGGCGACGTGCCTGTTCGGCACCCTGTCGCTGTGGCAGGGAGTCGACGTCCCGGGGCCGTCGTGCCAGCTCGTGCTCATCGACCGCATCCCGTTTCCCCGCCCGGACGACCCGGTGAAGTCGGCCCGGGCCAGGGCGGTCGAGGCCGCGGGCGGCAACGGGTTCATGCAGGTCTCCGCGACGCACGCCGCGCTCCTGCTGGCGCAGGGCGCCGGTCGGCTCGTGCGGTCCACGGCCGACCGGGGCGTGGTCGCGGTCCTCGACCCGCGCCTCGTGACAGCGCGCTACGGCACGTTCCTCACGCGGTCGATGCCGGGGTTCTGGCAGACGACCGACCGCGACGTCGCTACCGCTGCGCTGCGGCGCCTCGCCGCCCTAGGCTGAGTCCTTTCCCGCGAGCATCAGGGATCCCACGAACTTTCACGGAGGCGAGATGACGACGAGCACGTCCCCCCAGAGCACCGGCGACGGGACCGCGGGCGGTCCGGGAGGGGGAGCACGGACCACCAAGCTCGCGATCGTCGGCGCGGGCGCCGTCGGGTCGACGCTGGCGTACGCGGCGCTCATGCGCGGCGCCGCGCGCACCGTGGCGCTCCTGGACGTGAACCGGGCGAAGGTCGAGGCGGAGGTCCTCGACCTCCAGCACGGCATCCAGTTCATGCCCATGGCGCGCGTCGAGGGGTCGGACGACGTCGCGGTGTGCGCCGGGGCCGACGTGGTCGTCGTGACGGCCGGGGCGAAGCAGAAGCCCGGGCAGACGCGGCTCGACCTCGCCGAGGGCACGATCGGGCTCATGCGCACGATCCTGCCCGGGCTCGTGGAGGTCGCCCCGGACGCGGTCTACGTCATGGTGACCAACCCCGTCGACATCGTCACCTACGCGGCGCTCAAGTTCTCCGGGCTCCCTCCGTCGCAGCTCTTCGGCAGCGGGACCGTGCTCGACTCGTCCCGGTTGCGGTTCCTCGTCGCTCAGCACTGCGGCGTCGCGGTGCAGAACGTCCACGCGTACATCGCGGGCGAGCACGGCGACAGCGAGATCCCGCTGTGGAGCTCCGCGACGATCGGCGGCGTGCCGCTCCTCGAGTGGCCGGGACTCGGTGGGCGGGGACCCCTCACGGAGCAGGTGCGCGACGACATCGCGCGCGAGGTCGTGCAGTCGGCCTACCGGATCATCGAGGGCAAGGGTGCGACGAACTACGCCGTCGGGCTCGCGGGCACGCGCATCATCGAGGCCGTGCTCGACGACGAGCACCGCATCCTGCCCGTGTCGACGCTCCTGGACGGCGCGTACGGGCTCGACGACGTGTGCCTCTCGCTGCCGACGCTGGTCGACCGGCGCGGCGCGGCGGAGCGGGTCGAGGTCCCGCTGGCCGAGGCGGAGCTCGCCGGCCTGCGCTCGTCGGCCGAGTCCCTGCGCGCGGTCGCGCGACGCTTCGGGCTCTGAGAGCGCGGGTCCGCCGACGACGAGAGCCGGGTGGTCGTCGACCACCCGGCTCTCGCCCTGTTCACGGCTGAGGCATCACGTCCGCTGCCACCGGTCACGTACGAGCGCTCGGGGGGCACGCCGACGGCGGGGCCGTTCAGAGGCTGCGCAGCACCGAGACGACACGACCGAGCACCTGGGCGTCGTCGCCCGGGATCGGGTCGTAGGCCGCGTTGTGCGGCATGAGCCAGACGTGCCCGTCCGCGCGCCGCAGGCTCTTCACCGTGGCCTCGCCGTCGATCATCGCCGCCACGATCTCGCCGTTCTCCGCGACCGGCTGCCGGCGCACGACGACCCAGTCGCCGTCGCAGATCGCCGCGTCGACCATCGAGTCGCCCTGCACGCGCAGGAGGAAGAGCTCACCCTCGCCGACGAGCTGGCGGGGCAGCGGGAAGACGTCCTCGACGACCTGCTCCGCGAGGATCGGTCCGCCGGCGGCGATGCGGCCGACGACCGGGACGTACGACGGCGCGGGGTGCGCCTCGTCGTACGTCGGCTCGGTCGCGCCGCCCGCCGCCACGAGCGGGGTCGCGCGGCGCGCGTCGTCGGGCTGGACGACCTCGATCGCGCGGGGGCGGTTGGGGTCCCGGCGCAGGAAGCCCTTGCGCTCGAGGGTCGTGAGCTGGTGCTTCACGGACGACGGGCTCGTGAGCCCGACGGCCTCGCCGATCTCGCGCATGCTCGGCGGGTAGCCGCGCTGCTCGACGCACGCGCGGATCGTCTCGAGCACGAGACGCTGCCGCGGGGTGAGCCCGTCACCCCCTGCCGACCCGTCCGGGAGCTCGCGCACCTCGGCGAGCCCCCGTGCCCTGTCCGTGCCTCGTCCCGCCATGGTCGCTCCGCCTCGTCCGTCGTGGCCGCCGACGCCTCCCGGGTCTGCGACCTCCCCTCCCCGCGGCGTGCGCCCCGGGACCACGGTCGCTCCTCCGGGTCCGAGCGGACATGTCCGGCGAACCGACCTGCACCCAGGCTAGGGGAGGTTGCGACACGAATCAAACACCTGTTCGAGCATGTCTCGACTCCGTGGGTCGTCCGTGGTAGACCTTCGTACAGGTGTTCTACGTACACGTGTTCGACCGCCCGGGTCGGCACGGAGGCGAAGGGCTCGCGGAGCCCGATCGACCGGGGAAGGCGATCGGGCCCGCGAGCCGGGACGGAGCAGGCATGGAAGCGATGGCGATCTCGACGGTCGGGCCCCTCGGGCCTACGGGCGGGGCTGCGGCGAGGGGCCGCGCGGGGGAGCGGCCGCTGCGGCTCACGCGACGCGGCCGCGCGGTGCTCGTGCTCCTGGCCGCCGTGGTCCTGCTGCTCGCCGCGCGCGTGGGCGTCGCGGTCGCGAGCGGGCCGGGCGAGCCCCTGGAGGTCCGGGTCCACGTCGTGAGCTCTGGGGAGACGCTGTGGGAGCTCGCTCGCGGCGTCGCGGAGCCGGGTGAGGACCTGCGCGACGTGGTGAGCGGGCTCGCCGAGCTCAACGGGCTCTCGTCGTCGGGGCTCCAGGTCGGGCAGCGGCTCCTCCTTCCGGTCGACGCGGAGTGAGGGGCGGCGTGCGGGGCAGGTCGGAGGATGCCGGGCCGACTGTGACGCAGGACACGTCGGCGACGGTCCGGAAGTGAGCCCCTGGGCTTGCGCGACGCCTTAGGTCGACCTAAGTTAGTGTCACCTCACACGCCGGCTGGGGGGCTGGGCGAACGAGGCGAGGAGCACGCGGTCCACCGCGTCTCCTGTGCGCGTCGCCGCGCGTGAGGCGAGTCACGCGCGAGATGGGGACGGGGGCGTCCCGACGGGGGCGGTCGATCACGACCGCCCCCGTTCTGCTGTCCACCGGCGCCTGCGCGGCCGCGTGCGCGCCGCACGCCCCGTCCACGGGCGGTCGGCGTCGTCGGCGTGTTGCACCGCTTGGCCGTGACGGCATACGTTCGTCGCGCCGACCTGTCGGCGAGACCCCGCGGAGGAGCCCGCCATGCACTGCCCGTTCTGCCGCCACGCGGACTCCCGCGTCGTCGACTCGCGCACCTCGGACGACGGGGCGTCGATCCGGCGGCGCCGTCAGTGCCCCGAGTGCAACCGGCGCTTCACGACCATCGAGACCGCCAGCCTGTCGGTGGTCAAGCGCTCCGGGGTCACGGAACCGTTCTCCCGGGAGAAGATCGTCAACGGTGTGCGCAAGGCGTGCCAGGGCCGGCCCGTCAACGAGGACGACCTCGCGGTGCTCGCGCAGCGCGTCGAGGAGACGATCCGGGCGAGCGGCAGCGCCGAGCTCGACGCGTACGAGATCGGGCTCGCGATCCTCGGGCCGCTGCGCGAGCTCGACGAGGTCGCGTACCTGCGCTTCGCGAGCGTCTATCAGGCGTTCGACTCGCTCGAGGACTTCGAGAGCGCCATCACCTCGCTGCGGGTCGAACGCGAGGAGCGCGAGTCTGCCGCGGCACGTTCCGAGGCTGCCGCGTCCGGCGCGGTCCCGAGCGCCGATGCCGAGGAGTCGGCGTCCCGGACCTGAGCAGGCCGGGCACCTCGGGACGGTCGTGCACCTGCGACGTCCGCCCGCAGAGCTCAAGGGTGCTGCAGGGGGCGCGGGAGGGCTACAGGTCGCTGGACCGGGACGCCCAGATGTTGATACCCGTGTCCGACGGCAGCGCGTCGACCGCCTCGAGCTCCTCCGCCGAGAGCGCCGGCGCGTCCAGCGCCGCGAGGTTGTCGTCGAGCTGGCGCGTCGAGCTCGCCCCGAGGAGGACCGACGTGACGCGCTCGTCCCGCAGCGCCCAGAGGATCGCCGTCGTCGCGAGGCTGCGCCCGTGGGCGCGCGCGAGCCCGTCGAGCCGGCGGACGTGGGCGAGGTTCGTCTCCGAGAGGAACGCCGGGCGGAGCGGACCGCCGCGCGCGGCCCGCGAGCCCGCCGGGACGCCGTCGAGGTAGCGGTCGGTCAGCATCCCCTGCGCGAGCGGTGAGAAGGCCACGACGCCGAGTCCCTCGGCTCCGGCGACATCGAGCACGGACGCTCCCGCGGGGTCGTGCGGGTCCGGTTCCTCGATCCACCGGTTGAGCATCGAGTGCGACACCTGCGTCACGACGAGGTCCACGCCGACCTGCTCCGCGACCCGCAACGCCTCCGCCGTGCGCCGCGCCGAGTAGGACGAGATGCCCGCGTAGCGCGCGCGCCCCGAGCGCACCGCGGTGGCGAGCGCCCCGATCGTCTCGGTGAGCGGGGTCGTCGGGTCGAAGCGGTGGGAGTAGAAGATGTCGACGTGGTCCAGCCCGAGGCGGCGGAGCGACGCGTCCAGGGAGGAGAGGAGGTACTTGCGCGAACCTCCCTCCCCGTACGGCCCGGGTCCCATCCGGTAGCCGGCCTTGGTCGTCACGACGAGCTCGTCGCGCAGCGGGCGCAGCTCGCGGGCGAGCAGACGCCCCAGCGACTCCTCCGCTGCTCCGCCCGGTGGGCCGTAGTTGTTCGCGAGGTCGAGGTGGGTCACGCCCCGGTCCACGGCGTGCAGGACGATCTCGCGCTGCGTGGACCACGGGTCTGCCTCACCGAAGTTCTGCCACAGCCCGAGCGACACCACGGGAAGGGTCAGCCCGGTACGGCCGAGGCGTCGGTGCGGGAGCGGACCACCGACGTCGGGCGTCGCGCCGGACGCCTCGTCGGTCCTCGGGGTGGGAGCATCGGGCGGCACGGCGCTGACGCTACCCGACGCACGCGGTGCGCGGTGCGCCGCGGTCACGTCCGGCGGGCAAATCAGTTGGCGTCGGGCGTCGCCGTGGGGGAGGCTGTCGGGGTGCTCGGAGTGCTGGGCGGACCACGGAGCGGGACCGCCGGAGCGCACCGGGCACAGACCGAAGTCCCCACCGACGAGGAGATCGCCATGGCGTCCGACCAGCAGCGTCCAGCGGCTGACACCGCACCGACCGAGGAGGCCAAGGCGAAGTTCCGCGAGGCGCTCGACCGCAAGAACGCGACGCGTCATCGCACGACGGACGGCGAGTCCAACACGGGCTCCGTGCACGGCTCCGAGACCGTCGGCCCGGTCCAGCGCACCTTCCGCCGCAAGTCCGGCTGACCACCGCCCTCACCTCGTCCGGTCGTCCCCGCGCGGGGTGGCCGGACGACGTGCGTCCGGACTCAGCCCCCCGAGCGGGCGAAGCGGCGACCGGTGACGTCGCGCGCCTCGACGACGACCCATTCCTCGGTCGGGACGTCGACGGTCGGGACGAGCGGCGGCGCGTCCTCCTGGACGGCGTCCACCTCGTGCTCGGAACGGATCCGGTGCGCGGTGCCGCGAGCGACGACGCTCCACGCCCCGTCCCCGTCGACGTGGTCCCACTCGAGGGCGACGCGCTCGTTGGTGACGAGCGTCGCGAGCTTGGTGCCCGGGACGGTGCGGAAGGCGATCGTGCGCTCGTGCGCGCGCACGGTCACGGGGAAGATGTCCGGCTCCCCCCGGACGCTCACGGCGAGGCGTGCGACATGGGTCCCCTCCACGAGGTCCCAGCACGCGTCGGCGTCGAGGACCTGCGGCGCGTCGTGCGTGTATCCGGTCATGCCTCATCGTGGCACCGGGCCGTGCCGGCCGCTCAGCGGCGAAGGTCATGGCGCACGAGGACCTTCGCCGCGTGCGCCGGACGGAACCGGGGCACGCGGCGAAGGTCGACGCGACGCCACGCGGGGCGCAGCGTCGTGAGTGCTGCCTCGTCAGTCGAGGACGCGCAGGGCGATCGTCTGCTCCATGGCGGCGAGCGCCTCGATCACGGCGGGCTCGACGCGCGAGCCGACGTCGGTGACGACGTAGCCGATCTCGCCGCGCGTGGCGAGGAGCTGGCCCTCGATGTTGGTGCCGTGCTCGGCGAGCGTCGCGTTGACCGCGGCGAGCACACCCGGGGTGTTGCGGTGCAGGTGCGTCACGCGCGTGATCCCGGTGGTCTGCTCGAGCGCGAGGTTCGGGACGTTGACGCTGAGCGTCGTCGAGCCCGTCGTGAGGTAGTCGCGCAGCTTGGCCGACACGAACTGCCCGATCGCCTCCTGCGCCTCCTCGGTGGACCCGCCGATGTGCGGGGTGAGGATGACGTTCGGCAGACCGCGCAGCTCGGAGTCGAAGCTGTCGCCCTTGCGCTTGGGCTCGTGCGGGAACACGTCCACGGCGGCGCCGGAGACGCGACCCTCGACGATCGCCTCGCGCAGCGCGCCGTAGTCCACGACGAACCCGCGCGACAGGTTGAGGAAGATCGCCCCCGGGCGCATCCGGGCGAACTGCTTGGCCCCGAAGAGGCCCGCGTTGCCCTGGCGGCCGTCGACGTGCAGCGTGACGACGTCCGCCTGCTCGAGCAGCTCGTCGAGCGTGTCCATGCGGCGCGCGTTGCCGAGCGCGAGCTTCTCCGCCGTGTCGTAGAAGACGACCGACATGCCGAGGTTCTCCGCCACGACGGAGAGCTGCGTGCCGATGTTGCCGTAGCCGACGATGCCGAGCGTGCGCCCGCGAACCTCGTGCGCGCCCTCGGCCGACTTGTCCCAGCGGCCCTCGTGCAGGGCGCGGTCGCGCTCCGTGAGGCGGCGCGTGAGCGCGATGATCTCGGCCAGCGCGAGCTCGACGACGGAGCGCGTGTTCTGGAACGGCGCGTTGAACACGGCGACGCCCTGCGTCGCCGCGGACCGCAGGTCGATCTGGTTCGTGCCGATGCAGAACGCACCGAGCGCCACCAGGTCGGGGGCGTTCTCGAGCACGTTCGCGGTGACGTTCGTCTTGGACCGGATGCCGAGCAGGTGGACCCCGTCGAGGGCCTCGATCAGCTCGGACTCGTCGAGGGCGCCGGTCCGGACGGTGACGTCGATGCCCGCCGCCTCGAGGTTCGAGGCGGCGAGTGGGTGCAGGTTTTCGAGGAGGAGGGCGCGTAGCACGCTCCCATGGTGCGCCCGTCCCGCGGTCCGGACCAAACGGGTCTTGACCCTCGGGACGAGGTGACGGGTCCGTCGCGCACCACCGTCCCGCGCGGTCAGCCGGCGGAAGGGCCCCGACCGTCCGGACCCGGGGTGTCGACGCCCTCCGGGAGCGGGCGCGCGTGCACGACGACCAGGCGCTGGGTCGGGCGGGTCATGGCCACGTAGAGGTCCGAGGCGCCCGAGGGACCGGCCGCGACCTCGGAGGGCTCCACGAGCACGACGGCGTCGAACTCCAGACCCTTGACCTGGACCGGGTCGAGCACCGCGACCGGGGCGTCGGGGCCGTCGTCCTCGAGACCGAGCGCGACCCGCAGGGAGGGGACGGCCGGCGCGGCGGCGACGACGGCGACACGCCCCGACTCCGCGGCGACGAACTCCGCGCGCGCCGCGTCCGCCGCGTCCCGCACCCGGGCGTACAGGTCGTCCGGTGCGGACTCGACCACGCGCAGCGCGTCCTCGACGTCGCGCGCGGACGTGAGCGGGGAGACCGGCAGCCCGGCGGCGAGGGCGGCGCGGCGCGCGGCGTCGGCGACCGATGCGGGAGTGCGGTAGTTCACGGTCAGCTCCGCGAGGCGCCACGCGTCGCGGAAGACCGGGTCGAGCATGCCCTTCCACGAGCGTGCCCCGGCGAGCGACGACGTCTGCGCGACGTCGCCCACGACGGTGAACGAGCGCGTCGGGCACCGGCGCACGAGCATGCGCCACGCCATCGCCGAGAGCTCCTGCGCCTCGTCGACCACGACGTGCCCGTAGGTCCACGTGCGGTCCTGCGCGGCACGCTCGGCCGTGGTGAGGCGCGGCCCGCTCGCCGAGAACCGCTCGGCCAGCACGTCCGCCCCGACGATCCCGCCGCCCGCGCCGGACGACTCGAGCACCTGCCGCGCGTACTCGAGGTCGCGCGCGTGCTGCGCCGCACGTGCGGCGGCCTCGGCACGCTCCGCCTGGTCGTCCTCGCCGAGCAGCTCGGCCGCCTCGTCGAGGAGCGGCACGTCCGCCGGGGTCCACGGCGAGCCCTTCGGACGCTCCAGCAGGCGCCGGTCGTCGGGCGAGAGCTCCGGCGCTGCCTCGGCGAGCCGGTGCGGCTTGGTCCACAGGTCCTCGACCAGGCGTTCCGGGGTGAGGGGCAGCCACGCGAGGTTGAGCGCGACGCGCACGTCCCGGTGCGACCGCAGGTCCTCGAGCGCGATCGTGCGGTCCTCGCCCGCGAGGGGCTCTCCCAGCGCGCGGCCGTACTGGTCCACGAGGCGGGACAGCATCTCGCGCACGAACGTCACGCGCGCCAGGTTGTGCGGCTTGTGCGTGCGCCGGGCCTTGGCGATCGCGTCGCGCACGTCGCGGCGGCGGATCAGCAGGTCGTGCCCGTCGAGCCGCACGGGGACGTCCTGGGCGGGCACCCGCTCGCGTGCCCGGACCGCTCGCCGCACGGCGCGGGCCATGACGGCGCGGCCCTTGACCCGCGAGACCCGCGGGTCCTCCGCGCCGTCGGCCACCACCCCCGGCAGGAGGTCGGAGACCGTCGTGCTCACGACCCCCGTCTCGCCGAGCGACGGCAGGACCTGGTCGATGTACCGGAGGAACGAGTGGCTGGGGCCCACGAGCAGGACCCCGGACCGTTCCAGGAGGCGACGGTGCGCGTACAGGAGGTAGGCGGCGCGGTGCAGCGCGACGGCCGTCTTGCCCGTGCCCGGGCCGCCCTGCACCACGAGCGCCCCGGCGAGCCCGGACCGGATGATCGTGTCCTGCTCGGCCTGGATCGTCGCGACGATGTCGCCCATGCGCCCGGTGCGGCCCGCGGCCATCGCGGCGAGGAGGGCGCCCTCCCCGGAGAGCGTGGTGCCCGCGACGACGTCGTGCGCGTCGAGGTCGAGGAGCTCGTCCTCGAGGCCCGTGACGGCGCGCCCGCGCGTCACCAGGTGCCGGCGGCGGACGACGCCGTCCGGGTGGGCCGCCGTCGCGCGGTAGAACGACTGCGCCGCGGGCGCACGCCAGTCGGTGAGGAGGCTCGTGTGCTCGGCGTCGGTCAGCCCGATGCGTCCGACGTAGCGGAGCGTGCCGTCCTCCAGGTCGAGGCGACCGAACGCGAGCCGGTCCTCCACGGCGTCGAGCTGGGCGACGCGGTCCTCGTACAGCGTCGCGAACGCGTCGCGCTCGCTCCGGTTCTGCGGCGAGCCCGACGGGCCGGAACGGCGGACGCCGTCGAGCCGGGCGCGGGCGGCCGCGCGCAGCTCGTCGAGGCGTGCGTAGAGGGTGTCCACGACCTCCTGCTCGAGCCGGAGCTCGTCGTTGCGTCCCACGCTGTCCCTTCCCTCGGCCGGGCGTCGCGCCCGAGCGCCGCCCGTGACACGGCCGTCCATTATGGCCCACGGGCGTCCGCCTCCGGACCCGTGCCCGGCGCGTCCCGCGTCCGTGACCGGGCCCGACGCGAGGCTGCCGCTAGGATCGTGGCCCATGGCGACCAGAGGGGAGCGGGCGTCGTGACCGGGAGAGGCCGTGAGGTCCCCGCGCGACCCTCGGCGCGGGGCGACGAGGCGGCCGCGGGAGGGCCCCTGCACGCCGAGCGCGCGGTCCTCGCCCCGACCGACGAGCTGAGCGTCCTCCTGGTCGAGGACGACGACGGCGACGCGATCCTCGTCGAGGAGCTGCTCTCCGACGGCAACCTCACGGTCGAGCTCCACCGCGCCACGACGCTCGACGCGGCGCTCGACACCCTCGGCACCCGGCACGTCGACTGCGTGCTGCTCGACCTCGGCCTGCCCGACTCGGTCGGTCTGTCCGCGGTCGAGCGCGTCCGCGCAGGTGTCCGCCCGCCCGCCCTCGTCGTCCTCACCGGGCACTCGGGCGTCGACCTCGGGGTGCAGGCCGTCGCGGCCGGCGCCGACGACTACCTCGTCAAGGGCGAGGTCGACGGGGACCTGCTCGGACGGTCCGTCCGCTACGCCGTCCAGCGCCGCATGTCCGTCGAGCAGCAGCGTGCGCTGTACCGCAGCGAGGTGCGCGCGGCGGAGACGGCGCGCCTCGAGCGCGCGCTCCTGCCCACGCCCCTGGTCCAGGACGACCGGATCGACGTCATGGTGGGGTACGTCCCCGGCGGGAACGGTCTCCTCGGCGGAGACTTCTTCGACGCCGTCGAGCGCCCGGACGGCACCGTCCTGTGCGTCATCGGCGACGTCGCGGGGCACGGGCCCGACGAGGCCGCGCTCGGTGCGACCCTGCGCACGGCCTGGCGCACCATCGTCCTCAGCGACACCCCGCCCGAGGCGATCCTGCCGCTCCTCGAACGCGTCCTCGTGCCCGAGCGTGCTCGCCCCGAGGTCTTCGTCACGCTCTGCCAGGTCGTGATCTCCGCCGACCGGCGCACCGCCGAGGTCTACCTCGCCGGTCACCTCGCCCCCCTGCTCCTGAGGGACACCGCGGCCGAGATCACCCCGACCGCCCGCGGCCGCGCCCTCGGCATCCCCGTGACCGGCGGGTGGGAGTCCCAGTCCGTCGACCTGGGGGAACGGTGGGCCCTCATGCTCTACACCGACGGGCTCGTCGAGGCGACGGTCGCGAGCTCGGGCGGTGCGACGGGCTCGCGCACACGCCAGGAGCGCGTCGGGGTCGACGGACTGCGCCGCGCCGTCGACAGCGCGCTCGAGCACGGGGTCGAGGGGGTCGTGGAGCGGGTCTTCCGCCGGGTGCGCGAGCTGCACGGTGGGCCGCTCGCCGACGACGCGGCGCTGCTCGTGCTGGGTTGGGGCGGGGACGAGGGCGTCCCGGGGGAGCGGACCGCGACCCTCGCGGACTCGGAGGAGTGGGTGCGGTGAGCGGGACGACCGGGACCGGCCGGACGCGTCCGCGTCGCGCCCCCACCCTGCGCCGTCGGCTCGGGTGGTCGCTCGTCGTCGCGGGCGTCATCCTGCTGGGCGTCCTCGCGACCTCGGCCATCGCGCTCTCGCGCGTGCTGGAGATCCAGGACGAGGTCACCGGGCCGTTCTTCGACGCCGTGTCCGGTGCGGACGCCGCGTACGTGGGCCTGCTCGACGCCGAGGTCGCGGTCCGCGCCTACGTCGCGACCGGGGACGACACGGCGCTCGAGGCGTACACCCGGGCGGTCGGGACGGATGCCGAGGGTGTCGTCCCGGACTCCGCCCTCGTGGAGCTGCTCGGGCTCGACGAGGAGCAGGCCGCGACGCTCTCGGAGGCCGACAGGTCGGTGCGCGCCTGGGTCACGGACTACGCCGAACCCGCCATCGAGACCACGGAGGACGAGGGTCCGGGCCGGGTCCGTGCCGTGGACCAGGCGCGCGGGGCCGAGCTGTTCGCCGACGCGCGCGCCGACACGGCCCGGTACGTCGACGCGATCCGCGCCGAGCGTCTCGAGCGGCTGGACGCGCTCGACCGGTGGAGCAGGGCGTTGTTCGGCAGCGTGCTCGTCCTCGTGGGGTCGGCGCTCGCGGTCGGGATCATCCTGTGGGTGTGCCTCAAGCGATGGGTCACCGAGCCGATGGCGGAGCTCGCGCACCGCGTGCGGCTCGTCAGCTCCGGACGCCTCGACGAGCCGGTCGTCACGTCCGGTCCGGCCGAGATCGCCGACCTCGCGCAGGACGTGGAGCACATGCGCGTCGAGCTCGTGAACCAGGTCGCCGAGATCAAGGCCTCGCACGAGGACGCGGCCCGGTCGCACGAGCTCCTCGCCGAGCAGGCGAGCGAGCTCGAACGGTCCAACCGCGACCTCGAGCAGTTCGCGTACGTCGCGTCCCACGACCTCCAGGAGCCGCTGCGCAAGGTCGCGAGCTTCACGCAGCTCCTCAAGAAGCGCTACGGCGGACAGCTCGACGACCGGGCCGACCAGTACATCGACTTCGCGGTCGACGGTGCCAAGCGCATGCAGCGGCTCATCCAGGACCTGCTCGGCTTCTCGCGCGTCGGGCGGACCGGCAACGAGCGCGTCGACGTCGACCTCGAGCGGGAGGTCGAGGTCGTGCTCGCCGACCTGTCCGAGACGGTCGTGGAGACGGGGGCGACCATCACGCACGACCCGCTGCCCGTCGTCGTGGGCGAGCGCGCGCTCCTCCACCAGCTCCTCGCGAACCTGCTGGGCAACGCGCTGAAGTTCCGCGACCCCGAGCGGTCTCCGGTCGTGCACGTCGGCGTCCTCGCGCGTGACACGCACTGGGAGATCTCGGTCGAGGACAACGGGATCGGCATCGATCCCCAGTACGCCGAGCGGGTGTTCGTGATCTTCCAGCGCCTGCACGCCAAGGACGTGTACGAGGGCACGGGGATCGGTCTCGCGCTGTGCAAGCGCATCGTCGAGTACCACGGCGGACGGATCTGGATCGAGCCGCGCACGGGAGGGACCACGATCCGGTTCACGCTGGCGCACGCCTACGTCCACGCGCAGGTCGGCTACGCTCGCTCCGACCACGACGGCGCGCCCACGGCGGCACCGGTCCGCGCGCGCCACGACGACGAGGAGAACCCCGCATGAGCCACGGCACCAAGCCGATCGACGTCCTCCTGGTGGAGGACGACCCCGGCGACGTGCTCATGACGCGCGAGGCCTTCGAGGACCACAAGCTCACCAACCGGCTCTCGGTCGTCTCCGACGGGGTGAGCGCGCTGCAGTTCCTGCGCAAGGAGGGTGAGCACGCCGACGCCCCGACGCCCGACCTCATCCTCCTCGACCTCAACCTCCCGCGGATGGACGGGCGCGAGGTCCTCGCCGAGCTCAAGGCCGACGAGGCGCTGCGCAAGATCCCGGTCGTGGTGCTCACGACGTCGGAGGCCGAGGAGGACGTCGTGCGCAGCTACTCGCTGCACGCGAACGCCTACGTGACCAAGCCCGTGGACTTCGACCGGTTCATCGACGTGGTGCGCCAGATCGACGACTTCTTCGTCTCCGTGGTGCGGCTGCCCGGTCGCTGACCCGGGCCCACCCGGACCCGCCCGCGCGGGACGGGTCGGGAAGAACCTCGGGCCGAGCCGTGTTGTCCTCGTCAGGCTCGTCGCGCGCCGTCGGCAGCGCACGGGCGAAGGACGTCACGAGGAGGATGCATGCTGGACCCTCGCGGGATCTACGAGCTCGACGAGCAGGCGGTGGCGCGACTGTGGCCCGTGCCGCCCGAACCGGGCGCGGGGCCGATGCTGCTGCACGCCGTCGCGGGCTTCGTCGACGCGGGCAGCGCCGGCGAGGTGGCGGTCGACCACCTGCTGGAGATCGGGGAGGTCACCCGCGTCGTGACGTTCGACGTCGACCAGCTCCTGGACTACCGCTCCAAGCGCGCCACGATGACCTTCAGCACCGACCGGTGGTCGGACTACGACGAGCCGCACCTGGTGATCGACCACGTGCGCGACGCGGAGGGGACGGGGTTCCTCCTGCTGCACGGCGCCGAGCCGGACGTGCAGTGGGAACGTGTGGTCGCGGCCGTGACCGACGTCGTCGAGCGCCTCGGCGTGTCGCTCACCGTCGGTTTCCACGGGATCCCGATGGGGATCCCGCACACCCGGCCCCTGTCGGTCACCGCGCACGCGACGCGGCCCGAGCTGCTCGGCGAGCACACGTCGTGGTTCGGCACGGTGAAGGTCCCGGCCAGCCTCGCCGCGCTGCTCGAGCTGCGGCTCGGCCGGGCGGAGCACGACGCGCTCGGGATCACCGTGCACGTGCCGCACTACCTCGCGCAGTCGTCGTACCCGCCCGCCGCGGTGGTCGCGCTCGAGCACGTGCAGCGCGTCACGGGTCTCGACCTGGCGACGGCCGGGCTCGCCGAGGCGGTCCTCGACGCGAAGACCGAGGTCGAGCGCCAGGTGCGCGACTCGGAGGAGGTCGCCGCGGTCGTGCGCGCGCTCGAGGAGCAGTACGACGCGTTCGCGCGCTCCGTCGGGCGGACGAGCCTGCTCGCCGAGTCCGCGCCGATCCCGACGGCCGACGAGCTCGGTGCCGAGTTCGAGCGGTTCCTTGCCCAGCAGTCGGGGGACTGAGCGGCGGTTCCGGCCCGGCCCGCCGTGCCGCGGGCAGGGGTGGAATGTGCGGAAAAATCATCACGAGAGGTGGCGAGTTTCCGTGGCGGACCGGACGTGGTCCGTGCCACACTGTCACCCGTTGCAGTGACGTACTTGCGCACGACCCGGTGCAGGGCCGGTACGTGGGTCCGCCCGGCGGGGCGGTCCGGCGTCGGGCTCGCCGGCCGCACACGGCCGGGCTGCCGGCGAAGGACGTGGGACATGGCATTGCGGCGCACGGGGGTGGACGAAGGGTCCGCTCGCTGATGTCCCCGGATGGACAGAAGGTCAGAGGAAGAGCATGGCGCAGGGTTCTGTGAAGTGGTTCAACGCCGAGAAGGGCTACGGCTTCATCGCGCAGGACGGCGGCGGTGCCGACGTCTTCGTGCACTACTCGGCGATCGAGTCGAACGGGTACCGCACGCTCGACGAGGCGCAGCGGGTCGAGTTCGAGATCACCCAGGGGCCGAAGGGCCCGCAGGCGGAGAAGGTCCGTCCGCTCTGACGTCATCGACGTCCGGCGGTCGGGTCACCCGGTCCTCGCAACGCAGGAGCCGCGCCCCTCGGGCGCGGCTCCTGTCGCGTCTCACGACCCGTCCGCCGCCCTGCTGTCGTTCGGCGCATCCTCGGGGTCTGCGAGCACCGGCGCGGTGCCCACGAACGCGCGGAGCTCGTCGCCCGTGACGACGCGCGCCGGGACGGCGAGCGAGCGGACGGCACGCGCCAGCGTCGTGCTCGACAGGCTCGGCGCACCTGAACCGGCGCGGACCGCGGCCAGCACGACGTTGCCGTACCGCCGGCCCTTGAGCTGCGCGGGCTCCGCGATCGCCGCGACCCGGCCCTCCGCGGCGGACGTCTCCCCGAACGCGGCCGCGAGGGTCGCGGCCTCTCGGCGCGCCGTCGTGAGCGGCGGGCGGTCGGCGCAGTTGACCAGGTAGACGCCGCCCGGGCGCAGGACGCGGTGCACCTCGACCGCCATGCCGAGGGTCGTGAGGTGGTCGGGCGTGCGATCGCCGTCGAACACGTCGCGCACGACGACGTCGTACGAGGCGTCGGGCAGGCTCGCCACCGCGTGCCGCGCGTCGTCGGGACGCAGCCGGAGGCGCGGTGCCCGCGGCAGGTCGAACCACGTGCGCACCAGCTCGAGCAGGCGGGCGTCGAGGTCGACGCCGAGCTGGGTCGAGCCCGGCCGGGTGTGCTCGACCCAGCGGGGCAGGCTGCACCCCGCCGCGCCGAGGTGCAGCGCGCGCAGGGGCGCGGAACCGAGCTCGTCCACGATGGCGGCCATCTGCTGCATGTACTCGAACGCGAGCATCCCGGGGTCGTCGAGGTCGAGGTACGAGCTCGGGACACCGTTGACGAAGAGCGTGACGGCCGACGGGAGGTCGGGGTCGCGTTCGACGCGCGCGGTGCCCGTCGACGTCGGCACGGGCCCGGTCGGGAGGTCCGGCCCGGCGGTCCCGCTGCGGCCCCCGCCGCCCCGACGCCGGGACGGTGTGGGTGGCGCGGAGGACCCTGAGGAGCGTCGGGAGGTGCGGCGAGCCATGTGCTCACGGTACGGGCTCGACCACGCCCGACGTTGACAGGATCGAACAGGTGTTCGATAGTGGAGGAGGAGGTGCGCGATGTCGAACGAAGCAGGCGCGAGGGGGGCGGTCGCCGTCCCCGCCGAGGTCCGTCGGCTGCTGGACCGCGCGGACGCGGAGCTCGTCGCGGCCGCGCTCGCGCAGGACGCGGGCGAGCGCTACGTGCACTCCCACCTCGGGGCCCTGCGTGCGGCAGCGGCGGTCGTCGCGCTCCGCGCCCGTCCGGCGCGCCGGGGCCGCGCGCGCTCGGTCTGGGACCAGCTCGCCGACGCCGAGCCGTCGCTCGCGGCGTGGTCCGGCTACTTCGCGAGCGGGGCACGCGTCCGCGCCGCCGTCGACGCGGGTCGGTTCGACGCCGTGGACCCGCGCCGGGCCGACGAGCTCATGGCGTGCGCGGAGGACTTCCGCGACGAGGTCGCGATGCTCGTCGACCCGGACGCCGGGTTCGTCCGGCTGCCCGGTCTGCGGACGGTGGCGTCGTGACCCTGGCGCGGCCCACGTCGAGCGACCGGTGAGGCGGCGATGAGCCGCGGGCCGCGCGCGGTCGTCCGTCGTGACTGGGGCGACGACGAGGAGGGATGCTCCATCCTCCACGTCGACATGGACGCGTTCTTCGCGTCCGTCGAGCTCGCCCGGCGTCCCCAGCTCGTGGGGCGGCCGGTCATCGTCGGCGGCGCGGAACGAGGCGTCGTCCTCGCGGCGACCTACGAGGCGCGGGCGTTCGGCGTCCATTCGGCGATGCCGATGGTGACCGCGCGCCGGCTGTGCCCGCAGGCGATCGTCGTCCCGCCGGACCACACGCGCTACTACGAGGTCTCCCGCGCGGTCATGGCGGCGATCGGCGAGATCACCGCGCTCGTGGAGCAGGTGAGCGTCGACGAGGCCTTCCTGGACGTGAGCGGGGCGCGGCGGCGCCTCGGGCCTCCGACGCGGATCGCGGCCGAGCTCCGGCGTCGCGTGCGGGCGGAGCACGGCATCACCTGCTCGGTCGGGATCGCGACGAACAAGTTCGTCGCCAAGTTGGCCTCGACGCACGCCAAGCCCGACGGCGTGCTCCTCGTGCCGGCGGCCGCCACCGTCCCGTTCCTGCGCACGCTGCCCGTCGGCGCGCTGTGGGGCGTGGGGGAGCGGACCGAGAGCGCACTCGCGCAGTGGGGCATCCGCACCGTCGCCGAGCTCGCCGACACGGACGTGGCGTCGCTCCAGACGGCGGTCGGCAAGGTCGCGGGAGCGCACCTGCACGACCTCGCGTGGGGGCGCGACCCCCGGCCGGTCGAGCCGGAGCGGTCGGAGCGGAGCATCGGTGCCGAGACGACCTTCGCACACGACCTGCGCGACCTCACGGCGGTCCAGGCGCGTGTGCTGGAGCTCGCGGACCGGTGCGCCGGCCGGCTGCGCCACCAAGGTCTCGTCGCGCGCACCGTGAGCGTGAAGGTCCGGACGAGCGACTTCCGCACCGTGACCCGCGCGCGGACCCTGGGCGCCCCGACGGACGTCGCACGCGAGATCTACCTCGTGGCGCGCGAGCTCGTCGCGAGCGTCGACCTGCGGGGTCTCGCCGTCCGGCTCGTGGGAGTCCGTGCCGAGGGTCTCGAGCCCCGTGCGGAGGCCGTCGTGCAGCCCACGCTCGAGGAAGCCGTCGAGGAGACGAGCGCGGCCCGGCGTCGGGTGGAGGAGGCCGTCGACGCGGTCCGCGGGCGGTTCGGGGTGAGATCCATCGCGATGGGGCCTGCCAAGGCCCGCTCGACTACCACCCCCGCGGATGTCGATCTATCCTGAGGGGGACACTCGACCACCGTGGAGAAACGGGGTGCTCATGCCTCTGTCTGAGTACGAGCAGAAGGTCTTGGAGCAGATGGAGCGCGCGCTCACCTCGGACGACCCGCGGTTGGCGAACACGCTCCAGGCGCCACGACGACGTTCGGCGCTGCGCTATGTCCTGGCCGGGGTCGGTGTGGTGGGAGGTCTTCTCCTGCTGGTCCTGGGAGCCGCGCTCTCGCAGACCTGGCTCGGCGTGATCGGATTCGTCCTCATGTTCGCGGGCGTCGTGCTGGTCTTCCAGGCCCCGCGCGCGTCGCGGAAGGGACCGGTCGGCACCGTCGAGGCCGACGGGACCGTCCGCCCTGCTGCACCGAGCAAGCCGGCGCGCAAGCCCTTCCTCAGCCGGCTGGAAGAGCGCTGGGACCGTCGGCGTGAGCAGGACGGTCGCTGAGCGAACGCTCCACGCCGTCGACCGCCGCGTCGACCAGCTCCTGCAGGCGGTGCGCGGGGAGGGCCTGACCTGGTCGCCGCGCGTAGCGCTCCGACTCGAGCGCTGACGCGATCGCCGCGATGGACTCGGCCACGTCCTCGTCGAGCGGATGGGTGCTGCGCCGTGCCTGGAGCGACGCGATCACGACCGCGGGCACGTTCCGCGGCGTGGTCGACGCAGCCCAGTGCACGTCGAGCAGGCCCAGCCTCTGCCCGAGCTCGGCCCACGCGTCCTCGGCGTCGTGCAGGGTCTCCGGCTCGGTGCGTCGCCGCAGCACGACCCACACGGCCGCAGCGACGACGAGCGCCCCGAGCAGCGCGACCCCGACGACCAGCGGCCAGGGCGTGCCCTCGGCCGCGCCGCCGCCGGTGGTGGTGCTCGTGCCCGGCGAGGTGGGGACAGGGCTCACCGGTGCCGAGGGCGCCGCGGTCGTCGCGCCGGGCGTCGGGACGTTGCCCAGGTCGCCCGGTGCTCCGGGCGTGACGGCGACCGGCGTGGCCCACCGGGGGGTCGGACCGGTCTGCTGGGCCGGGGTCGGCTCGAACCGGACCCAGCCCTGGCCGGGGAAGTAGAGCTCGGGCCACGCGTGGGAGTCGCGGCCGGTGACCTGGAAGCTGGCGTCGCCGACCCGCTCGCCCGGGAGGAAGCCCACGCCGAGCCGCGCCGGGATCCCGAGCGTCCGGGCCATCATCGTCATCGACGTCGCGAACTGGACGCAGTAGCCCGTGCGGTCCTGGAGGAAGTCCCACACCGCGTCCCCGGTGTCACCCGGCGGGACCTCGGTCGAGTACGTGAACCGTGACGCGTCGCGGAAGTAGGTCTGCAGGGCGAGCGCCTGGTCGTACCGGGTCGTGGCGCCGTCGACGACGGTCGCGGCCAGGTCACGGATGTCCTGCTCGTGCTCCGTCGCCGGCACGTCGAGGTAGTTGGGGTCGTCCGGGTCGCCGCCCGACGCGTCGCGCAGCGTGTCCGCGTCGAGCGGCCGGGGGAAGACGGTGAGGTCGTAGGAGAGCCCGGCGTCCGTCGGCTGGTCCCCGAGCACCTCGTCGCGGACGTCGTCGTACGACCAGTCGCCGTCGACGTCCACGGTGCGCGGCTCGGTCGGCACCGGGAGCTTCGTGTCGCGCAGGGACTCGAGCGTCACCCGCAGCGAGGTCGGTTCCTCGTCGGTCGCGGTGTCGTCCGGCCACAGGAGCTGCTCGGGGTCGTCGATCGGCGCCCCGTCGCGGTCCGCGCCGCGCCGCCAGTTCGTGCCGTCGAACCCCGTCAGCGTGAAGACGCGCAGCGGGCCGACGTCGTCGGCGTCTGTCCGGTACCGCAGCACCACCTCGCCCGACCGCTCGGCGAGGTTGCGCCGCATGTCGAGGTCGTCCGAGAGGCGCACCGTCTGGCCGGTGGACGAGAAGAGGCGCGACCACGACGCCGAGGCGACCTCGGGCAGGGATGCGCTCGCCGACCCGAGCCCCAGCGAGACGACCGCGACCACGACGGCGAGGACGAGCGCCCCCGCGGCGCGCAGCCCGGTCGCGGCCCGGTCCTCGGGGCGCCGCGAGGAGGTGCCACGGCGCACGGTGCGGTGCGGGTTGTCGACCGCGAGCAGGAGGACGAGCGCGGTGACGGTGACCACGAAGGCGAGTGGCGGGACCTCGCCCATGATGACGAGCCCCGGCACCCACAGCGCGAGCAGCGGGAGCGCGACCCCGCTGCCGAGCCGCAGGCCGCCCGCCATGAGGTCGGCGACGAGGAACACGACGACCGCGCCACCGACGGCCATGAGCGCGATGGGCAGGCTGGGGTCGATCGGAGCGACCTCGGCGAGCGTGAGGTCGCGCGCGGTCGAGAGGCGGGACAGCACGCGGTCGACGTTCGAGAGCCCGATGAGGAGCGAGAACCGGTCGGTCGGGCCCCCGTAGAGGCCGAGGAGCGCCCAGAGCCCGACGACGAGGCCCGCGAGCGACGGCAGGAGCGCTGCCGGCGGGGCGAGCGGCTCGCCGCGGGACGCCCGGCCCCGTTCGAGCGCGTAGCGGGAGACGCCCGTGACGACCGCCAGGACGGCGATGGTCCGCACGGCCGTGCCGGTCCAGCCGCCCGGCCCGATGACGCTGCCGAGCGCGTAGGTGGACGCCGTGACGGCCACGGCGACCAGCGCGCTCGTGGCGAGGACGCGGAACGCGACGGCGCTCGACCCGTCCGGTCGGGGTGTGGTCATCGTTGCCCCTCCACGAGCAGGGTCCAGGCGTGCTCGAGCGACGCGGAGGTGTCCACGAGCGCGGCGTGCCACCCGGTGGACCGCAGCGCGGCGACCGTCTCGACGGCGTCGGCGTGCTCGGGCGCCCACGGCCGGGCGCTCACGACGAGCGCGCGGTGCACGCCGTCGCCGGCCATCGCGGCGACCGTGTGCCGCGCGACCGAGCCGAGCGGACCGAGGACCGCGACGGTGATCTCGCCCGGTCGCCGGTCGCGCCGCAGCGCCTCGGTGGTCGCCGCGATCGCACGGTCGGCGTCCGCGACGACCTGGTGCCCGTGCAGGTCGACGGTGGCGTCGAGGAGGTCCGCGGGCCCCTCGCCGGACCGGTTGACGCGGAAGCCCGCCCCGGAGACGACGGGCGCCAGCGACGTGGGTACGAGCCGGACGGGGTGGCCGGCCTGGAGCAGGGAGACGCCGATGGACGCCGCGCACTCGACGGCCCACTCGCCGTCGGCGAGCGCGCGGGGGCTCGACGCCGCGAGCTCGGGGTGCGGCAGGAGCCCGCGGTCGAGGAGCACGCTCACGGGGGGCAGGCCGGCGCTCTCGTCGGCGCGGACCATGAGCTGGCCGTGCCGGGCCGCGCTGACCCAGTGCACGCGCCGGGGATCGTCGCCGGCCACGTAGTCGCGGAGCACGGAGTCGTCGCTCGACGCGAGGCGGGCGCCCGACGCGGAGCGCTCGTGCTCGCCGAAGGCACGGGCGCCCCGGACGGGCAGCTCGACCGTGCGGGGCCAGACGGCGACCGACGTGGGGTCGCCGAGCTCCTGGGTCGCGCTGACGAGGCCGAAGAGGTCCGCGCGGGTCGTGAGGAGCGGGCCGAGGGGCCATCGTCCGCGGCGGAGCGGACGCAGGCGGTACCGGACCGCGATGTGGTCGCCCACGGTCGCGACCTGCGCGCGCAGCGAACCCTGGTCGCACAGCTCGTGCGCGGCCTGCTCGCTGATGCGCAGACGCGCGAGCGTCGCGGCCGTCGACGACGTGGTCCGGGCCGCCGCGACGGTCAGGCGCGCCGTCGTGAACTGGCCGCGCACGGCGGGGTTCGGCTGGACGCGCCGGGTCACGTGCAGGGCGCCGCGGCCGCGGTCGATCCGTCGGACGGACATCCAGCACCAGGCGGCGCCGACGGTGAGGGCCCCGGCGGCACCGAGGCCGACGACGTCCGGGAGGCCGAGCGTGACACCGAGGACGACGAGCGCGGCGCCCGCGGCGAGCACGACCGCACCACGCCGGGTCAGGCGCGCGCGGGACAGGCTCCGGGCTCGCTCGCGGAGTCGTGCGAGGGGTGACGGGACGCGCACGTCAGCGTCGCTCGGTCGCGTCCAGGGCGGGGATCGGGGTCTGCGCCACGATCGACGTGACGACGGCCTCGGCGTCCTGGCCGGCGAGCCGGGCCTCCGTCGTCACGACGAGCCGGTGCGCGAGCACCGGGACGGCGAGGTACTGCACGTCGTCCGGCAGCACGTGGTCGCGCCCCGCCATGGCCGCGAGGGACTTCGCCGCCCGCAGGAGCTGGAGGGTCGTGCGGGGCGAGGCACCGAGGCGCAGGCCGGGGTGCTCGCGCGTCGCGGTGACGAGGGCGAGGACGTACCGCTTGACGGCGGGGGAGGCATGGACCGCGCGCGCGACCGCGGCGAAGCGCAGGACGGCCGCCCCGGTGGTCACGGGCCGCAGGTGCGCGAGCGGGTTGTCCGACTCCTGCCGGTCGAGCATCCGCAGCTCGGCGTCGACGTCCGGGTAGCCGACCGTGAGCCGCGCCATGAAGCGGTCCCGCTGCGCCTCCGGGAGGGGGTACGTGCCCTCCATCTCGACGGGGTTCTGGGTCGCGACGACGAGGAAGGGGCTCGGGAGCTGGTGCGTCGTCCCGTCGACCGTCGTCTGCCCCTCCTCCATGCACTCGAGGAGCGCCGACTGCGTCTTGGGGGAGGCGCGGTTGATCTCGTCGCCGATGACGATGTTCGAGAAGACCGGACCGGGGCGGAACTCGAACTCGTGGTTCGCGGCCCGGTAGATGTTGACGCCGGTGAGGTCGCTCGGGAGCAGGTCCGGGGTGAACTGGATGCGGCCGATCTTGCAGTCGATCGTGCGGGCGAGCGCCTTGGCGAGGGTGGTCTTGCCGACGCCGGGGACGTCCTCGATGAGGAGGTGACCCTGCGCGATCAGCACCGCGACGGTGGTCGTCACGAGGTCCGGTCGGCCGGTGACGACGGACTCGATGCCGGAGCGGATCCGCCCGGTCGTCTCGACGAGCTCGTCGAGGCCGTCGAGGAGGTCGGCACCCGGCTCGTCGGAGGGCGCGACAGGGGCGATGTCGGGGAGCACGGGTGACCTCCGTCGTCGGTGGCGCAGGGCCGCGGGCCGGCCAGACCGCGGGTGGGACGAGCCTAGTGGACCCTCGGCGGTGCGTGGTGCGCGCGGGACGGCGCGACGAGCTCCGGGAGCCCGCCCGATCCGTCGGCGACGCGCCATGGGGAGTCCTCCCCTCCACACCGCCCCACCCTCGCTGACCTGCGGAGATCCTGCGAAGGGGGGTGAAAGTCGGTGCGTTCACCGAGAGCGGTGGAGGGAAGTGGAGTACCGTGGAGGAGAAGGGAGCAGGAGGGGAGGTGCCAGGTGCATGTCCGGTTTCGTGGACGAGGTGCTCGGCGGTTCCTCCGGCCTGCTCCTGGGCACCTTCACGCCACGTCTGGACGACAAGGGGAGGCTCATCCTCCCCGCGAAGTTCCGGTCGCGGCTCGCACCGGGTCTCGTCATGACGCGGGGGCAGGAGCGCTGTCTGTTCCTGCTGCCGATGGACGAGTTCCGGCGCATGTACGACCAGATCCGGCAGGCGCCGGTGACGAGCAAGCAGGCCCGGGACTACCTGCGCGTCTTCCTCTCGGGGGCGAGCGACGAGATCCCGGACAAGCAGGGACGCGTCTCGATCCCCGCGCCCCTGCGGGCGTACGCGGGGCTCGACCGCGACGTCGCCGTGATCGGCGCCGGCACGCGGGTCGAGATCTGGGACGCGCAGGCCTGGGAGACGTACCTCGCGGAGCAGGAGTCGGCATACTCCGACACCGCGGAGGAGGTGTTCCCGGACCTGCGCTTCTAGGGCCCGCACGGTGAGGCCTCCTCCCGCCCGGTCTGGCGCACTTCCCCGGCGCCAGAAAGGACGCGGAGGGAGACCTGACCGTGCGGACCGGAGCACGACGAGCACGGACGACGAGGAGAGGAGGACGACATGACGGGCACACCTGATGACGCCGCGGAGCGCCATGTTCCGGTCCTGCTCCAGCGCTGCGTCGACCTCCTCGCCCCGGCTCTCGCCGAGCCGGGCGCTGTCCTCGTCGACTGCACGCTCGGGATGGGCGGGCACAGCGAGGCGGTCCTGGAGCAGGTCCCGACGGCGCGCGTCGTCGGCATCGACCGCGACCCCGAGGCGATCGCCCGCGCGTCGCGCCGTCTCGAGCGGTTCGGTGACCGGTTCCGCGCCGTGCACGCCGTCTACGACGAGATCGGCGACGTGGTGAGCGACGTCGTCGGCGGGCCCGTCCAGGGCGTGCTCATGGACCTCGGGGTGTCCTCGCTGCAGATCGACGAGGCCGACCGCGGGTTCTCCTACGCGCACGACGCGCCGCTCGACATGCGCATGGACCCGACGACCGGCCAGACCGCCGCCGACGTCCTCAACACCTACGACGAGCGCGCGCTCACGCGGATCCTGCGCGAGTACGGCGAGGAGCGGTTCGCCCAGCGCGTCGCCCGGGCGATCGTCCGACGGCGCGAGCAGCGCCCGTGGGAGCGCAGCGCCGAGCTCGTCGAGGTCGTCCGCGCGGCGATCCCCGCCGCGACGCGTACGACGGGCGGCAACCCCGCCAAGCGGACGTTCCAGGCGCTGCGGATCGAGGTGAACGGCGAGCTCGAGGTGCTCGAGCGCGCGGTCCCTGACGCGGTGGACGTGCTCGCCGTGGGCGGCCGCGTCGTCGTCGAGTCGTACCACTCGCTCGAGGACCGGATCGTCAAGCGCGTCCTGGCCGCGGGGGCGACGATCAGCGCCCCACCCGGGCTCCCGGTCGTGCCGGACGAGGACCAGCCGTACCTGCGGCTCCTCACCCGGGGCGCGGAGGAGGCATCCGCCGTCGAGCGGGAGTCCAACCCGCGCTCGGCGTCCGTACGGCTCCGCGCCGCGGAGCGCACCCGGTCCACGCCGGCCCACCGTCGCCCGCACCGACCGACCGACCGACCGCACGATCCCGGGGAGAGGACACGATGAGCGCACAGAGGTCGACCGCCGCCCGCCCGCTCCCGCGCACCGCGCGCCCGGCACCCGCACCGCGCCCGTCGCTCACGGCGCTGCCCGGTGGAGCGCCCGAGCGCGCGCTCCGCTCGCGTCTCGAGCTCGTCCGGGCGCCGCTCCAGGCGCGGTCCAAGATCCCGTTCCTCGTCGTCTGCATGTCGATCCTCGGGCTGGCGCTGCTGTGTGCTCTCCTGGTGAACACGACGATGGCGCGCAACTCCTACGAGATGTCGGAGCTGCGCCGGGAGGTGAGCCGGGTGGCGCAGGACACGCAGAGCCTGCAGGCGCAGGTGGCAGAGCAGAAGACCGCGCTGCCCGACACCGCCCGCGCGCTCGGCATGGTCGAGGCGGAGGACCCGGCGATGCTCCGGCTGGCCGACGGCTCGGTCCTGGGCATGCCGCAGGAGGAGGCCGGGCAGTGACGCAGGGGACCGGGTCAGGACGCGCGGGCCGGTCGCGGTCGGCCGCGAGCACTCCGCGGTCGCGTCCCGCTCCCACGGCCTCCCGGCCCTCGCCGGGGGGCCGCGGCGCTTCCCGGGCCCGCACGGTGCCGGAGGGACGCTCCGCGTCCGGGAGAGGTACGGCGTCGAGCGGTCGCCCGACGACGCCGACGGCTCGCGCGGGATCGTCGTCCACGCGCGGTCGGACGTCGGGCGGCCGGTCGCCGGCCGTCGCCCGCGGCCCGCGGAGCGGCAGCCGTCCGCCTGCGGGACCGGTCAGAGGCGCCCGCGAACCCGGCAGGCCCGAGCGCCGGCAGCGCTGGCTCATCGTCGTGGCGGGCCTGATCACCGCGGCGTTCGTCGTCCAGCTCGTCAACGTCCAGGTCTTCAAGGGCCCCGCGCTCGCGGCCGAGGCACGCGACGACCGGACGCGCAGCTCGACGCTGCTCGCCCACCGTGGGGACGTCACGGACGCCGACGGCGTCGTGCTGGCCACGTCCGTGGACCGCTACACGGTCGCGGCCGACCCGTTGCGGATCGCGGAGTTCGAGCCGCGCCCCGGTGACCTCGTCGACGGCGAGCCGTTGGAGGAGGGCGGTGCCGTCGGGGTGGCGAAGCTGCTCGCTCCGATCCTCGGACGTCCGGCGGTCGAGCTCGCCGCCCAGCTCAACGGGACGTCGCGCTACCTGATCCTCGCCAAGGACGTCACTCCCGAGGTGCAGCGCCAGATCACGGACCTGCGGCTCTCCGCGTTCGTCAGCACCACCATGACGAGCGAGCGGACCTACCCCGCCGGCACGGTCGCGGGCAACCTCGTGGGTTTCGTCAACGAGGAGCAGACCGGCGGCGGCGGCGTCGAGGCGTCCTACGAAGACGTGCTCGCGGGCACGCCCGGCTCGCGCGAGTGCGAGGCCGGTCTGGGCGGCCAGGTCATCCCGACCGGGCGCTGCGACGTCGTGGACGCCGTCCCGGGGCAGGACGTGCGGCTCACGATCCTGCGCGACGTGCAGTGGAAGGCGCAGGACTCGGTGGACCGGGCCGTGAGCGAGACCGGCGCGGAGTACGCGATCGCCGTCGTGCAGGACGTCCGGACGGGCGAGGTCCTCGCGCTCGCGGACTCCGGGACCGTGAACCCGAACGACCGCACGACGGACGCCGTCGCGCGGCCGAGCCGTGCCGTGTCGAACGTGTTCGACCCCGGTTCGACGGGCAAGGTGGTCACGATGGCCGCCGCGATCGAGGGCGGGTACGCGGACGCGGGCACGCAGTTCGAGGTGGCCGACCGGTACACGACGCCCAACGGCCAGACCTTCAAGGACTCGCACGACCACCCGGTGCAGCGGCTCACGCTCGCCGGGATCCTGGCCGAGTCGTCGAACACCGGGACGGTCCAGGTCGGGGAGCAGATCCCCAAGCAGGTGCGGTACGACTACCTGCGCAAGTTCGGGTTCGGGGAGAAGTCGGGCCTCGGTCTGCCCGGGGAGTCCGCCGGGATCCTGCACCCCGCCGACGCGTGGGACGGGCGGACCGAGTACGCCGTGCTCTTCGGGCAGAGCGTGTCGGTCAACGCGATCCAGGCGACCAGCGTCTTCTCGACGATCGCGAACGGCGGTCTCCGCACGACGCCGTCCGTCGTCGCCGGGACGACGGACGACGGCGGTGCGCTCGTCCCCGTGGACCGTCCGGCGCCGGAGCGCGTGGTCTCGCAGGAGACCGCGGACACCGTGCTGCACATGATGGAGTCCGTCGTGGAGGAGGGCACGGGGTCGAGCGCCTCGGTGCCCGGGTACCGCGTCGCGGGCAAGACCGGCACCGCGGAGGCGGCGGGCGCCGACGGGAAGCTCTCGGGGATCATGGCGTCGTTCATCGGCGTCGCACCCGCCGACGACCCGCGCTACACGGTCTCGGTCTTCCTCAAGAACCCGCACTCGTCGATCTTCGGTGGCGTCGTCGCCGCCCCGGTGTTCAGCGAGATCATGGGCTTCACCCTCGAGCACGAGGGCGTGCAGCCCAGCACGGAACCGTACGTGCCGCTCCCGACGACGTGGTGAACCTCACCCTGTCGACCGTCCCGGTGGAGCGAGGGCGTCGCGGTGTCCGCGACGCTGCCCGTGAACGCGACCGCCGGTCCGTCCGTGAGGACGTCGGTGAAGGTCGCGTGAAGCGCGCCCCGCTGGGGTGGCCGGGGAGGACGGGCTTGCGAGGGTGGCGGCCCCGGCACGGTAGGTTCTACACGTGACATCCCCGATCGACCGCCTTCGTCCTGCCACGACCACCCGTCGGACGGTCGAGGACCTGGCAGCACGGTTCGGTCTCGACGTCCGCGCAGGTGGCGGGTCGTCCGCGCCGGGCGCCGTCGAGGTCTGGTCGGTCGCCTCGGACGACCGGACGGCGGACGCGGGCGACCTCTTCGTCGCCCTCCCCGGTGCGCGCGCGCACGGAGCGCGCTTCGCCCCCGCGGCCGTCGCACGCGGCGCCCGCGCCGTCCTCACGGACGAGCAGGGAGCGGTGCTGGTGGCCGAGGCGGACCTCGGCGTCCCGGTGCTCGTCGCCGCGGACCCGCGTGCGCTCCTCGGGCCGGTGGCCGCGTGGGTCTACGGCAGCCCCGCGCACGACCTCACGACGTTCGGCGTGACGGGCACGAACGGCAAGACCACCACGACGTACCTCGTCGACCACGCGCTGCGCGCGCTCGGCTGGAAGGGCGGCCTCATCGGCACGGTGGAGATGCGGTCGGGAGACCGCGTCCTGCCGAGCCGCCTCACGACCCCCGAGGCCGCCGACCTGCAGGCGCTGCTCGCGGCGATGCGGGAGGACGCCGTACGCACCCTCGCGATGGAGGTCTCCTCGCACGCGCTCGCGCTGCACCGCGTCGACGGGCTCGTGTTCGACGTCGTGGGCTTCACGAACCTCAGCCAGGACCACCTCGACTTCCACGGCGACCTCCAGGAGTACTTCGAGGCGAAGGCGCTCCTGTTCACGCCCGAGCACGCGCGCCGCGGTGTCGTCGTCGTCGACGACGCGTGGGGCGAGCGCATGGTCGCGGCCGCACGCATCCCGGTCGCGACGCTGCGTGCGAGCCCGCAGGGCGCGGCGGACGCGCAGCCCGTCGCCGACTGGACGGTGCACGACGTCGAGCCGTCGGCGGCGGGGGGCTCGGCGTTCACGCTGCGGCACCGCGACGGCCGGAGCGTGCGCACGACGACCGCCCTGCCCGGCGCGTTCAACGTCGCCAACGCGGCCCTCGCCCTCGCGCTCGTGCTCGAGGCCGGCACGGACCCGCGCGACCTGGAGGCGGCGCTCGGAGGGGCGGGCGGGCTGACCCCGGCGGTCCCGGGGCGCATGGAGCTCGTCTCGCGTCCGCCGCACCGTCCGCGCGTCGTCGTGGACTTCGCCCACAACCCGGACGCGCTCGCGCTCGCCCTCGACGCGCTGCGCCCGACGACGCCCGGTCGCCTCGTCGTCGTGTTCGGCGCCACGGGCGACCGCGACCGCGGCAAGCGCCCCACGATGGGGGGCGTCGCGGTCGAGGGCGCCGACGTCGTCGTCGTCACGGACGACGACCCGCACGGCGAGGACCCGGCCGCGATCCGGGCCGAGGTCCTGCCCGGCGCGCTCGCCGCGCGCGAGGTGGCCGCGACCGGCCCCGAGCCGCGCGACGTCGTCGTGACCGAGGTGGCGCCGCGCGCGCGGGCGATCCGCGAGGCCGTCGCCGCCGCGGGCCCCGACGACACGGTGCTCGTCGCGGGCCGCGGCCACGAGGTGTGGCAGGAGATCGCCGGCGTCGACCACCCCCTCGACGACCGGGTCGAGGCGCGCGCCGCGCTCGCGGACCGGGACGCGGCCCAGGACACGGCCGCGGCACCCCACGACACCCCCGACGACCTGAAGGAGCACCACGCATGATCGAGCTCACTGCGGCGCAGGTGGCCGCAGCGACCGGTGGACGCCTGTCCGCCGACCCGGAGGTGCGGGTCGGGGGGCCCGTCGTCGTCGACTCGCGCCGGGTCGCGCCGGGATCGCTCTTCGTCGCGCTGCCCGGGGAGCACGTCGACGGCCACGACTTCGCGGCCGGTGCGGTCGCCGCGGGCGCGACCCTGGTCCTCGCCGCGCGCGAGCTCGACGTGCCGTGCGTCGTCGTCGACGACGTGCAGACCGCGCTCGGCGAGCTGGCCCGGCACGTGCTCGCGACGCTGCGCGAGCGCGGCGACCTGCGCGTCGTCGCCGTGACCGGCTCCGTGGGCAAGACGACGACCAAGGACCTCCTGGGTCAGCTGCTGCGTCCCGAGGGCCTGACGGTCGTGCCGCGCGGCTCCTTCAACAACGAGATCGGGCTCCCGCTCACGGTGCTCGAGGCGGACGAGGCCACCCGGTTCCTCGTCCTCGAGATGGGCGCGAGCGGCGTCGGGCACCTCACGTACCTGACCCGCATCGCGCCGCCCGACGTCTCGGTCGTCCTCGTCGTGGGCAGCGCCCACCTCGGGGAGTTCGGCGGGATCGAGGCCGTCGCGCGCGCGAAGGCGGAGATCGTCACGGGCCTCGCCCCGGGCGGCGTCGCGGTGCTCAACGCCGACGACCTGCGGGTCGCCGCGATGGCCGACGCGGCACCGGGCGAGGTCGTCACGTTCGGGACCATCCCGGCGTCCGACGTGCGCGCCGAGGACCTCGGGATCGACCGCACGGGCCGCGCGTCGTTCACGCTGCGCGTGCGCCCTGGCGCGGCGGGCGACACGGAGCCGGGTGGGACGCCGGGCGAGGAGACGCACGCGCGCGTGACCCTCGGCCTCGTGGGAGAGCACCACGTGACGAACGCCCTCGCGGCCGCGACGGCGGCGCTGCGGCTCGGGGTCGCGCTGCCCGACGTCGCCGCGCGGCTCTCGGACGCTCGCGCCCTGAGCCCGCACCGGATGCAGGTCACCGAGCGGGCCGACGGCGTGACGGTGATCGACGACTCGTACAACGCGAATCCGGACTCGATGCGTGCCGCGCTCAAGGCGCTGGCGGTGATGGCGGGTCGGGACCGGCGATCGGTGGCCGTGCTCGGCGAGATGCTCGAGCTCGGGGAGGACTCGCGCGTCGCTCACGACGACATCGGCCGGCTCGTGGTCCGATTGAACGTCAAGCTGCTCGTCGTGGTCGGCGAGGGTGCCGGCGGGATCCACGACGGCGCGACCCAGGAGGGGTCGTGGGGGGACGAGACGCGGTTCGTCCCCGACGTCGAGACCGCGTCCGCGCTGCTGCGCGACGAGCTGCGGGAAGGGGACGTCGTGCTCGTGAAGGCCTCGAACGGGTCCGGTCTGTGGCGGCTCGGCGACGAGCTGGCGGCTGCGGGCGTCGACGTGACGGGGGGTGAACGCGCGTGATCGCGATCATCGTCGCGGCGGGCGTCTCCCTGCTCGTCGCCCTCTTCGGGACGCCGCTGTTCATCCGGTTCCTCGTGCACCGCAACTACGGGCAGTTCGTCCGCCAGGACGGCCCGACCGCGCACTTCACCAAGCGCGGGACGCCCACCATGGGCGGTGTCGTCATCATCGGGGCGACCTTGCTCGGCTGGGCGATGTCGTACGTCGTCTCGGGGCGGTTCCCGAGCGTCTCGGCGTTGCTCGTGCTGTTCCTCATGACCGGGCTCGGGATCGTCGGGTTCCTCGACGACTTCACGAAGATCCGCAAGCAGCGCAGCCTCGGTCTCACGGCGCGCGCGAAGATCATCGGGCAGGGCGCCGTCGGGATCGCGTTCGCGGTGCTCGCGCTGCAGTTCCCCAACGAGCACGGTCGCACGCCCGCGTCGACGCGCATCTCGTTCCTGCGTGACACGAACCTCGACCTCGCGTTCGCGGGCGCGACGGTCGGTCTCGTCCTCTTCGTGATCTGGGCGAACTTCCTCATCACGGCGTGGTCGAACGCGGTGAACCTCACCGACGGTCTCGACGGCCTCGCGACGGGCGTGTCGCTCATCGTGTTCGGGTCGTACGTGCTCGTCGGGATCTGGCAGCTCAACCAGACGTGCCAGCGCCTCGCCTCGGCGGGCCCGAGCTGCTACGAGACGCGCGACCCGCAGGACCTCGCGATCGTCGCCGCGGCGATCGTCGGCGCGTGCTTCGGCTTCCTGTGGTGGAACGCCAGCCCGGCGAAGATCTTCATGGGCGACACCGGCTCGCTCGCGCTGGGCGGCGCGCTCGCCGGTCTGTCGATCCTCACGCGGACCGAGTTCCTCGCGCTCATCGTCGGTGGCCTGTTCGTCATCATCGTGCTCTCGGACGTCATCCAGATCGGCTTCTTCAAGATGACCGGCCGGCGCGTGTTCAAGATGGCCCCGTTGCACCACCACTTCGAGCTGTCGGGCTGGGGCGAGGTCACCATCGTCATCCGCTTCTGGCTCATCGCCGGGCTGTTCGCCGCGCTCGGCATCGGGATCTTCTACGCCGAGTGGGTGGTCGGCTAGTGGCACGCGACCGTCACGACCTCGCCGTCCCGATCGAGGAGGCGCGCGTGGTCGTCGCCGGCCTGGGCGTCTCCGGACGCGCGGCCGCCGCGGCGCTCGCGCCCCGGGCGGCCGCCGTCGTCACGCTCGACGGCCGCGCCGAGGACGCCGACCTGCGCGACGCGGACGACGTCGACCTCGCGGCGACCGACCTCGTCGTCGTCTCGCCCGGCTGGCCGCCGTCCCACCCGCTGCTCGTCGCCGCGGCCGAGCGGGGCGTGCCGGTGTGGAGCGAGGTCGAGCTCGCGTGGCGGCTGCGCGTGGACGGCCCGTCCGGGCGCCCCGCGCCGTGGCTCGCCGTGACCGGGACGAACGGCAAGACGACGACCGTCGAGATGCTCGAGACGATCCTGCGGACCGCGGGGCTGCGCGTCGCCGCGGTGGGCAACGTCGGCACGCCGGTCGTCGAGGCAGCCGCAGACCCGACGCTCGACGTGCTCGCCGTCGAGCTCTCCAGCTTCCAGCTCCACTTCACGCACACGACGTCGCCCGAGGCGGGCGCGGTGCTCAACGTCGCGCCGGACCACCTCGACTGGCACGGCGGGATCGACGCGTACGCCGCGGACAAGGGCCGGGTCTTCGAGGACGCGCAGGTCGCGTGCGTCTACAACGTCGCGGACCCGCGCACGGAGGCGCTCGTGCGCGAGGCCGACGTGGTCGAGGGCGCGCGCGCCGTCGGGTTCACGCTCGGCGCCCCGGCGCGCGGCCAGCTCGGCGTGATCGAGGACGTGCTCGTGGACCGCGCGTTCCACGCGCCCGCGGACGCGCCCGACCGGCACACGCACGCGGCCGAGCTCGCCACGCTGGGCGACCTCGCGCACCTCGCCGGGGCCGACGGCGTCGTGCCCGCGCACGTCGTGGCGAACGCGCTCGCCGCCGCCGCCCTCGCCCGCGCGCACGGCGTCCCGGCCGTGGCCGTACGCGACGGCCTGCGCGCGTTCCGCACGGGGTCGCACCGCATCGAGCAGGTCGCGTGGGTCGACGGCGTCGCGTACGTCGACGACTCCAAGGCGACCAACGCGCACGCGGCCTCCGCGTCGCTCGCGTCGTTCACGCCGGGGACGGTCGTGTGGGTCGCGGGCGGCCTCGCCAAGGGCGCGTCGTTCGACGAGCTCGTCGCGGCGCGCGCGGACCGGCTGCGGGCCGTGGTCCTCATCGGCGTCGACGCGGAGCCGTTCGCGGGTGCTCTCGCCCGACACGCGCCCGATATCCCGGTCGTGCGCGTCGATCCTGGCGACACTGGGACCGTGATGCCCCGCGCCGTCGACTCCGCCCGCCGCCTCGCGCAGGCCGGCGACACGGTGCTGCTCGCCCCGGCCGGTGCGTCGATGGACCAGTTCCGCTCGTACGCCGCGCGCGGCGACGCGTTCGCCGACGCCGCCCGCGCACTGCGCCCCGACCACGGGTAGGCCGGTCCGGCCATGACACAGACCGCGAACGGACGGGGGGCGCCGTCGACGACGCGCACGACTCCTCGCACGGGCGCGGGGCGACGCGCGACACGGGGCCGGACGAAGGCGCCGACGGGTCGCGAGCCCCGTTCGCGCGCTTCCGCCGCGCCGACCGAGCGGCCGTGGCTCGGCCAGTGGAACAGCGCGGTGACGAGCTACTACCTGCTCGTCGGTGCGACCGCGCTCCTGACGATCATCGGGCTCGTCATGGTGTTCTCGAGCTCGGCCGTCACCGAGATCGCAGCGGGGAAGTCCCCGTTCGGCGCGTTCCTGGACCAGGCGAAGTTCGCCCTCATGGGCCTCCCGGTGCTCCTGGTCGCCACCCGCGTCCCGGTCGAGTGGTACAGACGGCTCGCCTGGCCCGCGCTCGTCGCGGCGCTCGCGCTGCAGATGCTCGTCTTCACCCCGCTCGCGAAGAACGTCAACGGCAACGCGGGCTGGGTCGACCTCGGCGTCTTCGTCTTCCAGCCCGCCGAGGTCGCGAAGCTCGCGCTCGCGCTGTGGCTCGGCGCGGTGCTCGGGCGCAAGCAGCGCCTGCTCGGGCAGTGGCGGCACGTCATGGTCCCCGCCGTGCCGGTCGCCGTGCTGGTCGTCGGCCTGGTCCTCGCCGGTCACGACCTCGGCACGGCCCTGGTCGTCATGGCGCTCGTCGCCGGCGCGTTCTTCGTGTCCGGGGCCGACGGCCGGCTCCTCGCGCTCGGCGCGGGGCTGGCGGCCTTCGTCGTCGGCTACGTCTTCATCCTCAACCAGTCGGGCGGCGACCGGCTCGGGCGCATCATGGCGACCTACCGCGAGTGCACGGACACGCTCGGCGAGTGCTACCAGTCCACGCACGGGCTGTGGGCGCTCGGCACGGGTGGGCTGACCGGCGTCGGCCTCGGGGCTAGCCGCGAGAAGTGGAGCTACCTGCCCGAGGCGCACAACGACTTCATCTTCGCCGTGATCGGCGAGGAGCTGGGCCTCCTCGGCACGCTCCTCGTCCTCGGCCTGTTCGTGATCGTCGGCGTCGCCACGAGCCGGATCGTCCGGCGGCACCCGGACCCGTTCGTCAAGATCACGACCGCCGCGATCGCGTGCTGGATCGTCGGGCAGGCGTTCATCAACATCGGCGTCGTGATCGGGCTCCTGCCCGTCATCGGCGTCCCCCTGCCGCTCGTCTCCGCCGGCGGGTCCGCCCTCATCATGACCATGGCCGCGCTCGGGGTGCTCATCTCGTTCGCGCGCACCGAACCCGGCGCGGCGGAGGCGCTCGCGGCGCGGGGGAGCGTCGTGCGACGCTCGCTCGCCGTCGTCGGCCGCACCGCGCGCCCCCGGCGCCGGGCCCGCTGACCCGGGACGCGGGTCGGGTCGACGCCCGGGCCGCACGGCATGCACACAGATTCAGACCACGGCTTGAGACCACAGCCAGGAGCGGCACCCGCCGCAGGGAAGGACGACGAGGTACGTGACGACGATCGGTTCGGTGGTGCTCGCAGGCGGCGGGACGGCGGGGCACGTGAACCCGCTCCTGGCGGTGGCGGACGAGCTGCGGGCGCGTGAGCCCGACGTGGTGGTGACCGCGCTCGGGGTCGCGGGCGGGCTGGAGGACGACCTCGTGCCCGCGCGCGGCTACCCGCTGCGGCACGTGCCGCGCGTCCCGCTCCCGCGGCGGCCGAGCGCCGAGTGGGTCAACCTCCCGGGGCGGCTGAAGTCCGCGGTCGACGCGGCCGGGGCCGTCATCGACGAGACGGGCGCCCGGGTCGTCGTGGGCTTCGGTGGCTACGTGTCGACGCCCGCGTACCTCGCGGCGCGCCGTCGCGACGTCCCGGTGGTGATCCACGAGCAGAACGCGCGACCCGGGCTGGCCAACCGGCTCGGGGCCCGGTGGGCCGCCCGCGTCGGAGTGACGTTCGAGGGGACTCCCCTCAAGGGCGGGGTCGTGACGGGTCTCCCGCTGCGCCGCGAGATCCAGGACCTCGTGGCCGCGCGGTCCGCCGACGCGGCGGCGGTCCGCGCCGACGCCGCGGCTCGGCTCGGGCTCGACCCGAGCCGACGCACGCTCGTCGTCACGGGCGGCTCGCTCGGTGCGCAGAGCCTCAACGAGGCCGTCTCGGGCGCCGGTGACGCGCTCCTCGGCGCAGGGGCGCAGGTGCTGCACCTCACGGGCAAGGGGAAGGACGGTCCGGTCCGCGAGGCCGCCGCCACGGCCGTGGCGGCGCGTCCCGGGGCGCGCTACGACGTGCGCGAGTACCTCGCCGAGATGCAGCTCGCGCTCGCCGTCGCGGACCTCGTGGTGTGCCGCGCGGGCGCCGGGACCGTGGGTGAGCTCGCCGCGCTGGGCATCCCCGCGGTGTACGTGCCCCTCCCGATCGGGAACGGCGAGCAGCGGCTCAACGCCGCGCCCGTCGTCGCGGCGGGGGGCGGCCTGCTCGTCGACGACGCGCAGCTCGACGCCGCCTGGGTCGCGCGCGAGGTCCCGGCGCTCCTCGGCGACCCCGCGCGGCTCGACGCGATGGCGCGGGCCGCGGCGGGTGCGGGGGTGCGCGACGGCGCGGCGCGCGTCGCGGACCTCGTCGCCGAGGCGGTCGCCGGTGCGAGCACGGCAGGGGCTCGCTCGTGACGACCCACGGAGGCACCCCACCCGTCCCGCTCGAGGAGCTGGGCACCGTCCACCTCGTCGGGGTCGGCGGCGCCGGCATGTCCGTGGTCGCGCGGCTGCTCGCCGCGCACGGCGTCCGGGTGCAGGGCTCGGACGCGCGCGAGAGCGAGACGCTCGCCGCGCTGCGGGCCGACGGCGTGACCGTCTGGGCGGGCCACGACGCCGCCCACGTCGCGGGCGCCGACACGGTCGTGGTCTCGAGCGCGGTCCGCGAGTCGAACCCGGAGCTCGCCGCCGCACGCGCTGCGGGGCTGCGCGTGCTGCACCGCTCGCAGGCGCTCGCGTCCCTCATGGCGCGCGGCCGGTCGGTCGCGGTCGCCGGCGCGCACGGCAAGACGACGACCTCCGCGATGATCGCGACCGTCCTGCGCGGCGCCGGCCTCGACCCGTCGTTCGCGATCGGCGGCACGGTGCTCACCGCGGACGGTCCTGTGGCCGGGGGGCACCTCGGGTCCGACGTGCTCGTCGCCGAGGCGGACGAGTCCGACGGCTCGTTCCTCAACTACGCGCCCGACGTCGCGGTCGTGACGAACGTCGAGCCCGACCACCTCGACCACTACGGCTCGCGGGCCGCGTTCGAGCAGGCGTTCGTCGACTTCGCGGCGCGGATCGTGCCGGGCGGGACGCTCGTCGCGTGCGCGGACGACGCGGGGGCGCGGGCGCTCGCCGCCGCGCACGCCCGGGACGGTGGCGCGGTCGTCACCTACGGCGCGGCCGACGACGCGGACGTGCGCGTGTCGGACGTGCGCCCCGCCGTCGACGACAGCCGGGTCGGCGTGCGCGCCATGCTGACGGGCGTCGTCGGGACGGTCCCGGTCGACGGGCTCGAGCTCTTGCTCCGCGTGCCCGGCCACCACAACGCGCTCAACGCCACGGCGGCCGTGGTCTCGGCCGTCGTGCTCGGCGTCGACCCGGTGGCGGCGGTCGCGGGGGCGCACGGGTTCCTCGGCACGGGCCGCCGGTTCGAGGCACGCGGCGAGGCCGGCGGGGTGCGCGTGGTCGACGACTACGCGCACCACCCGACGGAGGTCGCGGCCCTGCTCGCCGCCGCACGGCCGGTCGCCGCGGGCGGCCGGGTGCTCGTGCTCTTCCAGCCGCACCTGTACTCGCGCACCGCGACGTTCGCGCGCGAGTTCGCCGAGGCGCTGGGTGCGGCGGACGAGGTCGTCGTCACGGGGATCTACGCCGCGCGCGAGGACCCCGACCCGTCCGTCGGCCCGCACACGATCACCGACCTGATGGGCGGGCCCGGCACCGTCGTGTCGGCCGTCGAGGACCGGCTGGAGGCCGCGTACCGGGTCGCGGACGCGGCGCGCCCCGGCGACCTCGTCCTCACGGTCGGCGCCGGCGACGTCACGGAGCTGGGCGCCGTGGTCCTCGCGCGGCTCGCCGGCGCCGAGTCCTCCGGAGGGGGCGAGGCCTGATGCGTCCGCCGCCCCGGCCACGGCCTGCCGCGCCCCGACCGGACCGGTCGGCCGCGGGGGAGCGGACGGCGCGACCCCCGGCGTCCGCGCCTGCGCGGCCCGGGCCGCCGGAGCCGGCCACCCGGCCGCCGGCCGAGGAGGCGCCCACGCGACCGGTCCGGCGCGTGGCCGCCTCCGGGCGCGAGCTCGTGCCGTCGACCGCCGAGCGCGCCGGGCAGGGTCGTCCCGCGACGGGATCGCAGGTCCGGGGGAGGGGACGTGGCGCGGCCGGCGTACCGACCGGCCCGCGAGGGACGCCGACGGCACCGCTCGGCGTGGTGTCGCACGGCATGGCGGAGCGCCTCGCGGAGCGCGACGCGATGCGCCGCCACCGCGTGCGCAACCGCGTGCTGGGGTGGACGTCGGGCGTCCTCGTCGTGGCCGCCCTCGTGTGGGTCGCGTTCTTCTCGACGGTGCTCGGCCTGGACCCCGAGGACGTGACGATCTCGGGTGAGGGGACGGTCGTCGACCCGGCGCAGGTCGAGGGTGTCGTCGCCGAGGCCGCGGGAGTGCCGCTGCCGCGGCTCGACACGGTCGCGCTGCGCGAGCGCGTCCTCGCGCTCAACGGTGTCCGGGACGTCGAGATCCGCCGTGCCTGGCCGACGGGCCTGACGGTGCTGCTCGAGTCGCGCGAGCCGGTGGTCGCCGTCCCGGTCGACGGGGGGTTCGCGCTCCTCGACGCGGACGGCGTGCGGGTGCGGACCGATCCCGTGGTCCCCGAGGGCCTGCCGGAGATCGACGCGCCGCTCGACGACCAGGGGGCGAAGGCGCTCGACGCAGCGCTCGTGCTCCTCAACGCGCTGCCGGCGGACCTCCACGCGCAGGTCGCGGAGGTCTCCGCCCCGACCCGCGACGCGGTCCGGATGACGCTCCGGGACGGTGTCGTGGTGGAGTGGGGGAGCTCGGAGGAGGCCGCGCTCAAGGTGCGGGTCCTCCAGACCTTGCGGGCCGTGCCGGAGAACGCGGGCGTGACGCTCTACGACGTGTCGGCGCCGACGATCCCGGTGACGCGATGAGTGGTCCGATGAGTGGCGCGGGCCGTTGCCGTCGGCGATCCCCGACACGCGCGAGGCGGTCGTTGATGATGGGCACGTCGACACCTACGGTCGACCCATGAACGACCTGACATAACTATAACCCTCTAGTTGAGGGTGAAGGTTCAGGGCTGACCGATCGAGAGGCATTGACGTGGCAACTCCGCAGAACTACCTAGCAGTGATCAAGGTGGTCGGCATCGGCGGTGGGGGCGTGAACGCCGTCAACCGGATGATCGAGGTCGGCCTCAAGGGTGTCGAGTTCATCGCCATCAACACGGACGCGCAGGCGCTCCTCATGTCCGACGCCGACGTCAAGCTCGACGTCGGTCGCGAGCTGACCCGCGGCCTCGGCGCCGGTGCCGACCCCGAGGTGGGCAAGAAGGCCGCGGAGGACCACGCCGAGGAGATCGAGGACGTGCTGCGCGGCGCGGACATGGTCTTCGTCACCGCGGGCGAGGGTGGTGGGACCGGCACGGGCGGCGCGCCGGTCGTCGCCCGCATCGCGCGCTCGCTCGGCGCGCTGACCGTCGGTGTCGTGACCCGGCCCTTCACGTTCGAGGGTCGTCGGCGCTCGGTCCAGGCGGACCAGGGCATCGAGAACCTGCGCAACGAGGTCGACACCCTCATCGTCATCCCCAACGACCGCCTCCTGTCGATGTCCGACCGCAACGTCAGCGCCCTCCAGGCGTTCCACCAGGCCGACCAGGTCCTGCTCTCGGGTGTCCAGGGCATCACCGACCTCATCACGACCCCCGGGCTGATCAACCTCGACTTCGCCGACGTGAAGTCCGTCATGCAGGGGGCGGGCAGCGCCCTCATGGGCATCGGCAACGCACGCGGGGACGACCGTGCGGTCCAGGCCGCCGAGATGGCGATCTCGTCCCCGCTGCTCGAGGCGAGCATCGACGGCGCGCACGGCGTCCTGCTGTCGATCCAGGGCGGCTCCGACCTCGGGCTGTTCGAGATCAACGAGGCGGCCCGCCTGGTCCACGAGGCGGCGCACACCGAGGCGAACATCATCTTCGGCGCCGTCATCGACGACGCCCTGGGCGACGAGGTGCGGGTGACGGTGATCGCCGCCGGGTTCGACGGCGGCGCCCCGCAGGTGCGCGGCGACGCGCGGGCCCTCGGCCAGGTGGCGGGCGCGCAGCGCCCCGCGACGAGCGCGATCCCGGTCGTGCCGGCCGCGCGCCCGGTCCCGCCGGCGCCGACGACCGGCGCGCACACGCTGCCCCGCCCGGTCGTCCCGATCCAGCCGGAGCCGGACGACGTCCCCGTCTCGCTCGACGGCGGCTCGGGCCCGGTCCCGGTCCAGCCGACCTCCGTGCCGACGTTCACCGTGGTCGGCGCGGGCGAGGCGGCGAACCAGAACGCCGACGCGGTCCCGGGCGGGCAGAACGCCGGCGTCGAGGTCCCGCCGCGGATCTTCGACGAGGAGCCCGCGCGCCGCAAGGTCGAGGAGCTCGACGTCCCCGACTTCCTCAAGTGACCGTCGGGAGGGCATGGCGGTGACACGCGGTGGCACGGCGGTGACGCGTCGGTGACGGGCCGTAGATCGTGACGGGCACCCGCCCCGTGAGGGACGGGAGGGTCGGCGTCGACGACGTCGACCCTCCCGTCGTGCTCGAGCTCGACCTGGGGTGCGGCGTGCGCGCCGGGTTCACGACGCGCGCGGGCGGCGGGTCCTCGGCCCCCTGGGAGTCCCTCAACCTCGGGCTCAACGTCTCGGACGACGCGTCGCGGGTCCGGGGCAACCGTGCGCGTGCCGCCGCCTGGCTCGGCGCTCCGGTCGCCTTCGCGACCCAGGTGCACGGGACCGCCGTCGCGCGCCTCGACGCCCCGCCGCGGGACGCCGCGGGCGATCTCGTGGACTCGGTCGGCGAGGCGGACGCGATCGTCGCGACGGCGCGAGGGACCGGGATCGGCGTGCTCGTGGCCGACTGCGTGCCCGTGCTCCTCGCCGACGCCGAGGCGGGTGTGGTCGGCGTGGCGCACGCCGGGCGGCGAGGCCTGGCGCACGGCGTCGTCCCGGCGGTGCTCGAGGCGATGCGCACCGCGGGTGCGCGCGTCGAACGGGTGCGCGCCGCCGTCGGGCCGAGCGCGTGCGGACGGTGCTACGAGGTCCCGGCCACGATGCGGGACGAGGTCGCGCTCGCGCGGCCGACGACGTGGTCGACGACGTCGTGGGGCACTCCCGCGCTCGACCTCCCGGCCGGGGTGACGGCCGACCTCCTCGGCGCCGGCGTGGCGGACGTCGTGCGCGTCGACGCGTGCACGCTCGAGGACGAGCGGTTCTTCTCGCACCGTCGTGCCGCGCGGGCCGGGACGACGACGGGCCGGTTCGCCGGTCTGGTGGCCCTCTCGAACGGGTGACCGCGCCCCTCACCACCGGGTCACGATCCGGTCTCGACCTCTGGGTGAGGTTGACAGGTCCCGGGCGTGTCGCCCCGCCCTCGCCCGGCACCCTCGGTTAGCGTGAACGCACCGGTCCGACGGCCGGTGGACCGACGGATCGATCGAGGACGGAGCAAGGCCCATGGCGGGAGCGCTGCGCAAGACCATGCTGTATCTGGGCCTCGCTGATGATCGCGGCGAGGACGAGCAGGACGAGTACGTCGACGAGCTCGACGAGACGGGGGCGGACGTGTCGCACGACTACCAGGCCCAGGTGACGCCGCTGCACCGCGCGCTCGGACCGCGCGAGGTGCCGCAGACGAGCATGTCGGCCGCCGAGCTGCGCAGGATCACGACGGTGCACCCGCGGTCGTACAACGACGCCCGCGTGATCGGAGAGGCGTTCCGTGGCGGGACCCCCGTGATCATGAACCTCTCGGACATGGACGACGCGGACGCGAAGCGCCTCGTCGACTTCTCCGCCGGGCTGATCTTCGGTCTGCACGGGGCCATCGAGCGCGTCACCAACAAGGTGTTCCTGCTCTCGCCCGAGCACGTGGAGATCACGGGCGAGGAACAGGCGGCCGCGCCGGCTCCCGGGCGTGCCGGGTTCTACAACCAGAGCTGACCGCCCGCGCGGCGCGGTGCGCCCCGCCGAGCACACGACGTACGGGCAGGGAACCGGAGGGACGGGCACGGCGACGTGTCCGTCCCTCCGGTCGTGTCCGGGACGCGCGTGTCCCGTGGCCGGCCGTGGCCGGTGCGTCTGGCACAGTTGACCCGTGATCTGGGACCTCATCACAGGGATCGTCGGATTCCTGCTCTGGCTCTACCTGCTCCTGCTCATCGGTCGGCTCGTGTTCGACTGGGTGCAGTTCTTCGCGCGCGAGTGGAGGCCGCGCGGCGCCGTGCTGGTGCTCGCCGAGATCATCTACTCGGCCACGGACCCGCCTCTGCGCGCGCTGCGGCGTCTCATCCCGCCGCTCTCGCTTGGGCAGGTGCGCCTCGACCTGGCGTTCATCATCCTCTTCTTCGCCGTGACGATCGCCGCGCAGATCGTGTCCTCTCTCTGAGACGCGCGTCACGCACGGCGATGCGTCGGGGCGCGGTCGGCCGTTCGCTACGTCCGGTTCGCCCCGACCGCGACCTGCCGGACGTCGCTCCGACACGTCATCTCCACGGGTGCACGGCGCGCGAGGGCACGACCGCTCCCGTCCCCCCGGGGCAATCTCCGCTACTTTGGACTCTGGTGATCGCGAGGTCGCCCGGACCGACACGCAGACCTGATGAGGTGAACCGATGGCACTGCTCACTGCAGAGGACATCCTGAACAAGAAGTTCTCGGCGACGAAGTTCCGCGAGGGCTACGACGTCGAAGAGGTCGACGACTTCTTGGACGAGGTGGTGAGGACCCTCAACTCCGTGCAGGAGGAGAACGAGGACCTCAAGTCGAAGCTCGCTGCCGCGGAGCGTCGTATCGCCGAGCTCAGCCGGGCCGACGCGTCCAGCGCTGCGGTGCAGCCCGCCGTCGTCGAGACGCCCAAGGCGCCCGAGCCCGAGCCCGCACCCGTCGCGCCGATCTCCCAGGCCGTCGTGGCCAAGAACGGCGCGGAGCCCGAGTCGGCGACCGGCATGCTCCAGCTCGCCCAGAAGCTGCACGACGACTACGTGCGCTCGGGCCAGGAGGAGGGTGACCGGCTCATCGCGGAGGCGAAGGAGGAGGGCACGCGCATCGTGCGCGAGGCCGAGGAGACCTCGCACCGCACGCTGTCCCAGCTCGAGCAGGAGCGCTCGCTCCTCGAGCGCAAGATCGACGAGCTGCGCATCTTCGAGCGCGACTACCGCACGCGGCTCAAGAGCTACCTGCAGAACCTGCTGGGCGACCTCGACAACCGGGGCAGCGCCCTCCCGCCGCGCAGCAACGTCGGCGGGGCGAGCCGCACGAGCGACCTCGCGCCCGGCATCTAGCACCTGCGTCGACCGTCCGGCAGCGGCCGGTACGCCTCGCACCTGCGTCTCCGCCTCGGCGGTCCGGCGTGGTGTGTTGTGCGTACCGGCCGCTGCGTCTACTCTCGCGTGACTCGAACTTGGAGGGGCGACATGACCAAGCTCACCACCGCGGCCCGAACGGCCGTGCGCGACCGCTTCCCGAACCTCGCGAAGGACGTGAAGTCCTTCCCCGTGCGCGACGGGGAGGACCCGTGGACCCTGCGGGAGGCCGAGGAGCTCGCGGCCGAGCTCCTCTCGGAGAAGGAGCGCCTGGAGGGGGAGCTCGCGTCCGCCGACGAAGAGCTCTCGAACCTCCTGCGGCACTCCGGCGACGGCGCGGGCGACGACCAGGCGGACTCGGGGTCGAGCGCGCTGGAACGGGAGCAGGAGCTGACCCTCGTCAACAACGTGCGCGACCTCCTCGCGCAGACGTCGCACGCCCTGGACCGCATCGCGGCGGGCACGTACGCGACGTGCGAGGAGACCGGCCTGCCGATCGGCAAGGCACGCCTCCAGGCGTTCCCGCGGGCCAACCTCTCGGTCGAGGCGAAGCAGCGGGCCGAGCGGCGCTGAGCGCCGTCCGGCTGACCGCCGGGGGAGGGAGCAGCGCCGAGGCCGGGGCCGACGTGGCAGACTTGCCGCCGATGTCCACCTCCGCGCTCCCCGAGCCCACCGAACCCGCAGCCGCCGAGACCGAGGCCCAGGCCGGCCGCCAGACCGACGACCAGACGGGCACAGACCCGAACGCTGCCGTCCGCGGTCCGCGGCGCGTCCTCGTGGTCTGGACGGTCGTCCTCGCCGCACTCGTCCTCGTGGTCGACCAGCTCACCAAGTGGTGGGCCGAGTCGAGCCTCACGCTCGGCGACGACACGATCCCGCTGGTCGGGTCGCTGCTGGGGCTGCGACTCATCTACAACCCCGGCGCGGCGCTCTCCATCGCCACCGGGATGACCTGGCTCCTGACGATCGTGGTCGTCGCCGTGGTGGTCGTCATCGTGCGCATGGTGAGCCGGATCGGCTCGCGCGCGTGGGCGGTCGCGCTCGGGCTGCTGCTCGGTGGTGCGCTCGGGAACCTCGTCGACCGGTTCTTCCGTGAACCCGGCTTCGCGCGCGGCCACGTGGTCGACTTCATCGCCTACGCGAACTGGTTCGTGGGCAACGTCGCCGACATCGCGATCGTCGGCGCCGCCGTCATGATCGCGGTGCTGTCCGTCCTCGGCATCGGGCTCGACGGGACGCGGCACGGGGGCGACGAGAAGCCCGCGGAGGACGAGGAGGGCGCGAACGACGTGCCCGAGGTCCCCGCCTCGGCGGTCACGACCGACCCCGACCCCGCCGCCCGCCCCGAGCCGACGGAAGAGCCTGGCTCCACGCCGAGCTCACGCGCCGACGCCGAGGAGGAGCGGTGAGCCTCCGCTCGCTGCCGGTCCCGGACGGTCTCGCGGGCGAGCGCGTCGACGCCGGGCTGTCGCGGCTCCTCGGGCTCTCCCGGACGCGCGCGGCGGAGCTCGCGGCGGGCGGCGCCGTGCGCCTCGACGGCCGGGAGGTCGGCAAGTCCGACCGTCTCGTGCCGGGGGCGTGGCTCGAGGTCGACGTGCCCGACGCCGCACCGGCGGGGGTCGAGGTCGTCGCCGAGCCCGTGCCGGGCATGGGCATCGTCTACGACGACGACGACGTCGTGGTCGTCGACAAGCCCGTCGGCGTCGCGGCGCACCCGTCGCCCGGCTGGACCGGCCCTACCGTCGTCGGCGCCCTCGCCGCCGCGGGCTACCGCATCTCCACGTCGGGCGCCGCAGAGCGCCAGGGCATCGTGCACCGGCTCGACGTCGGGACCTCGGGACTCATGGTCGTCGCGAAGAGCGAGGTCGCCTACACCGCCCTCAAGCGCGCCTTCAAGGAGCGCACGGTCGAGAAGGTCTACCACGCGCTCGTCCAGGGGCATCCCGAGCCGACCACGGGGACCATCGATGCCCCCATCGGGCGCCACCCGAGCGCCGACTGGAAGTTCGCGGTCACCGCGGAGGGCAAGCCGTCGGTCACGCACTACGAGGTCCAGGAGATGCTGCCCGCGGCGTCGCTCGTCGAGGTGCACCTCGAGACCGGGCGCACGCACCAGATCCGCGTGCACTTCTCCGCGTTGCGCCACCCGTGCGTCGGCGACCTCACCTACGGGGCGGACCCGGTGCTCGCCTCGCGCGTGAACCTGACCCGGCAGTGGCTGCACGCCGTGCGGCTGGGCTTCGAGCACCCGACGACGGGGCAGTGGCTCGAGCTCACGAGCGAGTACCCCGAGGACCTCGCGCACGCGCTCGAGGTGCTGCGCGGGGCGTACGCGTGAGCGGCGGCGTCCCGGAGGCGGGCCAGGACCGGCTCCTCGTCGAGCGTGTGGTCGACGACGCCGGGCTGGCCGCCGCGCACGCGCTGCGGCTCGTGGTGTTCGTCGACGAGCAGGGGGTGCCCGTCGAGGAGGAGATCGACGACCTCGACACCGCAGCGACGACGACGCACGTCCTCGTGCGCGACCGGGAGCAGGGCGGCGCGGTCGTCGGCACGGGCCGGCTCCTGACCGACCCGGCGCACCCGGGCGAGGTCCACGTCGGCCGGGTCGCGGTGTCCGCGTCCGCGCGCGGCACCGGTGCGGGCGCCACGGTGATGCGCGCGCTGGAGGAGATCGCGCTCGCCGAGCACGCGGTGCCGGGCCCCGAGGGACCCCGTACCGTGCGCGTCCTGCTCTCCGCGCAGGTCCAGGCGATCGGGTTCTACGAGCGCCTCGGGTACACCGTCGCGGGACCCGTCTACCTCGACGCGGGGATCGACCACCGCGACGCCGCAAAGGTCCTCACCACCAGCTCCTGACGCGTCGCCGGACGTGCCGCCGGCGCCGTCTCCCGGGGCACGGCGACGACTGTGCGGCGCTGCACACCGGAGTCGGCCGACGGTGCCCGAGGGCGTGGGTGCCGCGACTTAGGATCGGTGCATGCCGACCGCCGCAGAGGACTTCGTCCACCTCCACGTCCACACCGAGTACTCGATGCTGGACGGCGCGGCGCGGATCGGGGACCTGTTCGACGAGGTCGAGCGGCTCGGGCAGAAGGCGATCGCGACGACGGACCACGGGTACGTGTTCGGGGCGTTCGAGTTCTGGTCGCGCGCGCAGGCCAAGGGCATCAAGCCGATCATCGGCGTCGAGGCGTACATCACGCCGGGCACGAGCCGGTTCGACCAGACGCGCGTGCGGTTCGGGCAGCAGGGGCAGGAGTCCGACGACGTCTCGGCGCGCGGTGCCTACACCCACATGACGCTCCTCGCCAAGGACAACGAGGGGCTGCACAACCTGTTCCGGGCGTCGTCGCTGGCGTCGCTGGACGGGCAGATGGGCAAGTGGCCCCGTATGGACCGCGACCTGCTCCAGACCTACGGCAAGGGCCTGATCGCGACGAGCGGCTGCCCGTCGGGCGAGATCCAGACGCGCCTGCGCCTCGGCCAGTGGGACGAGGCCGTGCGGACGGCCGGCGAGCTCCAGGACGTCTTCGGGCGCGAGAACTTCTACGTCGAGCTCATGGACCACGGCCTCGACATCGAGACCCGCGTCACCCAGGACCTGCTGCGCCTCGCGGAGACGATCGGCGCGCGGCTCGTCGCGACGAACGACCTGCACTACGTGCGCGAGGACGACGCGTCGAGCCAGGAGGCGCTGCTCGCGATCAACTCGGGATCGACGCTGGACGACCCGGACCGCTTCAAGTTCGACGGGACCGGCTACTACGTGAAGTCGGCGGCGGAGATGCGCCGCGTGTTCGCGGAGCTGCCCGAGGCGTGCGACAACACCCTGCTCATCGCCGAGCAGTGCGAGGTGTCGTTCGACACCACGGCGAACTACATGCCGCGCTTTCCCGTCCCCGAGGGCGAGGACGAGACGAGCTGGTTCGTCAAGGAGATCGAGCGCGGGCTGCACCGCCGGTACCCGAACGGGATCCCGGACGCGTCGCGCAAGCAGGCGCAGTACGAGACCGAGGTCATCATCCAGATGGGCTTCCCGGGGTACTTCCTCGTGGTCGCCGACTTCATCAACTGGGCCAAGGAGCAGGGCATCCGCGTCGGGCCGGGACGTGGCTCGGCGGCCGGGTCGATGGCGTCCTACCTCATGGGGATCACGGAGCTCGACCCGCTCGAGCACGGCCTGATCTTCGAGCGGTTCCTCAACCCCGAGCGGGTGTCGATGCCCGACGTCGACGTCGACTTCGACGAGCGTCGGCGCGGGGAGGTCATCCGGTACGTCACGGAGAAGTACGGGGACGACCGCGTCGCCCAGATCGTCACCTACGGCACGATCAAGGCCAAGCAGGCCCTCAAGGACTCGGCCCGACTGCTGGGATTCCCCTTCGCCATGGGGGAGAAGCTCACCAAGGCGATGCCGCCCGCCGTCATGGGCAAGGACATCCCGCTGTCGGGGATCTTCGACCCGAAGCACGAGCGCTACCCCGAGGCGGCGGAGTTCCGCCAGCTCCACGACACGGACCCCGAGGCGCAGCGCGTCGTCGAGCTCGCGCGCGGCATCGAGGGTCTGAAGCGGCAGTGGGGCGTGCACGCCGCGGGCGTCATCATGTCGAGCGACCCGCTCATCGACATCATCCCGATCATGCGCCGCCCGCAGGACGGCGCGGTCATCACGCAGTTCGACTACCCGACGTCCGAGGGCCTCGGGCTCATCAAGATGGACTTCCTCGGGCTGCGCAACCTCACGATCCTCGACGACGCGCTCGAGAACATCGAGATGAACGGCAAGGACCCGATCGAGATCGAGTCGCTGACGCTCGACGACAAGGCGTCCTACGACCTCCTCGCCCGGGGCGACACGCTCGGCGTGTTCCAGCTCGACGGCGGACCGATGCGCGCGCTGCTGCGGCAGATGAAGCCGGACAAGTTCGACGACCTCTCGGCCGTCATCGCGCTGTACCGCCCGGGTCCGATGGGCATGAACTCGCACACCAACTACGCGCTGCGCAAGAACGGCCTCCAGAAGATCGAGCCGATCCACGCGGAGCTCGAGCAGCCGCTCGCGGAGATCCTGGACGAGACGTACGGGCTCATCGTCTACCAGGAGCAGGTGCAGCGCGCCGCCCAGATCCTCGCCGGGTACTCGCTCGGTCAGGCCGACCTGCTGCGGCGCGCGATGGGCAAGAAGAAGAAGGAGATCCTCGACAAGGAGTTCGTGCCCTTCCAGGCCGGCTGCCGCGAGCGGGGGTACTCCGACGGCGCGATCCAGGCGGTCTGGGACACGCTCGTCCCCTTCGCCGGCTACGCCTTCAACAAGGCGCACTCGGCGGGGTACGGCCTCGTCGCGTACTGGACGGCGTTCCTCAAGGCGAACTACCCGACCGAGTACATGGCGGCGCTCCTGCAGAGCGTGCGCGACGACAAGGACAAGCTGGCCCTCTACCTCAACGAGTGCCGGCGCATGCACATCACGGTGCTGCCGCCTGACGTCAACGACTCGGCGGCGAAGTTCACGGCCGTGGGCGACGACATCCGCTTCGGTCTCACGGGCGTGCGCAACGTCGGCGCGAACGTCGTCGACGCGATCATCCGCACGCGCGAGGAGAAGGGCGCGTTCACGTCCTTCACGGACTTCCTCGACAAGGTGCCCGCCGTCGTCTGCAACAAGCGCACCATCGAGTCGCTCATCAAGGCCGGCGCGTTCGACTCGCTCGGGCACGCCCGGCGGGCACTGCTCGTCGTGCACGAGCAGGCGGTCGACTCGGTCATCAGCGTCAAGCGCGAGGAGGCCAAGGGGCAGTTCGACCTCTTCGCGGACCTCGGTGGCGACGACCCCGCGATGTCCTTCAGCGTGGACGTCCCCGACCTCCCGGACTGGGACAAGAAGCAGCGGCTCGCGTTCGAGCGCGAGATGCTCGGCCTGTACGTCTCGGACCACCCGCTCTCGGGCCTCGAGCACGTGCTCTCGCGCGCCGCGGACACGGGCATCGCGAACCTGCTCGCCGACGAGGGCCGTCCGGATGGTTCGACCGTGGTGGTCGCCGGCCTGGTCACCTCGCTCCAGCGCAAGATGAGCAAGAACGGCAACCCGTGGGCCGCCGTGACGATCGAGGACCTCGAGGGCGCCGTGGAGGTCATGTTCTTCGGCGAGACGTACCTCGCCTACTCCACGATCCTCGCGGAGGACCAGGTGGTCGTGCTCCGTGGCCGCGTGCGTCGTCGGGACGACACGATGCAGCTCCAGGCGATGGAGGTCTCGCTGCCCGACATCACCGTGGGTGCGGAGTCGCCGCTCGCGGTGAAGGTGTCCCACACCCGGTGCGTGGAGCCGATCATCCTGCGCCTGCGCGAGGTGCTCGCGACGCACCCCGGGTCGGCCGAGGTGCACGTCCAGGTGCTCGAGCCCGGCAAGACGACGGTCGTCCGCGCGGGCGACCGGCTGCGCGTCGAGAAGTCACCGGCGCTCTTCGGCGACCTCAAGGCGCTGCTCGGCCCGTCGTGCCTCGTCGGCTGATCCCGATGGCCGAGCAGCCCGTGGAGCCCGGCAGGGGACGGGCGACCGAGACGGGCTCGCGGCTGCTGCGGCGGGGAGCGACGCGCGCACCGCGTGTCCGGTGAGCGGGCTCACGCCGTGCCTGGTGCCGGAGCCCGTAGGCTCGACGCCGTGATCCGCCTCAACCCCGAACAGCTCGTCTTCGTCACCGAGCGCCACCTCGCCACGCTCACCACGCTGCGCGCCGACGGCACGCCGCACGTCGTCCCCGTCGCCTTCACGTGGGACGCCGACGCGGGCGTGCTCCGCATCACGACGAACCGCGCGTCGGTCAAGGCCCGCAACGCGCGGCGGCCGGGCGCGCACGGTGGCGCGCCGCGAGCCGCGGTGTGCCAGGTCGAGGGCGGACGCTGGATCACTCTCGAGGGCACGATCGAGGTCGTCGAGGACCCGGACGAGGTGGCGGACGCCGTCGCGCGCTACGCCCGCCGGTACCGACCGCTCGACCCGAACCCCGAGCGCGTCGTGCTCCGCCTCACGCCTGACAAGGTGATGGCCTCGACCTACATGGCCTGACGGTTCGCTCAGGCGACGGTCGCGCTCTCGGTCCCCTGGGGGTGGTCGACCGAGACGACGTCGCCGCGGTGCAGCTGGCGGCCCCGACGCGTGTCGACCTCGCCGTTGACCCGGACCTCGCCCTCGGTGACGAGCTCGCGCGCCTCGGCGCCGGACTCGGCGAGCCCGGCGAGCTTGAGGAACTGGCCGAGGCGGATGACGTCGTCGGAGATCTCGACCGGGCGGGCGTCGTGAGGGGCGTTCATGCCGCCCATTCTCCCCGCCCGAGCGGGGTGGGCGCGATGCGGTGACCCGCGACCCGCACGGTGCGACCGGTGGGCGAAACACCTCGTCGCAGCGACGTGCGGGCTCCTAGACTCGTCCCATGATCTCCCGCATCGATCTCCGAGGGCGTTCCCTGTCCGCACGCGAGCTCGTCGAGACCCTGCCGCGCGCAGAGCTCGGCGTCGAGGACGCGGCGCATCGGGTCGCCCCGATCGTCGATGCGGTCCGCGCGCGTGGTGCCGAGGCGCTGCGCGAGTACGCCGAGCGGTTCGACGGTGTGCGCCCCGAGCACCTGCGCGTCCCGGTCGACGCGCTCGCCAGCGCGCTGGGCGCCCTCGACCCGGACGTCCGGGCGGGCCTGGAGGAGGCGATCCGCCGCGTGCGGCTCGTGCACGCCGCGCAGCGCCCGCAGGACTTCACGGTCGAGATCGCGCCCGGGGCCCAGGTCCGCCAGCGCTGGGTGCCCGTGCGTCGCGTCGGGCTCTACGCGCCCGGCGGGCTCGCGGTCTACCCGTCGTCCGTCGTGATGAACGTCGTCGCGGCGCAGGAGGCGGGCGTGCGCAGCCTCGCGGTCGCCTCGCCGCCGCAGAAGGAGAACGGCGGCCTCCCGCACCCGACGATCCTCGCGGCGTGCGCGCTGCTCGGTGTCGACGAGGTCTACGCGGTGGGCGGCGCGCAGGCGGTCGCGATGTTCGCCTACGGCGCCGCAGGCAGCGAGCCGCAGGACGGGGACGTGCTCTGCGAGCCGGTCGACGTCGTGACCGGACCGGGGAACGTGTACGTGGCCGCGGCCAAGCGGCTCGTCCGCGGCGTCGTCGGCATCGACGCCGAAGCCGGCCCCACGGAGATCGCGATCCTCGCGGACGCCACCGCCGACCCGGGGCACGTCGCGACGGACCTCATCAGCCAGGCCGAGCACGACCCGCTCGCGGCGGCGGTGCTCGTCACACCGTCGGTCGAGCTCGCCGCCGCGGTCGAGGCGCGCCTCGCAGACCTCGTGACGGCCACGAAGCACGCGGCACGCGTGGCGCAGTCGCTCGCCGGTCCGCAGTCCGCGATCGTGCTCGTGGACGACCTCGAGCACGGTCTCCGGGTGGTCGACGCCTACGGCGCGGAGCACCTCGAGATCCAGGCGGACGGCGCCGCGGCGCTCGCCGAGCGCGTCACGAGCGCGGGCGCGATCTTCGTCGGCCCGTGGTCGCCCGTCTCGCTCGGCGACTACATGGCCGGGTCGAACCACGTGCTCCCGACCGGCGGCTGCGCGCACTTCTCGAGCGGTCTCGGGGTGCACAGCTACGTCAAGGCGGTCCAGGTCATCGAGTACGACCGTGACGCGCTCGAGGACCTGGCGGACCGGATCGTCGCCGTCGCGAACGACGAGGACCTCCCGGCCCACGGCGAGGCGGTGCGGGCCCGGTTCGTCTGACGCCGTGCGCGAGGTCCGCCCGTGCGGCGCGCGGACCTCGCGCGAACCCGGTGCCTCGACGGCGCCGCGCCCCTTCGGCGTGACGCGCACCGAGGCCCGCACGTGCCCTGCACGCGGTGTGGCGCGCGCCGGGTCGCCCGCCCGGCTCAGCGCACGCCGAGGACGAACGGGTGCACCGCCGTCGCACCCGCCTGGCGCAGCAGTCGTGCCGCGACGGTGAGCGTCCACCCCGACTCCGTGTAGTCGTCGACGAGGAGCACACGCCGCCCGGACAGCCCGGCCCGTGCGGCGTCCGACAGCTCGAGCTGCAGGCGGCCCGCGACGGCTGCGAGGCGTGTCGCCGAGTTCACGTCGTGGCGGCCCGGCTCCTCGCGCCCCGGGACGGGGCCGACGGCGCCGATGAGCGGCTTGCCGAGGTAGGTCGCGAGCCCGTTCGCGAGGTGGAAGGTCAGGCGCGGTCGGGTCACGGAACGCACCGCGACGACGCCGTCGACCAGCAGCCGACGCTCCGGCGCGCTCGCCGCCCCGTCCTCGCCGGTGTCGGCGTCCGGAGCGGCCTGGGGAGCGCCCTCGTACAGCTCCGGCCACTCGTCGAGCACCCGCGCTGCCGCGCGCCGGAGCGCGACGGGCGTGTCGCCGTCGGGCGTCGCGGGGGCGAAGAGCTCGCGCAGCGGCGCGGACCAGCCGAGCCCGTCGAGGCGGGCGACGGCCCGTCCGGTCTCGGCGAGCTCGCCCGCGCCGAGCCGCCCGCGCAGGTCGAGCCCGAGACGGTCCATTCCGCTCGGCCACTGGCGGCGCGCGACGACCTCGACCCCGGGGCGATCCATGTCGGCGCGCGCCGCGGCGACGGCCTCCGCGTCGGGGAGCGCCGGGAGCGTCACGCCGCCGCACGTGTCGCAGCGCCCGCAGCGCCACCCGTCCTCGAGCTCCGGATCGTCGAGCGCCGCGCGCAGGAACGCCATGCGGCACCCGTCGGTGGCCTCGTAGTCGAGCATCGCCTGCTGCTCCGCGGTGCGGGTCGCGTCGACACGCTCGTACCGCTCGGCGTCGTAGGTCCACGGCTCGCCCGTGGCCTCCCAGCCGCCCTTGACGCGCCGGACCGCGCCGTCGACGTCGAGCACCTTGAGCATGCCTTCGAGGCGTGAGCGCTTGAGGTCGACCTGCGTCTCGAGCTGCGCGACGGACTGCGTGCCGCCCGCGCCCAGGGCGTCGAGCGTCGTGCGGACCTGCGCCTGCGGCGGGAACGCGGTCGAGGCGAACCACTCCCAGATGCGCCGGTCCTCCTCGCCGGGCAGCAGCACGACGACGGCCGAGTCCACGCCACGGCCCGCGCGCCCGACCTGCTGGTAGTAGGCGATGGGCGAGCTCGGTGCGCCGAGGTGCACGACGAACGCGAGGTCGGGCTTGTCGAAGCCCATCCCGAGCGCCGAGGTCGCCACCAGCGCCTTGACCCGGTTCTCCTTGAGGTCCTCCTCCAGCCGCTCGCGCTCGGCCGGGTCGGTCTGGCCCGTGTACGAGGCGACGGCGAGGCCCGCGGCGCGGAGCTGGCTCGCGACCTGCTCGGCCGCGGAGACGGTGAGGCAGTAGACGATGCCCGAGCCGTCGACGTCCTGCAGCGCCTCGACGAGCCACGCGACGCGCGTCGGCTGGTCCGGCAGGCGCAGGACGGCGAGGTGGAGGGACTCGCGGTCGAGGCCGCCGCGCAGGACGAGCACGTCCTCGTGCCCCGCCTCGCCGCCGGCACCGGTGCCCGCTCCGGACGCGTGGGCGGCGGTCACGCCGAGCTGCTCCGCGACGTCCGCGGTCACGCGCTCGTTCGCCGTCGCGGTCGTCGCGAGCACGGGGATGCCGGGCGGGAGGTCGGCGAGCAGCGTGCGGATGCGCCGGTAGTCGGGGCGGAAGTCGTGGCCCCAGTCCGAGATGCAGTGCGCCTCGTCGATGACGACGAGTCCCGCGTCGGCGGCGAGCCGGGGAAGCACCTCGTCACGGAAGCCGGGGTTGTTGAGGCGCTCGGGCGAGCACAGCAGCACGTCGACCTCGCCCGCAGCGATCGCGCGGTGGACGTCGTCCCACTCCGTGACGTTGGCCGAGTTGATGGTGACGGCCTTGATGCCCGCCCGGGCCGCGGCCGAGATCTGGTCGCGCATGAGCGCGAGGAGCGGGGAGACGATGACGGTCGGACCTGCGCCGCGGTCGCGCAGCAGACGCGTGGCCACGAAGTACACGGCGGACTTGCCCCAGCCGGTGCGCTGCACGACGAGCGCACGCCGCCGGAACGCGACGAGCGCCTCGATCGCCCGCCACTGGTCCTCGCGCAGCACCGCGTCGTCGCGGCCGACGAGCGCGCGCAGCGCCGTCTCGGCGTCCTCGCGCAGGGACTGGCCGTCGAGCAGCCCGCGCAGCATGGCGAGCTTGGCCCGCTTGGCGGCCTCCCCGCCGTCGGGCGCGGGGGAGTGCGCACCGGCAGGTACGGCGGTGCCGTCCGCTGCCTCCGCGCGCGGCTCCGGTGCCGCGTCCGGTCCGGGCCCCGACGGCGCGGCCCCTGCCCAGGGGTCGCCGTACGGGTCGGCGGGCTCGTCGAGCGGCGGCTCGTCGGCCGGGTCGAAGGGCAGGTCGGCGTACGGGTCGGTGGGGCTCACCCGCACGATCGTAGGCGCACCCGCCGACCCTCGGGTCGTCGTGCACAGGCCGCGGCCCGCGACCCCGGGGACGGGTCGCGGGCCGCGGTACGGGTCGGTGCGGTGCGCGTCAGGACCGCATGTCCATGACGATGCGCCCGTCGATCGCGCCCTCCTCCATCTCGGAGAAGATCGCGTTGATGTCGTCGAGCGGGCGCACGGCGAACGTCGGGTTGATCTTCCCGCGCGCGAAGAAGTCGAGCGCCTCCGCCATGTCCTTGCGCGTGCCGACGATCGACCCGCGGACCGTCAGCCCGAACAGCACGGTCGTGAAGATGTCGAGCGGGAACTTCTCCGGCGGGAGGCCGACGAGCGAGACCGTGCCCCCGCGGCGCAGGGCGCCGACCGCCTGCGGGAACGCGTGCGCGTTCACGGCGGTCACGAGCGCGCCGTGGACGCCGCCGCCGGTCTGCTCCTGGATCTCGGCCGCGGCGTCGGGTGACGTGGCCGCGTTGACCGTGACCTCCGCTCCGTGCTTGCGCGCGAGCGCGAGCTTCTCGTCGTCGACGTCGACCGCGGCGACGCGGCGACCCATCGCGACCGCGTACTGGACCGCGATGTGCCCGAGGCCGCCGATCCCCGAGATCAGCACCCACTCGCCCGGCTGGGTGTCCGTGACCTTGAGCCCCTTGTAGACGGTGACGCCCGCGCACAGGATCGGCCCGACGGCGGACAGGTCGACCCCGTCCGGGACCACCGGGCAGTACCGCGAGTCGACGAGCATGTACTGGCCGAACGAGCCGTCGACCGAGTAGCCGCCGTTCTTCTGGTTCGGGCAGAGGGTCTCCCACCCGGTCTCGCAGTACTCGCACTCGCCGCACGCGCTCCACAGCCAGGCGTTGCCGACCGTGTCGCCGACCTGGACGCGCGTCACCTGGTCGCCGACGGCGACGACGGTCCCGACCCCCTCATGGCCCGGGACGAACGGGGGCGACGGCTTGACCGGCCAGTCGCCGTGCGCGGCGTGCAGGTCCGTGTGGCACACGCCGGTGTAGTCGACCTTCACCAGCGCCTCGTGCGGACCCGGCGACGGGACCTCGATCTCGTCGACGCTCAGCGGGTCCGCGAAGGAGTGGACGACGGCGGCACGCATGGTGGGCATGGCGATCACCTCGGATCTCGGGGAGAGGACGTCCCGGCGGGCCGTGCCGACGGTCCCGCCTCCCTCCTGACGTTACGTGCCGGAGGTCGCGACCGCCCGGCAGGGGGGCGAACAGGCGACTCACGACCCTGCAGGCCGGGACCTTCGCCTCTCCACGACGAGGGCGAGCGTCCCGGCGACGACGGCGACCCACTCGCTGACGGCCGCGAGCACCTGCTGGGTGCCGCCGACCGTCTCGTTGACCCCGAAGAAACCCACGGTCGTCGACAGGTAGAACGCGGCGAGGGTCAGCGCGCCGAAGCCGATCGCGCCGAGGAGCGGGAGCCAGTGCCGCCAGACGAGCACGAGCAGGCCGAGGAGGAGGCCCGCGGCGGCGTTGAGAGCGAAGAGCGGCCCGACGACCTCGATGTCGCGGTAGCCCTCGACGAACAGCACGAGGTGGATGTCGGCGGAGAGCAGCAACCCTGCGGCCGTGAGCCCGCGCAGCGTCCACGCGCCGAGCGCGCGCCCCTCGCGCGGGGGAGGGACGGGCGTGCCGCCGGTCGCCGTCATCGTCGCTCCTCGGGTCGTCCCGTGGTGCTGTCCTCCGCCCCGCGCCGCCGTTCCGCGGCCGGGTGCCGGTCCGGGAGTCCGGGCGCGTGCCCGCGCCCCCGGTGCTTCAATTGAACCGCCGACGGCGGTTCGCCGCGCGCCGGGCGGCGACGACCGGGCGGTCCCGCCCGTCGAGGAGCCCGCGGGAGGCCACCGATGAACGTTCTTCCCTCGCACGACGACACGCCGCTCGCCACGCACGTCACGCAGCCCGGTACGCAGCCGGTCTCGCTGCCCACGCGCCGCGTCGTGCTCTCCGGGACCGGGGCGGGTGCGATGGCGCTCCTGCTCGCGGCGTGCGGGGGCGGGGCGCCCTCGGGCACCCAGGACGGCCAGGGGTCGGGGGACGGGTCCGACGGCGGGGGCGACGGGTCGCAGCTCGTCGGGCCGGGTCAGGTGCTCGCCGGCGCGGACGACGTGCCGGTGGGGGGCGCCCTCGCGGTGACCGTCGACGGCGAGCAGCTTCTCGTCACCCAGCCCGAGGAAGGGACGTTCGCGGCGTTCAGCGCGATCTGCACGCACCAGGGCTGCACCGTGGCACCGGGGGACGGTGAGCTCGTGTGCCCGTGCCACGCGTCGCGCTACGACCTCGCGACCGGGGCGGTGCTCGGCGGCCCGGCGCCCTCGCCGCTGCCGGAGGTGCCCGTGACGGTCGACGGCGGCGAGGTCACCTCGACCTGAGGGGCGGCGACGTCGACCGTCCGCCGACCAGCGCGTGCCGGCGACCGGGCCCGCGGTGCCCGCGTGCCGGACGTCACGGGCCGCACGTGTCGTGCGGTTCGTAGACTGTCCGGGTGACCCCACCCTCCGTCGCGGGACGGCCCCTGCTCCCGCTGCGCCCCGAGCTCGCCGGCATCGAGCCGTACGGCGCACCGCAGCTCGACGTCCCGGTCCTGCTCAACGTCAACGAGAACCCGCACGCGCCGAGCGAGGCCGTCGTCGAGACCATCACGCAGGCCGTGCGCGACGCCGCCGCGGGACTCAACCGCTACCCGGACCGCGACTTCCTCGGGCTCCGCGCCGATCTTGCGCGCTACCTGGGCGCCGAGTCCGGCGTCGCGCTGGCCGCCGAGCAGCTCTGGGCCGCCAACGGGTCGAACGAGATCATGCTCCACGTGCTGCAGGCGTTCGGCGGCCCCGGACGCACCGCGGTCTCGTTCGCGCCCACCTACTCGATGTACCCGGAGTACGCGCGGGACACGCACACCGGCTGGGTCGTCGGCCGGCGCGCCGAGGACTTCACGCTGGACCCCGAGCACGCGCGCGACGTGATCGCGCGCGAGCAGCCGTCCGTCGTCCTGCTCGCGAGCCCCAACAACCCGACCGGCACGGCGCTGCCCGCCGCGACGGTCGAGGCCGTGTGCGAGGCGGCGCTCGCGGTGCGGGTGCCGCTCGCCGACGGCAGGGAGGCGCCCGCCGTCGTCGTCGTGGACGAGGCGTACGGCGAGTTCCGCCGTGCCGGGACGCCCTCCGCGCTCGAGCTGCTCGACCGCTTCCCGAACCTTGCGGTGACGCGCACGATGTCCAAGGCGTTCGCGCTCGCCGGTGCCCGGGTCGGCTACCTCGCGGCGTCGCGCGAGCTCGTCGACGCCCTGCGCGTGGTCCGGCTCCCGTACCACCTGTCGGCCGTGACGCAGGCGGTCGCGCGCGCGGCCCTCGCGCACGCGGACGAGCTGCTCGCGCAGGTCTCGGAGCTGCGCGCGCGCCGTGACGAGACCGTCGCGTGGCTGCGTTCGCTCCGCCACCCGGACGGCCGTCCGCTCGAGGTCGCCGACTCCGACGCGAACTTCGTCCTGTTCGGCACGTTCGAGGACCGGCACGCGGTCTGGGCGGCGATGTTGGAGCGAGGCGTGCTCATCCGGGAGACTGGTCCCGACGGCTGGCTGCGGGTGTCGATCGGCACCGGCGAGGAGATGCGGGCCTTCCGACAGGCCCTCGTGGAGGTGGCAGGACTGTGAAGCGCACCGCGCGCATCGAGCGCGCGACGTCCGAGTCGAGCGTGCTCGTCGAGCTCGACCTCGACGGCACGGGACGGACGGAGATCTCGACGACCGTCCCGTTCTACGACCACATGCTCACGGCGCTGGGCAAGCACTCGCTCATCGACCTCAAGGTCGTCGCGACGGGTGACACGCACATCGACGCGCACCACACGGTCGAGGACGTGGCGATCACGATCGGCGAGGCGCTGCGCGTCGCGCTCGGCGACAAGGTGGGCATCGGGCGCTTCGGCGATGCGACCGTCCCGCTCGACGAGGCCCTCGCGCTCGCCGTCGTGGACGTGTCCGGGCGCCCGTACCTCGTGCACTCGGGCGAGCCGGAGGGCCAGGAGTACCACCTCATCGGCGGGCACTTCACGGGCTCCCTGACGCGGCACGTGCTCGAGTCGATCGCGCACCACGCGGGCATCTGCATCCACGTGCGCGTCCTCGCGGGCCGAGACCCGCACCACATCGTCGAGGCGCAGTTCAAGGCGCTCGCCCGCGCGCTGCGCGCCGCGGTGGCCCCCGACCCGCGCGTCGAGGGCGTCCCGTCCACGAAGGGGGCCCTGTGAGCACGCACGGCGACGACGCGCTGGACGGCGTCGAGATCCCGGACGACCTCTCGTCCCTGACGGGCCCGACGCGGCCGGACCTCGTCGCGCTCGTCACGCAGATCGCCGGGGCCGAGCCCCTCGCCGCCGCGTGCTCGCTCGCACAGGTCGAGGCGGACGTCGTGCCGACCGACGTGGGCGCCGTCGCGGTGCTCCGCGACACGGCCGGCGACGCGCCCGCGCACGCCGCCGCCGCGCTGACCACCCTGGTCAAGGGCGTGCCGCTCGTGCTCGTCGTGCGCAGCGGCGAGCAGCTCACCATGACGCGCTGGGCCGACGGCGCCGTGGGCGACCAGCTCGCCCCGGGCCTCGTGCTCGGCGGCGCGCCGGAGGCGCTCGAGGACCTCCTCACGGGCACGACGACGCTCGCCGACCTGGACGGCGTCGTCGCGAGCTCGTCCATCTCGCGCTGGAAGGCGATGCGCCTGCTCACGTCGGCCGCTCGCCGCGCCCGGAAGAGCGGCGCATGAGCGAGCCGGGAACCGGCGAGACCTCGGGCGTGCGGCGCCCGTCCGTCGTCGTGCTCGACTATGGCTTCGGCAACGTCCGCTCGGCCGTGCGCGCGCTCGAGCGCGTCGGCGCGGACGTCGAGCTCACCGCCGACCGGGCCGCGGCCCAGGACGCGGACGGGCTCGTCGTCCCCGGGGTGGGCGCGTTCGCCGCCGTCATGGCCGGGCTGCGTGGGGTCCGCGGCGACGAGATCGTCGGACGGCGCCTCGCCGGCGGGCGGCCCGTGCTGGGCATCTGCGTGGGCATGCAGGTCATGTTCGAGCAGGGCGACGAGCACGGCACCCTGACCGACGGGCTGGGGGAGTGGGCCGGCCTGGTCGACCGGCTCGAGGCGGACGTCGTGCCGCACATGGGCTGGGACACGGTCGACGTCCCCGAGGACAGCGTGCTGTTCCGCGGCGTCGAGGACGAGCGCTTCTACTTCGTGCACTCCTACGCCGCCCGGTCGTTCACCACGGGCCAGGACCTGCCCGCGGACTCGCCCGTCCGGCGTCCGCTCGTCACCTGGTCCGACCACGGTGGCCGGTTCGTCGCGGCCGTCGAGAACGGGCCCCTGTCCGCGACGCAGTTCCACCCCGAGAAGTCCGGCGACGCGGGCGCGACCCTGCTCGAGAACTGGGTCCGCTCGCTCTGACGCACCAGCGCGCCGGGCGAACCTCGTCCGGCGCGCGCCACCCGGCGCGGCAGCGCCTCGTACCCGAGTACCGACACCGATGGAGACCCTCGTGACCGACCGCCTCGTGCTGCTCCCCGCCGTCGACGTCGCCGACGGCCAGGCCGTCCGCCTCGTCCAGGGCGAGGCCGGCTCCGAGACCTCGTACGGCGACCCGCTCGCCGCCGCGCTCGACTGGCAGTCGGGCGGTGCCGAGTGGATCCACCTCGTCGACCTCGACGCCGCGTTCGGCCGTGGCTCCAACGCGGAGCTGCTCGCCGACGTCGTCGCGCGCTTGGACGTCCAGGTCGAGCTCTCCGGCGGGATCCGCGACGACGTGTCGCTCGAGCGCGCGCTCGCCACGGGTGCGCGGCGCGTCAACCTCGGCACGGCCGCGCTCGAGGACCCGGAGTGGACCGCGAAGGTCATCGCCGAGCACGGCGACGCGATCGCCGTCGGGCTCGACGTGCGCGGCACCACGCTCGCGGCGCGCGGGTGGACGCAGGAGGGCGGCGACCTGTGGGAGGTCCTCGACCGGCTCGAAGCCGCCGGGTGCGCGCGCTACGTCGTCACGGACGTGACCAAGGACGGCACGCTGCGCGGGCCGAACATCGACCTCCTGCGCGACGTCGCGGCGCGCACGGACGCGCCGGTCGTCGCGTCGGGCGGCATCTCGAGCCTCGCGGACCTCGAGGCGCTGCGCGCGCTCGTCCCGGCGGGCGTCGAGGGCGCGATCGTGGGCAAGGCCCTCTACGCGGGCGCGTTCACGCTGCCCCAGGCGCTCGACGTCGCGGGCCGGCCGTGACCGTGGGCCCGGACTCCCCGGGGAAGCCGCTGCCGCCGTCGTCCGGGTTCGCGGGCGACGACGGGTCGGCCGACCCGGCGCTGGCCGCCCTGCTCGACGCCTACGCGGCGGGGTCGGCCCCGTTGGCCGACGTCGTCGCGCGGCTCGGCGAGACGCGCGTCCTCGTCCCGATCCTCGCCGAGCTTGAGAGCTCCGGCGAGGGCGACCACGGGCACACGGTCGACAAGGAGGCCTCGGCCGGGGTCGTCGCGATCGAGGCGCCGGACGGGCGCCGCGCGCTCCCGGTGTTCACGTCCGTCACGGCCATGACCGCGTGGCGCGCGAGCGCTCGGCCCGTGCCCGTCGACGCGCGCCGCGCGGCGCTGTCCGCCGTGAGCGAGGACTGGTCGCTGCTCGTCCTCGACCCGGGCGGTCCGGTGACGGCCCTCGTCCCGCGCCCGGCCGTGTGGGCGCTCGCCCAAGGCAAGGACTGGTCGCCCGCCGTCGTCGACGGCGTGGTGGTCCCCGAGGTGCTCGCCGCGGTCCAGGGTGCGCTCGCCGGGATCCCGCACGTCGCGCGGGTCTGGGCAGAGCCGGGACGGCGCGCCGAGGTCGCCGTCGTGCTGCGCATCGACGCCGGGCTGGACCGTGCAGGGCTCGACGCCGTGCTCGGGCAGGTCAACGGCGCGCTCGCGACGGACGCGACCGTGTCGGAGCGCGTCGACGGCCTCGAGCTGCGCATCGGTCGCGCCGACTGATCGCTCGCGTCGACCGGTCGGTCGCGCGGTCGGGCGCAGCGGCGGTCCTGCCGCCCGCGGGGTCGGTCAGCGGCGGCGCAGGCGGCTCAGGCCCCACGCGAGCGCGGCCGAGAACGCGACGACCGCGCCGAGCGCCTGCCCGCCGAGGATCACGCGGTTGAGGTCCAGCGCGGGCTGCCAGCGCACGCCCCCGTCGTCGACGACGTAGACGCCCTTGGCGACGACGCGGACCCCGAAGCCCCCACCGCCGCCCGAGCCCTCGCCGCCCGCCTCGCCACCGGCGTTCCCGGAGCCGGGGTCGGACGACGAGCCGGCGTCCCCGTCCGTCACCTCGGCCGCGGGCTCGGGGGCGGCCGCCGCGCCGCCGCGGCGACGCCAGTCGGCGGCGCCCTTGCCGGACAGCTCGCCGGCGCCGGAGCCCCAGCCGGAGCCGGTGCCGCCCCAGACGGTCGCGACCGGGATGACGAGCGTGCCGTCGCGTTCGTAGGACTCCCCGAAGACGCGACGCACGGTGAGCGTGTCGCGTGCTGCGTGGGTGATGTGCGCCGGGTCGACCGGGGGCGTGTCCGAGCTCGCGTGTGTGCTCATGCCAGGAAGGGTAGACCTGGCGTCCGGGGTGCGCGCGGGCTGCGGCGCGGCAGGTCGAGCGGACCTGCCGCACCGTCTGCCGCACCTCCTGCGGGAGTGGTCAGGCGTCGCACTCCGGGAGGGCGGTGAACGCCGACTCGTCGCCGAGCATCGTCTGGAGCGTGCTCACCGGGACGAGCAGCGACTTGTCGGTCGACGTCTTCGCGTAGACGACGCCGATCACCTCCCCGGCGTCGTTGAGCGCCGCGGAGCCGGAGCTCCCCGGCTCGACCGGGGCGTCCGTGACGAGCACCTCGCCGAGGTTCTCGTTCAGGGGGTCCGTCGTCGTCCCGATGACGGACCCCTGCGTCACCGTGAGCCGCCCGCCCTCGGGGTAGCCCACGACGGTCACCGGGTCGCCCGGCGCCGGGTCGGCGGCCGCGAGCGTCGGTGCCGACGGGAGGTCCTCCGCCGTCCGGACGATCGCGAGGTCCGCGAGGCCCGCCACGCTCGCCGTCTGGGCGGCGATGTCACGGCCGTCGTACGTGAGGAGCTGGAGCGACCGCGACGAGTCGACCACGTGCTTGTTGGTGATCAACGTCCGGGAGTCGACCGCGAACCCGGAGCCGGTCGAGAGCCCGTCGCACCGGACGTTGCGGATGCGCACCGCCATGCGCCGGACGGCGTCGAACCCGTCCGGCGAGAGGTTCTCGGAGCCGGCCGGGTCGTCGGGCGCCACGAGCGAGGGGACGACCGTCTCCGGGACGGGCTCGGGCAGCTCCGGCAGGACGCCGCACGCCGCGAGCGGGCTGGCGAGCAGCGCGACGGAGACGAGCGGCGCGACGACGCGCCCCACGGCGCGCCGAGCCGTGCCCTCGGCGGTAGACCTGGGTCGACCCCGCGTCATCCGGCGAGCTCCTGCTGGAGCTGGGCGTTGGCGTCCGTCGCCTCCTGGCACAGCAGGTCCACCTGGTCGGCGAAGCGCTCCAGGTCGGCAGGGTCGTACGCGTCGCGGTTGTTGAGGTAGCCGATGAGCTGCGTCTGCGCCGTCGTGCACTGGCCGAGCGCCGCGGCGACCTTGCCCGCCGCCTCGGAGACCCGGCTCTGGTAGTCGAGGTACTGCTGGGACGCCTCGTTCTCGTCCCCGAGCTGTGCCTTCTCGTTGGCGAGGTCGCTGATGCGGTCCTGCGCGGCGGTGAGCTGGGTGCGCGCGGACTCGAGCTCCGCGTTCGCGCCGTCGAGCTCCGTCTGGAGCCGGGCGACGTCCTCGCCCAGGCCGCGGGCCTCGCCTTCCCAGTCCGCGCTCGTCTCCTGCCAGCGCGTCGTGGTGACCCACAGGTAGGCGCCCACCCCCAGGGCGGCCGCGAGGAGGAGGGACAGCACCACGATCGCCACCACGGCGCCGCGGCGGCGGCGCGGCGCCGCCACGTCCCCGGCGGCGAGCGGCGCTCCGTCCGGTCCCGGTGCGCCGGCGCCCGGTGCGCCCACGCTCGGGGGGACGGCGGCCGAGACATCGCCCGCGCCGACGGCGCCGGGCGACGCGTCCGGGGCCGTCCCCCGAGGCGCCGCGGAGGCCGGGGCGAACGACGGCGGCCCGCCGGCCGGCGACGGTGCGCCCGGGACCGCGGGCGGCGTCGCCCCCCGCGGAACGCTCTGCGGCCGGGCCGGCGACGGCGGCGGACCCTGCGGCGGCTCGTGGGACCCGCCGTGCGGCGGCGGCACCGGGGGAGTGCTCAACTCACGGCGCCCGTGTACTTCTCGCCCGGGCCCTCGCCCGGGGCGTCGGGGTAGACCGACGCCTCGCGGAACGCGAGCTGGAGCGAGCGCAGGCCGTCGCGGAGCGAGCGGGCGTGCTGGTTGCCGATGTCGGGAGCGCTCGCCGTGACGAGCGCGGCGAGCGCGTTGATGAGCTTGCGCGCCTCGTCCAGGTCGAGGTGGCCTTGCTCCTGCGCGTCCTCGGCGAGGCCGCACTTGACGGCCGCGGCGCTCATGAGGTGGACGGCCGCGGACGTGATGACCTCCACGGCGGCGACGTCCGCGATGTCGCGCACGGCGTCGGCAGCGGGGTCGGGCACGGCGGCGTTCTCGGTACTCATGGCGACCATCTTTCCATCCTGTCGTGCCGTGCCGCCCACCCCGGACGCGAGCCGGGTCCCGGTGTCGCCGAGGTAGCGACCTGCCGCCGAGAGAGCGACGTACCGGGTCGGTACGTCGCTCTCTCGGCGGGGGATCACCACCTCGCGGACGGAATCAGACGCGGACCGGCTCCGCCGCGGTGCCGGGCTGGCCACCCTCGACCGGCGCGCCCGTGGCGGCGAGCGCCTCGCGGAGCGCGCCGCCGAGGCCGGCGTCGACGTTCGTCCAGTACGCGATCGCGCGCTCGCGGATCTCGTCGTCGCGGACGGCGCCGACGTGCCCGGTGATCGTCGCGAGGAAGCGCTCGCGCGCGGCGTCGTCGAAGACCTCGCGGTACAGCGTGCCCGCCTGGCCGAAGTCGTCGTCCTCGGGGTGCAGGGTCGCGGCGGAGCGCGTCAGCTCGCCGTCGGACTCCCACCCGGCCGACTCGGCGGCCCGGGCCGGGTCGGCGTGCGCGCCGCCCCGGCTGTTGGGCGCGTAGACCGGCGTGGTCGCGGGCGAGAAGGAGTGGCGCATCGCGCCGTCCTTGGCGTACGAGTGGCCGCCCTCGCTCGCCGCGTGCGGCGCGTTCACGGGGAGCTGCGCGTGGTTGGTCCCCACGCGGTACCGGTGCGCATCGGCGTAGGAGAAGATGCGCGCGAGCAGCATCTTGTCGGGGCTCGTCGCGATGCCCGGGACGAAGTTGCTCGGCGCGAACGTCGCCTGCTCGATCTGGGCGAAGTAGTTCTCCGGGTTCCGGTTGAGCTCCATCACGCCGACCTCGACCAGCGGGTAGTCGGCGTGCGGCCACACCTTGGTCAGGTCGAACGGGTTGAACCGGTAGGACTTCGCGTCCTCGTACGGCATGACCTGGACCGAGAGCGTCCAGCGCGGGAAGTCGCCGGCCTCGATGTGGTCGTGGAGGTCGCGGATGTGGTGGTCGGAGTCCGAGCCCGCGAGCTGCGAGGCCTCGTCGGCCGAGAGGTTGTCGATGCCCTGCTGGGTCTTGAAGTGGTACTTGACCCAGAACCGCTCGCCGGCCGCGTTGATCCACTGGTAGGTGTGCGAGCCGAACCCGTCCATGTGGCGCCAGCTCGACGGCAGGCCGCGGTCGCCCATGAGCCAGGTCACCTGGTGCGCGGACTCGGGGGAGAGGCTCCAGAAGTCCCACTGCATGTCGTTGTCGCGCAGGTTCGATCCGGGCAGGCGCTTCTGCGAGCGGATGAAGTCGGGGAACTTGATGCCGTCACGCAGGAAGAACACGGGGGTGTTGTTGCCGACGAGGTCGTAGTTGCCCTCGCTCGTGTAGAACTTCAGCGCGAAGCCGCGGGGGTCGCGCCACGTGTCGGGCGAACCCTGCTCGCCGGCGACGGAGGAGAAGCGCGCGAGCATCTCGGTCGTCGTGCCGGGCTGGAAGAGGGCCGCGCGCGTGAAGGCGCTCACGTCGTTCGTCACGGTGAACGTCCCGAACGCCCCGCCGCCCTTCGCGTGCACGACGCGCTCGGGCACGCGCTCGCGGTTGAACTGGGCGAGCTTCTCGACGAGGTAGTGGTCGTGCAGGACGATCGGGCCGTCGGCGCCGACGGTCTGGGCGTGGGCGTCCGAGGCGACGGGCGCACCGGCGTTCGTGGTGGTGAAGGGGGCGGTCATGGGTCTCCTTCCGTGGGCCGCGGTCGCGGCCCGTCTGACGTTCTCATACCGGGATCTTCGTGATGAAACGGGCGTGCTCCGGGTGTGCCGAGCCCCGGTGCGGGTTCGTGGGTGGTCAGTCCGTGCAGTCGGGGCACAGGCCCCAGAACGTCACCTCGGCGGTGTCGACCCGGAAGCCCGACGTGCTGCTGGGGGTGAGGCAGGGGGCGTGCCCGACGGTGCAGTCGACGTCGGCGACGGCGCCGCAGCCGCGGCACACGACGTGGTGGTGGTTGTCGCCGAGCCGGCGCTCGTAGCGCGCCGGGTGTCCCGCGGGCTCGATCCGGCGGACCAGCCCCTTGTCGGTGAGCGTGTGCAGGACGTCGTAGACCGCCTGGACCGAGACGGAGCCGAGCGACGCACGGGCGGCCCGCAGGACGTCGTCGGCGTCGGCGTGCTGCTGGACCTCGACGGCGTCGAGCACGGCGAGCCGCGCGGCGGTGACGCGCAGGCCGTGGTCGCGCAGCTCGGTCTCGTGCCGGGCGCGGCGCGGCCCGACCTCGAGGCTCGTCCCTGCGCCCGCCGTCGCTCCTGTCGTCATGGGCACCACTCTAACCACCTAATCTGGAAGAGTTCCAATGATGGAGCGACTCAGTGTGACGGTGTCGACCTGCGTTCGGCGCGCGGTACAGCCTCTGCTAGCATTGATGGCTGACCGACTCGTGCGCGTCCTCCTCCAGTTTTCGGGGGCGGGAGGTTCGCGAGTGCGCAAGTGGATCTCATCCCACCCGGGTCTCGACCGCCGACGAACGTCGCGACAGAGGCCGGGTCCTGGTCCGGTGCGAGGCCCCACGGGGCCGCGTCCCGCTGTGGTCGTAGCCCAGCGCAACGTCCCGACCTGATGGCCTCCGCCCTGCGCTCAGGGACGGAGGCCTTCTTCGTGCCGGGCGGTCTACCGACGACTTCCTAGGAGCATCACATCAGCGAGCCTCGCATCAACGATCGGATCCGCGTCCCCGAGGTCCGACTCATCGGTCCCGGCGGGGAGCAGGTCGGCGTCGTCCGCACCGAGGTTGCCCTGAGCCTTGCCCAGGACGCGGACCTCGACCTCGTCGAGGTCGCCCCGGACGCCCGGCCCCCCGTCGCCAAGCTCATGGACTTCGGCAAGTTCAAGTACGAGTCCGACATGAAGGCGCGTGAGGCGCGGCGCAACCAGGCGAACACGGTCCTCAAGGAGATCCGCTTCCGCCTGAAGATCGACCCGCACGACTACGGCACCAAGAAGGGCCACGTCGAGCGCTTCCTTGCCGCGGGCGACAAGGTCAAGGTCATGATCATGTTCCGCGGTCGTGAGCAGTCGCGCCCCGAGATGGGCGTTCGTCTGCTCCAGCGTCTTGCGGAGGACGTCGCGGAGCTCGGCTTCGTGGAGTCGATGCCGAAGCAGGACGGGCGCAACATGACCATGGTGCTCGGCCCGGTGAAGAAGAAGGCCGACGCCAAGAGCGAGCAGCGCAAGCGTGCGCAGGAGGCCGAGCCCCGCCTGACGAAGTCCGCCCAGCGCGCCGCGGCGCGGTCGGTGGACTCCGACGACGACGAGGCTCTGGAGGACGCCGTGCTCGAGGCCCCGGTCGAGGCGGCGGCCCCGGTCGAGGCGACGGCCCCGGCCCCGGTCGAGGAGCCGGCAGCAGCTCCTGCCGAGCCCGCTCCCGCGCCGAAGGCTGCTCCCGCGCCGAAGGCTGCTCCCGCGCCGAAGGCCGCTCCGGCGCCCCGCGCGGCAGCCCAGCGTCCGGCGGCGGCTCCTCGCCCGTCGAGCGCGCCGCGCGCGGACGCGAAGCCCGCGACGCCTCGCCCCGCCACACCCCGGCCGGCTCCCGCCGCGCCGTCGGGCGCTGCCAAGCCGGCGACCGCCAGGCCCGCCGCGCCCAAGCCGAGCGCTCCGCGCCCGGCGCCCAAGCCGGCACCGCGGGGCAATGCCGGCTGACGGCCGGCCGCACAGACCGACCCTGCTCGGGGTCCGGGCCCACCGGCCGGGACCCGAACACGTCGGCCGCCGTGAGGCGGTTGACCGGACACAAGGAGAGACGGCAGCCATGCCGAAGAACAAGACGCACTCGGGTGCCAAGAAGCGCTTCCGCATCACGGGTACCGGCAAGGTCATGCGCGAGCAGGCCAACGCTCGACACCTGCTCGAGCACAAGGCGACCAAGCGCAAGCGCCGCCTCGCCCAGGACCAGGTGGTCTCGCCCGCCGACGTCAAGACCATCAAGAAGCTGCTCGGCAAGTGATCCGGCAGGTGGCGGGACCCGCCACCGCACGGTTCACCCCTGAGCCCCGAACTGCAAGGAGCATCACGTGGCACGCGTGAAGCGGGCGGTCAACGCCCAGAAGAAGCGCCGTACGACCCTCGAGCGCGCCAGCGGCTACCGCGGCCAGCGCTCGCGCCTCTACCGCAAGGCGAAGGAGCAGGTCACCCACTCCCTCGTCTACTCCTACCGTGACCGCAAGGCGCGCAAGGGCGACTTCCGCAAGCTGTGGATCCAGCGCATCAACGCTGCGTCGCGCGCGCAGGGCCTGACGTACAACCGCCTCATCCAGGGCCTCAAGGCCGCGGGTGTCGAGGTCGACCGTCGCCTGCTCGCGGAGCTCGCGGTCAACGACGTGGCCGCGTTCAACGCGCTCGTCCAGGTCGCGAAGGACGCGCTCCCCGAGGACGTCAACGCGCCGAAGGCCGCAGCCTGACCAGCGCCTCGCCAGGCCGCCAGGCGGCCACGGACGCCCGGCCCGCGCTCGGCCCGCTCGACCCCACGCTGACGAACCCTCGCAGCGACCGGGTCCGTGCGGTCCGCGCGCTGGCCGGGCGTTCGGCGCGTTCCCGGCACGGACAGCTCCTCGTCGAGGGGCCCCAGGGTGTTCGCGAGGCCGTGCGGCACGCCGCCGACCGCGTGCGTGACGTCTACGTCACGCCCCCGTCGGCGGAACGGCACCCGGAGATCGTCGCCGACGCACGGGACGCCGGGCTGCACGTGCACGTCGCGACGCCCGAGGTGCTCGCCGCGATGAGCGCCGACGCCCAGGGGGTGCTGGCCGTCGTCCGCGCCCACGATCCGGAGCTGTCGGACGTCGTGGCGCCGCTCCTCGGCCGGGAGCGCCCGGCCCTCGTCGCGGTGCTCGCGACGGTGCGCGACCCCGGGAACGCGGGGACGGTGATCCGGGCCGCCGACGCGGCGGGCGCGGACGCCGTCGTGCTCGCGGGGGAGAGCGTGGACGTGCACAACCCCAAGGTCGTGCGGTCGACGGCCGGCTCGTTGTTCCACCTGCCCGTCGTCACGGGCGTGAGCCTGGCCGACGCGGTCGCCGCGTTGCGGGATGCCGGGCTCCTCGTCCTCGCCGCCGACGGCGCGGGCGACCTCGACCTCGACGACCTGCTCGACGTGGCCGGCGCCGCCGGTGCCGGCGCGCAGCGGCCCGTCGACCTCGCCGCACCCACCGCGTGGGTCTTCGGCAACGAGGCCTGGGGTCTGCCCGAGGAGGACCGTGCCCTGACCGACGCCGTGGTCAGGGTCCCGATCCGCGGCGGGGCGGAGTCGCTCAACCTGGCGACGGCGGCGACGGTGTGCCTCTACGCGTCGAGCCGTGCGCACCGGCCCGTGCCGGGCCGCCTCGGCGCGGACCCGACCGGGCTCGAACGTACCGGGTGAGCGAGGGGTGAGCCTGTTCGCCGCGCTGTTCCCGGACCCGGCGGCGCTCGACCACCTGGGGCTCGCGCTCTCGGGGGCGCACGCGCAGGAGGCGCACCGCTCCGACGGCGCCCCGCTCGTGCGGTGGACCCCGCCGGAGCTGTGGCACGTGACGGTCTCCTTCTTCGGCGACGTCCCGGAAGGATCCGTCCCGGACCTCGTCGCCGCCCTCGCGCCGGTCGCGAGGGAGACCCCGCCCCTGTCGCTGCGGCTGCGGGGTGCGGGCGTCTTCGACCGGCGGGTGCTGTGGGTCGGCGTCGGAGGGGACGATGCCGACGGGCTCCGCGGTCTCAGCGTCGCGGTCGCCGAGGCGGCTGCCGACGCCGGTGTGCGCGTCGACCGCCGGCCGAGGCAGCGGGCCCACCTCACCGTCGCCCGTGCCGCGGCGGGCGCGCGTCAGGCGCAGCGACGCTCGCGCGCCCGTGATCGTGCTGCGGGCGGGCCGGCCGACGTCACCGCCGCCGACCCGCTCGGCGGCCCCGCGGCCGCGCTCGCGGTCTACGCGGGGCCCGACTGGTCGGCGCGCGAGCTGCACCTCGTCGAGTCGGAGCCCGGCGACGCGTCCGGCCGGCGGATCTACCGCACGGTCGAGACGCTCGAGCTCCCCGGCGCCTGACCACGTCTGCGCGGGGCGGCTCAGGAGAGCGCGGCCCAGCGGACGATCACGGCCAGGACCACGATCGACGCGCCACCCACCCAGGCGCACCAGCGCACGAGCAGGGGCGTGACCGACCCGATCCGCACGTGGACCAGCCGCAGGCGTGCCAAGGGGACGCTCAGGCCCATGACGGCGCCGACCCCGGCGACGACGGCGAGGACGCCCCACGGGGTCGCCCCGCCGTCGACCCCGGCCGCCGCGAGCGCGAGGACCACGGGGACGACGACGACCGCTGCCTGCCAGAGCCCCGTGAGGTACGCCAGCCCCGCGGAGCGGTAGCGCACGGGGGACAGGACGTGGCGGGTGCGGCCCGAGCGGGTCGCCGTGGGCGTCCGCCAGGTCCGTGGAGGGCTGCCGACCGCCGCGGCCCGACCGGCGGCGCTCGTCGTCACCGCGCGCGACGAGGGCGCGCCCCGGTCTTGTCGCCCGTACCGTCCGTCCACGCGGTCATCCTGCCCGATGCTCTTCCGGTGCCACGACCTATCCCTGTCGTGCGGTCCCAGGAGCCGACGTCCGGACGCGAGCGCGGCGCCGTGCGAGGATGGTGCGGTGACCGTGCGAGACGATCGTCGATTTCCCGGGCCCGTCACGGGCCCGCGCGACTGACGCGTGCACCCGTCCCGCCTCGGGCGGGACGGACCCGGCCGGGACGGGCGCCCTAGAATGACCGCGACGCGCGCACGAGCGCGCGCCCGCGCGCGCCCCGTGCGTCGCGCCCTGCGGGACGACCCCTGAGCAGATGCCTGTCCGGGCCGTCGCCCGCTCCCGCAGTCCCGCCCTCGCCAGGAAGGCACGCATGTCCAGCCCTGACGCCGACGTCGTCACCCCCGTCACGGGGGACGGCGGCCCGGACACCCCGACCGCTCCCTCCCCGCTCGACGCCGACGCGCTGCAGCGCGCGCTCGACGCCGCCCTCGCCGCGATCGCCGGGGCCGGCGACCTCGACGCGCTCAAGCTCGTCCGTACCGAGCACACGGGCGACCGCAGCGCGCTCGCGCTCGCGAACCGCCAGATCGGCTCGCTCGCGCCGGCCGACAAGAAGGTCGCGGGCAAGCTCCTCGGCCCGCTCCGCGGGCGCGTGAACCAGGCTCTCGCCGCACGCCAGGTGGAGCTCGAGGCCGAGCGCGACGAGCGCGTGCTCGTCGAGGAGGCCGTGGATGTCACGCTCCCGGTCGACCGCGTGCCGTCCGGCGCGCGGCACCCGCTCGAGACGCTCCAGGAGCGCGTCGCCGACTTCTTCGTCGGTCTCGGCTGGGAGATCGCCGAGGGACCCGAGGTCGAGGCGGAGTGGTTCAACTTCGACGCGCTGAACTTCGGCGTCGACCACCCGGCGCGGCAGATGCAGGACACGTTCTACGTGGCCGGGGCCGACGGCTCCGGCGCGGGTGCCGCGGCGCCGTCGAACCTCGTGCTGCGCACGCACACGTCGCCCGTCCAGGCGCGCTCCCTCCTGGAGCGCGGCGTGCCCCTGTACGTCGCGTGCCCGGGCAAGACGTTCCGCACCGACGCGCTCGACGCCACGCACACGCCCGTCTTCCACCAGGTCGAGGGCCTGGCGATCGACGAGGGCCTGACCATGGCGAACCTGCTCGGGACGCTCGACGCGTTCGCGCGCGCCATGTTCGGTCCCGAGGCGCGCACGCGCCTGCGCCCGAGCTACTTCCCGTTCACCGAGCCGAGCGCCGAGATGGACCTGTGGTTCCCCCAGAAGAAGGGCGGGCCCGGCTGGATCGAGTGGGGCGGCTGCGGCATGGTCAACCCGAACGTGCTGCGGTCCGTGGGGGTCGACCCCGACGTCTACTCGGGCTTCGCCTTCGGGATGGGCATCGAGCGCACGCTCATGCTGCGCCACGGCATCGCGGACATGCACGACATGGTGGAGGGCGACGCGCGCTTCTCCGCCCAGTTCGGAACGGAGATCTGATGCCCTACGTCGCCATCGACTGGTTGGGCGACCACGTCGAGCTGCCCGAGGGGCTCACCGCCGAGCGGCTCGCCGCCGACCTCGTCCGCGTCGGCCTGGAGGAGGAGGCGATCCACGGTGCGGCCGTGACGGGCCCGCTCGTCGTCGGGCGCGTCGTGGAGATGACGCCCGAGCCGCAGAAGAACGGCAAGACGATCAACTGGTGCCTGGTCGACGTCGGCCCGGAGCACAACGCCGCCGAGATCCAGGGCGTCGACCCTGCCGACGTGCCGGCGGGCGGTGCGCGCGGCATCGTGTGCGGCGCGCACAACTTCGCGCCGGGCGACCTCGTCGTCGTCGCGCTGCCGGGCTCCGTCCTGCCCGGGCCGTTCGCCATCGCGAGCCGCAAGACCTACGGGCACGTGTCCGACGGCATGATCTGCTCGCAGCGCGAGCTCGGGCTCGGCGAGGACCACGACGGCATCATCGTGCTGCCGCGGCTCGGGTACTCGGCCGAGGACCTGACCCCGGGCCAGGATGCCGTCGCGCTCCTCGGTCTCGGCGACGAGGTGCTCGAGATCAACGTCACGCCCGACCGCGGGTACGCGTTCTCCTACCGCGGCGTCGCGCGCGAGTTCTCGCACTCGACGGGCGCGCGCTTCACCGACCCCGGCCTCCCGGGCTCGCTGCCGACGCCGCCGCCCGCGGCGACCCCTGACGGCTTCCCCGTCGAGGTCGACGACGCGGCGCCGGTCCACGGCGTCGTCGGGTGCGACCGCTTCGTCACGCGCGTCGTGCGGGGGATCGACCCCGCCGCGCAGACCCCCGCCTGGATGCAGCAGCGGCTCACCGCGTCGGGCATGCGGCCGATCTCTCTCGCGGTCGACGTGACGAACTACGTCATGCTCGATCTCGGCCAGCCGCTGCACGCGTACGACCTCGACAAGGTCGCGGCACCGATCGTCGTGCGGCGCGCCGCGCCGGGCGAGCGGCTCGTGACCCTCGACGACGCCGACCGCGGGCTCGACCCCGAGGACCTGCTCATCACGGACAGCCCCGACGGCGCGCGTGCCTCGCGTGTCCTGGGGCTCGCCGGTGTCATGGGTGGCGCCTCCTCGGAGGTCGGCCCGACGACGACGGCCGTGCTCGTCGAGGCCGCGCACTTCGACCCGGTGACGGTCGCGCGCACGTCGCGCCGCCACAAGCTGTCGAGCGAGGCGGCGAAGCGGTTCGAGCGTGGTGTCGACCCGCTGCTGCCCGCGGTCGCGGCCCAGCGCGTCGTCGACCTGCTCGTCGAGCTCGGCGGCGGCACGGCCGACCCCGCGGTGAGCGATCTCGACCGGGTCGCCGCCCCGGCCGCGATCCGACTGCCGGTCGGCGAGGCCGAGCGCCTCGTCGGCGTGCCGTACACGCTCGAGCAGGTCGTGGGCACGCTCGGCGCGATCGGCTGCGCGGTCGAGGCCGACGACGCGGACGCGACGGGCGTGCTCGTCGTCACCCCGCCGTCGTGGCGGCCCGACCTCACGGAGCCCGCCGAGCTCGTGGAGGAGGTCGCGCGCCTCGTCGGCTACGACGAGATCCCGTCGCTCCTGCCTGCTGCTCCCGGTGGGCGCGGGCTCACGCGCGAGCAGCGCGTGCGGCGCTCCGTCGCCCGGGCGCTGGCCGAGGACGGCTTCGTCGAGACCCTGAGCTACCCGTTCGTCGGGGACGCGGAGCTCGACGCGTTGCGCCTGCCCGCGGACGACGAGCGCCGTCGTGCGCTGCGCCTGCTCAACCCGCTCGCCGACGACCGCCCGCTGATGCGCACGGACCTCCTGAGCACGCTGCTGGAGACCACGCGCCGCAACGTCGGCCGCGGGCTCGGCGACGTCGCGCTCTTCGAGGTCGGCCTCGTCACGCACCCGCGTCCGGGCGCGCCCGCCGCGCCCGCGCTGCCGGGCGGCGTGCGTCCGAGCGACGACGAGCTCGCGGCGATCGACGCCGCGCTGCCGTCGCAGCCGCGCCACGTCGCGGGCGTCCTCGTCGGGCGCCGCGTGCGCGCGGGCTGGTGGGGCGTGGGCCGGGCGGCGGACTGGACGGACGCGCTCGGCGCGGCCCGCCTGGTCGCCGAGCGCGTCGGCACCGACGTGCGCGTCGTGGCCGACACCGGGCGCGCCCCGTTCCACCCGGGCCGTTGCGCGCGCCTCGAGCTCGCCGACGGGACCGTCGTCGGGCACGCGGGCGAGCTGCACCCCAAGGTGGTCGAGAACCTCGGCCTGCCCGCTCGCGCGGTCGCGTTCGAGGTCGACCTGTCGGCGCTCGTCGCCGGCTCGTCGGACGAGCCCGTGCAGGCGACGCCCGTCTCGGGCTTCCCTGCGGCCAAGGAGGACCTCGCCTTCGTCGTGGACGCCGACGTGACCGCGCAGTCGCTCCGCGACGCGATCGTCGCCGGCGCGGGAGACCTGGTCGAGGAGGTCGCGCTGTTCGACGTCTTCACCGGCGAGCAGGTCGGGGCGGGGCGCAAGTCGCTGGCGTTCTCGCTGCGGCTGCGCGCCGCGGACCGCACGCTGACCGCGGACGACGTCGCGCGCGTCCGCGAGGGTGCGGTGACCGCCGCGCGCGAGCGCGTCGGCGCGGAGCTGCGGGCGTGAGCGCGAACCTCGGTGTGGGCGCGGCGGGGACCGTCGCGCCCGCGCGGACGGCGCTCGTGACCGGGGCGTCGCGCGGCATCGGCCGCGCGATCGCCGTCGGCCTCGCGGCGGCGGGCCTCGACGTCGCGCTCCTCGCGCGCGACGCGAACCGGCTCGCAGGCGTGGCCGACGAGATCGGTGCGCTCACCGGCGGCGCGGGGCGCGCCGTCGTCGTGACCGCGGACGTCACGGACGCCGCGGCGGTCACGGCCGCCGTCCGGCACGCCGAGGACGACCTCGGGAGCGTCGACCTGCTCGTCAACAACGCGGGTCGTGTCGACGCCGAGGTGCCGCTGTGGGAGGCCGACCCGGACGAGTGGTGGGCGATCGTCGAGACCAACGTGCGCGGGCCGTTCCTGCTCGCGCGCGCGGTGGTGCCGGGGATGCTCGCCCGCGGCGGGGGCCGCGTCGTCGACCTCAACAGCGGCGCGGGCTCGCACGACATGGACGGCGCGAGCGCGTACAACGCGAGCAAGACCGCCCTCCTGCGGCTCGGCGCGAACCTGCACCGGTCCGGCTTCGCGCGCGGCCTGCGCACCTTCGAGGTCTCGCCGGGGGTCGTCCAGACCGACATGACGGCGTCGATGGTCATGCACGAGGGCCGCACCGAGTGGACCCCGGTCGACCGTACGGTCGAGATGGTCGTCGCGATCGCGCGCGGCGAGCTCGACGCCTTCTCGGGCGCGTTCGTGCGCGTCACGCACGACTCGCCCGAGTCGCTGCGCGAGGCCGCCGCGGAGGCGAAGGACCGGGGTGACGTCCTGCCCGGCCCGGACGCGCGGCGCCTGCGCGTCACGCGCTGGGGCGCGGACGACCCGATGCCGGGGGAGCTCCCGCGCCGCTGACCGCGCGCGACACCGCTCCCGCACGCTGCTCCCGCACGCACGCGGCCCCGACGCCGCCCGACCCGCACCGGCGGCGTCGGCGCGTCCGGGCACGTGACGAGCCACTAGCATGGCCACCGACACGGGGTGCCCCACGACCGGGGCTGAGAGGAGACCCGTCGAACCTGCTCTGGCTCGTACCAGCGAAGGGATGTCCGGCGATGACGCTCGCCCTGCCCCAGCACGCTCCTGCCCCCCGGGGCGACCGCCCCCGTCGGCCCTCGCGGCCGCGCGTCCTGTCGATCGCGGGGACCGACCCGACCGGGGGAGCGGGCATCCAGGCCGACCTCAAGTCGTTCGCCGCGCACGGCGCCTACGGGATGGCCGTGACGACCGCGCTCGTCGCGCAGAACACGCACGGGGTGCGGTCCGTGCACGTCCCCGGACCGGCGTTCCTGCGCGAGCAGCTTGACGCAGTGTCCGACGACGTCGAGATCGACGCCGTGAAGATCGGCATGGTCGCCGACGAGGCGAACGCCCGCGAGATCGGGGCCTGGCTCGACGCGCTCGCGACCGCGCGCACCGACTCCGGGCTCCCGCGTCCCTGGGTCGTCCTCGACCCCGTCATGGTCGCCACGTCGGGGCACCGCCTGCTCGACGCGGGCGCCGAGCAGGCCGTGCGCGACCTCGCGGCGCGGGCCGACGTCGTGACGCCGAACCTGCCCGAGCTGGCCGTCCTCGCCGGGCAGGACGTCGCCACGACGTGGGACGACGCGCTGCACCAGGCGACGTCGTACGCGACGACGAGCGACACCGTCGTGCTGCTCAAGGGCGGTCACCTCACCGGCGCGACGTCGCCCGACGCCCTCGTCGCGCCGGGAACGACCCCGGACGCGGCGCCCGTGGTCACGACGTTCGACGCCGCACGCGTGCACACACTCCACACGCACGGGACGGGGTGCTCGCTCTCCGCGGCGCTCGCGGCGCTCCGTCCGCAGCGCGAGGGCTGGGCCGAGGCCGCGCGCGACGCCAAGGCGTGGCTCACGGGTGCCCTGCGCGCCGGCTCCGCGCTACGGGTCGGGACGGGCCGGGGCCCGGTCGACCACCTGCACGCGGTGTCGCCCGTCGCCCCCGGCTGAGCACTCAGCCCTCGGCGCGTGCTCCGGCCCAGGCGGGAAGGACGTCCTCGAGCGCGTCCCGCAGCACGGCGAGCGTGGCGCGGGCGACCGCGAGACGCTCGGCCGGAGCGGCGTCCGACGGGCGCGCCGTGACCTTGGCGCCGACGATCGGGACGGGCCCGGCGGCGGCGAGGAACTCGCGCACCTCGGCCGGCCCGAGCATCGAGTCCTCCGGTCGGGGGAGCGCGGGGTCCGTGCCGTGCGGGGGCACGTGCGCGTCCGACCACGGCTCGCCCCACCGGCCCGGCGTCCCGCTCGCCCCCGAGAGCATCGCGCTCGCGAGGAGACCGGACGCCGCCGCTGCGCGCGCGTGCTCGACGGGCGTCGCGGCGCTGCGTCCCTCGATCGCGGACCGGCCCCAGTTGAGCCCGACGTGCAGGGGGTGGCCCGTGTCCCGGGCCGCACGCGCGACCGCCGCGATCTCGTCGTCGAGCGGCAGGAACCCCTTCTCCGCGACGCCCCACGGGCGCGGCGCGTCGCAGTGCTCCACGACGAGCGGGAGCCCCGCGGGCGCGACGGCGGCGAGCTCGGTGAGGCTGCGCGCGAGCGCGGCACCGGAACCCCGCCCGGGACCGGGCGCCGACTGGAGCTCGACGGCGACGACGCGCCGGCGGCCCTCGGACTCGGCCAGCCGCGCCACGGCGTCGAGGACCCGGCCGACGCCGTCGACCGCGGCGCGGCGGCCCGCCTCGTCGTCGGACGCGAGCCCGTACGCCCGGTCCGTCGTGGCGCGGCGCGCGGTCGCGGCGACCGTGGTGGGGACCAGCGACCAGTGCCCGGGGAGCCCCGCGGCCACGGTGGCGAGCGCGCCCGCGTCGTCGGGGTCGACGGGGTGCTCCAGCCCGTCGAGCCCGTCGGCGTCGAGCGCGGCGTACCAGCCGCCGGGGTCGGGGACGCCCGCGAGGGCGTACGCCCCGAGGAGGGTCAGGGGTCGTGCGAGCTGGTCGTCCATCGGTCCTCGTCGGTCGGGGTGGCAGGGGTCAGGCTCGGGCGACGTCCTCGACGGCGGTCGCGTACTCGCACGTGTAGCCGGGCGGGAACCAGCCCCAGCGGGCGTCCACGTCCTGCGCCGAGACGCCCGCCGGTCGGTCGGCGACGCACGCGTCGGCCTGCTGTCCGAGCCAGACCGTCACGTAGTAGACGGCCAGCACGCCGGTGAGCAGCACCACGAGCACGGTCACGGCGCGGCGCAGGGCGCGCGAGGGGCCGCCGTCCGACCCGTCCTCCTCGCCCGGCCGCGGGGGCACCCAGTCCCAGCTCACGCGGCGCCCGCGTCGGTGGCGGCCGCGGCGTCGGGGAGGAGCAGGACCTTGCCCGTGGTCGCACGGCCCTCCAGCGCGCGGTGCGCGTCGGCGGCGTCGGCGAGCGGGAACGTGGCGCCGACGCGCACGTGCAGCGTGCCGCCCGCGACGGCGCCGAGCACCTCGGTGGCGCGCTCGACGAGCTCGGTGCGCGTCGCGGTGTGGTCGGCGAGCTTGGGACGCGTGAGGACGAGCGACCCGCCCGCGTTGAGCCGCTGGGGGTCGAACGGCGGGACCTGCCCGGAGGAGCCGCCGTAGAGCACGAGGGTGCCCCGGCGGCGCAGCGACGCGAGCGACGCGTCGAACGTGTCCTTGCCGACCGAGTCGTACACCGCGGCGACGCCCTCGCCGCCCGTGAGCCCGCGCACGACCTCGGGCAGTTCCGCGGTGAGGTCCGCGAACGCCGTGTACTGGATCGCGTGCTCCGCCCCCGCGCCGCGCGAGAGCTCCGCCTTCTCGGGGGTCGAGACGGTCGAGACCACGTGCGCGCCCCGCGCGACGAGCATCTGGGTCAGGAGCAGCCCGACGCCGCCCGCGCCCGCGTGCACGAGGACGCGGTCGCCCGGGCGGACCGGGTAGGACGACGTGCACAGGTAGTGCGCCGTGAGGCCCTGGAGCGCGACGGCGGTCGCGTCCTCGAGCGTGACGGCGTCGGGCACGTGAAGCGCCTGGCCCGCGTCGACGACGACGAGGTCCGCGTACGACCCCGGCGCCTCGGTCCACACGACGCGGTCGCCGACGGCGAACTCGTCGACGCCCGCGCCGACCTCGGCGACGACACCGGCTCCCTCGCTGCCGACCACGTGGGGGTACTCCATCGCGTACACGCCCGAACGCTTGTACGTGTCGATGAAGTTCACGCCGGCCACCGCGGACCGGACGAGGAGCTGTCCGGGACCCGGCGACGGGTCGGGCAGCTCGGTGTAGTCGAGGACCTCAGGGCCACCCGCCGCGCGGGCCACGATCGCGTGCATGGCCCCAGCCTAGGGTCGCGTGCACGGTCGAGGATCCCGCCGAGACGCGGGTGCCCGCCCTGGGGCAGCCCGATCGGGGCGGATGTCCACGTCTCGGCGTCGGCACGCGTATCGGGGCCGGGACCTTCGACCCGGGCGTTGCATAAGTATGTATAGTGATGCATATGACGATCAGAGTCGCGGTCGCGGGTGCGTCGGGGTACGCGGGCGGAGAGACGCTCCGCCTGCTCGCCGGGCACCCCGAGGTGGAGATCGGCGCCGTCACGGCGCACAGCAACGCGGGGTCGCTCCTCGGCGAGCACCAGCCCCACCTGCGATCCCTCGCCGACCGCGTGCTCCTGCCGACGACCGTCGAGCACCTCGTGGGGCACGACGTCGTCGTGCTCGCGCTGCCGCACGGCGCGTCGGGCGAGATCGCGTCGCAGCTCCCGGACGACGTGCTCGTCCTGGACCTGGGCGCGGACCACCGGCTCGAGTCGTCGGCGGACTGGGTGTCGTTCTACGGCTCGGAGCACGCGGGCACGTGGCCCTACGGGCTGCCGGAGCTGCTGCTCACGAGCGACGCCGGGGCCGGCGCGACCGAGACGAAGCAGCGTGAGCGGCTCGCCGGCGTGCGCCGCGTCGCGGTGCCGGGCTGCAACGTCACGGCGGTCACGCTCGGGATCCAGCCGGGCGTCGCCGCGGGTCTCGTCGAGGGTCGCGACCTCGTCGCCGTCCTCGCGAACGGGTACTCGGGCGCGGGCAAGTCGCTCAAGCCGCACCTGCTCGCCTCCGAGGCGATCGGGTCGGCCCAGCCGTACGCCGTCGGCGGGTCGCACCGGCACATCCCCGAGATCGCGCAGAACCTGCGGGCCGCGGGGGCGCCGGGCGTGAGCATCTCGTTCACGCCGACGCTCGTGCCGATGTCCCGGGGCATCCTCGCCACGGTGACGGCGCGCCTGTCCGACGACGCCGCGCGCCTCGACCCCGCCGCGCTCGACGCGCGCGTCCGCCAGGCCTGGGAGGACGCGTACGTCGGCGAGCCGTTCGTCCGGGTGCTGCCCGCGGGGCAGTGGCCCACGACCGCCATGACGCTCGGCGCCAACACGGCGCTCGTCCAGGTCGCGGTCGACCACGCGGCAGGCCGCGTCGTGACCGTCACGGCGATCGACAACCTCGTCAAGGGCACCGCGGGCGCCGCGGTGCAGTCCATGAACATCGCGCTCGGCCTGCCGCAGACGGCGGGCCTCACGACCGAGGGGGTCGCCCCGTGACCGTCACCACCCCGCAGGGCTTCCGGGCCGCCGGCGTCGCCGCCGGGCTCAAGTCCACGGGCGCCCGCGACGTCGCGCTCGTCGTCAACGACGGGCCGCTCGACGTCGCGGCCGCCGTGCTCACGACCAACCGTGTGTTCGCGGCGCCGGTCGCGTGGACGCGCCAGGCCGTGAGCGACGGGCGCGCGACCGCCGTCGTGCTCAACTCGGGCGGCGCGAACGCGTGCACGGGGCCGGAGGGCTTCGCCGACACGCACCGCACGGCGGAGCACGTCGCGGACGTGCTCGCGACGTCCGCGGGCGACGTGCTCGTCTGCTCGACGGGCCTCATCGGGATCCGGCTGCCCATGGACGCGCTGCTCGCCGGGGTCGACGCCGCCGCGGCGGCGCTCGCGGACCCGGTCGCGGGGGTCGACGGCGGCGGGGACGCCGCGCTCGCGATCATGACGACGGACACCGTGCCCAAGACGGTCTCCGTGGTGCGCGAGGTCGCGGACGCCGGCGCGACGGACGGTGCCGCGACGTGGTCCGTCGGCGGTATGGCCAAGGGAGCGGGCATGCTCGCACCGGGCCTCGCGACGATGCTGTGCGTGCTCACGACGGACGCCGTCGTCGACGCCGCGACGGCCGACGCCGCGCTGCGCGCCGCGACGCGCACGACGTTCGACCGCGTCGACTCCGACGGCTGCATGTCGACGAACGACACGGTGATCCTGCTGGCCTCCGGCGCGTCCGGGGTCGAGGTGACGCTCGACGAGCTCACGGACGCCGTGACCGAGGCCAGCGCGTCGCTCGCGCGCCAGCTCGTGGCCGACGCCGAGGGCGCGAGCCACGACGTCGCCGTCACCGTGGTGCACGCGTCGAGCGAGGACGCCGCCGTCGCGGTCGCGCGCGCGGTGACGCGCTCCAACCTCTTCAAGGCCGCGATCTTCGGCAACGACCCGAACTGGGGGCGCATCGTGTCGGCCGTCGGGACGGTCCCCGAGGACGTCGCGCCGTTCGACGCGCTCCTGCTCGACGTGACGGTCAACGACGTCCAGGTCTGCCGGGCCGGGGGAGTGGGCGAGCCCCGCGAGCTCGTCGACCTCGCCGCCGAGCGCGAGGTCCGCGTCGAGATCGACCTGCACGCCGGCTCCGCGACCGCGACGGTCTGGACCAACGACCTCACGCACGACTACGTCCACGAGAACAGCGTGTACTCCTCATGAACGACCCCACCGCCCCCACGTCCCCGCACCCGGACGACGACGCGTTCGACCCGCGCACCGACCTGCGACCCGAGCAGAAGGCGGAGGTGCTGGTCGAGGCCCTGCCGTGGCTCCAGGAGTTCGCCGGCGCGCTCGTCGTCGTCAAGTACGGCGGCAACGCCATGGTCGACGACACGCTCAAGGCCGCGTTCGCGCAGGACATGGTGTTCCTGCGCCGCGTCGGGCTGCGCCCCGTCGTCGTGCACGGCGGCGGGCCGCAGATCTCCGCGATGCTCGACCGGCTCGGCATCGAGTCCGAGTTCCGCGGCGGCCTGCGCGTCACGACGCCCGAGGCGATGGACGTCGTGCGCATGGTGCTCACCGGCCAGGTCTCGCGCGAGCTCGTCGGCCTGATCAACGCGCACGGCCCGTACGCCGTCGGGCTCTCGGGCGAGGACGGCGGCCTGCTCCAGGCCCAGCGCCGGCACGCGACCGTCGACGGCGAGCCGGTCGACGTCGGGCTCGTCGGCGACGTCGTCGAGGTGCACCCGTCCGCGGTCCAGGACCTGCTCGACGCCGGCCGCATCCCCGTCGTGTCGACGATCGCGCCCGACCTCGACGACCCGACGCAGGTGCTCAACGTCAACGCGGACACCGCCGCCGCGGCGCTCGCGGTCGCGCTCGGCGCGAAGAAGCTCGTCGTGCTGACCGACGTCGAGGGTCTGTACACGTCCTGGCCGGACAAGGACTCGCTCGTGGCGCAGATCACGCGCTCCGAGCTCGCTGCGCTCCTGCCCTCGCTGTCCGCGGGCATGGTCCCCAAGATGGAGGCGTGCCTGCGCGCGGTCGAGGGCGGGGTCCCCGCGGCGACCGTGATCGACGGCCGCGTGCCGCACTCGACGCTGCTCGAGGTCTTCACCACCCAGGGCAACGGGACGATGGTCGTCCCGGACCCGCTCGGCGCCGTACGGCCCGAGGCGACCACGACCGCGGGAGGCGCCGCGTGAACCAGCTGGACCACCCGACCGAGACGGCCTCCGACCTCACCGCGCACCCCACCGGCGCCCAGTGGACCGACCGGTACACGCACGCCGTCATGGACACGTTCGGCCCGCCGCAGCGCGTCCTGGTCCGCGGCGAGGGCGCGTACGTGTGGGACGCCGACGGCAGGCGCTACCTCGACCTCCTCGCAGGGATCGCGGTCAATGCGCTCGGCCACGCCCACCCGACGCTCACCGCGGCGGTCTCGGCCCAGCTCGGGACACTCGGGCACGTGTCGAACTTCTTCGGCACCCCGACGCAGATCGCGCTCGCCGAGCGCCTGCTCGCGCTCGCGGAGGCGCCCGCGGGGTCGCGCGTGTTCCTCACGAACTCGGGCACCGAGGCCAACGAGGCGGCGTTCAAGATGGCGCGCCGGACCGGACGCACGCGGGTGCTCGCGCTCCAGGGCGGCTTCCACGGCCGCTCGATGGGCGCGCTCGCGCTGACGTCGAAGGCCGCGTACCGCGAGCCGTTCGAGCCGCTGCCGGGCGGGGTCGAGTTCGTCGCGTTCGACGACGTCGCCGCGCTGGAGGAGGCCTTCTCGCCCGCCGCGGTCGCGGAGCGCGGGGAGGTCGCGGCGCTCGTCGTCGAGCCCGTGCAGGGCGAGGCGGGCGTGCGCTCGCTCTCGCCGGGGTACCTCGTCGCGGCGCGCGAGCTCACCGCGCGCCACGGCGCGCTGCTCGTGCTCGACGAGGTGCAGACCGGCGTCGGGCGGACCGGTTCGTGGTTCGCGTACCAGCAGCCCGAGGTGGGGGGCGGCGTCGTGCCCGACGTCGTCACGCTCGCCAAGGGGCTCGGCGGCGGCTTCCCCGTGGGCGCCGTGGTCGCGTACGGCGAGCGGGCCGCGACGCTGCTCGGCCGCGGTCAGCACGGCACGACGTTCGGCGGCAACCCGGTCGCTGCCGCCGCGGCGCTCGCGACGCTCGGCGTCATCGAGCGCGACGGCCTCCTCGAGAACTCGCGGGTCGTCGGCACGCTGCTGCGCGACGGGATCTCCGCGGCGGGCAACCCGCTCGTCGCCGGTGTGCGCGGGCGCGGGCTGCTCCTGGCGGTCCAGCTCACGCGGCCCGTCGCGGCGGACGTCGCGCGCGCCGCCCTCGACGCGGGGTTCGTCGTGAACGCCGTCGCGCCCGACGCGATCCGGCTCGCGCCGCCCCTGATCCTCACGCCCGAGCAGGCGCGCGACGTCGTCGCGTTCTTCGCGACGGTCACCGTCCCGGAGGGCCCCGCCCCGACAGCCGCCCCTTCCGCGCCCGGTGACGCGAACCCCGCACGCACCGCCCCCACGACCGGCCCGACGACCGCCCCCACGACGAGGAGCTCCTGATGGCCCCCCGGCACTTCCTGCGCGACGACGACCTCACGCCCGCCGAGCAGCGTCAGGTCCTCGAGATCGGCCTCGCATTCCGCGACGACCGCACGTTCCGCCAGCCGCTCGCCGGCCCGCAGGGCGTGGCCGTGCTGTTCGACAAGCCGACGCTGCGCACCCAGCTCTCGTTCGCGACGGGCGTCGCCGAGCTCGGCGGGTTCCCCGTCGTCGTCGACGGCCGGCTCGCCCAGGTCGGGGTGCGCGAGTCCGTCGCGGACGTCACGCGCGTGCTCGACCGGCAGGCGTCGGCGATCGTCTGGCGCACCTTCGGCCAGGACCGTCTCGAGGAGATGGCGGCTATCAGCCGCGTGCCGGTCGTCAACGCCCTGACCGACGACTTCCACCCGTGCCAGATCCTCGCGGACCTGCTCACGATCGCCCAGCTCCGCGGCGGCACGGGGGCGCTCGCGGGCCAGACGCTCGCGTACGTCGGCGACGGCGCGAACAACATGGCGCACTCGTACCTGCTGGGCGGGGCGACCGCGGGCCTGCACGTGCGGGTCGGGACGCCCGACGGGTACCCGCCCCACCCCGTGTTCGTCGCGGACGCGGAGCGGATCGCCGCCGAGACGGGCGGGTCCGTGCTCGTCACGTCGGACCCGGTCGAGGCCGTCGCGGGGGCGGACGTCGTCGCGACCGACACCTGGGTCTCGATGGGCGACGAGGCCGAGGCCGAGGCGCGTTCGCTCCCGTTCGTGCCGTACCAGGTGAACGACGACCTCCTCTCCCACGCGAAGGACGACGCGATCGTCCTGCACTGCCTGCCCGCCTATCGCGGCAAGGAGATCACGGCGGAGGTCATCGATGGCCCCCGCTCGGCCGTGTGGGACGAGGCGGAGAACCGGCTGCACGCGCAGAAGGCGCTGCTCACGTTCCTCCTGGAGCGGTCGTGACCGAGGCCCGCACCGCGACCACGAAGACGGCGCGCCACGCGCGCATCGCCGAGATCGTGCGCCGCACCGAGATCCACTCGCAGGCCGAGCTCGCGCGCGAGCTCGAGCGCGAGGGGCTGTCCGTGACGCAGGCGACGCTGTCGCGCGACCTCATCGAGCTGCGCGCGGAGAAGGTGCGGGGCGCGTCGGGCGCGCTCGTGTACGCCGTGCCGGGGGAGGGCGGGGACCGCAGCGTGCAGACGGCGGAGTCGCCCGAGTACCTCGCGGCCCGGCTCGCGCGCCTGTGCTCCGAGATGCTCGTCTCGGCCGAGGCGTCCGCGAACCTCGTGGTGCTGCGCACGCCGCCCGGCGCCGCGAACTACCTCGCCTCCGCGATCGACCACTCGGTCCTGCCGGGCGTGCTCGGCTGCATCGCGGGCGACGACACGATCCTCGTCATCGCGCGCGACCCAGACGGCGGCGCGGAGCTCGCGCGCCGGTTCCTCGAGCTCTCGGGGCCGGTCACCGGCGCCCCGGGCAGCGAGACCTGAGCCTCGTCCGCGCGTCGCGGTGGTGTCCCGAGCACGCCCTCGCACGACGCGCGTGCCCTGCCACACTGGACCACGGACCCATCCCCACGTCACGGAAAGAGACCCGTCATGACTGAACGCGTCGTGCTCGCCTACTCGGGCGGCCTGGACACGTCGGTGGCCATCGGCTGGATCGCCGAGGCCACGGGCGCGGAGGTGGTCGCCGTCGCGGTCGACGTCGGGCAGGGCGGGGAGGACCTCGAGGTCATCCGGCAGCGCGCGCTCGACTGCGGTGCCGTCGAGGCGTACGTCGCCGACGCGCGCGACGAGTTCGCCGCCGAGTACTGCATGCCCGCGCTGCGCGCGAACGGGCTCTACCTCGACCGCTACCCGCTCGTCTCGGCGATCTCGCGCCCGGTCATCGTCAAGCACCTCGTGCGCGCCGCCCGCCAGTTCGGCGCGACGACCGTCGCGCACGGCTGCACGGGCAAGGGCAACGACCAGGTGCGGTTCGACGTCGCGACGACGTCGCTCGCGCCCGAGCTGAAGACGATCGCCCCCGTGCGCGACCTCGCGCTGACGCGCGAGAAGGCCATCGAGTACGCCGAGAAGCACTCCCTGCCCATCGCGACGACGAAGCACAACCCGTTCTCGATCGACCAGAACGTGTGGGGGCGCGCGGTCGAGACCGGCTTCCTCGAGGACATCTGGAACGCCCCCACCAAGGACGTCTACAACTACACCGACGACCCCACGTTCCCGCCCGTCGCGGACGAGGTCGTCGTCACGTTCGAGCAGGGCATCCCGATCGCGCTCGACGGCGTCGCGGTCACGCCCCTGCAGGCGATCCAGGAGATGAACCGCCGCGCGGGCGCGCAGGGCGTCGGGCGCATCGACATCGTCGAGGACCGTCTGGTGGGCATCAAGTCGCGCGAGGTCTACGAGGCGCCAGGCGCGATCGCGCTCATCGCCGCGCACCAGGAGCTCGAGAACGTGACCCTGGAGCGCGAGCAGGCCCGCTTCAAGCGGGGCGTGGAGCAGCGCTGGACCGAGCTCGTCTACGACGGGATGTGGTTCAGCCCGCTCAAGCGGTCGCTCGACGTGTTCATCGACGACACGCAGCGGTACGTCTCGGGCGACGTGCGCCTCGTGCTGCACGGCGGTCGCGCGACCGTCACCGGCCGCCGGTCGGAGGCGAGCCTGTACGACTTCAACCTGGCGACCTACGACGAGGGCGACTCGTTCGACCAGTCGCAGGCCAAGGGATTCATCGAGATCTACGGTCTCACCGCGAAGCTCGCCGCCGCGCGCGACGAGAAGTTCGGCAACGGTGTGGACCTCGGGGCAGGAGCACTGTGAGCACGCACCACGACCAGGGCGTCACCGACGCCACCCAGCCCGACGGCACCGCCGCGCCCGGGGACGCGGCCGAGGACGCGTCGTCGGGCGGGCGCGTGAGCCTGTGGGGCGGCCGGTTCGCCGGCGGTCCCGCCGACGCGCTCGCCGCGCTGAGCAAGTCGACGCACTTCGACTGGCGCCTCGCAGGCCAGGACGTCGCGGGCTCCAAGGCCCACGCCAAGGTCCTGCACGCCGCGGGCCTGCTCGAGGACGACGAGCTCGACGGCATGCTCGCCGCGCTCGAACGGCTGCGCGACGACGTCGCGTCGGGCGCGTTCGTCGCGGCCGACGACGACGAGGACGTGCACACCGCGCTCGAGCGCGGCCTCATCGAGCGGGCCGGGCCCGAGCTCGGCGGGAAGCTGCGCGCGGGCCGCTCCCGCAACGACCAGATCGCGACGCTGACGCGCATGTACCTGCGCGACGAGGCGCGCACGATCGCAGGTCTCGTGCTCGACGTCGTCGACGCGCTCATCGAGCAGGCCGCCGCGCACCCGGGCGCCGCGATGCCTGGTCGCACGCACCTGCAGCACGCGCAGCCCGTCCTGCTCGCGCACCACCTGCTCGCGCACGCGTGGCCGCTGCTGCGCGACGTCGACCGGTTCATCGACTGGGACGTGCGGGCCGCGCGCTCGCCGTACGGGTCGGGGGCGCTCGCGGGCTCGTCGCTGGGCCTCGACCCCGCGGCCGTCGCCGCCGAGCTCGGCTTCGACGGCCCGGTCGAGAACTCGATCGACGGCACCGCGTCGCGCGACGTCGTGGCGGAGTTCGCGTTCGTCGCCGCGATGCTGGGCGTCGACCTCTCGCGCCTCGCCGAGGAGGTCATCCTCTGGGCGACCAAGGAGTTCGGCTTCGTGCGCCTGCACGACTCCTACTCCACGGGGTCGAGCATCATGCCGCAGAAGAAGAACCCCGATGTCGCGGAGCTCGCGCGCGGCAAGGCGGGGCGCCTCATCGGCGACCTGTCGGGCCTGCTCGCGACGCTCAAGGGCCTGCCGCTCGCGTACAACCGCGACCTGCAGGAGGACAAGGAGCCGGTGTTCGACCAGGTCGACACGCTCGAGGTGCTCCTGCCCGCGTTCTCCGGGATGGTCGCGACGCTGACGTTCGACACCGAGCGCATGGCCTCACTCGCGCCGCAGGGCTTCTCGCTCGCGACGGACGTCGCCGAGTGGCTCGTGCGGGAGGGCGTCCCGTTCCGCGTCGCGCACGAGGTCGCGGGCGCGTGCGTGCGTGTGTGCGAGGAGCGCGGCATCGAGCTGTGGGACCTGTCCGACGACGACCTCGCGTCGATCTCCGACCACCTCACGCCGGGCGTGCGCGACGTGCTGAGCGTCGAGGGCTCCCTCGCCTCGCGGGACGCGGTGGGTGGCACGGCACCCGCCCGGGTCGCGGAGCAGCTCGAGGCGGCGAAGGAGCGCTCGGCCGAGTACCGATTCTGGGCCCAGGGCTGACGTGCCCTGCCTCGCCGAACAGGTGCTGGTGGCCCGTCCGAGGCTCCTGACGGACCACGAGCACCTGTTCGGCCGGCGGGTGGCGCAGGCGCGGCGGGGAGGTGCCGGGTGAGCGTCGGACCTCGGGTCCTCGTGGATCTCGTGCGCCGGGTGAAGGGTGCCGAGCCGCGCCTCGGGGTGGCCATCCACCTCGGTGAGCGGAGCGCGCCGGGCGAGGCGCCGCCGTCGGGCACCCGGCTCGTGGTGGTCGACGGGCCGGCGGGCTCGGGCAAGACGACGCTCGCCGCCCAGCTCGGGGAGGCCCTGCCCGCGCAGGTGCTCCACATGGACGACCTGTACGAGGGCTGGCGCGGGCTCGAGCCGGCCTGGGCGCGACTCGAGGAGTGGGTGCTCGCCCCGCTCGCCGCGGGGCGTGCAGGGCGGTACCGCCGGTTCGACTGGGCGCTCGACCGCTTCGCCGAGTGGCACGTCGTCGCCCCGGCGCCGTACCTCGTCGTCGAGGGGTGCGGGGCCGGCCGCCGCGAGGCCGACGACGTCGCGGCGCTGCGCGTGTGGGTGGAGGCCCCCGACGACGTGCGACTGCGCCGCGGGCTCGACCGGGACGGCGAGGACCAGCGCGAGCACTGGCTCGCCTGGATGGCCGACGAGCGCGAGCACTACGCGCGCAACGACTCCCGGTCGCGTGCCGACGTCGTGCTCGACGGGTGGGGCGACGTCGTCCGCGGGTGAGGGTCGGGCGACCAGGGTCGGACGCGCCTCACGGCCGCGGAGCCCGAGCGGGACCGGGGGCGTAGATTGCCCTCGACGGAAGGTGGTGCGATGCCGACGGACGCCGTGACGCAGACGACGGAGAGCGGGGAAGCCCGCGTCGTCGGACCGTGGGACGTCCCTGCGCGGGGCTGGTACGCACGCGACGTCCACGAGGTCGCGCGCGACCTGCTCGGGTCGTACCTCACGCGGCGCAGCGACGCGGGCGACGTCACGCTGCGGATCACGGAGGTCGAGGCGTACGACGGCGAGCGTGACCCGGGCTCCCACGCGTTCCGAGGCCGGACGGAGCGCAACCGCGCGATGTTCGGCGAGCCGGGCCGGCTGTACGTGTACCGGCACCTCGGCCTGCACCACTGCGTCAACGTCGTGTGCGGGCCGGTCGGCCGTGCGTCCGCCGTCCTGCTGCGTGCCGGCGAGGTGACCGACGGCGTCGACCTCGCCCGGTCGCGCCGTCTCGCCGCCGGGCGCTGCGACTCCGACCGCCAGATCGCCCGCGGTCCCGCCCGCCTGGCCGTCGCGCTCGACCTCGACCTGCGCCAGTACGGCGCCGAGCTGACCGATCCGGAGGGCGGGCTCGTGCTGCACCGCGCGACCGGAGGACCGCTGCGTCCCGCGATCGCGACGGGCCCGCGGGTCGGCGTCTCCGGGGACGGGGGAGACGGCGCCCTCTACCCCTGGCGCTCGTGGCTCGCGGGAGACCCGACGGTCTCGGCCTACCGGCGGGTGAGCGCCCGAGCGCGGTGAGACTCGTGCCGGAGGGCACAGGGGGTGGGGAGTCCGCGCCGGGGCGCTCGCGGTGAGGCGGACGTCCGCCCGGTGACCGCCCGCCCGGTGGGCGGTGGACGTCCGACGTCGCGCGGCACGGCAGACTAGGACACGCTGCCGCACGGCAGCACCGGACGTGCCCGGTCCACGGGTACACGACGAAGGAGCAGAAGTGAGCGACGTTCTCGACGAGCTGCAATGGCGAGGCCTGGTGGCGCAGTCCACCGACGAGGCCGCGCTGCGCGCCGCGCTGGCCGAGGGCCCGATCACGTACTACTGCGGCTTCGACCCGACGGCGCCGAGCCTGCACCACGGGCACCTGGTCCAGCTCATCCTCCTGCGCCACCTGCAGCTCGCCGGCCACCGGCCGATCGCGCTCGTCGGGGGCGCCACCGGGATGATCGGCGACCCGCGCCAGTCGGGGGAGCGCGTCCTGAACTCCAAGGAGACGGTCGCGGAGTGGACCGAGCGACTGAAGGGACAGGTCTCGCGCTTCCTGGACTTCGAGGGCGAGAACGCGGCGCGCGTCGCCAACAACCTCGACTGGATCTCGGGGCTCTCCGCGATCGACTTCCTGCGGGACGTGGGCAAGCACTACCGGCTCGGCACCATGCTGGCCAAGGACACGGTGGCGCGCCGTCTCCACTCCGACGAGGGCATCAGCTTCACGGAGTTCTCCTACCAGATCCTCCAGGGCATCGACTTCCACGAGCTCTACCTCCGGCACGGGGTCACGCTCCAGACGGGCGGCAACGACCAGTGGGGCAACCTCCTCTCGGGCGTCGACCTGATCCGCAAGACCGAGGGCGCCTCGGTGCACGTCATGACGACACCGCTGATCACCAAGGCGGACGGCACCAAGTTCGGCAAGACCGAGGGCGGGGCCGTGTGGCTGGACCCGGACATGATGAGCCCGTACGCCTTCTACCAGTTCTGGCTCAATGCGGCCGACGACGACGTCGTGCGGTTCCTGAAGATCTTCACCTTCCGGACGCGCGAGCAGATCGCCGAGCTCGAGGTCGCGGTGCGTGAGCGGCCGGGCGCGCGCGAGGCACAGCGGGCGCTCGCGGCCGACGTCACCTCCCTCGTGCACGGCGAGGCGGCGACCGAGGCGGTCGTGGCGGCGAGCCAGGCGCTCTTCGGGCGCGGGGACCTCGACGGTCTCGACGAGCGGACGCTCGGGTCCGCCGTCGCCGAGCTGCCGCGCACGACGGCGCGCGCGGGGGACGCGGTCGTCGACCTCTTCGCGGCGTCCGGCCTCGTCGCCTCGAAGGCTGCCGCGCGTCGTGCGGTGGCCGAGGGCGGGGCGTACGTCAACAACGTCAAGGTGACGAGCGAGGACGCTGTGCTCGCGCCGGCGGACCTGCTGCACGGGCAGTTCGCCCTCCTGCGCCGCGGGAAGAAGACGCTCGGGGTCGCCGTCGCCGGCTGACCGACGGGAGCGCCACCTGCGCGAAGAGGCCGGACCGCGTCGCGCGGCCCGGCCTCTTCGCCGTCTGCTCGTCGTGCGACAGTCCGTGGGGGCCGCGCTCTTCGAGGCAACAGCGGCGTCGAACGGCGCTGTCGAGAGCGGGCCTGAGGCGCGCGGCGCACGGATTTTGCACCCGGACGGAGCGCGTGTAGTGTTCTCGACGTTCGCCCGGCAGGGAGGAACGGACACCGAGTCTCGATCGCACGGGACGGTGGCTGGTCCCCCGGGCGGTCCCCTCGAGAGGATCACGGGTGCTTCGCGCGCCGTGGCATGATCGGGGCCGCTGGTTCCCCGGCTTCTCCCGCTCGGATCACCGAGTTGGAGGGCGGGCCGAGGATCTGGTAGGTTAGAGAAGTTGCCCCAAGCGAGGTTCTGCCCGGTCGGGTGGTGCTGAGTTGGTGTGTGTCGGTTGTTTGAGAACTCAACAGTGTGCTTGTTAGTCAATGCCAATTTTTGTCCCTGTGGCACGGCTGGTCGTCTTGCCCGTCCGGGTGGGGTGGTTGGTTGTGTCTGGGATTCCTTTGGTTGATTTCGGAAGATGATGTCATCTTTCGTGTTGATGCCAGTTTTTGTGAACCCTGTTGGGGTTCGCTTCGTATGGATTGTTCACTGCCGGTGTTTGTGCTGGTGGTGGGCGTTGTTCATTTACGGAGAGTTTGATCCTGGCTCAGGACGAACGCTGGCGGCGTGCTTAACACATGCAAGTCGAACGATGATGCCCAGCTTGCTGGGTTGATTAGTGGCGAACGGGTGAGTAACACGTGAGTAACCTGCCCTTGACTTCGGGATAACTCCGGGAAACCGGGGCTAATACCGGATATGAGCTACCCTCGCATGGGGGTGGTTGGAAAGTTTTTCGGTCAGGGATGGGCTCGCGGCCTATCAGCTTGTTGGTGGGGTGATGGCCTACCAAGGCGACGACGGGTAGCCGGCCTGAGAGGGCGACCGGCCACACTGGGACTGAGACACGGCCCAGACTCCTACGGGAGGCAGCAGTGGGGAATATTGCACAATGGGCGCAAGCCTGATGCAGCGACGCCGCGTGAGGGATGAAGGCCTTCGGGTTGTAAACCTCTTTCAGCAGGGAAGAAGCGCAAGTGACGGTACCTGCAGAAGAAGCGCCGGCTAACTACGTGCCAGCAGCCGCGGTAATACGTAGGGCGCAAGCGTTGTCCGGAATTATTGGGCGTAAAGAGCTCGTAGGCGGTTTGTCGCGTCTGGTGTGAAAACCCATGGCTCAACCATGGGCTTGCATCGGGTACGGGCAGACTAGAGTGCGGTAGGGGAGACTGGAATTCCTGGTGTAGCGGTGGAATGCGCAGATATCAGGAGGAACACCGATGGCGAAGGCAGGTCTCTGGGCCGCAACTGACGCTGAGGAGCGAAAGCATGGGGAGCGAACAGGATTAGATACCCTGGTAGTCCATGCCGTAAACGTTGGGCACTAGGTGTGGGGCTCATTCCACGAGTTCCGTGCCGCAGCAAACGCATTAAGTGCCCCGCCTGGGGAGTACGGCCGCAAGGCTAAAACTCAAAGGAATTGACGGGGGCCCGCACAAGCGGCGGAGCATGCGGATTAATTCGATGCAACGCGAAGAACCTTACCAAGGCTTGACATGCACGGGAAGCCACCAGAGATGGTGGTCTCTTTGGACACTCGTGCACAGGTGGTGCATGGTTGTCGTCAGCTCGTGTCGTGAGATGTTGGGTTAAGTCCCGCAACGAGCGCAACCCTCGTCCCATGTTGCCAGCGGGTTATGCCGGGGACTCATGGGAGACTGCCGGGGTCAACTCGGAGGAAGGTGGGGATGACGTCAAATCATCATGCCCCTTATGTCTTGGGCTTCACGCATGCTACAATGGCCGGTACAAAGGGCTGCGATACCGTAAGGTGGAGCGAATCCCAAAAAGCCGGTCTCAGTTCGGATTGGGGTCTGCAACTCGACCCCATGAAGTCGGAGTCGCTAGTAATCGCAGATCAGCAACGCTGCGGTGAATACGTTCCCGGGCCTTGTACACACCGCCCGTCAAGTCACGAAAGTCGGTAACACCCGAAGCCCATGGCCCAACCGTTCGCGGGGGAGTGGTCGAAGGTGGGACTGGCGATTGGGACTAAGTCGTAACAAGGTAGCCGTACCGGAAGGTGCGGCTGGATCACCTCCTTTCTAAGGAGCTACCAACACTTCCCTGGCCGGCTTTGCTGGTGGGGGGTGTTCAGGTGCCACGCCATCGCCGTACGTGTGGTGGGTGGTTGCTCATGGGTGGAACATTGACGAAAGAGCGTCCTGGTCTTCGCTGGTGTCAGTACCTGCCGGCCTCCTGTCCTTCGGGGTGGGTGGTGGGTGGTGGAACATCGCTGGTGAGGGGTGGGGGGCTTGTCGAGCACACTGTTGGGTCCTCAGGTCACCGGCCACCGGTTGGTGGGGTGCCTGGTACGGGCCGGTCCTCGGATCACGAACCGCTTCGTCTGCTTCCCTTGGGGAGTTGGTGGGGTAGGCGGGTCCTGGTGGGGGTCGGGGTCGTTGGTTGTTTGAGAACTGCACAGTGGACGCGAGCATCTTTGTAAAGATCAAGACACACTCGCTTGCCTTTCGGGGTGCGTGGGTGTGGTTCTTGGTTCTCTGCAGTTTTGTTGTTTTTGTTGAAGTTTTTAAGGGCACAGGGTGGATGCCTTGGCACTAGGAGCCGAAGAAGGACGTTGTAGCCTGCGATAAGCCTCGGGGAGCTGGCAAACGAGCTGTGATCCGAGGGTTTCCGAATGGGGGAACCCCGCACGAGTCATGTCGTGTGACCCGCACCTGAATATATAGGGTGTGTGGAGGGAACGTCGGGAAGTGAAACATCTCAGTACCGACAGGAAGAGATATTCCGTGAGTAGTGGCGAGCGAAAGCGGACGAGGCCAAACCGGGCGCGTGTTAAAGCTGTCAGGCGTTGCGTGTTCGGGGTTGTGGGACCCTTCTGGTGGATCTGACAGTCCGCCGGGGAGTCAGAAAGTCGTGTCATAGTCGAACCGCATTGAAAGGCGGACCACAGACGGTGCGAGTCCGGTAGACGAAATGGTGCGGCCTCCCGAAGGGGATCCCAAGTAGCACGGGGCCCGAGAAATCTCGTGTGAATCTGGCAAGACCACTTGCTAAGCCTAAATACTACCTAGTGACCGATAGCGGACCAGTACCGTGAGGGAAAGGTGAAAAGTACCCCGGGAGGGGAGTGAAATAGTACCTGAAACCGTGTGCCTACAATCCGTTGGAGCCTCCTTGGCTGGGGTGACAGCGTGCCTTTTGAAGAATGAGCCTGCGAGTTAGTGCTCAGTGGCGAGGTTAACCCGTGTGGGGAAGCCGTAGCGAAAGCGAGTCCGAACAGGGCGCCCGTAGTCGCTGGGTCTAGACCCGAAGCGAAGTGATCTAGCCATGGGCAGGTTGAAGCGCGGGTAAGACCGCGTGGAGGACCGAACCCACCAGGGTTGAAAACCTGGGGGATGACCTGTGGTTAGGGGTGAAAGGCCAATCAAACTTCGTGATAGCTGGTTCTCCCCGAAATGCATTTAGGTGCAGCGTCACGTGTTTCTTGCCGGAGGTAGAGCTACTGGATGGCCGATGGGCCCTACAAGGTTACTGACGTCAGCCAAACTCCGAATGCCGGTAAGTGGAAGCGTGGCAGTGAGACTGCGGGGGATAAGCTCCGTAGTCGAGAGGGAAACAGCCCAGACCACCGGCTAAGGCCCCTAAGCGTGTGCTAAGTGGGAAAGGATGTGGAGTTGCACAGACAACCAGGAGGTTGGCTTAGAAGCAGCCACCCTTGAAAGAGTGCGTAATAGCTCACTGGTCAAGTGATTCCGCGCCGACAATGTAGCGGGGCTCAAGTACACCGCCGAAGCCGTGGCATCTGCGCTCAACTCAGGCCTTCGTGGTCCAGAGGCGCAGGTGGGTAGGGGAGCGTCGTGTGGGCAGTGAAGCCGCGGGGGAACCCAGTGGTGGAGCCCACACGAGTGAGAATGCAGGCATGAGTAGCGAAAGACGGGTGAGAAACCCGTCCGCCGAATGACCAAGGGTTCCAGGGCCAGGTTAATCCGCCCTGGGTAAGTCGGGACCTAAGGCGAGGCCGACAGGCGTAGTCGATGGACAAGGAGTTGATATTCTCCTACCGGCGAAGAACCGCCCATACCGAGCCCGGTGATGCTAACCGTCCAAACCTGTCCGCCGGCCCTTCGGGGCCATGGGCAGGGGCGCGCGGGACCCGAACCGGTAGTAGGTAAGCGTATTAACAGGGGTGACGCAGGAAGGTAGCCCGGCGTGGCGATGGTAGACCACGTCCAAGGCTGTAGGCCGTCTGGTAGGCAAATCCGCCAGGCATACAGGCTGAGAGCTGACGGTGAGCGCACAAGCGCGAACTGGGTGATCCTATGCTGCCAAGAAAAGCCTCGACGCGAGGTTCTAGCCGCCCGTACCCCAAACCGACTCAGGTGGTCAGGTAGAGAATACTAAGGCGATCGAGAGAATCGTGGTTAAGGAACTCGGCAAAATGCCCCCGTAACTTCGGGAGAAGGGGGGCCCGAAGCGTGAACACCCTCGCGGTGGGAGCGTGGACGGCCGCAGAGACCAGGGAGAAGCGACTGTTTACTAAAAACACAGGTCCGTGCGAAGTCGCAAGACGATGTATACGGACTGACGCCTGCCCGGTGCTGGAAGGTTAAGAGGACGGGTCAACCCCTCGGGGTGAAGCTCAGAATTTAAGCCCCAGTAAACGGCGGTGGTAACTATAACCATCCTAAGGTAGCGAAATTCCTTGTCGGGTAAGTTCCGACCTGCACGAATGGCGTAACGACTTCTCCGCTGTCTCAACCGCGAACTCGGCGAAATTGCACTACGAGTAAAGATGCTCGTTACGCGCAGCAGGACGGAAAGACCCCGGGACCTTTACTATAGCTTGGTATTGGTGTTCGGTGCGGCTTGTGTAGGATAGGTGGGAGACTGTGAAGCCCGTACGCCAGTGCGGGTGGAGTCAACGTTGAAATACCACTCTGGCCGCTTCGGATGTCTAACCTCGGTCCGTGATCCGGACCAGGGACAGTGCCTGGTGGGTAGTTTAACTGGGGCGGTTGCCTCCTAAAATGTAACGGAGGCGCTCAAAGGTTCCCTCAGCCTGGTTGGCAATCAGGTGTCGAGTGCAAGTGCACAAGGGAGCTTGACTGTGAGACTGACAGGTCGAGCAGGGACGAAAGTCGGAACTAGTGATCCGGCGGTGGCTTGTGGAAGCGCCGTCGCTCAACGGATAAAAGGTACCCCGGGGATAACAGGCTGATCTTGCCCAAGAGTCCATATCGACGGCATGGTTTGGCACCTCGATGTCGGCTCGTCGCATCCTGGGGCTGGAGTAGGTCCCAAGGGTTGGGCTGTTCGCCCATTAAAGCGGTACGCGAGCTGGGTTTAGAACGTCGTGAGACAGTTCGGTCCCTATCCGCTGCGCGCGCAGGAAACTTGAGAAGGGCTGTCCCTAGTACGAGAGGACCGGGACGGACGAACCTCTGGTGTGCCAGTTGTTCCGCCAGGAGCACCGCTGGTTGGCTACGTTCGGAAGGGATAACCGCTGAAAGCATCTAAGCGGGAAGCCTGCTTCAAGATGAGGTTTCCATACCCTACGGGGTGAGAGGCACCCAGCAGAACACTGGGTCGATAGGCCGGACGTGGAAGCGGGGACGAAAGACCCGTGCAGCTGACCGGTACTAATCAGCCGACAACTTCAACACCAACACACTCTTGTGCTACGCGTCCACTGTGCGGTTCCCGAACCACCAACACCACACCCCCACGGGGTGCCCGAGTGTTGACAGGTTCACAGAGTTACGGCGGTCACAGCGAAGGGGAAACGCCCGGTCCCATACCGAACCCGGAAGCTAAGCCCTTCAGCGCCGATGGTACTGCCCTGGAGACGGGGTGGGAGAGTAGGACGCCGCCGGACAACCCTTCACCGAAGGCCCACCCCACACGGGGTGGGCCTTCGGCATTTCCAGAGACACCTCACGACCCGCCCCGGCCCGGGGTCGGCCACGCGGACGTCCGCGCCGCAGGACTCCTCACGCCTCTCCGTCACGTGTCTCGTCGGGGCAGGCGTGGGAAGATGGCCTGCGCAAACATCAGAACGAGAGGTAACCCCGGTGAACGACACCTCCCACGACCCCGAGTCGGACCGCCCGTCGTCGGGCGAGGACCGTGGTGGTCGACGTGACCGTGACAGCCGACAGGGGCCCTCCCGTGATGCTCGTGGAGCGGGTCGCGGTCGCTCTGGCGACGGCGCGCCCTCCGGCGACCGAGACCGCCGTCGTGGTGGCGGCGACCCCCGACGCGGTCAGGACGACGTCCGAGGACGGCAGGACGGTTCGGGCCGCGGGTCGAACGACCAGCAGCGGGGCCGTCAGGACGGGTACCGGGGGCGTCCCGACGCCGCGCGCGGACGCGCGGAGGGCGGGCGTCCCGACCGCGGTCGGGAGGGCTCGGATCGCGACCGTCGCGACAGCGGACGTCAGGACGAGCGGCGCTCGTGGAGCTCGCGCGGCGAGAGCTCGGGCTCGGGACGACGGGAGTACGGCGGCCGGTCGTCCGCCCGCGACGGGCAGGGCTCGTCCGGGACGCGCGGAGACGGGTACCAGCGGCCCGCGCGTTCGGGCGAGGGGAGCCGCGGACGCTACGACCGGGACTCGGCCGACCGCCGGGCCGGCGGTCGTCGAGGGCACGCCCCGCGTGCAGGGGCGGGTCGTGAGCGGGAGGGCGTCGACCGTCGTCCGGAGCCCCGGCACCCCGCTGGCCCGGCGATCCCGGACGAGGTCGAGTTCTCTCAGCTCGACCGCGCGGCTCGCGGCCGCTTGCGGACGCTGAGCAAGGAGACCGCCGAGATCGTCGGCCGTCACCTCGTCATGGCGGGGCGGCTCATCGACTCCGACCCCGAGCTCGCCTACGAGCACGCGCAGGCGGCCGTGCGGCGCGCCGGTCGCGTCGACGTCGCACGCGAGGCTGCCGGGCTGACCGCGTACGCGACCGGACGGTACGCGGAGGCGCTCAGGGAGCTCCGGACGGTGCGGCGGCTCAACGGTTCGTCCGAGCACCTGCCGATCATGGCCGACTGCGAGCGCGGCCTGGGCCGCCCGGAGCGTGCGCTCGCCCTCGCCGTCTCGGACGAGGCTGCGACGCTGGACGACGTCGGACGCACCGAGCTCGCGATCGTCGTGAGCGGTGCGCGCGTCGATCTCGGCGAGCTCGACGCGGCCCTCGCGGCGCTCGACCAGGTGCCCTCGGTCGGTACCCGGGGCGAGCTCGGTGCACGTGTCCTGCAGGCGCGCGCGTCCGTCCTCGAGGTGGCGGGCCGGACGGACGAGGCCGCCGAGATCCTCGCCGGCATCGACGCGAGCCTGCTGGCGGCGGTGCTCGGCGCGGAGGACGACGACGTGGTGGTCTACGACCTCACGGAGGAGGCCGACGAGCTCGACGCCCCCGTGGACGAGGAGGCCGCGTCGGCGGGCGCCGACGGGTCGGTGTCCGGCCAGGACTCCGACGACCGGCCCGACACCGTGCAGGACGCGAGTGCTGACGACGACGCGACGGACGACGCGACGGACGACGCGACGGGCGGGGCTACGAACGGGGCCGAGCTGGCGGCGCCGTCGTCGGACGAGGGCGACCGGTGAGCGCCGGGCTGCTGGGGAGCGACGTCGCCCTGGCCGACCGCTACGACCTCGCTCTCGTCGACCTCGACGGCGTCGCGTACCGCGGGCACGAGCCCATCGAGCACGCGTCGGACGGACTGACGACGGCGCGCGCCCGCGGCATGCGCCTCGTGTTCGTCACGAACAACGCGTCGCGCGAGCCCGGGTCGGTCGCGGAGCAGCTCACGGGGCTCGACATCCCTACGTCGGCCGACGAGGTCATGACCGCCGCGCAGGCGGCCGCGGCGCTCCTGCGGACCCGGCTCGAGCCGGGCGCCCGTGTCCTCGTCGTCGGTGGGCCGGGGCTCGTCACGGCGGTCCACGACGCCGGCTTCGTCCTCGTGGAGTCCGCGGACGAGAAACCTGACGCCGTGGCGCAGGGCTTCGCCCCGGAGCTGGGCTGGGCGCAGCTCGCCGAGGCCGCCTACGCGGTGCAGCGGGGCGCCTGGCACGTCGCGAGCAACCTCGACCTGTCGTTGCCGACGGCGCGCGGGTTCGCCCCGGGCAACGGATCGCTCGTGGGGGCGGTGCGGGCCGCGACGGGCGTGGAGCCTGACAGCGCCGGCAAGCCCTCGCCGACCATGTACCGGCTCGCGATCGAGCGGGCGGGCGCAGAAGCACCGCTCGTCGTCGGTGACCGGCTCGACACGGACCTCGCCGGGGCGCGCGCCGGCGGCTACCCGGGCCTGCACGTCCTGACCGGGGTGAGCACGGCACGGGACGCGGTCCTGGCCGAGCCGCACCTACGCCCGCACTACGTGGCCGTGGACCTGCGCGGTCTGCTCGAGCCGCACCCGGAGCCCGTTCGTGCCGAGGACGGGTGGTGGGCGTGCGGCGAGAGCGCGGCCCGCGTCGACGACGGATCCCTGCGCCTGGACGTGCGCGGCACCGCGACGGTCGACACCGTCCGCGCGGCCGCGGCCGCGGCATGGGCGTCCGCCGACGCGGGGCTCCCCGTGGACCCGTCCACGGTCCCCGAGCTGCCGGTCGGGACGCACTGAGCCCGACCGGCCCGCGCCGCGACGCGCCGCCGTGCGCGGGCCGGGGGTCGTGCCCGTCCGTGGGACGCAACCGGTAGCGTGGTCCGGGATGCTCGGTCACGGCCGGGCGACGTTCGCGCAGCCCACCAGACAGGAGGCAGGACATGACGGACGGTTCGCTGCGTCCGGTTCCCGGCCCGCCTCGGGGCGGACGGCCGGAGGGTCCGACCACCGGTCAGGACGGCGAGGCGTCGTCCCCGGTCGTCGGCCCGCTCGACGCCGCGCTCGGACGGCTGGACGGGTTGGAGAACCTGACCACGGCGGACCACGTGGGTGTGCTGGAGGACGTGCACGACGCACTGGTCGCCGAGCTCGCCCGCACGGAGGACTGAGCGTGGGCGAGCGCACCACTGCTCGCCTCGACGGCGAGCTCGTGCGGCGCGGGCTCGCTCGGTCGCGTCGGCAGGCTGCGGAGCTGGTCGCGGCCGGGCGGGTCACGCGGGCCGGGACGGTGCTGACCAAGCCGTCGACCGCCGTCCGCCCCGAGGACCGGCTGGAGGTCGTGACGGACCCTTCGGACCCCGGCTACGCCTCGCGCGCCGCGTTCAAGCTTGCCGGGGTGCTCGACGCCCTGGACGCCCCGCACGCTGTCGGCCAGGCCGGGCCGTCGAGCGCCGCCCTGCCCGAGGGGCCGGTCGTCGCGGGGGCGCGGTGCCTCGACCTCGGTGCCTCGACAGGCGGCTTCACCGACGTCCTGCTGCGGCGGGGCGCACGGGAGGTCGTGGCGGTGGACGTCGGTCACGACCAGCTCGTGCCCGCGCTGCGGGACGACCCCCGGGTCGTGGTGCACGAGGGGGTCAACGTGCGCGACCTGACGCCCGAGCACGTCGGCGCCACCCCCGACCTCGTGGTCGGGGATCTCTCGTTCATCTCGCTCGCGATGGTGCTGCCGGCGGTCGCCGGTGTGGTCGGCCCCGGGTCGGACCTGCTGCTGCTGGTGAAGCCGCAGTTCGAGGTCGGCCGGGAGCGGCTGGGCAGCGGCGGGGTCGTGCGCGACCCGGCGCTCCACGTCGAGGTCGTCGCCGCCGTCGCGCGGCACGCCGCCGTCGTGGGACTGCGCCCGCTCGCCGTGGTGCCGAGCCCGCTGCCCGGACCGAGCGGCAACCGTGAGTACTTCTGGTGGCTGCGAGCCGGCGACCCCGGCCGCGCCGACGGCGCCGCGCTCGAGGACGCGGCGCTGGAGGACGCCGCGGCCGCCGCGGTGGCGTGGCAGCCCGCGTCCGGCGGCGGCCCGCCGCCGGTGGTACCGGTCGCCCGCCCGACGCCCGCCCGACCCCTGACTGGAGGAGCACCGTGACGCGACGTGTGCTGATCGTGACCCACGGCGGCCGCCCCGAGGCGGTCGTCGCGCTGCACGAGGCGGTGACCGAGCTCGAGCGGGCCGGGTTCACCGTGGCGCTGCACGACGACGACCTCGCGGAGACGTTCGGCGACCACATGGCCCGCACGCGGGCGCGCGAGGGCGTCGCGGAGTCCGAGGTCGTCATGGTGCTCGGCGGCGACGGCACGATCCTGCGCGCCGCCGAGCTCACGCACGGGACGGGGGTGCCGCTGCTCGGCGTCAACCTCGGGCACGTGGGGTTCCTCGCCGAGAGCGAGCGTGAGGACCTGCGTGCCGCCGTCGGGCGGCTCGCGGCGTACGACTACACGGTCGAGGAGCGCACGATCGTCGAGGTCCGCGCCTACCTCCCCGGCGAGCCCGAGCCGCTCGTGGGGTGGGCGCTCAACGAGGCGACGGTCGAGAAGGCGCAGCGCGAGCGCATGATCGAGGTGGTGCTCGGCGTCGACGGCCGGCCGCTCTCGTCGTTCGGGTGCGACGGCGTGATCACGGCGACAGCGACCGGCTCGACCGCGCACGCGTTCTCCGCGGGCGGCCCGGTCATGTGGCCCGAGGTCGACGCCGTGCTCGTCGTCCCCCTCGCGGCCCACGCCCTGTTCGCGCGGCCTCTCGTCGTCGGTCCGCGCTCCACGATCACGGTCGACGTGCTGCCGGACTCCGCGTCGTCGGGGGTGCTCACGTGCGACGGCCGCCGCCGCATCGACCTGCCGAACGGCTCACGCGTCGAGGTGCGGCGCTCCGACACGCCGCTGCGCCTCGCCCGCCTGAGCACCGCGCCGTTCACGGACCGGCTGGTGTCGAAGTTCTCGCTGCCCGTGGTGGGGTGGCGCGAGCGCGCGGCGAGCGTCGCCGCGACGGCGGGGACGACGGCGGAGCGGACTGCGGCGACGGAGGCGGCCGGCACCTCGGACGACCGGGGCGCCACGGACGAGGAGGAGTGAGCGTGCTCGAGGAGATCGCGATCGAGAACCTCGGCGTCATCCGGTCGGCCCGGGTCCCGGTGGGGTCCGGCCTGACCGTGATCACGGGCGAGACGGGCGCGGGCAAGACCATGGTGCTCACGGGGCTCGGGCTGCTCATGGGCGGCAAGGCGGACCCGGCGACGGTGCGCCCTGGCGCGTCGAGCGCCGTCGTCGAGGGGCGCGTGCGCGTCGCCGACCGGCCGTCGGTCGCGCAGCGGGTCGACGACGCGGGCGGTGAGGTGGACGACGACGGCACCGTCGTCATCCTGCGCACGGTCGCGGCCGAGGGTCGCTCGCGTGCGCACCTCGGCGGACGGAGCGTCCCGCAGGGCGTGCTCGCGGAGATCGCGGACGACCTCGTCACCGTCCACGGGCAGTCGGACCAGCTCCGCCTGCGGACGGCGAGCCGGCAGCGATCTGCGCTCGACGCGTTCGCGGGCCCGGCGCACGCGGAGCTGCTCGCGCAGTACCGCGACGCGTGGACCGAGCGGTCGGCGCTCCAGGCGGAGATCGACGACATCGAGACGCGCGCGGGGGAGCGGGCCCGGGAGGCGGAACTGCTGCGCCTCGGCGTCGCCGAGGTCGAGCGGGTCGCGCCGCAGCCGGGGGAGGACGTCGAGCTCGCCGCGCTGGTGGCGCGTCTGGGCAACGTCGAGGAGCTGCGGGTCGCGGCCCAGCTCGCCCACGACGCCGTCGCCGGTGACGAGGCGGCGGAGCAGCAGGAGAACGCGGTCGTGTCGGTCGACCGCGCGCGCCGCGCGCTCGAGTCGGTGGCCGGGACGGACCCGGTGCTGGCCCGGCTCGGGGAGCGGCTCGCCGAGGTGGGCTACGTGCTCGCCGACGTCGCGACGGAGATCTCGGGCTACGTCGAGGATCTCGCGGCCGACCCCGCCGGTCTCGAGACGGCGCACGCGCGGCTCGCCGAGCTCGGGACGCTCACGCGCAGCTACGGGGAGACGGTCGACGACGTCCTGGCCTGGGCGAGCGACGCCGGTCTTCGCCTCCTCGACCTGGACGACGGCGGCGAGCGGCTCCTGGCCGCGACCGCCCGCCGGGACGAGCTCGACGCCACGCTGGAGCGCCTCGGGACCGCGATCACGGCCTCGCGCGCGCGTGCCGCGGCGGAGCTCGCGACGGCCGTGACGGACGAGCTGCGCGGGCTGGCCATGGGCGGCGCGAGCCTCGTGGTGGACGTCGAGCGGGCCGAGGAGCCCGGTCCGTGGGGCGTCGACGTCGTGACCTTCTCGCTCGTCGCGCACGCCGGAGCACCGGCTCGACCGCTCGGCAAGGGCGCGTCGGGCGGTGAGCTGTCGCGCGTCATGCTCGCGATCGAGGTCGCGCTCGCGACGGCGGCGGTCGACGGCACCGGGCAGGTGCTCCCGACGTTCGTCTTCGACGAGGTGGACGCGGGCGTCGGCGGCAAGGCGGCGGTCGAGGTGGGTCGTCGCCTCGCGTCCCTCGCGACGCGCGCCCAGGTGGTCGTCGTGACCCACCTCGCGCAGGTCGCGGCGTTCGCCGACGTCCAGCTCGTCGTGACGAAGTCGTCGGACGCCGGCGCGGTCACGGTCACGGGTGTGCGCGAGGTCACGGGAGACGAGCGCGTCCGTGAGCTCGCGCGGATGCTCTCCGGCCAGGAGGACTCCGACGCGGCCCGCCGTCACGCGGTGGAGCTTCTCGAGTCGTCGGTCGTGGGACGATAGGGCACGATGAGACTCACTCTGCGCAAAGCCTCCCTGCCGGAGGCCGGGTCCGGCACGCTCGGCCCGGCCAAGGTCGACACGCGCACCAAGGCGCTGACGAAGCGGCTCCAGCCCGGTGACGTCGCGGTGATCGACCACGTCGACATCGACCGGGTCGCGGCCGACGCCCTCGTGGCGGCCAGGCCGTCCGCCGTCCTCAACGCCGCGAAGTCCGTGTCGGGGCGCTACCCGAACCTCGGGCCCGACGTCCTCGTCGAGGCGGGGATCGTGCTCGTCGACGACCTCGGACCGGCGATCATGGCCGTCCCCGAGGGCCGCGAGCTGCGGCTGGACGGCGGCAAGGTCTACCTGGGCGACGACCTCGTCGCGGAGGGAGCCCTCCAGAGCGAGGAGACGGTCGCGCGCAGCCTCGAGGAGGCGCGAGCCAACCTCTCGGTCGAGATCGAGTCCTTCGCCGAGAACACGATGGACTACCTGCGTCGCGAGCGCGACCTGCTGCTCGACGGCGTCGGCGTCCCGGACATCCGCACGCCGATCGACGGCCGGCAGGTCCTCATCGTCGTGCGCGGCTACCACTACCGCGAGGACCTCGCGACGCTGCGCCCGTACATCACGGAGTACCGCCCGGTGCTCATCGGCGTGGACGGCGGCGCGGACGCGATCCTCGACGCCGGGTGGAAGCCGGACATGATCGTCGGCGACATGGACTCGGTGTCCGACCGCGCGCTGAGCAGCGGGGCGGAGATCGTCGTGCACGCCTACCGGGACGGCAAGGCGCCCGGGCTCGAGCGCGTCCAGGAGCTCGGCGTGGAGCCGGTCGTGTTCCCCGCCACGGGCACGAGCGAGGACATCGCGATGCTCCTGGCCGACGACAAGGGCGCCGAGGTCATCGTCGCGGTCGGCACGCACGCGACGCTCGTGGAGTTCCTCGACAAGGGCCGCGCGGGTATGGCGAGCACGTTCCTCACGCGCCTGCGCGTCGGGGGGAAGCTCGTCGACGCGAAGGGCGTCTCCCGCCTGTACCGGCACCGGATCTCCAACCTGCAGCTCTGGCTCCTCTCCCTCGCCGGGCTGCTCGCGGTGATCGCCGCGCTGTGGTCCACGGCCGCGGGCCAGACGTTCTTCGGGATCGTGGGCGCCCGGTTCGACGACCTGTGGTCGTGGGTCGGGTCGCTCTTCTCGGGCGGCGGCTGACGCCACCGCGGGCGCCGGTCCGCCCCTCGGGCAGGACCGCGCCCGCCCCCGCACCCCGCGGGACCCTGACCTTGCCAGCACGCAGCAGCACGAACCGAAGGACACCACCGCACAGTGATCGACTTCAGGTACCACATCGTCTCGTTGATCTCGGTCTTCCTGGCCCTGGCCGTCGGGATCATCCTCGGCGCCGGCCCGCTCCAGGGCGCGATCGGCGACCAGCTCACCGGGCAGGTCGAGCAGCTGCGCACCGAGCGCAACGAGCTGCGCGACCAGCTCGACCAGGCGAACGTGACCCTCGGTGACGGCTCCCGGTACATCGAGGCCGCAGGCCCGCAGCTCGTCGCCGGCTCCCTCCAGGACCGCCGGGTCGCCGTCGTCGACCTCGACGGCGCCGACAACGAACGGGACGACGCGATCGCGGAGCAGCTCGAGACGGCGGGCGCGTCGGTCGTGGGGCACGTCCGCCTCACCGACTCGTGGACCAGCGAGGACGAGGAGAGCGCGCGGCAGACGGTGGCCGAGGGCCTCGGCGACAAGCTGGGCGAGGTCCCCGAGGACGCGACGCCCGAGCAGCGGCTCGCCCGCGCGCTCGCGCTCGCGCTCACCGGCTCCGCCCCGACGAGCTCGGAGGAGCGCAGCGCCGAGGCCGTCGAGCTCGAGGCGCTCCTGGAGCGGTTCGCCCTCGTCGACGTCGTGACGGAGCAGTCGTTCCCCGCGGACGTGGTGCTGCTCCTCGGCGGGCCCGCACCCGAGCAGGCCGCGGCCCCGGCCGCGGAGGGCGAGGAGGCGCCGGAGCCGGACACCTACGTGGTCGACATCGAGGTCCAGGTCGCGGTCGCCGCGCAGGAGGTCGCCGAGGCGGCTCTCGTCGCGGGACCGAGTGCGGTGTCGGGGGACGTCGTCTCGACGATCCGGGCGAACGAGGACCTCGCCGCGACGCTCTCGACCGTCAGCGGCATCGAGGCCGAGCCCGGGCGGATCAACGTCCCGCTCGCCCTCGCGGCGCGCATCGCCGACCAGGTGGGGCAGTTCGGCTTCGAGGAGAGCGCGACGGCGGTCATCCCGCCCGCCGTCGAGCTCCCGCCCGTGACGCGCACGACCTCGTCCGACGCCGGTGCCCAGGACACCGCGGCAGGCGATGCCGCGGGCGACGGGGCCACGGCGGACGTCGAGCAGACCGACGCGGTCGCGGGGGAGGGCTGAGATGGCACGCGCGCTGCGGACGCTCGTGGCGGCGGGGGTCGCCGCCGTCGTGACGGCCTCGGCTCGTCGGGCCGCGGAGACGCGAGCGCCCGGCGGTGCGGATCGCTGGACGCGCACCAACCATCGCGGCGAGCCGATCAGCCTGCTGGAGGGCCCCGCGGTCACCGCGGGTCTCGTCGCGGGCACGCTCGCCGCGGGCGGGGACGCGCGCACGCGTGCTGCCGTGGCGCTGGCGACGGCGAGCGCGGGCACCTTCGGGCTCGTGGACGACCTCGCCGAGGACACCACCACGCGCACCAAAGGGCTGCGCGGCCACCTCGGCGCGCTCGCGGAGGGCCGGGTCACGACCGGAGGGATGAAGATCCTCGGGATCAGCGGCGTCTCGCTCGTCGCCGCGGCCATCGGGACGCGACGGACGGGCGGCGCGTTCGGTCACCTCGTCGACGTCGGCGTGAACGGCGCGCTCATGGCCGGCACGGCCAACCTCCTCAACCTCCTGGACCTGCGCCCCGGCCGCGCTCTCAAGGCTGCCGGGGCCGCGTCGCTGCCCCACCTCGCGACGTGCGCGGCCCCCACGACGGGTGCCGTCCTCGGAGCCGCGGCCGCCGCCGCACCCGGTGACCTCGGTGAGCGCGACATGCTCGGCGACTGCGGCGCGAACGCGCTCGGCGCGGCGCTCGGCTCGCAGGTCGCGTTCGCCGCGCCCCGGTCGGTGCGCTGGCTCGTGCTCGCCGGCGTGGTCGGGCTGACCCTGGCGAGCGAGAAGGTGAGCTTCTCGAAGGTCATCGAGGGCAACGACGTGCTGCGGCGCGTGGACACGTGGGGCCGGCGCCCGGCGTGAGCGCGCGGGCGGGGCGGCTGCGCGCCGCCACGGGCACCCTGGCGGGCGCCGCCGCGATGATCACGCTCGTGACGGTCGCGAGCCGGCTCGTCGGCTTCGCGCGGTCGCTCGTGCAGTCCGCGGCGGTCGGCACGGAGGGCGTCGGCTCGGCGTACACGGCGGCGAACCTCCTGCCGAACGTCCTGTTCGAGGTGGCCGCGGGCGGCGCGCTCGCAGGATCCGTGGTCCCGCTCCTCGCCGGTCCCATCGCCCGGCGCGCGGGCACGGAGGTCTCGCGCATCGCGTCGGCGCTGCTCGGCTGGACGCTCGTCGTGCTCGTCCCGCTCGGTGCGCTCCTCGCGCTCCTCGCGCAGCCGATCGCGGCTCTCCTCATGCGCGAGCACCCCGAGCTCGTCGACGTCACGGCGACGTTCGTGCGCGTGTTCGCGCTCCAGGTCCCGCTGTACGGGCTCGCGGTCGTGCTCGGGAGCGTCCTGCAGGCGCACAAGCGCTTCTTCTGGCAGGCGTTCTCGCCGCTCCTGTCGAGCCTCGCGGTCATCGCGGTCTTCCTCGTCTTCGCCGGCCTCGCGGGTGACCCGAAGGACGTGGCCGCGGTGTCGGGCAAGGCCATCGCCTGGCTGGGCTGGGGCACCACGGCGGGTGTGGCGGTCCTCGCGCTGCCCCTCGTCCTCCCGGTGCGCCGGCTGGGCGTGCGGCTGCGGCCCACCCTGCGGTTCCCGGGCGGCGAGGCGGTCCGGGCGCGCAACCTCGCGTTCGCGGGGATCGGTGCGCTCGTCGCGCAGCAGCTCTCCGTCCTGGCGATCCTGGGCGCGTCCTACCGGTTCGGCCCGGAGCAGACCTTCCCGACCTACTGGTACGCGCAGCAGGTGTACCTGCTCCCGTACGCGGTGCTCGCGTTCCCGCTCGCGACGAGCGCCTTCCCGCGCCTCGCGGAGCACGTCGCGCACGCCCGCCACGACGCCTACCGGCGCCTGCTCGCGACCACGACCCGCACGCTGCTCGTCGTCGCCGGTCTCGGGGCCGCCGCGCTGATCGCCGCGTCCGCCGCCGTCGAGGCGGTGTTCGCCCGGGTCGCGACGGGCTCGGTCGAGGGGCTCGGGGGAGCCGTCGCGGGCATGGCCGTCGGCATCGTCGGCTTCTCGCTGATCCTGCACCTGTCGCGCGCGCTGTACACGATCGACCACCAGCGTGTCGCGGTCGTCGTGACCGCCACGGGGTGGCTCGCGGTGGCCGCGACCGCGTACGTCCTGCCCGCCGTCACCGGCGTCCGCGACCAGGCGGGGGTGCTGCTCCAGCTCGGGCTCGCGACCACGGTCGGGATGTCGGTCGCGGGTGCCGGTCTGCTCGTCGCGACGCGGCGGCACGCTGGGCCGGAGGCGACGCACGGGGTCCCGCGGACCCTCGCCGTCGTCGCCGTGGGCGTGGCCCTCGGCGCGCTCGCGGGATCGGCGGTCTCGGGCGCGCTCCTGCCCGACGACGCGGGCTGGCTGCCCGCCGTCGGCGTCGGAGCCCTCGCGGCCCTCGTCGCGGGGGTCGTCGTCGTCGGGGTGTCGCTCGCGGGGGACCGTGCGGCCCTGCTCGGCGTGGTGCGCCGTGACCGGACGGGCAGCACGCCCCCGGAGGACGAGCCGGCCCCGTAGACGTGGCGCGTCGCACTGCCCGGCCCGCGTGCCGCCGTCGGCCACGCTGTTAGGATGGAGTTCCGTGGCAGATCACCTGAACCGGCCCTCCTCCCGACTCAACGCCTCGGGCGCTCGCACCGAGCACCGCACCGCGCACGTCTTCGTCACCGGCGGCGTCGCCTCCTCGCTCGGCAAGGGCCTCACGGCTTCCAGCCTCGGTCGTCTGCTCCGCTCGCGCGGCCTGCGCGTCACCATGCAGAAGCTCGACCCGTACCTCAACGTCGATCCCGGGACGATGAACCCGTTCCAGCACGGCGAGGTGTTCGTCACCGAGGACGGTGCCGAGACGGACCTCGACATCGGTCACTACGAGCGCTTCCTCGACGTCGACCTCGAGGCGTCCGCGAACGTCACGACCGGCCAGGTCTACTCGCAGGTCATCGCGCGCGAGCGGCGCGGCGAGTACCTCGGCGACACGGTCCAGGTCATCCCGCACATCACCGACGAGATCAAGGCGCGCATGCGCGCCCAGGCCGGTGAGGACGTCGACGTCATCATCACGGAGATCGGCGGCACGGTCGGCGACATCGAGTCCCAGCCGTTCCTCGAGGCCGCGCGCCAGGTGCGCCACGAGCTCGGCCGCGACGACGTGTTCTTCCTCCACGTCTCCCTCGTGCCGTACATCGGGCCGTCCGGCGAGCTCAAGACGAAGCCGACGCAGCACTCCGTCGCAGCCCTGCGCTCCATCGGTATCCAGCCCGACGCGATCGTGCTCCGTGCGGACCGCGTGGTCCCCGAGCCGGTCAAGCGCAAGATCGCCCTCATGTGCGACGTCGACAACGAGGCCGTCGTGAACGCCGTCGACGCGCCGAGCATCTACGACATCCCGCGCGTGCTGCACTCCGAGGGCCTCGACGCGTACGTCGTGCGCCGCCTCGGCCTGCCGTTCCACGACGTCGACTGGGACGGCTGGAGCCAGCTCCTCGAGCGCGTGCACCAGCCCGCCCACCAGGTCGAGGTCGCGCTCGTCGGCAAGTACATCGACCTGCCCGACGCGTACCTCTCGGTCACCGAGGCGCTGCGTGCGGGCGGGTTCGCGAACGACGCGAAGGTCACCATCCGCTGGGTCGCCTCCGACGAGTGCCAGACCCCGGCCGGTGCGGACGACGCCCTGCACGGCGTCGACGCCGTCCTCGTCCCAGGCGGGTTCGGAGTGCGCGGCATCGAGGGCAAGCTCGGCGCGCTGCGCTGGGCGCGCGAGAACAAGGTCCCGACGCTCGGGATCTGCCTCGGGCTGCAGTCGATGGTCATCGAGTACGCGCGCAACGTGCTCGGCATCGACGACGCGTCGTCGACCGAGTTCGACCCCGGCACATCCCACCCCGTCATCGCGACGATGGAGGAGCAGCTCGCGATCGTCGGTGGCGACGGCGACCTCGGCGGCACGATGCGCCTCGGGTCGTACGAGGCCGCGCTCACGCCTGGCTCGGTCGCCGCCAAGGCCTACGGCTCCGAGCGCGTCACGGAGCGCCACCGCCACCGCTACGAGGTGAACAACACCTACCGCAAGCAGCTCGAGGAGGCGGGGCTCGTCATCAGCGGGACGTCGCCCGACTCGTCGCTCGTCGAGTTCGTCGAGCTCCCCGCGGACGTGCACCCGTACTACGTGAGCACGCAGGCGCACCCGGAGTTCAAGTCGCGCCCGACGCGCTCGCACCCGCTGTTCGCGGGCCTCATCGGCGCAGCGCTCGAGAACCAGGCCGACTGAGTGGCCGCCGAGGCAGGGTCTGCGCCGGCCGGGACGTCCGACGGCGCACCCGTCGTCGACGCCCTCGCCCCGCGCCCGGTCGTGGAGACGGAGGTCGTGCACGCGGGTCGCGTGTTCGACCTGCGCTCCGACGTGGTCGACCTCGGGGACGGTGGCCGCGTCACGCGCGAGTACCTCGACCACCCCGGCGCGGTCGCGATCGTCGCGCTCGACGAGCAGGAGCGGGTCCTGCTGCTGCGGCAGTACCGCCACCCCGTGCGGCGCGAGCTGTGGGAGGTGCCGGCCGGCCTGCTCGACGTCGTCGGGGAGGACGGGCGGCTCGCCGCGGCACGCGAGCTGGCGGAGGAGTCCGACCTCCAGGCCGCACGCTGGGACGTCCTCGTCGACTACTTCACGACGCCGGGCGGCTCGAACGAGGCGCTGCGCGTCTTCCTCGCGCGCGACCTGTCGCCCGTCCCCGAGGACGAGCGGTTCGAGCGCGAGGCCGAGGAGCTCGACATGGAGCTGCGCTGGGTGCCGCTCGACGAGGCGCTGCGCGGCGTCCTCGCGGGCGAGGTGCACAACCCCTCCGCCGTCGTCGGGATCCTCGCCGCCGCCGCGTCCCGCGCCGCCGGGTGGGCGTCGCTCCGCCCGGCCGACGCACCGTGGCCGGAGCGCCGCGGCGGCTGACGCCTCCGACGGTCCCGGGCCGACGAACGGCGCACCGCCTCGGGTAGCGTCCTGGGGCGTGGGCCCTCCTCTTCCCGACCTCGTCCCCGTCCCGGCCGGTCGGCTCGACGTCGCCGACGCGCGCACCGGGGAGTCGCGCTCCGTCACCCTGGAGCCGTTCCGCGTCGCGCGCACCCCGGTGACCGCCGGTCAGCACCGGGCCGTCCTCGATGCCGTCCTCGATGCCGACGTGCTCCGCCCGCACCCCCAGGGTGGCCCGTCGGGTGTCGACGACGACGTGCCCGTGCACGGTCTGACGTGGTTCGAGTCGGTGCGCTGGTGCAACGCGGCGTCCCGGGTGGCGGGCCTGGACCCGGCGTACCGGGTCGAGGGTCGGGACGTCCGGTGGGACGTGCGGTCCGCGGGCTACCGGCTCCCGACCGAGGCCGAGTGGGAGCACGCCTGCCGCGGCGGGACGAGCGGCCCGCGATACGGCCCGGTCGGCGACGTCGCGTGGACCGCGGACGACGGCGTCGACGGTCCACGCCCCGTCGCCACGCGGCTCCCGAACGCGTTCGGTCTCCACGACACGCTCGGCAACGTCTGGGAGTGGTGCTGGGACTACGCCGACACCGCCCGCTACGGCGAGTACCGGAGCCTGCGGGGCGGCGGCTGGGCGGACCGGACCTGGAGCGTGCGCGCGGGGGTTCGTCGTGGCAGCGCGCCCGACGCGCGCATCGAGGACGTCGGGCTGCGCGTCGCGCAGGGTGCCGTGGGCGAGTCGGGCGTCCCTGCCGCCCAAGGGTGGTCGGACGCGGAGGACCGCGCCCGGGCGCGGGTCCCCGGCCTCCTGCCGCTCGGATGGACGCCGTTGACGTTCCCGTCCGCCGAGGCGGCTGACGCCAAGGGCACCGAGCACTAGGTCTGACGACGCGCTCGAGCACGACGTCATGCGTCCGACAGGTCGAACCGTGCACGTGTCCCCTCGATGGCGAGCCCGCCGCCCAGGATGGGCGGTCGTCCCGTCGAGCAGGTGGTCTCGGCTGGTCCAGGATGGCTGACGAGCCAAGGTCGCCTGTTCGGCCTGCCAGGATCGCCTGGTCAAGCCGCCGCGCGCGGAGCTGGTCGCACTGTTGGGGCGCTGGCGCCGGGCCGGGCCGGCCGAGCTACCGAGCGCTCAGGCGCGGGTGCGGGTCGTCAGGACGACGCGCGTCGAGCCGGCGACGAGGAGCGCCGAGCCGAGCATGTGCAGGCCCACGAGGAGCGCGGGCAGGCCCGTGAAGTACTGGACGTACCCGATCAACCCCTGGGCCAGCGTGATGGCGAGCAGGAGCCAGGCCGCGCGGCGCGGCTCCCGCGGCCCGCGGCGGACGCTCACGAGGTACGCGACGAGGACCGCGACGAACACCCACACGGCCCACGCGTGGAGCTTGCTCATGAGCGCGGGATCGACGGCGAAGCGGTAGCCGACCTCCTCGTCGCCGCTGTGCGGGCCGGCGCCGGTGACGATGACTCCGAGGACCACGACGAGCGCCGTCAACCCGTACAACGTCCAGGCGAGCGCGCGCGAGCGCGGCGCGACCGTCGGGACGGGCGGCCCGTCGCCCTCGCCGGACCGGTGCAGGAGGAGCAGCGAGACGGAGACGAGCGCGGCCGAGACGACGAAGTGCAGGGACACCCACCCCGGGTGCAGGTGCAGCAGGACGATCACGCCGCCGATGACCGCCTGCGCGGCGACGCCGAGCAGCGGGACGGCGCCGAGGAGCCGGTAGGACAGGACGCGCGAGCGGTCGGTCCACACGAGCACGAGGGCCGCGATCGCGATGACGCTCAGCACCCCGGTGAGCGTGCGGTTCCCGTACTCGATGAACTGGTGGTACGTCGTCTCGGGGTGGAACTTCGCCGCGAACTGCCCGGGCTCGCACTGCGGCCAGGTCGAGCATCCGAGCCCCGAGCCCGTGAGCCGTACCGCACCGCCGGTGACGATGATGCCGATCTGCGCCACCAGGTTCGCGACGAGCACCGGCCGGGTCCACCGGCGCAGCGGCGCGAGCCGGTCCGGGCGGGCGGCGCCGTCGCCTGACGCGGCGCCCGCCGGGCTGTCGGCGGGAGCGGGGTCGAGCGCGGGGGGCGGGGTGCTCACGGACCCACGGTATCGGGGCGCGTGGGCGGCCCCGGAATCCCGCAGGTGTGAGATGCGCCCGGGCTCAGGTCCAGCGGAAGAGCTTGCCCGCGCCCCAGCCGAGCGCGGCGGTCCAGCCGAGCAGCACGACGACGGAGAACGGCGGCACAGCACCGTCGAGCAGCGCGCCGCGCATCGCCTCGCCGAGCGCACCCGACGGCAGCAGGAGCGCGACGTGCTCGAGCGGTCCGGGGAGCTGGTCGGCCGGGACGAGGACGCCGCCGCCGACGGTGAGCAGCACGAGGACGAGGTTCGCGACGGCGAGGACGCCCTCGGCGCGCAGCGTCCCGGCGAGCAGCATCGCGAGCGACGTGAAGGCGGCGGTCCCGAGCAGCACCGCGAGCACGGCCGCGGGGATGCCTGCAGGGTCGGGCTGCCAGCCAAGCGCGAGCGCGACCCCCGTGATGACGACGACCTGCACGACCTCGACCGCGAGGACGCCGAGCACCTTTCCCGCGAGGAGACCGCCGCGGCCCAGGGGAGTGGTCGACATGAGGCGCAGGACGCCGTTGCGTCGGTCGAACGCGGTCGCGATGGCCTGGGACGTGAACGCCGTCGACATCACGGCGAGCGCGAGCACGCCCGGCGTCACGAAGTCGACGCGCGTCGCGCCGCCCGTGTCGAGGTCCACGAAGGACGTGAGGACGAGCCCGAGCAGGAGCATGACGGGCAGGATGATCGTCACGAGGAGCTGTTCGCCGTTGCGCAGGATCATGCGCGTCTCGAACGCCGTCTGGGCCACCACGCGGCGCCACGCGGGTGCGGCGAGCTCGGCGGCCCCCGTCCGGCTCTCGGCCTCGGGCGTGGTCGACGTCGGGGTCGCGCTCATCGCAGGTGCCGTCCCGTGAGGTCGAGGAACACGTCCTCGAGCGTGCGGCGGCCCACCGTGACGCGCGACGCGAGGACGCCGCGCGCGGCGAGCCACGTCGTCAGTGCCACGAGCGTCGCGGGGTCGGCGGGGCCGGTGAGGGTGTACGAGCCGGGTTGCGGCTCGGCGATGGCCCACGCGCCCGGGGCGACGCCGTCGGGCACGCCCGTCCCGGCGAGCGCGGCGCGCAGGCCGCCCAGGTCGAGCGCAGGAGTCGCCTCGAAGCGGACGGTGCGGTCCGCCTCGCCGTCGGCGCCGGTCTCGAGCAGGTCGCGCGTCGCGCCCGCGGCGATGACCTTCCCGTGGTCGACGACGTAGACGTGGTCGGCCAGGTCCTCCGCCTCGTCCATGAGGTGCGTGGTGAGGACGATCCCCACGCCCTCGGCGCGCAGCTCTCGCACGAGCTCCCACACGGCGTGGCGGCTCTGCGGGTCCATCCCCGCGCTCGGCTCGTCGAGGAAGACGACCTCCGGACGCCCGACGATCGCCGCGGCGAGCGCGAGGCGCTGCCGTTGGCCGCCGGACAGCCGCCGGACGGTCGTGCGCGCGAAGCTCTCCAGGCCGAGGCGCTCGGTGAGCTCGCCGACGTCGCGCGGCCGCGCGTACATCGACGCGACGTGCCGCAGCATCTCCAGGGCGCGCACGCCCGTCGGCAGCCCGCCGTCCTGGAGCATGACGCCGACGCGCGGGCGCAGGTCGCGCGCGTCGGTCAGGGGGTCGAGCCCGAGGACCTCGACACGTCCGGCGTCCGGGGAGCGCAGGCCCTCGCAGCACTCGACCGTCGTGGTCTTGCCGGCGCCGTTGGGGCCGAGCACCGCGGTGATCGCGCCCAGCTCGGCAGTCAGGGACACGCCGTCGACGACGGCACGACCGTCGTAGCGCTTGACGAGGTCGTGCACGAGCACGGCGGGGGCGGGCACCCGGCCGATTCTAGGGGGCGGGTCCGCCGATCAGGGTCGGCGCCCGGCCCGGACCGCACGGGTGTCGCGTACGCCACATCTCGACACCTCAGGGGGTGGTCTGAGGGTCGCCTTGCTTGCGTTCGGGCAATTAGGGAACAACCATGTTGTCTATATCGGTTCCAGATCTGTCACCCCGTGTCAGGCCGCGCCAAGCGCACGCGCGCCCACGGGACGAACCACGGGAGGTGAGCATGGCCGCAGGATCCGTCCGACCGGACGCGCTGCGCGCTGCCACCCCCGCAGGCGGTCAGACCGCGGCGCCGACCGCTGTGCCCGCCGCCGACGTCGACCGCCGCACGCGCGAGCGCGTGCTCGAGCTCGTGGCGAGCGCGGGCCCCGTGAGCGCCGCCGACCTCGCCGCCACGCTCGGGATCACCCCCGCCGCCGTCCGGCGCCACCTCGCCCTCCTCGAGGAGGACGATCTCGTCGCCGTGCACGACGCCGGGCACCCCACCGGGATGCGCGGACGCCCCGCGCGGCGGTACGTGACGACGTCGGCCGGACAGGGTGAGCTCAGCGGCACCTACGCCGACCTCGCGACCCAGGCGCTGCGGTACCTGCGCGACGTCGCGGGCCCGGACGCCGTCGAGCGCTTCGCCCAGGACCGGCTCGCCGAGCTCGCCGACCGCTACGCGGGTCGGCTCGACGCGGGCGACGTCGAGGGCCGGGCCGCCCAGCTCGCGGCGGCGCTCGCGGACGACGGCTACGCGGCGAGCGTGCGCCCCGTGCCCGGCACCTCCGCGGTCCAGCTGTGCCAGGGCCACTGCCCGGTGCAGCACGTGGCCGAGGAGTTCCCGCAGCTGTGCGAGGCGGAGGCGCAGGTCTTCGCCAAGCTGCTCGGCTCGCACGTGCAGCGCCTCTCGACGCTCGCGACGGGCGCGCACGCGTGCACGACGAACGTCCCGGTGGGCATGCCCGTCCCGGTGCCCGCACCGCGGGCGGCCCGCCCGCTCCGAGACCACGACGGCCATGCTCACGCAGGCCACGACCACGACGTCCGGGCGCGCGGTCGCCCGACGTCGGGCGAGACCTGACCCGAGGGGCGCACCGCCGCCCCGAGGCACGCACGACACCCCCCGCACGAACCTTGTACCGACTGCCCCCGCCCGCACACGACGGACAGTGGAAGGACGACCATGAGCGCTCCCACCCAGGACGCCACCGGCACGGCCCAGCCGACCGGTGAGAAGCAGACCGACGACGAGATCATCGCCTCGATCGGTGCCTACGGATACGGCTGGCACGACAGCGACGCCGCCGGCGAGGCCGCACAGCGCGGCCTGTCCGAGGACGTCGTGCGCAACATCTCGGCGCTGAAGGACGAGCCCGAGTGGATGCTCAAGACGCGGCTCAAGGCCCTGCGCCTCTTCGACAAGAAGCCCATGCCGAGCTGGGGCTCCGACCTCACGGGCATCGACTTCGACAACATCAAGTACTTCGTGCGCTCCACGGAGAAGCAGGCCGCCTCGTGGGACGACCTGCCCGAGGACATCAAGGAGACGTACGACAAGCTCGGGATCCCCGAGGCGGAGAAGCAGCGCCTCGTCGCGGGCGTCGCCGCGCAGTACGAGTCCGAGGTGGTCTACCACCAGATCAACGAGGAGCTCGAGCGCCAGGGCGTCATCTTCCTCGACACGGACACCGCGCTGCGCGAGCACCCGGAGCTCTTCCAGGAGTACTTCGGCACCGTCATCCCCTCGGGCGACAACAAGTTCGCCGCGCTCAACTCGGCCGTGTGGTCGGGCGGGTCGTTCGTCTACGTGCCCCCGGGCGTGCACGTCGAGATCCCGCTCCAGGCCTACTTCCGCATCAACACGGAGAACATGGGCCAGTTCGAGCGGACGCTGATCATCGCGGACGAGGGCTCGTACGTGCACTACGTCGAGGGCTGCACCGCGCCGATCTACTCGTCGGACTCGCTGCACTCCGCGGTCGTCGAGATCATCGTCAAGAAGAACGCCCGCGTGCGGTACACGACCATCCAGAACTGGTCGAACAACGTGTACAACCTCGTGACCAAGCGGGCGACCGCGGCCGAGGGCGCGACGATGGAGTGGGTCGACGGCAACATCGGCTCCAAGGTCACCATGAAGTACCCGGCGATCTACCTGCTCGGCGAGCACGCGCGCGGCGAGACGCTCTCGATCGCGTTCGCGGGCGAGGGCCAGCACCAGGACGCCGGGGCCAAGATGGTCCACGCGGCGCCGCACACGTCGTCGTCCATCGTGTCGAAGTCGGTCGCGCGCGGCGGTGGCCGCACGTCGTACCGCGGCCTGGTCCAGGTCCTCGAGGGCGCCTCGCACTCGGCCTCGACCGTGCTGTGCGACGCGCTGCTCGTCGACCAGATCTCCCGGTCCGACACCTACCCGTACGTCGACGTCCGCGAGGACGACGTGTCCATGGGGCACGAGGCGACGGTCTCGCGGGTGAGCGAGGACCAGCTGTTCTACCTCATGTCCCGAGGCATGGAGGAGACCGAGGCGATGGCCATGATCGTGCGCGGGTTCGTCGAGCCCATCGCGCGCGAGCTGCCCATGGAGTACGCGCTCGAGCTCAACCGCCTCATCGAGCTGCAGATGGAAGGGTCCGTCGGCTGATATGACCACCACCACCATTCCCGAAGAGGCCGGTCTGACCACCGACCACTCGCGCGCGCAGGCCGACGGGGCGCACTCGCACGGCGTCGTGCCCCAGGGCTCGCGCGCCGAGCGGCTCACGTCGTTCGACCTCGCCGACATCCCCGTGCCCTCCGGGCGCGAGGAGGAGTGGCGCTTCTCGCCCGTCGCGCGCCTCGCGCCGCTGTTCGACGAGAAGCTCGTCGGGCAGAGCGGCGGCGGCGACGTGCGCGTCACGGTCGTCGAGGCCCCCGAGGTCGAGGTCGCGATCGTCGGTCGCGACGACGAGCGGCTCGGCACGGCCGGCAAGCCCGGCGACCGCACGGCCGTCACGGCGTGGAACGCGTTCGAGCAGGCCACGGTCGTCACGGTGCCCAAGGAGGCCGTCGCGTCCGACGTGACGTCCGTGCGCGTCGAGGGTCACGGCACGACGCCGACCGCGAGCCACGTCCTCGTGCGCGCCGAGCGGCACTCGGAGGCCGTCGTCGTGCTCGACCACGTCGGGACCGCGACGCTCAACGAGACGGTCGAGATCGTCGTCGAGGACGGCGCGCACCTCACGGTCGTGTCCGTCCAGGACTGGGCCGACGGCGCCGTGCACGCGTCGTCGCACCGCGCCCGCATCGGGCGCGACGCGCGGCTCAAGCACGTGGTCGTGACGCTCGGCGGCGACGTCGTGCGCATCACCCCGGACGCGACGTTCACGGCCGAGGGCGGCGACGTCGAGATGGTCGGCCTCTACTTCGCGGACGCGGACCAGCATCAGGAGCACCGCCTGTTCGTCGACCACGCCGTGCCGCGCTGCAAGTCGCGCGTCACGTACAAGGGCGCGCTCCAGGGCGAGGGCGCGCACGCCGTGTGGGTCGGGGACGTGCTGATCCAGGCCGAGGCCGAGGGCACGGACACCTACGAGCTCAACCGCAACCTCGTCCTCACGGACGGCGCGCGCGCGGACTCGGTGCCGAACCTCGAGATCGAGACGGGCGAGATCGAGGGCGCGGGGCACGCGTCCGCGACCGGCCGGTTCGACGACGAGCAGCTCTTCTACCTGCAGGCTCGCGGCATCCCGGAGACCGAGGCGCGCCGCCTCGTCGTCCGCGGCTTCTTCGCCGAGCTCATCCAGGAGATCGGCGTCGCGTCGGTCGAGGAGCGCCTGCTCGAGGCGATCGAGCGCGAGCTGAGCAAGTCCATGTCGATCATCGACGGGAGCGCCGAGCCCGCCGAGGCGACGGCGTGACCGCACAGCCCGCCTGCACGACGTCCGACCTCGGCCCGGAGGAGGCGCTCCGCGTCGAGCTCCCGGCCGAGGACGGGCGCGTCGTCGAGGTCGCGGTCATCCGCGACGGGGACGGCGACTGGCACGCGATCTCGGACATCTGCTCCCACGGGGCCGTGTCCCTGTCGGACGGCGAGGTCGAGGGCTGCTTCGTCGAGTGCTGGCTGCACGGCTCGCAGTTCGACGTGCGGACCGGCATGCCGACCGCGCTCCCCGCGATGCGCCCCGTGCCCGTGTACCCGGTGACGGTCGACGGCGAGCAGGTGCTCGTCGACGTCGACCGCGTCGTCGCTCCCACCTGACCCGTCAGCCGACCCACCAGCACTGACCTGGCGCGCCGCGCGCGCCCCACGGCTCACCAGAACCTCTTGGAGAAGAACCACATGTCCACTCTCGAGATCCGCGACCTGCACGTCAGCGTCGACACCAAGGAAGGGCCGAAGCCGATCCTGCGCGGCGTCGACCTGACGATCGCCAGCGGCGAGGTCCACGCCATCATGGGCCCGAACGGCTCGGGCAAGTCCACGCTCGCCTACTCGATCGCCGGCCACCCCAAGTACCAGGTCACCAGCGGTACGGTGACGCTCGACGGCGAGGACGTCCTCGCGATGAGCGTCGACGAGCGCGCCCGCGCGGGCCTGTTCCTCGCCATGCAGTACCCGGTCGAGGTCCCCGGCGTCTCCGTGTCGAACTTCCTGCGCACCGCGAAGACCGCGATCGACGGCGAGGCCCCCGCGCTGCGCCACTGGGTCAAGGACGTCAAGGGCGCCATGGAGCGCCTGCGCATGGACGACTCCTTCGCCGAGCGCTCGGTCAACGAGGGCTTCTCCGGTGGTGAGAAGAAGCGCCACGAGATCCTCCAGATGGAGCTCCTCAAGCCGAAGTTCGCCGTCCTCGACGAGACGGACTCGGGCCTCGACGTCGACGCGCTGCGCATCGTCTCCGAGGGCGTGAACCGCGTCCACGGCGCGACGGACGCGGGCATCCTGCTCATCACGCACTACACGCGCATCCTGCGCTACATCAAGCCGGACTTCGTCCACGTCTTCGTCGACGGCAAGGTCGCCGAGGAGGGTGGCTCGGAGCTGGCCGACCGCCTGGAGGAGGAGGGCTACGACCGCTACCTCTCCGGCTCGGTCGAGTCCGCCTCGGCCGCCTCGGCCTGAGCGGCAGCACCACCTCTGAGGAGACGACCATGACGACCACCGCGCACAGCTCCCCCCTGACGGCGACCGAGCTCGCCGCCGTGCGGGCGGACTTCCCGCTGCTCGAGCGCACCGTGCGCGGTGGTCGTCCGCTCGTCTACCTCGACTCCGCGGCGACGTCGCAGAAGCCGCAGGTCGTCCTCGACACCGAGGTCGACTTCTACGAGGAGCGCAACGCGGCCGTGCACCGCGGCGCGCACCAGCTCGCCGAGGAGGCGACCGAGGCGTTCGAGGACGCCCGCGCGGACGTCGCGGCGTTCGTCGGGGCACGTCCGGGCGAGATCGTCTGGACCTCCGGCGCGACGGCCGCGATCAACCTCGTCGCGTACGGGATCTCGAACGCGACGCTCGGCCGCGGGGGAGAGGCGGCCCGCCGCTTCGCGCTCGCGCCGGGCGACGAGATCGTCATCACGGAGGCGGAGCACCACGCGAACATCGTGCCGTGGCAGGAGCTCGCCGCCCGCACGGGCGCCGTCCTGCGCTGGTTCGAGGTGGACGACGACGGGCGCGTGCGCGTCGAGGACGCCGCGACGGTCATCACGGAGCGGACGCGGGTCGTCGCGTTCGCGCACGTGTCGAACGTGACGGGCGCGATCACGCCCGTCGAGCCGATCGTGGCCCGCGCGCGCGAGGTCGGGGCGCTCACCGTGCTCGACGCGTGCCAGTCCGTGCCGCACCTGCCGGTGGACCTGCCCGCGCTCGGCGTGGACTTCGCGGCGTTCTCGGCGCACAAGATGCTCGGGCCGACAGGCGTCGGCGCACTGTACGGGCGGCGCGAGCTGCTCGAGGCGCTGCCGCCCGTGACGACCGGCGGGTCGATGATCGAGGTCGTCACGATGACCGAGTCGTCGTACATGGCCCCGCCGCAGCGGTTCGAGGCGGGCACGCAGGCCGTCGCGCAGGTCGTCGGGTTCGGCGCCGCCGCGAAGTACCTGCACGAGCTCGGCATGGAGGGCGTCGCGGCGCACGAGCACGAGCTGGCCGCCGAGCTGCTGCGGATCGGGGAGATCCCCGGCGTGCGCATCATCGGCCCGCGCGAGCCGGCCGACCGCCTCGCGGTCGTGTCGTTCGTCGTGGACGGCGTGCACGCGCACGACGTCGGCCAGGTGCTCGACGACGCCGGCATCGCCGTGCGCGTCGGTCACCACTGCGCCCAGCCCCTGCACCGCCGCTTCGGGATCGCCGCGACCGCGCGCGCGTCCGCGTCGGTGTACACCACGCGCGAGGACGTCGACGCGTTCCGGGAAGCATTGGCCGGGGTGCGCGCGTTCTTCTCGGTGGACTGAGAGAGGACCCGATGAGCTCGATCGAGCAGATGTACCAGCAGGTCATCCTCGACCACGCGAAGACCCCGCACGGCCGGGGCCTGGTCGAGGTGGCGGACGGCGCGGCGAGCGGCCAGTCGCACCAGGTGAATCCCACGTGCGGCGACGAGGTGACGCTGCGCGTCGAGCTCGCCGGCGACACGATCGGCCGCGTGAGCTGGGAGGGACAGGGCTGCAGCATCTCGCAGGCGTCCCTGTCCGTGCTCACCGACCTCGTGTCGGGGCGGCCCGTGACCGAGGCCGAGCACCTGGGCGAGGTCTTCCGCGAGCTCATGGGCTCGCGCGGCAAGGGCCTCGACGAGGCCGCGGAGGACGAGCTGGGCGACGCCACGGTGTTCACGGGCGTCTCGCAGTACCCTGCTCGCATCAAGTGCGCCCTGCTCGGCTGGGCCGCGCTGCGCGACTCGCTCGTCACCTCGGGCGCGCTGAGCGCCCGCACCGCAGCAGCTTCCGACGCGGCGCTCGCCGCGCGGGGAACGACGGAGGAGAACCGATGACCACCGAGACCGGCGCACCTGCCGAGGGCGTCGCGCCCAGCCCGCCGAACGTCGCCGACGTCGAAGAGGCGATGCGCGACGTCATCGACCCCGAGCTCGGCATCAACGTCGTCGACCTCGGCCTCGTCTACGGCATCCAGATCGACCAGAACAACCACGCCGTCATCGACATGACCCTCACGTCCGCGGCGTGCCCGCTGACCGACGTCATCGAGGACCAGTCCGCGCAGGCCCTCGAGGGCCTCGTCGACGGCTTCCGCGTCAACTGGGTCTGGATGCCGCCGTGGGGCCCGGAGAAGATCACCGACGACGGCAAGGACCAGCTCCGCGCGCTGGGGTTCAACGTCTGACGATCCACCCGTCCGTCCACGACGCCGCGTCCCCTCGGGGGCGCGGCGTCGTGCTGTCTCCGGCCGTACGACCCGCAGGGTGCGGCCCGCGGACGTGCCGCTCCGGACCTCCGCTGCTCACGATCCGATTGCGATCCTTCCGGTGCGTTGACGAGGACTGTCCTGAGTGTTGGGATATGTGCGCCCACACCACTTTTCGGAGGATGACGTGACACAGCAGGACCAGACCGGCGCGGGCGGTTCCCCGCGGCAGGTGCGCTATCGCGGCCGGCACCTCCCGATGGTCGCGGTGGTCATCGCGGCGACCATCGCCACCGCGCTGGCGTACAGCGGCATGGTCCTGTTCGGACTCGAGGTGGCGCACATGTCGCCGCTCGAGGCGTACGGGCTCGCGGGCTTCCTCGAGATCAGCCTCGTCGCCGTGGCGCTCATGGCGCGCAACGCGGCGCTGGAGGGCCGCCCGTACGGGGTGCTCCTCGCGCTGACGTGGGTGCTCTCGGGCACGTCGGGTCTGTTCGCGGCGCTGCACGAGATCGCGGTCCCGACGGCGAGCACCCCGTACATGGTGGTGTTCCGGTTCGTGCCGCCGCTGGTGGCCGCGCTCATGTGGCACCTGGCCCTCGTGGGGGAGCGGCACATGGTGACGGGCCACACGCTCGAGGAGCGTCGTCGTGAGCTGCGCGTCCACGGGTACGTCTCCGCGCTGGAGCAGTGGCGCGACGCACGCGCCGACAGCGCTGGCTCGGCCGGGGACCTGCGCAAGGTCCGCGCCGCGCACGAGCGCCAGCGCGCCGCTCGCGACGCCGCGCTCAAGCTGCTGACGGTCGAGGACTTCGAGCGCCGCATGCAGGTCTGGGTCGACCGCCTCGAGGCGGCGGAGCGCCACGGCAACCGGCTCGACCTCATCGGGGCGAGCTCGGTGAAGCGCGGCACCGCCCGCGGGTCGGCCGAGGTCGCCGGGCCGACCGAGGCGGCGGCAGTCGTCGTGGCCCGGACCGCCGCGCCGGCCGCGACGCTCGTCGAGACGCACCGCCAGGAGACCCTCGCGCTGGAGTCCGCGCGCGACGCCGAGGTCCGCACGGAGACCCCGACGCCCGTCGAGCAGGCCCGCGACCTTCCGGCGGTCGAGCAGCGCCAGGAGAGCGCGGCCGCCGTCGCACCGGCCGAGGCGCCCGCCGTCGAGCGGGACGTGGAGCCGGAGCCGGAGCCGGAGATCGAGCCTGCGCGCGAGGCGAACGACGAGAAGCCCTACGTGCCCGAGACGGCGTTCGAGGCGCTCCCCGATCTCGAGGCGCGGGTGAAGGAGCTGTTCGGGCGTCCGCTCCCCTGGGACCAGCCCGCTCCGGAGGACGACAGCACGGCGCCGGTCGTGGAGCCCCCGGCCGTGACGGGTCACACCCGGCGCGTCGAGGTCTTCGACCTCGTCGGCGGCACGAACGGTGCGCAGGCCGCGGCGACGGAGGCCGACGACGCGTCGCTCGGCGAGGACCCGACCGCGGAGCGCGACCGCCGCATCGTCGAGCTCGCCCGCCAGGGCATGAACCAGCGCGAGATCGCCCAGAAGGTCTCGGCGTCGCGGTCCACCGTGAGCCGCGTCGTGCGTCGCTACGAGGACCAGCGGTCCGTGGCGGACGAGGACCGCGAGCTCGCGAACGTCTGACGCACGGTCTCGCGCACGGTCGTCCGGCCACCGCGGCCGACGTCCGACGCGCCCACCTCCCGACGCCGCGTCCCCGTCCTGGGGGCGCGGCGTCGTGCCGTCCGCACCGCGCCGGGGCGCGCACGTGATGGCCTTCGATGGGGGTACTGAGGACCTTGGTCCCAGACGGGTGATGTGGTCAGACCACCTCCCCTAGGGTCGGGAGCAGGGCACCGGTCGCACCCGGACCGGGACCTCGACGCAGCCCCCGCCTCTCGAAAGTGCTCCTCGTGGCCTCCCTCTCTCACTCCCCGTCGGACGCGCTCGTTCCCGCCGCCGGCGGTCCCCTGGACGGCGACCGGATCGTCGTCGTCGGCGCCGGCATGACGGCCCACCGCCTGGTCGCGGGCCTGCGCTCGCGCGACCCCGAGGGCGGCTGGTCGCTCACGGTGATCGGCGACGAGCCGCACGAGCCGTACGACCGCGTGCACCTGTCGGAGTGGTTCGACGCGCGCGACGCCCAGGCGCTCGCGCTCGACCGCGGCGTGTGGGACGACCCGCGCGTCACGCTCGTCGCGGGTGACGCGGTCGCGTCGCTGGACCGCACGGCGAGCGTCGTGACGACCCGCTCGGGGCGCCAGGTCCACTACGACCGCGCGGTGCTCGCGACGGGCTCGTGGGCGTGGACGCCGCGCGCGGAGGGCACGGACCTGCCGGGCCTGTTCACGTACCGCACGCTGGACGACGTCGAGCGGCTGGCCGAGTGGGTCCGCCTGCGCGAGCGGGCGCTGGGCCGGGCGGTGCGCGGCGTCGTCGTGGGCGGCGGCGTCCTTGGTCTCGAGGCAGCCGCCGCGCTCCAGCGCCTGGGCGCCGAGGCCACCGTCGTCGAGTTCGCCGATCGCCTCATGAGCGTCCAGCTCGACCAGGGCGGCGGCGAGATGCTGCGCCTGCTGATCGAGGACCTGGGCGTCACGGTGCGCACGGGCGCGGGCGCCCACCGGTTCCTGCCCGCGGGCGACGGGTCCGTGGGGTCCGTCGAGCTGACCGACGGGTCCGCGCTCCCGACGGACGTCGTCGTCTTCTCCGTGGGCATCCGCCCGCGTGACCGCGTGGCGCGCGAGGCGGGCCTGGCCATCGGCGAGCGCGGCGGCGTCGTCGTCGGCGAGGCCTGCCAGACGTCCGACCCGGGTGTCTGGGCGATCGGCGAGTGCGCGTCGGTCGACGGCGTGTGCGCGGGCCTGGTCGCGCCGGGGAACGACATGGCGGACGTCGTCGTCGACCGCTTCCTCGGTGGCGAGCGCGTGCACCGCCGCGCCGATGACGGCACGAAGCTCAAGGGCGTGGGCGTCGAGGCGGCGTCGTTCGGCGACGTCAACGCGGTGAGCGCGGGCGCGCTGGAGGTGTCGTTCGTCGACCCGATCCACCGCCGGTTCCGCAAGCTCGTGCTCTCGGACGACGCGACGACGCTGCTGGGTGGAGTGTTCGTCGGCGACATCGAGCTCTACTCCGCGCTGCGACCCTTGCTCGGCCGCCCCCTCGGCGCCGACCCCGCCGCCGTCATCGCGCCCGACGGCGAGGGCCTGGCCGACACCGAGCTGCCCGACGAGGCCGTCGTGTGCTCGTGCAACAACGTCGACGCCGGGACGGTCCGCTCGGCCGTGACCGAGCGCGGCTGCCGGACGATCGGGCAGGTCAAGGAGTGCACGACGGCCGGCACGGTGTGCGGGTCGTGCGTGCCTGCGCTCACCAAGCTGCTGAACGCCGAGCTCTCCCGGGCGGGCGTCACGGTCTCGGACGCGCTGTGCGAGCACTTCGCGATGTCCCGCGCCACGCTGTACCGGCTCGTCCGCGAGGAGGGCCTCCGCACGTTCACCGAGGTCGTCGCGGCGCACGGGACAGGGCGCGGGTGCGCGGTCTGCCGCCCGACGGTCGCGTCGATCCTCTCGACCCTGCGTCGCGGGCACGTCCTGGAGGGCGAGCAGGCCGCGCTGCAGGACACCAACGACCACGTCATGGCGAACCTGCAGAAGAACGGCACGTACTCGGTGATCCCACGGATGCCCGGGGGAGAGGTGCGTGCCGACCAGCTCCTGGAGTTCGCGAAGGTCGCCGACGACTTCGGGCTCTACGTGCGCGTGACCGGCGGCCAGCGGCTGGCGATGTTCGGCGCGCGGCTCGACCAGCTCCCGGAGATCTGGCGGCGCCTGACCGCCGTGGGCTTTGAGTCCGGGCACGCGTACGGGAAGTCGCTGCGCACGGTGAAGACGTGCGTCGGGCGCACGTGGTGCCGGTTCGGCGTGCAGGACTCGTCGGCGATGGCGGTCCGGCTCGAGCTGCGCTACCGCGGGCTGCGCTCGCCGCACAAGATCAAGTTCGGCGTCTCGGGCTGCGCGCGCGAGTGCGCGGAGGCGCGCGGCAAGGACGTCGGGATCATCGCGACGCACAAGGGCTGGAACCTCTACGTCGGCGGCAACGGCGGAGCCCAGCCGGCCCACGCCCAGCTCCTCGCCGAGGACCTCGACGACGAGACCCTGGTCCGCTACGTCGACCGGTTCCTCATGCTCTACGTCCAGGAGGCCGACCGCCTGCAGCGCACGGCGCCGTGGGTCGCGGAGCGCGCGGGAGGGCTGGACGAGCTGCGGCGCGTCGTCGTCGAGGACTCGCTCGGGATCGCGGACCAGCTCGAGGCCGCGATGGCCGAGCACGTGCGCGACTACGAGGACGAGTGGGGCGCGACGCTCGCCGACCCGGCCAAGCTGCGCAAGTTCACGCCGTTCGTCAACGCGCCTGAGGCGGTCGACGGCGACCTCGCGTTCGTCCCCGAGCGCGGCCAGGTCCGTCCCGCGGACGAGGGCGACGCCGTCGCCTACCCCGACCCGCGCGTCGCTCGCGACGTCGCGCTCCTCGCCGCCCGCGTTGAGCTGGAGGAGGCCCGATGAGCACGTTCGTCGACATCTGCGCGCTCGACGACCTCGACCCGGAGCGCGGGGCCGGCGCGCTCCTGGGCGACACCCAGGTCGCGGTCTTCCGGCTCGCCGACGGCACCGTGCGCGCCGTCCAGCAGCGGGACCCGTACTCGGGCGCCAACGTCATGTCGCGCGGCCTCGTCGGCACGCACCGCGTGACCGGCGACGACGGCGTGGAGCGCGACGTCGACACGGTCACCACCCCCATGCTCAAGCAGGTGTGGGACGTCGACACCGGCGCGGTGCTCGACGCCGGGGGCAAGGACCGCAGGCCGCTGGCGGTCTTCGCGGCCCAGGTGCGCGACGGGCGCGTCCTGGTCGCCGACACGCCCACGGAGCGGGCACCCGCACCCCAGCGCTGACCAGCGAGCCCCGCGCGCGGGGGCGCCGCCACGGCAGCGACCCAGGGACGAGACGACACGCCCCCGGCGGTTCCGCGCCCGGTCCAGGGTGGTCGCCTAGCCTGACGCCATCCCGTCAGCAGGCGCGGACCACGCGCCGCGCGTCGCAAGGGAGCCGCGGGTGCGCGTCCTGCTCGTCATCGACCAGTTCGAGGATCCCACCAACGGGACCACGATCTCCGCGCGTCGCTTCGCCGTCGCCCTGCGTGGGCGCGGCCACGAGGTGCGCGTCGCGTGCTGCCGAGGCACGACCCGCCCGGGTGACACCGACCCTGAGAACCGCGCGGACGGCGTCGTGCACTACCGGCTGGAGCCGCTCGGCGTCCCGGGCTTCGACCGGGTGATCGCGGGCCAGGGTTGGGTCCTCGCCAAGCCCGACGACGACGTGCTGCGCGACGCCCTGGGCTGGGCCGACGTCGCGCACGTCATGTCGCCGTTCTGGCTCGGCTCCCGGGCCAAGCGGCTCGCGGACGCGCTCGGCGTCCCGTCCACCGCCGCGTTCCACGTGCAGCCGGAGAACGTCACGTACAGCCTCGGCGTGGGGCGGGTCGGGCCGCTCAACGATCTCGTGTACGCGGTGTTCCGGCCGTTCTACGACCGGTTCGGGCACGTCCACTGCCCCAGCCGGTTCATCGCCGAGGAGCTGCGCGCCCACCGGTACCGGGCGAACCTGCACGTGGTGTCGAACGGCGTCGATCCGGCGTTCGTCCCGCACGTCGTCCCGCGGAGCCTGACCAAGAGCGCCGACCTGGACGGCAGGTTCGTCATCACCATGACGGGCCGGCTGTCACGCGAGAAGCGGCAGGACGTGCTCCTCGACGCGGTGCGCCGGTCCCGGCACGCCGACCGCATCCAGGTCGTGCTCGCCGGTCGCGGGCCGCTCGCCGCGCGGTACGCGCAGCAGGGGGCGACGCTGCCGCACCCGCCGCGGATCGGGTTCCTCACCCAGGACGAGCTCCGGGACGTGCTCGCGACGAGCGACCTCTACGTGCACGCCGCCGACGCGGAGATCGAGGCGCTCGGGTGTCTCGAGGCCGTCGCGACCGGCCTGGTCCCCGTGATCTCCGACTCCCGCGCGTCGGCGACCGGTCAGTTCGCGCTCGACGAGCGGAGCCTGTTCCGCGCCGGGGACGCGGGGGACCTCGCGCGAAGGATCGACTACTGGGTCGAGCACGACGACGAGCGAGCCCTGATGGGCCCGGCCTACGCCGCGGTCGGCCGGGAGCACGCGCTCGACGTGTGCGTCCCGCAGATCGAGGACATGCTGCGCCAGGCGATCGACGAGGGACGGGGACCGGGAAGGGACACGGCGACCCCGGCAGCGGTCGACAGGGACGAGACCGAGGGCCGGGCGCGGGGGCCTTCGCATGGGCGCTGACCGCCCGGGCCGGCACACGACACCACGGCTCTGGAGCCGCTTCGACGGCGTCTTCTTCGACGTCGCCATGGCCGTCGTGCGGTGGTACGGGTACGCCGTCCACGGGCTGCGGGTCACGGGGCGCGAGCACCTCGCCTCCGAGCGCGGCGGGGTCGTCTCGGTCGCGAACCACGTGCACTACCTGGACGGCCCGTGGGTCGCCGGGCAGTTCCGTGGCAGGAGGGCCGCCGTCGTCTCCCAGCCCTCGAACTTCCACCTGCCCGTGGCGGGCGTCCTGGTCAGCCACCTGCTCGCCGTCCCGCTGCCCCGCGGGCCGGGAGAGCTCGCCGCGTTCGAGGCGCGGCTGCGCCGGACCGTCGACGCCGGTCAGGGCGTCCACTTCTTCCCCGAGGGCGCGCTGGTCATGTACGACACGACGCTGCGGCCGTTCCGGCGCGGCGCGTTCGTGTACGCCTGCCGGCTGGGCGTGCCGGTCGTGCCGATGGTCTTCACCTACGGCCGTCGGCCCTGGTGGCGTCCGCGGCCGCCGATCCGGCTGACGATCTTGCCGGCCGAGCGCGGCCGGGGATCGAGCCCCGCCGACGTCGCCGAGCTCCTCGCCCGCTGCTGGGCGGCGATGGAGTCGGTCGCCGCAGGGGCCCGCGACGACGCGGTCCGGAGGTGACGACGTCCGGGCCTACAATCGCTCGTCCCGGCAACGACGCCGGCAGCACCACCGAAGGAGTCCCGACACCCATGCTCGCCGCGTGGGGCGCGCTCGCCCTGCTCACCCTCGTCCACCTCGTCGCCCACCTCGCGGGCGCCTCGACGCTCGCCGACACGTCGCAGTGGTTCCTCATGCCCGTCCTCGCCGTCTGCCTGTGGCTCGCGACACGACGACTCGACGGCGACGGCCCGGCCCGGCGCTCGCGGCTGGTCCGCCTCACGCTCGTCGCGCTGGGCTTCTCGTGGCTCGGCGACACCGCCCCCGACCTCGCCGACGGCGATGCCGCGTTCCTCGTCATGGTGGGCTTCTTCCTGTGCGCCCAGGTGACGTACACGCTCGCGTTCTGGCCCTACCGCGCGGGGTCCGTGCTGCGCCGTCCGCTCGCCCTCGCGCCGTACCTTCTCGCGTTCCTCGTCCTCGTCGCCGCGTGCGGGCCGGGTGCCGGGTCGCTCCTCGTCCCGGTCGTCGTCTACGGCGCGTGCCTCGTGCTGATGGCCGTGACCGCGACCGGCGTGGACCGCCTCGCCGCCGTCGGCGGCGCGGTCTTCCTCGTGTCCGACGCGCTCATCGCCCTCGACGCGTTCGCGCCCTGGTACGCCCTGCCCGCGCACGGCTTCTGGGTGATGCTCACGTATGTCGTCGGGCAGGTGCTCCTCGTCCTCGGCGTGCTGCGCCGGGAGCGCGCCGCAGCGGCCTCTGTCGAGGAGAAGGGCAGCGCCGCGTGGGCGTCGACGTGACGCTCGCCGCTCAGTGCTGAGCCGGTTCCTTCCGAGCCGAGCCGTGGCTCAGGCGTCGAGCGAGCGGACGACGCGCGCGGGCGTGCCGACGACGACGGTGCGTGCGGGGACGTCCCGGGTGACGACGGAGCCGGCCCCGACCACGGCGTCGTCCCCGATCGTCACACCGGGGAGGACGGTCACGTTCGCGCCGAGCCACACGTTGCGGCCGAGGACGACGCGCGCGGGGTGCAGGTCGGCGCGTCGGGCGGGGTCGAGGTCGTGGTTGAGCGTCGTGAGGACGGCGTTGTGACCGATGAGGCAGCCGTCCCCGACGACGATGCCGCCCTGGTCCTGGAACCGGCAGCCGGAGTTGATGAAGACGTCCCGGCCGAGGGTGAGGTTCTTGCCGAAGTCGGCCGTGAAGGGCGGGAAGAGGTTCACGGACTCGTGCACGGGCCTGCCCGTCAGCTCTGCGAGCAGCTCGCGGACGCGCTCGGGCGAGCGGTAGGCGCCGTTGAGCTCGCCGGCGATGCGCAGCGCCTCCTGGCTCGTGCGGTGCATGACGGTGTGCAGCGGCGATCCGCCGAGGATCGTCCGACCGGCGTCGAGCTCGGCCAGCAGGTCGTCCAGGTCCATGGGTTCCTCTCAGTCGGTGCGGGACGGCGCGGCGGCCGCGGCCTCGGTGGCCGCCCACGACGCGAGCAGGCGCAGCGACTCCTCGGTCGGGGAGCCCGGCGTCGCGGTGTACACGGTCATGCCGAGCCCGGGGTCGCCGTGGAGCTCGAGCGTCTGGTAGTGCAGCTCGAGGTCCCCGACGACGGGGTGGCGGAACGTCTTCTGCCCGGCGTAGTGCCGCCGCACGTCGTGGGACGCCCACAGCTCGCGGAACCGCTCGCTGCGCGTCGACAGCTCGCCTACGAGCGCCTGGAGGCGCCGGTCGTGCGGGCTGCGGCCGGCCTCGCGACGCAGGATCGTGACGTTCGTCCAGGCCGCGCGGTCCCAGTCGGGGTAGAAGTCGTGCGACGCGGGGTCGAGGAAGATGTGCCGCGAGAAGTTGGCCGGGCCCGCGGAGCCCGCGACCATCGGCGCGTACATCGCGTACCCGAGCGCGTTCGCGGCGACGAGGTCCATGCGGTTGTTCTGGATGAACGCGGGCGCCGTGGTGATCGCGTCGAGCAGGTACTGCAGCTCGGGGCGCACCGGCGTGTCGCCGTGGCCGCGCTGCGGGCGGGCGCCGACGGGGTTCGCGGTGCGCGCGAGGTCGAGCAGGTGCTCGCGCTCGGCGGCGTCGAGCAGCAGGGCGCGCGCGACGGACTCGAGCACGACGTCGGACACGCCCCGCAGGTTCCCGCGCTCGAGCCGCGTGTAGTAGTCCACGCTCACGCCCGCGAGCCGGGCGACCTCGTCGCGCCGCAGGCCCTCGACCCGTCGGCGGCCGCCGAACGTCTCGATGCCGGCCTGCTCGGGCGTCACCCGGGCTCGGCGGCTCATGAGGAACTCGCGCACCTCGGAACGGTTGTCCATGGCCTCCACGTCTTTCACGTTACGTCGGGACGACGGCGGGCCGCGCGGGCGGGAGGGTCTCGCGCCCCGCCCGCGCGGTCACGTCAGCCCGGGTACGCCTCGGGCGTGAGGAGGTCGCCCCACGTCGTCTCCGGCTCGTCGGCGCCCGGTGCGGGCGCCTCCCACAGCGCGAGGTGGCACAGGAAGCTGTCGCCCCTCGCGCCGTGCCAGTGCCACTCGCCCGGAGGCGTGTAGACGGTGTCGCCCGGCCGGAGCTCGACGACCTCCTCGCCCCGCGACTGCACGTAGCCGAACCCCTCGGTGACGTGCAGGGTCTGCCCGACGGCGTGCCGGTGCCACGCGGTGTGCGCCCCGGGGGCGAAGCGCACGAGGTTCAGGCGCGACCGGGACGGCTCCGTGCCCGCGTAGTAGGCGTTGAACCAGACGTCGCCGGTGAACCAGGCGGCGGGTCCCTTCACGGTCGGCGTCGTCGGCTGCCTCTCGGTGCTCATGCCTCTCCTCCTGTCAGGGTGCGGCTCAGAACGCGACGATCGTCTTGAGCGACTCGCGGCGGTCCATCGCGGCGTAGCCCTCGGCGATGTCGTCGATCGCGACGGTCTTGTCGAACACCCGGCCGGGGTCGATCTCGCCGCGGAGCACCTGCGGGATCGCGTCCTCGAGGTACGCGCGGACGGGCGCGGGCCCGCCGGTGAGGGTGATGTTGCGGCCGAACAGCGAGCCGAAGCCGACCGGCGCGTCCTCGTACTGCGGCACGCCGACGCGGCTGATGACGCCGCCCGCGCGGACGACGCCGTAGGACTGCTCGTAGGCGGGCATGTGCCCGACGGCCTCCAGCACGACGTGGCTGCCCAGGCCGTCCGTGACGTCGAGGACCCGCTGGATCCCCTCGGCGCCCCGCTCGGCGACGACGTCGGTCGCGCCCCACTCGCGCCCCAGGTCGGTCCGCGACGTGTGGCGGCCCATGAGGATGATGCGCTCGGCGCCCATCTGCCGTGCGGCGAGCACGGCGGACAGCCCGACCGCGCCGTCGCCGATCACGGTGACGGTCGTCCGCGCGGACACGCGCGCCATGTGCGCGGCGTGGTAGCCGGTGAGGTAGACGTCCGAGAGGGTGAGCAGCGACGGCAGGAGCGGGCTCGTCTCGTCGACGTCCGGCACGGCGACGAGACTGCCGTCGGCGAGCGGGATGCGCGCGAGCTCGGCCTGCTGACCGCCCACGTCGCCGGGGTTGCCGTAGAAGCCGCCGTGCGGGCACGCGGTCTGGAAACCGTCGCGGCACACGGGGCACGTGTTGTCCGACCACGCGAACGGCGCGATGACGAGGTCGCCCGGGCGGACGGTCGTGACGGCCGACCCGGTCTCCTCCACGACGCCCAGCAGCTCGTGGCCGATCGGGACGCCCTGTTCGGTGTGCGCCATGGAGCGGTACGGGTGCAGGTCGGAGCCGCAGACGCACGCGCGCACCGTGCGCACGATCGCGTCGGTCGGCTCGACGATGGTCGGGTCGGGACGGGTCTCGACGCGGACGTCGCCCGCGCCGTAGATGACGGTGGCCTTCAAGGAGCTCTCCGTTGCCGGTGGGGATCAGGTGCGATCACCATTCGACACCTGGTGCGTGGCCTCCTGGGAGTCCCGCTCCAACAGGGTTCTGGCAGTACCTGGTTCGCAGGCGGTGGCGAGGATCCGTGAGCGGGAGCCTCGGTCAGCGCCTGGACGCCGGACGGGCTCAGCGCGACGTCGCCGGATCTCCACGGCCGACACGCTCGGCGAGACGCAGCGGGCTATCGGGGACGGAGCGCGCGATCCGGTCGACGCGCCGCAGCGGGTCTGGGATGCGCCCGCCGCCGGGGAGGTCCGTGACCAGTCGTGCCGCGGAGCCCAGGTCGATCCCTGCCGCCGTGACGTGCAGAGGACGGGCACTCGTACCCCGCAGGACCTCGGCGGCGTGCGTCGCGGACCGGAACGGCGTCTTGGCGACACCGACGACCGTCGGAACGGTGCTCGACCGCACCACGTGCGCGCCCAGACCCGGTGTCCCGTCCGGGTCGAGCGTCACGTAGCCGTCGATGATCAGCAGGTCGAGAGCGGGTACCTGCGTGAGCACCGCGAGCAGCGGCGGGAGCTCGCGCTCGAAGAACCGTCCGGGCACGTAGGGCTCGACGGTCGGGACCCAGACCGTCCGCTCGTCCAGGACGTCCCGGAAGGTCGGGTCTGCCGCGAGCACCACCGCGGCGTTCGCTCCGCCGTCCGGCGGGTAGTGGACTCCACCGCGGCCGAGAGGCCGAGACCGGGGTAGGGGTGGCCCGATCGTGTCGCTGGGGTGCCCACCGCGGGATTCAGCCCACCGCCGTGATGGGCGAGGCGAGCGGCGTGCCCGACCCGTCGCGGCGCTGGTCGACCTCGGGCAGGTCGACGGCCTGGCCACCGGAGCCCGTGGCACGGGCAGGGCCCTGCCCGACCCACGCGAGGATGAGCGCGTCCTCGCCCTTGAGGAACCGCTGCGCCCGGACGCCGCCGGTGCCGCGGCCCTTGCCGGGGTAGAGCTCGTACGGCGTGACCTTGCCGGCCCCGGTCTGGGTGCCCGCGAGGGCGCCCGACGACCCGGCGACGGTGACGACGACCCCGAGGTCGCGCACGTCGGCCGGCACGACGCCGAAGAACGCGACGCGGTGGCCGTCCGCGAGCCGGATCCCGGCCATGCCGCCGGCCGCGCGACCCTGGGGTCGCACCGCCGACGCGTCGAAGTGCAGCAGCGACGCGTCGGAGCTGACGAACACGACCTCGTCCGCGTCGGTCGCGGGCGCCGCGCCGACGACCGTGTCGCCGTCCTTGAGGCCGATGACCTCCCAGTCGTCGCGGTTGTTCGGCACGTCGCCCGGGGTGACGCGCTTGACGACGCCCTGCGCGGTGCCGAGCGCGAGCGGGGGAGCGCCGGCGTCGAGCGACGCGATCGTCACGGCCTCCTCGCCGGGCTCGAGCGCGACGACCTCGCTGAGCGGTACGCCGCCGGACAGGCTCGGCGCGCCGTCGGTCGGCGGCAGCGCGGGCAGGTCGAGCACGGACACGCGGACCATGCGCCCCCGGCTCGTGACGAGGCCGACCTCGCCCCGCGCCGTCGTGCGCACGACGGCACGCAGCACGTCGTGGGCCGCGCGCGGCCCACCGCGTGCGGGCTCGGTCTCGTCGCTCGTCCGCGCGAGCAGCCCCGTCGCGGAGAACAGCGCCCAGCAGGGCGTGTCCGCGACCTCGAGCGGCACCGCCGCGGTCGTGGTCGGTGCGGCGCCTGCCGACTCCAGGAGGATCGTGCGGCGCGGCGTCCCGTACGTCTTGGCGACGTCGGCCATCTCGGCCGACACCACCGACCGCAGCTTCGCGTCGCTGCCGAGGATCTCCTGCAGCGCCTCGATCTCGCGGCGCAGGGTCTCCTGCTCCTTCTCGAGCTCGATGCGGGAGAACTTGGTGAGGCGGCGCAGCTGCAGCTCGAGGATGTACTCCGCCTGCGGCTCGGACAGGTCGAACACCGTCTGCAGGCGACCGCGGGCGGTCGCGGTGTCGTCCGACGACCGGATCACCTGGATCACCTCGTCGATGTCGACGATGGCGACGAGCAGGCCGTCCACGAGGTGCAGCCGCTCGGACCGCTTGCGCAGCCGGTAGGCGGAGCGGCGACGGACCACGTCGATGCGGTGGTCCACCCACACCGTGAGCATCTCGCGCAGGCCGAGCGTGCGCGGCTGCCCGTCGACGAGCGCCACGTTGTTCATGCCGAACGAGTCCTCGAGCGGCGTGAACTTGTAGAGCTGCTCCAGCACGGCCTCGGGGTTGAAGCCCGTCTTCACCTCGACGACGATCCGCAGCCCGTGCTCGCGGTCCGTGAGGTCGGTCGCGGCGGTGATGCCCTGGATCTTCTTCGTCTTGACGCCCTCGGCGATCTTCTCGATCACCTTCTCCGGCCCGACGAGGTAGGGCAGCTCCGTGATGACGATGCCCTTGCGGCGGGGCGTGAGGTTCTCGACGCGGGCGGTCGCGCGCGTGCGGAACGTGCCGCGCCCGGTGCGGTAGGCGTCGCGCACGCCGGCGAGCCCGACGATCTTGCCGCCCGTCGGCAGGTCGGGGCCGGGGACGAAGCGCATGAGCGCGTCGAGGTCGGCGTCCGGGTGCTTGACGAGGTGGCGTGCCGCGGCGACGACCTCGACGAGGTTGTGCGGCGCCATGTTGGTCGCCATGCCGACCGCGATGCCCGACGCCCCGTTGACGAGCAGGTTGGGGATCGCCGCCGGCAGCACCTCCGGCTGCTGGAGCTTGTTGTCGTAGTTCGGCACGAAGTCGACGACGTCCTCGTCGAGCCCGGCCGTCATCGCGAGCGACGGGGGCGCCAGGCGCGCCTCGGTGTACCGCGAGGCGGCCGGGCCGTCGTCGAGCGTGCCGAAGTTGCCGTGGCCGTCGACGAGCGGGAGCCGCAGCGAGAAGTCCTGCGACAGGCGCACGAGCGCGTCGTAGATCGCCGCGTCGCCGTGCGGGTGCAGCTTGCCCATGACCTCGCCGACGACGCGCGCCGACTTCACGTGCGCGCGGTCCGGGCGCAGGCCCATGTCGGCCATCATGTAGAGGATGCGGCGCTGCACGGGCTTGAGGCCGTCGCGCGCGTCGGGCAGGGCGCGGGAGTAGATGACGGAGTAGGCGTACTCGAGGAACGACGTCTCCATCTCCGCCTGGACGTCGACGTCGACGATCTTCTCGTTCACCTCGGCCGGGTCGAGCGAGGGGGTCGAGGACTTGCGCGCCATGGGCCTGCGGGCTCCTGCCGTTCGGTGCGCCACGAGGGCGCGGGGTCTGGTCCGGTGCGGGTGCCGGGGGAGGGCCGGCGGTGGCGTGCCGCGGTGGCGTGCCGCACGCGAGGGTACGCCAACCCTCCGACACGTCACGGCACGCGGAGGTCTGTCGAGTGACCATTGTCCTCCCAGGTCGGGCCGGGGTGGCGCAGGCGCACCGCGATCCGGACCGCATAGCCTGGGGGCGTGAGCGACGGCGGCACAGCCGGGCAGGGCCTGGACCGGTACCCGGTGGAGTGGGAGGCGGACGTCGTCCTGCGCGACGGGACGACGACCCACGTGCGCCCCATCCGCCCCGAGGACGCCGACGCGCTGCAGCGCTTCCACGTCGGGCAGTCCGAGCGCTCGACCTACCTGCGGTTCTTCGCCCCCATGGAACGGCTCTCGGAGCGCGACCTCGAACGGTTCACGCGCGTGGACCACGTCGACCGCGTCGCGCTCGTCGCGGTCCGCCCGCGCGACGGCGCGGAGCCGCACGAGGCGGTGGCGGGGACGACGGAGGGCGGCGGCGAGGACATCATCGGCGTCGCGCGCTTCGACCGCACGGGCACGAGCGAGGCCGAGGTCGCCTTCAACATCGCCGACTCGGCGCAGGGCCGGGGGCTGGGCTCCGTGCTGCTCGAGCACGTCGCCGCGGCGGCGCGCGAGCGCGGCGTACGGCGGTTCACCGCCGAGGTGCTGCCGCAGAACGGCAAGATGCTCGCCGTCTTCCGCGAGGCCGGGTACGACGTCCGCCAGCAGATGGACGACGGGTTCGTCCAGGTGAGCGTCGACCTCGACCCCACGGAACGGTCGCGAGCCGTCATGGCCGACCGCGAGCACCGCGCGGAGGCGCGGAGCATGCAGGGTCTGCTCGGCGCCACGAGCGTCGTGCTCGTGGGACCCGGCGTGCCGCCGGGCGACGGGCCGGACCTTGACGGCGCCCCCCTCGATCGCGTCCTCGCGCACCGCGCCCTGGCCGCGCTCGTGCGCAGCCCCGACGTGACCGTCCACGTGGTGGAAGCCGGCGCGGACGTGCCCGACGGCGGGGCGGCACCCCGCACGCACGCGACCCTCGCCGACGTCCCCGGCCCCGTGGACCTCGCGGTCGTCGCGCTGCCGCCCCCGGACGCGATCGACGCGGTCCGCCAGCTCGCGCGCCTCGAGGTGCGCGGCGTCGTCGTGCTCTCCGCGGGGTTCGCCGAGACCGGACCGGAGGGGCTCGCGCTCCAGCGCGAGCTCCTGCGCGTCGCGCACACGGCGGGACTGCGCGTCGTCGGTCCCGCGAGCTACGGCCTGCTGCGCACGGGCGAGGCCCGCGAGCGACCCGCGCTCGCGGCGACGCTCGCCGAAGACCTGCCGCTGCCCGGCGTCGTGGGCCTGTTCAGCCAGTCGGCCCCCATGGCGGTGACGCTGCTCGCCACGACGGCGCGGCGCGGGCTGGGCGTGTCGTCGTACCTGTCCGCGGGGCACCGGGCCGACGTGTCCGGCAACGACCTCATGCAGTACTGGCAGGACGACGCCGCGACGCAAGTGGTCTGCCTGTACCTCGAGTCGATCGGCAACCCGCGCAAGTTCTCGCGCATCGCGCGCCGCCTCGCGTCGGTCAAGCCCGTCGTGGTCGTCACCGCCGGGCGCTCGGGCCAGGTCGTGCCGCCGGGCCACGCCGTCCGCTCGACGCGCGCGCCCCGCCGGACGCTCGAGGAGATGCTGCGCCAGTCGGGCGTGATCCGGGCCGAGAACACGCACCACATGATCGACATCGCCCAGCTCCTCGCCCTCCAGCCGCTCCCGGGCGGGCGCCGCGTCGGCATCCTCGCCAGCTCGGCGTCGCTCGCCGCGCTCGTCGCGGAGGCGTCGTCGTCGGCGGGCCTCGTCGTGGCGCGGTCGGACTTCCTTCCCGAGGACGCGTCCGCGCACGAGCTCGCCGCCACGGTCGACGCGCTCTACGCGCCCGACGCGTGCGACGTCGTCGTGGTGGTCCAGGTACCCGTGGTCGGCCCCCGGCGCGCGGACGTGTCCCGCGCCGTGGCGCTCGCGGCCGCGCGGACGGGCCGCACGACCGTCGCGAGCATGCTGGGGCTCCACGGCCTCACCGACGAGCTCTCGGCACCGGCCCCGGGCCCGCTCGACGGCGGAGCGTCCGACGCCCTGGTGCGGGTCCCCGCCTACTCGACGCCCGAGGACGCCGTCGCCGCGCTCGGCGCCGTGGTCCGGTACGCCCGCTGGCGCGAGGCCGACCACGGGACGCCCGTGCGCCCCGCCGGCCTCGACGCCGTGCGCGCCCGCGCGCTCGTCGAGGGTGCCCTGGCGGGCCGGGACGCCGTCGACCTCGACCCGGCGACGACGGCCGAGCTGCTCGGGTGCTACGGCGTGCGGGTGTGGCCCGCGCGGCGGGTCCGCACCGCCGACGAGGCCGTCGAGGCCGCGCGCGAGGTCGGGTGGCCCGTGGCGCTCAAGAGCACGGCGGCCGGGCTGCGGCACCGCGCCGACCTCGGCGGGGTGCGCCTCGACATCGCGGACGAGACCGAGCTGCGGACGGACGTCGCGCAGATGCGCGAGGCGCTCGCCGCGGTGCTCCCGGGTGCCGCCGACGAGCCGTTCGAGGTGCAGGCGATGGCGGACGCGGGCGTCGCGTGCGTCGTCCGCTCGACCGAGGACCAGCTCTTCGGCCCCGTCGTGTCGTTCGGCCTCGCGGGCGACGCGGTCGACCTCCTCGGCGACGTCGCGTACGGCGTGCCGCCCCTGACGGACGTCGACGTCGCCGCCATGGTGCGCTCCGTGCGCGCCGCGCCGCGGCTGTTCGGCTACATGGGCACGCAGGTCGTCGCGACCGCCGCGCTCGAGGACGTGCTGGCGCGCGTGTCCGTGCTCGCCGACGACCTGCCCGAGGTGCGCAACCTCGAGCTGTACCCCGTCGTCGTCTCCGAGCACGAGGCCGCCGTGCTCAGCGCGCGCGTCACGCTGGCCGACGCCCAGCGCGCCGACGCCCTGCGCCGCGCGCTGCCCGGCTGACGGCGGTCCTGCGTGCACGGGTGGAGGGCGGCGGGTGGCCCCGGCCGCTCGCCGGATGGGAGAATGCGCGGGTGCCCTCAGCAACCTCGAACGCCTGGACCGACCTGACGACCCAGCTCCACCGCGCCGGCTACTACCCGGAGCTCGTCGCGGACGTCCTCGACCTCGCGGTCGCGGGGGAGGAGATCGTCTCGCACCTCGTGCTCCCGGAGACGACGTTCGACGCGTCCGAGGTGCGCCGGCACCTCACCGTGCTCGTCCTCACGCCCACGCGGCTCGTCACGGCGCACGTCGACGACCACCCCGCCGACAGCGAGAACCCGTCGGCGTCCGCCGCCGCCACGACCGAGGCGGTGCCGCTGAGCGAGGTCCGCTCCGTCTCCCTCACGCACGTCGTCGCCGAGCCGCACGAGCACCGCGCGGGCACGGCGCCGCTCGAGGTGACGCTCGCCCTCGGCTGGGGCGCGGTCTCGCGCGTCGACCTCGAGCCCGCGGGGTGCGCGGACCCGAGCTGCGACGCCGACCACGGGCTCACGGGCCAGATCACGCCGGACGACGTCGTCGTGCGGGTGAGCGCCGAGGCTGAGGGCCGCGACGCCGTCCGGGCCGCGGTCGACTTCGCGCGCACCCTGTCGCGCGCCACCGCGAGGCACAGCGCCCGGTGAGCGAGGCACGCACGGACGCGGCCCCCGTCACCCCGGCGCTCCCGGCGGGCCTCCTCGCACCCGACCTCGGGCTCGGCGGCCTCGCCGCCGTGCTCCCCGGGGCCGCGGGCGCGCTGGGCGTCCGGTTCACGACCGCCACGGGTGTCGGGAGCGAGGCGGCGCGCGCCGCCCTCGACCTGCCGCACGCCGAGCGCGTCTGCGTCGTCCTCGTCGACGGGCTGGGGCACGTCAACCTCGCCGAACGGGCCGGGCACGCGCCGTTCCTGCGCTCGCTCCTGCCCGACGCGCGGGCGCTCACCTCGACCTTCCCGAGCACCACGGCCGCCGCGATCGGCGCGTTCGGCACCGGCACCGCCCCCGGACGCACCGGCATGCTCGGGTACACGCAGCGCAACCCGGCGACGGGCGGCCTCGCGAACATGGTGTCGTGGGAGGGTGCGCCGCCGCCCGCCGAGCTCCAGCGAGAGACCCCGGTGCTCGAGCGGGTCGCCGCCGCGGGTGCCGCGGTGACCTCGACGGGACCGGCGCGGTTCGCCGGGTCCGGGATGACGGTCGCCGCCCTGCGGGGCGCGTCGTACGCCGCCGCCGAGGGCCTCGGCGCGCGCGTCGACGCCGCCGTCCGCGCGCTGTCCCGGCCGGGTCTCGTCTACCTGTACTGGGGCGAGGTCGACAAGGCCGGGCACCACCACGGCAGCACGTCCTGGCAGTGGGGCGACGAGCTCGAGGCGCTCGACCGCGAGCTCGCCCGGCTCGCCCGGTCCGTCCCGAAGGGCACGCTCGTGCTCGTCACGGCGGACCACGGCATGGTCGACGTCGACCCTGCGCTGCGCCGCGACGTCGCCACCGACCCGGCGCTCGCACGCGGCGTCGTGCTCGTCGGCGGCGAGCCGCGCGCGGTGCACGTCTACACGGAGCCGGGCGAGACGGCCGCCGTCGCCGCGCGCTGGCGAGACGTCCTGGGCGACGACGCCCTCGTGCTGGAGCGCACCGAGGTGCTCGACCGCGGCCTGCTCGGGCCCGACCCGCGGCCGGAGGCGGTCGCCGCCGCGGGCGACGTGATCGTCGCGCTGCGCGGCCGGGCCACCGTCGTCGACTCGCGCACCCAGACGCCCGCGTCGCTCGCGCTCGTCGGCGTGCACGGCTCGCTCACCGAGCGCGAGATGCGCGTCCCGCTGCTCGTCGCCGCCACCTGACCGCACGCACCGCCCCGCCGCCTCACGCCGCGGTCCGCCCACGACCGCACCGACCGACCTCGCGAAGGAACGCCCGATGGCCGAGCTCGTCTTCTTCTCCGGGACCATGGACTGCGGCAAGTCCACCCTCGCCCTCCAGCTCGACCACAACCACGCGGCGCGCGGGCGTCGCGGGCTGATCTTCTCGCGCGACGACCGCGCCGGGTCCGACCGGCTCTCGTCCCGGCTCGGGCTCGAGGTCGTGGCGCGCGAGGTGCGCGACGACACGGACTTCTGGGCGCTCGTCACGGCCGAGCCCGACCCCGTGGACTACCTGGTCTGCGACGAGGCGCAGTTCTACTCCCCGGCCCAGGTGGAGCAGCTCGCACGCCTCGTCGACGAGACCGAGATCGACGTCTTCGCGTTCGGGATCACCGCCGACTTCCGCACCCGCCTCTTCCCCGGGTCGGCACGCCTCGTCGAGCTCGCCGACCGGGTCGAGGTGCTGCAGGTGGAGTCGCTGTGCTGGTGCGGTCGGCGCGCGACGCACAACGCCCGCACCGTCGACGGGAGGATGGTCGTCGAGGGCGACCAGGTCGTCGTCGGTGACGTCCGCGCGGGCTCCGGGGTGATCGGGTACGAGGTGCTCTGCCGCCGTCACCACATGCGGCGGATGACGACGGTCGTCGCCCGCAAGCAGGCGGCCGAGGACGGCTTCCCGCTCGACCTGCCGCGCTGACGCGCCCCCGCTCTCACCCGAGACTCACTCGGGGCGAGCTCCGAAGACGATCTCGTCCCAGCTCGGGACCTTCGCGCGCGAGCGGTTCTTCCCCTTCCGGGGCTCGCGCGCGGACTGCGGCCGACCTGAGCGCGGCGGCTCGTCCCCGTCCGTGGGGACGGGTGCGGACGACCGCTCGTCCCGCGACGTACCGCCGTCGCGGTGCTCCGGCTGCGTGACCGGCCGCTCGTCGTCGGGCTCCGGGTCAGGGAGCCGCACGGCGTCGAGCGTGCGGACCGACGGCAGGTGGACGACGGTCGCCCCGGCCGGAGCACCCTCGGCCTCGTCCGGGTCGTCGCGCACGACGCCGGCCTGGGGGCCGAACCCCTCGAACGGCTCCTGACCCTCCACCTCGACCGGGCCCGTCGGTGCCTTGCGCGGACGCACCCCGCGGCGCTGGCTCAGGTCGTCGAGGAGCTCGGCGGTGCCGTCGTCGGCAGGGGGAGCGGGACGCGGCCCCCGCGCACCGCGCCCCGTCGCGTCGACGTCGAACACGGCGACGGCGCCGGGCGCCGCGTCGCGCGGGGCGTCCGTCCCGGACAGCCAGCGCGCCTCGTCGTCGAGAGCGTGGAGCGCCCGCGTCCCCGCGTCGTACTCCCAGCGGGCGGCCCGGCTCCCCGTCCCGACCTCGAAGGCCGCCGTCACGACCCAGGACGCGCCGGGCCGTCGCGCCGCGCTCCACGTCACCCCGTCGGGGGCGACGTCGCGCGCGGCCAGTCGCTGCGCGACGAGCTCGCCCACCGTCGGCGAGTCCTCGTCGTGCCCCTGGCGCGAGCCGCGGACCTTGTCGACCACGTACTCCTGCTCCGCGACGACCGGCCCGGCGAAGCGGCGCACGTGCTCCACGGCCAGGCCGGCGGCCTCGGCCACGTCCTCGACGGAGTCCCCGGCCCGCAGGCGCGCCTGGATCTCCCGGGGAGCGAGGTTGCGCTCACCCTCGGCACGCAGGTGCTCCAGGTGCGGACGGTCGCGCCGCACGGCCGCGCGCAGCGGCTCGGTGATGGGCAGCGTGTACTGCGCTCCGCCCGGCGCGCGCAGGACGAGGTGCTCCCCGTCCTCGTGCAGTCTCACCAGCTCCAGCTCGTCCATGGACCCTCCCGTGTCGCCGCGCCCGGTGGCGCTCGCGGTGGCGCCCGAGACGCCTCTCCGGCCGCCGGCCCCGGCCCGCCACGACGGCCCACCGGGCTCCGCGGACCGCGACGCTCGCGTCACCGCTCCCTCGAGGGTGCCATCGTCCCACCCGCCAGCGGCGCAGCACGCGCGGTGTGCCGCGGATGTGCCGCGGACGCGCGGCGGGCTCGTCGGGCACGGGACACGGGCCGGGAGGGCGCGCGGCTGGGATGATGCGGGGTGTGATCCTCGACCTCGTGCCCGGCGACGCCCTCGAGCTCGGTGGCGTGTTCTTCGCGGCGCTGTCGGGCGGGCTCGCCGCCGTGCGCAAGCGGTTCGACCTCGTGGGCGTCCTCGTGCTCGCGTGGGTGGCGGGCCTGGGCGGCGGGCTGATGCGCGACGTGCTCATCGGCGCGATCCCGCCCGTCGGTATCTCGGACTGGCGGCTCGTGGCCGTGGCCGTGCTCGCGGGCGTCGTGACCTTCTTCTGGCACCCGCGCCTGGAGCGCCTGCGCCGCAGCATCATCGTGCTCGACGCCGGCGCCCTCGCGCTGTTCGTCCTGTCCGGGACGATGAAGGCGCTCGACTACGGCGTCGGGCCCCTCGCGGCGGTGTTCGCCGGCGTCCTCACCGGCGTCGGGGGCGGCATCCTGCGCGACCTGCTGACCAACGAGGCGCCGTTGCTGTTCCAGGACAAGCAGCTCTACGCGATCCCGGCGCTCGCGGGCGCCGCACTGACCGCCGTGCTCGCGGAGGCGGGTGCGCTCGGCCCGCTCTCCCAGGCGGGCGTCCTCGCGCTCGTGTTCGGCTTCCGGCTCCTCTCGCTCCGCCTCGGCTGGTCCGCGCCCGGGCCCTGGGAGGGTCGCACCGGACGCCGCAGGTCGGGCAGGATGTGAGCCGTGCGCCTCTTCATCGACGACCCCCGGCAGCCCGACGACGTGACGGTGGCCGACCTCCGCGACCTCGCCGAGCGCCTCGCGCGCGAGGCGGGCGACCTCGTCCGCTCCGGTCGACCCGACACGGTCGAGGTCGCCGCCACCAAGTCGACGGCCACCGACGTCGTCACGCGCATGGACGCGGACTCCGAGGCGCTGCTGCGCCGCGGCATCGCGGCAGCGCGGCCCGACGACGCGATCCTCGGCGAGGAGGAGGGCGCCTCGTCCGGCACGTCGGGCATCACGTGGGTGATCGACCCCGTGGACGGCACCGTCAACTACCTCTACGGGATCGCGTCGTACGCGGTGTCGGTCGCCGCGGTCGTCGGCCCGCCGGACCCGCTGGAGTGGACCGTCCTCGCCGGTGCGGTGCACTCCGTCGTCGACGGGCGTACGTGGACGGCGGGCCTGGGGGCGGGTGCGACGGTCGACGGGCGCCCCGTGCACGTGAGCGCGGAGACGGACCTGGGGCAGTGCCTCGTGGGGACCGGGTTCGGGTACGACGCGGAGCGCCGACGGGCGCAGGCGCGCGTGCTCGTGGACGTGCTGCCGCAGGTCCGGGACATCCGGCGGCTCGGCTCGGCGGCGATCGACCTGTGCCTCGTCGCGTCGGGAGAGCTCGACCTGTACTACGAGCGCGGCCTCAACCCGTGGGACATGGCCGCGGGAGCGCTCGTCGCGCACGAGGCCGGAGCCCGCGTGACGGGCCTGCGGGGCCGCCCGGCGGACCGTGAGATGACCGTCGCGGGGCCGCCCGAGGCGGTCGCGCGGCTCGTGGGGATCCTCGAGGACGCGGACGCCGACTCGGACTCCTGACCGCGTCCCCGCCAGCGGGGAGCGTTCCCGATCGTCCGGTCGGGACGACCCCGTGTTCGCCCGTGACGAACGACACCGGGCAGGCGGGGCGCCACAGGGTGCATCCCTCCCGGAAATGGTGCAGAATCCGGTGGCCCACCGGGAACAATTCCGGTGCGCCGCGCATTGTTCAGCGTGCGACGCCTCGACGACCTCGGGGCACGCTACGTCACGGGGTGCCCCCGCGCCCCGCACCTGTGCCGTCCGGCACGACCGGCCATCGCCGGTGGTCCCGGACGGGCACTGTCGCGATCGACGAATACTCCGGAGAGTGACCCCACAGATGGCAACAGACTACGACGCCCCCCGCAAGAGTGAAGAGGAGCTCAGCGAGGACTCGCTCCAGGAGCTCCAGGCTCGTCGCTCCGACAAGAGCTCGGGCGTCGTTGACGAGGACGAGACCGAGGCGGCGGAAGGTTTCGAGCTGCCCGGTGCCGACCTGTCCGGCGAGGAGCTCTCCGTCCGGGTCCTGCCTCGTCAGGCGGACGAGTTCACGTGCGCGAGCTGCTTCCTCGTGCACCACCGCAGCCAGCTCGCGTACGAGAAGAACGGGCAGCAGATCTGCTCGGAGTGCGCCGCCTGACCTGCACGACGCACGAAGGCCGCCGTCCCCTCCCCGGGGCGGCGGCCTTCGTCGTCCGCGGTGCCCGTCGTGGGCTGCCCGCCTGGCGCGGCCCCTCAGGACGCCTGCGCGGTCCGGATCGCGTCCGCGAGGCGCTGCGGGTGCCGCGTGGAGACGAGCCAGTACGGCGTGGGGTCCAGGGGGTCCTCGAGCGTGACGTGGACCCCCGTCCGCGCCCACGCGCGCAGGCACACGAAGGCACGGGCGTCGAGTCGCGGGCCGAGCTGGACGCGCATCGTCTCCGCGTCGAGCGTCGTGATCTGCCCGAGCAGCGACGTGGGGACGTGGGCGCGGCCCGCGCACAGCTCGCCGTCCACCACCGCGACGACGGGCGACGTCCACCACAGCCCGACGACCCCCGCGACGGCGGCGAGCACTCCCACCCCGATCGCGATGGCGTGGCTCGCGGGCCACAGCGCGATCCCGAGCACCGCGGCGAAGCCCAGGGTGGCGGCCCAGCCGCCGACGCCCGGGAGCAGGCGTTCCCGGTACGACGCGGCCCCCGGGGTGCCGGACGTCGTGGCTCCTCCAGATGCTCCTCCGGCTGCTTCTCCGGAGGCTCCGCCCGGGGCGGACGACGAGGTGCTGCGGTCGGCGGCGTCGGTCATGGGTCCATCATCCCAGCAGTCGGGGGCGGGCCCGGACGTGCTCGCAGCGCCGGCCGGGGAGCACTAGGCTCTGCCGGGTGCCGAACCACCACGAGCCCGCGACCGGGGACGTCGACGTCCTCATCACGCTCCTCGACGACGTCCCCCTGCCCGCCTACGCCCACCCGGGCGACGCGGGCGCGGACCTCGTGACGACCGTCGACGTCGAGCTGGCGCCGGGGGAGCGCATCGTCGTCCCCACCGGGGTCTCGATCGCGCTGCCCGACGGCTACGCGGCGTTCGTGCACCCGCGCTCGGGCCTGGCGGCGAAGCACGGCGTGACCGTGGTCAACGCGCCGGGCACCGTGGACGCCGGGTACCGCGGCGAGATCAAGGTGACGCTCCTGAACACCGACGCCCGCGAGCCCGTCGTCCTGCGGCGCGGCGACCGGGTCGCGCAGCTCGTGGTGCAGAAGGTCGAGCGCGCGCGGTTCGTGCAGGCCGAGCGGCTGCCCGGGTCGCACCGCGGCGAGGGCGGCTTCGGGTCGAGCGGCGGGTGGGCCGCCGCGACCTGACCGTCGCACCGCGACCGCCGCTGCGCGGGCTAGTGTGGAAGCAGTGCGGGGCGAGCGCCCCGTGTGGAGTCCCGGCCACGGGCCGGGCAGGTGAAGGAGTTCCTCCGTGGGTCTGTTCCGTCGCTCCAGGTCGTCCGAGCCGAGCGAGTCGCCCGAGTCGTCGACGCCGTCGGCTGCGACCTCCGAGCAGGTCGACGACGGCGCGCCCGCCACGGGGACGGCCGACGAGAAGCCGGCCCGTGGCCCGTACGACTCCACCCAGGTCCCCGAGCGCGGACCGCGCCTCGACCTCGGCGCGGTCTGGCTCCCCGGCGTCCCCGGGATGGAGCTGCGCATGGAGGTCGACAAGAAGACGCAGCGCATCACGGGCGTCGCGTGCGCCGTCGCGGGCTCGGGGCTGCAGGTGCAGGCGTTCGCCGCGCCCCGCACCGACGGGATCTGGGACGAGATCCGGGGCGAGATCGCCGCCTCCGTGACCAAGCAGGGCGGCACGGTCGACGACCTCCCCGGCCCGTTCGGCCGCGAGCTGCTCGCCCGCATCCCCGCGCAGACGCCCGACGGGCGCCCCGGGGTGCGGCCCGCCCGGTTCGTCGGCGTCGACGGTCCCCGCTGGTTCCTGCGCGGCGTCCTCACGGGCAAGGCGGCGGTCGACCCCGCCGAGGCACGGCTGCTCGAGTCGGTGTTCGCCAACATCGTCGTCGTCCGCGACCAGAACCCGCGCCCCCCGCGCGACCTGCTCACGCTCCACCTGCCCGGCAAGGGGCCGGAGGCGGCCGCCCCGACGCCCGCCGGGGCGCCCGAGACGCCGTCGTTCGACCCGCTGACGCGTGGGCCGGAGATCACGGAGATCCGCTGACATGGTCCCGACCCTGCGCGACGCGTGGCGCACGGCCCTCGCCTCCCAGGAGGAGCTGGCCGCCGACGAGGAGCGCACCGAGGCCGCCCGCCAGACGGGCTGCCGCGCGGTCTCCGAGCTGCCCAACCGGCGCCGCGCCAAGATCACGGGCGTGCTGCGCTCCGTCGTCCTCCGCCCGCGCGACGGTGTCCCGACCGTCGAGGTGGAGCTGTTCGACGGGTCGGGCGTCGTCGACCTGGTGTGGCTCGGGCGCCGTCGCATCGCGGGGATCGAGCCCGGCCGCCGTGCCCTCGTCGAGGGGCTGGTGTGCGACGTCGACGGCCGCCGCACGATCTTCAACCCGCGCTACGAGCTCCTCGCCAAGCCGGGGGAGTGACAGGAGGCCCCGTCGTCGGGCGACGGTGCCGTACGATCCTGCGGACCCGTGACGGCCGACCCGGAGCTCGCTCCGGACCGGCCGCAGCCGACCGCACCCGAGCCACCGAGGACGCCACGAGATGACGAGCAGCAGCGACGCGAGCGGCCCCGTGGGCGATCGTCCCGACCCCGACCGGGTGCGTGAGGCCGTGGCGCACGACGCCGAGGTCGCGGAGACCGTCGTCGACGACGTCGCCGCTCCCGAGGACGGGCGCGCGCGCGGAGTCCGGGCGCTCGCCGGTCAGGACTTCTCGGTGGCCGACGCGATCGGCGGCGTGCGCGGTCTCGTCGAGTCCGTCGCCCCGGGTCTCGTCTTCGTCGTCGTCTACGTCGCGACGACGAACCTCCCGTGGGCGCTGTGGACGTCCGTCGCGGCGGCGCTCGTCGCGGTCGTGGCCCGGCTGGTCCAGCGCACCCCCGTGACCCAGGCCTTCGGCGGCCTGCTGGGCGTCGGGATCGGCGTGATCTGGGCATGGCGCTCGGGCGAGGCGCAGGACTACTTCGCGTGGGGGCTGTGGACCAACGCGGCCTACCTGGTGGTGCTCCTCGTGTCCGTCCTGGCCCGCTGGCCGCTCGTGGGCCTCGTCGTCGAGGGCTTCCGCAGCGGCTTCGGCGCGGCTGCCGCGAGCCCGGCGTCCGCACCTGCCTCGGACAGGGCGGGCGGGCCGTCCGACCCCACCACGGACGCGGCGACAGCCGACGGGCAGCGGGCCGCCGAGCCCAGGGCGTTCGCGCGCTGGGCCCGGACGTGGCGGACGGACCGTGCGCTCATGCGCCGGTACACCGCCGCGACGTGGCTGTGGATCGGGCTGTTCGGCGCCCGTCTCGCCGTCCAGGTCCCGCTCTACCTCGACGGCGACGTCGGCTGGCTCGGCACCGCGCGCCTCGTCATGGGCATCCCCCTGTGGGCGCTCGTCCTGTGGCTCACGTGGATCCTGGTCCGCCGACCCCACGCCGCCGCCCGGCCGACCGCGTAGCGGGGCCTCACCCGCGGGATCGCCCGCCGTCAGAGCAGGTCGTCGTCCCGGGCGGTCTCGACGAGGTCGGCGTCGGTGTCGTCCGCGGGCTCGCTGGCGAGCAGGCGGCTCAGCGCCCCCTCGTCCGCCTCGTTGCCCGTCACGAGCAGCAGCTCGTCGCCGGCCTCCAGCGTGTCGTCCTGGCTCGGCGCGATGGGGCGCACGCCGCGGACGATCGCCGCGAGCACGGTGTCCGCGGGCCAGGGCACCTCACCGACCCGGCGCCCGACGAGCGGGGACGTCGGGGGGAGCGTGACCTCGAGGATGTCGGCACCCGACTGGTGGAACGTGAAGATCCGCACGAGGTCCCCGACGGCGACCGCCTCCTCGACCATCGCCGTCATGATCCGCGGCGTGGAGACGGCGACGTCGACGCCCCAGGACTCGTCGAACATCCACTCGTTCTTCGGGTTGTTCACGCGCGCGACCGTGCGGGGCACGCCGAACTCGGTCTTGGCGAGGAGCGAGACGACGAGGTTCACCTTGTCGTCGCCGGTCGCCGCCACGATGACGTCGCACTCGTCGACCTTGGCCTCGGCGAGCGTCGAGAGCTCGCACGCGTCCGCGAGCAGCCAGTCCGCCTCCGCGACCTGCGCGACGCGCATGGCGGCCGGCTGCTTGTCGATCAGCATGACCTCGTGGTCGTGGCTGAGGAGCTCGCGGGCGATCGAGCGACCGACCGAACCGGCTCCCGCGATGACGACGCGCATCACTCGGCCTCGACCTTCGGTGCGTGGGTGAGCAGTCGCTCGACGGTGGCGGCGCGCTCGTCCTCCATGAGCACGTGCAGCACGTCGTTCTCCTGCAGGACGGTGCGCGCGGTGACGAGGACCCCGTCCCCGAAGCGGCTGACGAACGCGACGCGGGCCCCGGTGGCGTCCTCGATGGCGCGGACCGTGCGCCCGATCCAGTCGGGGTGGAAGTCGACCTGGGCGAGCCGCACCCGGCCCGAGGGGTCGCGGTACTCGTCCGTCGCCCCGAAGGGGAGCATGCGGCGCAGCACCTGGTCCGCGGTCCAGCGCACGGTCGCGACCGTGGGGATGCCGAGGCGCTGGTAGATCTCCGCGCGCTGGGGGTCGTAGATGCGGGCCACGACCTTCTCGACGCCGAACGTCTCCCGCACGACACGCGCGGAGAGGATGTTCGAGTTGTCGCCGTCGGAGACCGCGGCGAACGCGTAGGCGTCCTCGATCCCGGCCTGCACGAGCGTGTCGCGGTCGAACCCGACGCCCGTCACCTTCTTGCCGGTGAACTCGGCCGGGAGGCGCCGGAACGCGTCGGGGTTCTGGTCGACGACGGCGACGGAGTGTCCGCTCGACTCGAGCGACTGGGCGAGCGTCGCGCCGACGCGGCCGCAGCCCATGATGACGAAGTGCACGCACCGAACGCTACCGCTCGCGGGCCCGCCGGGCGTGCACCAGCGCGACCGTGCGCCGTCGGGCATAGCATGAGGCCTCGTGTCGGAGATCGCTGATGCCGCGAAGCGGCTGCTGCTCGGGCGGCCTGTCCGCAGCGAGCACCTGGGGCACACGCTGCTCCCCAAGCGTGTGGCCCTGCCCGTGTTCGCGTCCGACGCCCTGTCGTCCGTCGCGTACGCCCCGGACGAGATCCTCCTGACGCTCGCGATCGCGGGCCTCAGCGCGACGATGATCTCGCCGTGGGTGGGCCTCGCCGTCGTGGTGGTGCTGCTGACCGTCGTCGCGTCCTACCGCCAGAACGTGCGTGCCTACCCGTCGGGCGGCGGCGACTACGAGGTCGCGACGGTCAACCTCGGCCCGACGGCGGGCGTGGGCGTCGCGTCGGCGCTCATGGTCGACTACGTGCTCACGGTGGCGGTCTCGATCTCGTCGGGCGCCCAGTACGCGGCGAGCGCGATCCCCGCCCTGCGCGACCACGAGGCCGCGTTCGCGATCGGGCTCGTCGTGCTCCTCACGCTCGTCAACCTGCGGGGCGTCAAGGAGTCGGGGACGTTCTTCGCGATCCCGGTCTACCTCTTCATGCTGGCCATCGGGACGACGGCGATCGTCGGGTTCTTCCGCTACGCCACGGGCACCCTCGGCCCGGCCGAGAGCGCGCAGTTCGAGCTCACGGCGGAGAGCGGGTTCGACCAGGGGCTCATCGGCATCGCGGGAGCCTTCCTCGTGGCCCGCGCCTTCGCGTCCGGGTGCGCCGCGCTCACCGGTGTCGAGGCCATCAGCAACGGCGTCCCGGCGTTCCGCAAGCCGAAGTCGCGCAACGCCGCCACGACGCTCGCCCTGCTGGGCGGCATCTCCGCCGTGATGATGCTCTCGATCCTCTTCCTCGCCCGCGCGACGGGCGTCCACTACGCGGAGGACCCGCACACGCAGCTCGCGCTGAACGGGGAGCCGCTGCCGGTGGACTACGTCCAGCACCCCGTGATCGGGCAGCTCGCGGAGACCGTGTTCGACGGCGTGCCGCTGCTGTTCTTCATCGTCTCCGCCGTGACGGGTCTCATCCTCGTCCTCGCGGCGAACACGGCGTTCAACGGGTTCCCCGTGCTCGGCTCGATCCTCGCGAAGGACGGCTACCTGCCCCGCCAGCTCCACACGCGAGGCGACCGGCTGGCCTTCTCCAACGGGATCATCACGCTCGCGGTCGCGGCGATCGTGCTCATCTGGGCCTTCGACGCCGAGGTCACGCGCCTCATCCAGCTCTACATCGTCGGCGTCTTCGTGTCGTTCACGCTGTCCCAGCTCGGCATGGTGCGGCACTGGACCCGGGCGCTGCGCACCGAGCACCAGCCGCGCGAGCGCGCCCGCATGCGTCGCTCGCGCGTGGTCAACACGATCGGTCTCGCGATGACCGGGACCGTCCTCGTCATCGTGCTGATCACCAAGTTCACGCACGGCGCCTGGATCGCGATCCTCGCCATGGCGGTCGTCTTCGTCCTCATGAAGTCGATCCGCCGGCACTACGACACGGTGCGCGACGAGCTCGCGCTCGGCGACGAGGCCGCGGCGGCCCGCGCGCTGCCCAGCCGCGTGCACGCGATCGTCCTCGTCTCCAAGATCCACCGCCCGACGATGCGGGCCCTGGCGTACGCGCGTGCGTCGCGCCCGTCGGTCCTGGAGGCCGTCACCGTCGGCGTGGACGCCGAGGACGTCGAGGAGCTCATGAAGCAGTGGGAGGCGCTCGATCTCCCCGTGCCCCTGCGGGTCCTCGACTCGCCCTTCCGCGAGATCACGCGTCCGGTGCTGTCGTACGTGCGCTCGGTCCGGCGCGAGTCCCCGCGCGACCTCGTGGTCGTCTACATCCCCGAGTACGTCGTCGGGCACTGGTGGGAGCAGCTCTTGCACAACCAGAGCGCGCTGCGGCTCAAGGGTCGGCTGCTCTTCACGCCGGGCGTCGTCGTGGCCTCCGTGCCGTGGCAGCTCTCCTCGACCGAGGGGCAGACCGGTCTCGAGGGCGAGGGGTTCCGCCAGCGCTTCACCGGGTACTGATCCGGCCACGGGCGTGGGCCCGGTCCCGAGGCGAGGCCGGGCCCACGTGCGCGGAGCGGTGCTCCGGCAGGTGCGTCGGGCGGTGTCCGGGATACTGGGGGCATGCCGTCCTCCAGCCGTGGTCCCGCCGTGCCCTCCGACCGACCGTCCGACCCCTCCGCGGACCGTCGCGCCGCGCGCGGCCCGCGCCGCCCCGCGCGCCGTCAGGGCGAGCGGACGACCCGGCGGTCGCCACGCGTCGACCCTCGACCTGAGGTCGAGGTCGAGCTCGAGGTGGGGCCGGTCGCGCACGGCGGGCACTGCGTCGCGCGCCACGACGGGCGGGTCGTCTTCGTCCGGCACACCCTCCCCGGGGAGCGGGTGCGCGCCCGCGTCACGGAGGGCGGGGACGCCGCGAAGTTCTGGCGCGCGGACGCCGTCGAGATCCTCGAGGCGTCGCCCGACCGGGTCCCGTCGGTGTGGCCGGAGGCAGGCCCCGGGGGTGTCGGGGGCGGCGAGCTCGCGCACGTCGCGCTCGACGCGCAGCGCCGCTGGAAGCGGGACGTGCTGGCCGAGCAGCTGCGGCGCCTCGGGAAGATCGACCTCGACGAGGTCGACCCTCAGGTAGAGGTCGAGAGTCTGCCGGGCGACGACGAGCGCGGCGGTCTCGGCTACCGGACGCGCGTGGACCTCGTCGCGGACGGCACGGGCCGCGCGGGCATGCACCGCTTCCGGTCGCACGACGTGGTCGCGCTGCCGGGCATGCCGCTCGCGACCGAGGACGTCGCGGAGCTCGCCGCGCGGGAGAAGGTGTTCACGCGCACCTGGCGCCCGGGGGCACGCATCGAGCTCGTCGCCCCCGTCGGCTCGGCGCCGGTCCTCCTCGTGGACGGCGAGGCGTGGCGGTCGGGCGCGCCCGACCAGCGCCCCAACGCACGCCGCAGCGTGACCGAGCGCGTCGTCCTGGGCGACCGGCAGCACGAGTACCGCGTCGCGGCGGGCGGGTTCTGGCAGGTGCACCGGGAGGCGCCGGCCGCACTGACGCGCGCGGTGCTCGACGGGGTGGGCGACGTCGACGGCGCGCGCGTGCTCGACCTCTACTCCGGTGCCGGGCTGTTCACCTCGCCGCTGGCCGCGGCGGTGGGCGACGCAGGCTCCGTCGTCGCCGTCGAGGGTGACGAGCGGGCCGTGCGCGACGCGCGCCGCAACGCGCACGAGCTCGACCGGGTGGAGCTGCACCACGGCCCCGTCGAGCAGGTGCTCGCCGACGACCCGACGGGTGCGGACGTCGTCGTGCTCGACCCGCCCCGGGTCGGCGCCGGACGCTCGGTGGTCGAGGCCATCGCCTCCCGGCAGCCGTCCCGGGTCGTGTACGTCGCGTGCGACCCCGCCGCGCTCGCGCGCGACGTCTCCTACCTTGCGGGCCACGGCTACGGGCTCGCGTCCCTGCGCGCGTTCGACCTCTTCCCGATGACGCACCACCTCGAGGCCGTCGCGGTCCTGACGCGCTGACGCCGCGTCCGGTCTCGGCCCTGCGCGAACCCGGGTGCGCCGACCGGCGTGCCGGGAGGACGATGGGGGAGACGAGCGGGACGGTGACGGACGTGACGAGCACGACGAGCAGGACGAGCGGGACGAGCGGGACGACGACGGCTGCTCCGGGCGCGGACCAGGCGGCCCGCGCCTCGGACGACGTGCGCGACGTCGTCGGTGTCAGTGTCCTGCTGCCCGACGGACGGCTCGCCGGGAGGAGCTTCGCGTCGCGTGCGGAGGCGGAGGCGTGGGCGCGGCCGGACGAGGGGGAGCGGGTCGTCGAGCTCAACCTGCTCTGCGACTGCGACCTCTGAGCCGGACCGCACCTCCATATATCTTGACGTCAAGATATATGGGGTATGCTGGTCGCGGTGCAGGTCGCAGCGGGTCGTGGACGAGCCGCCGACCACCGCCCGGACGGTCCCCAGGACCACCCTGAGCGGCGCGCCGGCCCGGCGTAGGCTGGGCGAAGCCCCCTGAACCATGGCATCCGTGCCACCGTCTCGCCACGAAGGAGCTACGAGTGAGCAGCGTCGACACGTTCGGGTCGAAGGGAACGCTGGAGGTCGGTGAGAACTCGTACGAGATCTACCGCCTGTCCGCCGTCGAGGGTGTCGAGCGCCTCCCGTACAGCCTGAAGATCCTCGCCGAGAACCTCCTGCGCACGGAGGACGGCGCCAACATCACGGCCGACCACGTGCGCGCGCTCGCGTCCTGGGACCCGGACGCGCAGCCCGACACCGAGATCCAGTTCACGCCCGCACGCGTGATCATGCAGGACTTCACCGGCGTGCCCTGCGTCGTCGACCTCGCCACCATGCGCGAGGCCGTCGCGGAGCTCGGCGGCGACCCGTCGCGCATCAACCCGCTCGCGCCGGCCGAGATGGTCATCGACCACTCGGTCCAGATCGACGTCGCGGGCCGCGCGGACGCGTTCGAGCGCAACGTCGAGTTCGAGTACCAGCGCAACCACGAGCGCTACCAGTTCCTGCGCTGGGGCCAGACGGCGTTCGACGACTTCAAGGTCGTCCCCCCGGGCACCGGCATCGTGCACCAGGTCAACATCGAGTTCCTGGCGCGCACGGTCATGACGCGCGAGGTCGGTGGTGTCCTGCGCGCCTACCCCGACACGTGCGTCGGCACCGACTCGCACACGACGATGGTCAACGGCCTCGGTGTGCTCGGCTGGGGCGTCGGCGGCATCGAGGCCGAGGCGGCCATGCTCGGCCAGCCCGTCTCGATGCTCATCCCGCGCGTCGTCGGCTTCAAGCTCAACGGCTCGATCCCCGCGGGCGTCACCGCGACCGACGTCGTGCTCACCATCACCCAGATGCTGCGCCAGCACGGCGTCGTCGGGAAGTTCGTCGAGTTCTACGGCGCGGGCGTGGCCCAGGTGCCGCTCGCGAACCGCGCCACGATCGGCAACATGAGCCCCGAGTTCGGCTCGACGGCCGCGATCTTCCCGATCGACGGCGTGACGATCGACTACCTGCGCCTCACGGGCCGCAGCGACGAGCAGCTCGCGCTCGTCGAGGCGTACGCCAAGGAGCAGGGCCTGTGGCTCGACCCCGAGTCGGACAGCTACGTCGAGCCCGTGTTCTCGGAGTACCTCGAGCTCGACCTCTCGACGGTCGTCCCGTCGATCGCCGGCCCGAAGCGCCCGCAGGACCGCATCGAGCTCTCGAACGCCAAGTCGGCCTTCGAGCGCGACCTGCCCACCTACGCGCCCGAGGTCCGCGACCTCGTCGACGAGGCGGAGAAGGAGTCCTTCCCGGCGTCCGACTCGCCCGCGATCACGCCCAACGGCCGCAAGACCGTGAGCGTGACGGACACGGACGGCAAGTCCTTCGACCTGTTCCACGGCGCCGTCGCGATCGCGTCGATCACGAGCTGCACCAACACCTCGAACCCGTCGGTCATGCTCGCCGCCGCGCTCCTCGCGAAGAAGGCGGTCGAGAAGGGCCTCGAGGCCAAGCCGTGGGTCAAGACCTCGATGGCCCCGGGCTCGCAGGTCGTGACGAACTACTACGAGAAGGCCGGCCTGTGGCCGTACCTCGAGAAGCTCGGCTTCCACCTCGTCGGCTACGGCTGCGCGACGTGCATCGGCAACTCGGGCCCGCTCGACGAGAAGATCTCCGAGGCGGTCAACGAGCACGACCTCGCCGTGGTGTCGGTCCTGTCCGGCAACCGCAACTTCGAGGGCCGCATCAACCCCGACGTGAAGATGAACTACCTCGCGTCCCCGCCGCTGGTCATCGCGTACGCGCTCGCGGGCACCATGGAGTTCGACTTCGACCACGACCCGCTGGGCCGTGACGAGGCGGGTCAGCCGATCTTCCTGCGCGACATCTGGCCGACGCCGGACGAGGTGCAGGCGACGATCGACGCATCGATCGACCGCGACATGTTCACCAAGGACTACGCGGACGTCTTCACCGGCGACGACCGGTGGCGCGCGCTCGAGACGCCCGAGGGCGACACGTTCGCGTGGGACGCCGAGTCGACCTACGTGCGCAAGCCCCCGTACTTCGAGGGCATGGGCATGGAGCCGTCGCCCGTCGCGGACATCTCCGGTGCGCGCGTCCTCGCCAAGCTGGGCGACTCGGTCACGACCGACCACATCAGCCCCGCGGGCGCCATCAAGGTGGACTCGCCGGCCGGCAAGTACCTCGCCGAGCACGGCGTCGCGCGTCGCGACTTCAACTCCTACGGCTCGCGCCGCGGGAACCACGAGGTCATGATCCGCGGCACGTTCGCGAACATCCGCCTGCGCAACCAGCTCCTGGACGACGTCGAGGGCGGGTACACGTACAACTTCGTCAAGGACGCGCAGGACACGATCTACGACGCCGCGCAGGACTACGCCGCGCAGGGCACGCCGCTCGTCATTCTCGGCGGCAAGGAGTACGGCTCCGGCTCGTCGCGCGACTGGGCGGCCAAGGGCACGGCGCTCCTGGGCGTCAAGGCCGTCATCACCGAGAGCTTCGAGCGCATCCACCGCTCGAACCTCATCGGCATGGGCGTCCTCCCGCTGCAGTTCCCGGCCGGCGAGAACGCCGGGTCGCTCGGGCTCGCGGGCACCGAGACGTTCGACATCGCCGGCATCACGGCGCTGAACGACGGCTCCACGCCGTCGACGGTGAAGGTCACCGCGACCAAGCCCGACGGCACGAGCGTCGAGTTCGACGCCGTCGTGCGCATCGACACCCCGGGCGAGGCGGACTACTACCGCAACGGCGGCATCCTGCAGTACGTGCTGCGCTCGCTCGTGGCGTGAGCCACCGCTAGCGCTGCGGGCTTGCCCGACGGCGCAGACGCACCCCCGGCGGGGCGCTCACCTCTCGAGGTGGGCGCCCCGCCGTCGTCCCCGGGCGGTCCGGAGCACGTCGGCGGCGAGATCGGCGGGTTCTGCTCAGATCGGCGGTCGTGGCTGCCGAACCTGCGCGGGAGTGCCGATCTGGCGCGCCGACGCCGTGCCGCGAGAGACTGGGGCATGGTGAGCGAGAACACGACCCAGCCCACGGACGCCGACGTCGAGGCGTTCCTCGCAGCGGTGGAGCACCCCGTGCGGCGTCGCGACGCGCTCCGGCTCGTCGAGCTGCTGGGGCGGGTCACGGGGGAGCCGGCGACGATGTGGGGCTCGTCGATCGTCGGGTTCGGCACCTACCACTACCGCTACCCGAGCGGTCGCGAGGGCGACATGGCGGCGGCGGGCTTCTCTCCGCGCAAGGCGGCGACGACGGTGTACCTCATGGACGGTGTCGACGTCCACGCCGCCCTCCTGGAGCGACTCGGCCCGCACTCGGTCGGCAAGGGCTGCCTCTACGTCAAGGACCTCGACGCCGTCGACCTCGACGTGCTCGAGGAGGTCGTGCGCCGCTCGTACGCGACGCTCACGGGGGACCCCGAGTTCGGCCGGCGTCTCTCCGGTCCGTCGGCGAAGGACTCCGCCACCTGACGCACGCGGACGGCTCAGAGCGGGGCGTCGAGCGTGCGGGTCCGGTCCCAGGGCTCGGTCCAGCCGAGCCGGTCGAAGAGCGCGTCGAGGATGCCCCCGGTGAACCCCCACACGAGGTGCTCGCGCCCGTCCGCCTCGACGAGAAACCCCGGGCTCTTGTGCACCCGGCGGTCGTGCCGGACGGTCACCGTGCGGCGCCGCTCGGGGTCGAGGAGGTCGGCGACGGGGACACGGAACACGTGCGCGGACTCGGCGACGTCGACGACGCGCACGGGCGTCGGGCGCGGCCACCACCCGAGCACCGGGGTGACGACGTGGTTGCTCACGGGCAGGGGGAGCTCGCCGAGCGGGCCGAGCACGTCGACGCCCGAGCGGTCGAGGCCGGTCTCCTCCACGGCCTCGCGCAGCGCCGCGTCGACCGGACCCTCGTCGCCCGGGTCGATCCGGCCGCCCGGGAAGGCGACCTGGCCGGGGTGGTGGCCGAGCGTCGCAGCGCGGGCGAGCAGGAGCACGTCGAGGTCGCGCGGGACCGCACGAGCCCGGTGCTCGGACGGCACGGCGTCGAGGACGCCGAACAGCAGGAGCACGGCGGCGGGCCGTGCGCGCTCGTCGAGCCTGCCGATCGCGAGTCGCCACGGCGACGGCCAGCCGCCACCGTCGGCGGCGAGCGCGGCGAGCTGGTCCCGTGCGGGGACGTCGGAGCGGGCGGACGCCCGAGGGCCGGGGGGAGCCATCACCCCGGGTTCCGGCCCGGCCTCGCGGCCCGTCACCAGCTCACCGGGAGCGGGCGGCCCTCCTCGTAGCCCGCGGCGGACTGGATCCCCACGACGGCGCGGTCGGCGAACTCCGCGAGGCTCGACGCCCCGGCGTAGGTCGCGGAGCTGCGCAGCCCGGACGTGATCTGGTCGAGGAGGTCCTCGACACCGGGTCGCTGCGGGTCGAGGAACATGCGCCCCGAGCTGATCCCCTCCTCGTAGAGGGCCTTGCGCGCGCGGTCGAACGGCGAGCCGCCCGCGGTGCGCGCCGCGACGGCGCGTGCCGACGCCATGCCGAAGCTCTCCTTGTAGAGCCGGCCGGTGCCGTCGTCGTGCAGGTCGCCGGGGGACTCGTAGGTCCCCGCGAACCACGAGCCGATCATCACCTGCGAGGCACCCGCGGCGAGCGCGAGGGCGACGTCGCGCGGGTGGCGCACGCCGCCGTCGGCCCACACGTGCTTGCCGAGCTCGCGCGCCGCGGCCGAGCACTCGAGGACGGCCGAGAACTGCGGACGCCCGACGGCGGTCATCATGCGCGTCGTGCACATCGCGCCCGGGCCCACGCCGACCTTGACGATGTCGGCGCCCGCGGCGACGAGGTCGCGCACGCCCTGCGCCGTGACGACGTTGCCCGCGACCACGGGGACGTCCGGGCCGACCGAGCGCACGGCGTCGAGCGCCTGGAGCATCTTGGCCTGGTGGCCGTGCGCGGTGTCGACGACGAGCACGTCGACGCCGGCCGCCAGGAGCTCCTTGGCCTTGGCGGCGACGTCGCCGTTGATCCCGACCGCCGCACCGACGCGCAGACGGCCCTGGCTGTCGAGCGCGGGGGCGTAGACGGAGGAGCGCAGCGCGCCCTTGCGGGTGAGGACGCCGACGAGCGCGCCGTCGCGCGTCACGGGCGCGACCTTGAGGCGCGCGGTGTGGAGCTGGTCGTAGGCCGCCTCGAGACCTGCGCGACCGCCGTCGAGGACGGACGCGTCGAGGACCAGGGGGTGGGTGGTCATCACCTGGTGGACCTGGGTGAAGCGGTCGACGTCGGCGCAGTCGGCCTCCGTGACGACGCCCACGGGCCGGCCGTCGTCGACGACGACCGCGGCGCCGTGCGCGCGCTTGCCGATGAGCGTGAGCGCCGTGTGGACGGTGTCGTGCGGGCCGACGACCACGGGCGTCTCGATGACGGGGTCCTTGGACTTCACGTCCGCGACGACGTCGGCGACGACGTCGGTCGGCACGTCCTGCGGGATGATCGCGACGCCTCCGCGGCGCGAGACCGTCTCCGCCATGCGGCGGCCCGCCACGGCGGTCATGTTCGCGACGACGACCGGGATCGTGGTGCCCGTCCCGTCGGTGGAGGAGAGGTCGACGTCGAAGCGCGACGCGACCTCGGAGCGCGACGGGACGAGGAAGACGTCGCCGTACGTGAGGTCGGTCGCGGGGGACTGTCCGGGCAGGAAGCGCATACGCCCATCCTACGAGGTCGGGGGTCGCTGATGTCCGCAGGGCGGAAGTGACATTCCACGAAGGGCCGGTCCGTGCGTCGAGCCCCGGAGTGTGCGTCAATGACGTGAAGGTCCCGTCGCCCTGCGCACCGCGGCGCAGGTCACCCGCCCGGACGGCCTAGAGTTGTCGGGCTGGTCGCACGGGAACGGAACGGAGCATCTGCATGAGCCTGCTTGGCACGATCACCTCGCCCGAGGACGTGCAACGGCTGACCCCCGAGCAGGCACGGGAGCTCGCCGCCGAGATCCGTGCGTTCCTCGTCGACTCGGTCTCCCGGACCGGCGGGCACCTCGGCCCGAACCTCGGCGTGGTCGAGCTCACGATCGCCATGCACCGCGTGTTCTCCTCGCCGACGGACACGTTCGTGTTCGACACGGGCCACCAGTCCTACGTGCACAAGCTCCTCACCGGGCGCCAGGACTTCTCCGCGCTGCGCAAGCAGGGCGGCCTGTCCGGCTACCCGTCGCGCGCCGAGTCCGACCACGACGTCGTCGAGAACTCGCACGCGTCGACCGCGCTCTCGTGGGGCGACGGCATCGCGAAGGCGAACGTCGTGCGCGGCCTCACCGACCGGCACGTCGTCGCGGTCATCGGCGACGGCGCCCTCACCGGCGGCATGGCCTGGGAGGCGCTGAACAACATCGCCGAGAGCCAGGACCGGCGTCTCGTCGTCGTGGTGAACGACAACGGCCGCTCCTACTCGCCGACGATCGGCGGGCTCGCGCACCACCTGTCGACGCTGCGTACCACGCACGGGTACGAGAGCTTCCTGCAGTGGGGCAAGCGCACCCTCAATCGGTCCGGCGCACCGGGACGGTTCGCCTACGAGTGGCTGCACGGCCTGAAGAAGGGCCTCAAGGACGTCGTCGCCCCCCAGGGCATGTTCGAGGACCTCGGCATCAAGTACGTCGGCCCCGTCGACGGGCACGACGTCGAGGCCATGGAGCACGCGCTGCGACGGGCCAAGGCGTACGGGGCGCCCGTGATCGTGCACGCGATCACGGAGAAGGGCCGCGGGTACACGCCCGCCGAGCAGGACGTCGCCGACCGCTTCCACGCCGTCGGGAAGATCCACCCCGAGACCGGGCTCCCGGTCGCGCCGTCGCGCTTCGGCTGGACGAGCGTCTTCGCGGACGAGATCGTGCAGATCGGTCGCCGCCGGTCCGACGTCGTCGCGATCACCGCGGCCATGCTCGAGCCGGTCGGCCTCAAGCCGTTCGCGCAGGCGTTCCCCGAGCGCACGTTCGACGTCGGCATCGCCGAGCAGCACGCCGCGACGTCGGCGGCCGGCATGGCGTTCGCGGGGCTGCACCCCGTCGTCGCCGTGTACGCGACGTTCCTCAACCGCGCGTTCGACCAGGTCCTCATGGACGTCGCCCTGCACAAGGCGGGCGTGACGTTCGTGCTCGACCGCGCCGGCATCACGGGCGACGACGGCGCGAGCCACAACGGCATGTGGGACATGGCGATGCTGCGCATCGTGCCCGGCCTGCGGCTCGCGGCGCCGCGCGACGAGGAGACGCTGCGGACCGCCCTGCGCGAGGCCGTGGACGTCGACGACGCCCCGACTGTCGTGCGCTACCCCAAGGGGGCGCTCGGGGACGCGCTGCCCGCGGTCGACACCGTGGACGGCGTCGACCTGCTCGCGGTGCCGGACGAGGCGCCGAAGGCGGCGGCGCGCGACGCGGCCGGGCGTACGCGCGTCCTGCTCGTCGGCCCCGGGTCGATGGCGCGGGTCGCGCTCGACGCGGCGGAGTCGCTCTCGGCGCACGGCGTCGACGTGACCGTCGCGTCCCCGACGTGGGTCCTGCCGATGCCGAGCGCGCTCGTCAAGCTCGCGGGCGAGCACGACCTCGTCGTGAGCGTCGAGGACGGCGTCGCCGACGGCGGCGTGGGTGCGCTCCTCGCGCAGCGTTCGCTGGAGGCCGGGGTCCGCACGCCCGTGCACGCGCTCGGGCTGCCCGCGCAGTTCCTCGACCACGCGACCCGAGACCAGGTGGCGTCGGCCTTCCGGCTCACGGCGGCCGACGTCGCGCGCGACGTGCTGGACGCGCTCGCGGAGCTCGCTCGCGGCTGAGCCGCAGAACCACCGGACGTCTGCCGCGGACGGCCCGGCGGCGCCCGGGTCGTCCGCGCTAGGGTCCGGGGCGTGATCTGGCTCCTGGACCTCGACAACACGCTCGTCGGCCGTGACGACGCGTTCGCCGCGTGGGCGGCGGACGCGGTCGCGCGCGCCGGTCGCGACGCCTCCGACCTCGCGGCGATCGTCGCCGCCGACCAGGGCGGGTTCGCGGTGAAGACGGACGTGGCGCGCGTGATCGTCGACCGCCTGGCCTGGGACGAGGACCTCCCCACCGCGGTCGACCGCTTCCGTACCGGCATCCTCGACCACGTCCGGGCGTACGACGGCGCGCTCGACCTGCTCGACGACCTGCGCGCGGGCGGCGACCTCGTCGTCGTCGTGACGAACGGCACCTCGGCCCAGCAGCGAGGCAAGCTCGCGCGCTGCGGGGTCGAGGCGCACGTCGACGCCGTCGTCGTGTCCGGCGAGGAGGGCGTCGACAAGCCCGACCCGCGCCTCCTCGAGATCGCGCTCGAACGTGTCGGTGCGGCCGACGCCGACCGCGCCCAGGTCTGGATGGTGGGCGACGCGGCGCACGCCGACGTCGCCGCGGGCCGTGCCGCGGGCGTGCGCACCGGCTGGGTCTCCCGCGGCCGCGCGTGGACGGACGGGCCGCTGCCGGACGCCGTCGGGACGACCGTGCACGACGTCGTCGCGGTCGCCCGCGGGGCGGCGCTCCTCGCGCCGTAGCGCGCCGGGCGTACCTGTCGGGGCGCTACCGAGGCCGGGTGTCAGGCGTGGGTCGCCTCGACGGCCCGCTCGACGACGGCCCGCAGGTCCCCGCCGGACGCCGCGTGCCACGCTCGCTGCCGCGCGGCGCCGTTGCCGCCGGACCAGAGCCTGCCCAGCAGCTCGGTGACGGCGTCGAGGTCGCCCGCGTCGACGAGCGCGTCCCGCACGCGCGCGACGAGCTGGCCGACGACGTCGTGCGCCGGGGCGGGTCGCCACGTGAGCGGCGAGACGAGGTCCTCCGCGAGGCCCGACCGCCCGGCGCGCCACGACGCCGTGCGCAGGATCTCGGGCCGGAGCTCCGGCGCGGGCATCCCTGCCGCCGCCTCGCGCGCGGCGGTCTCGACGAGGCCACGGCTCAGCGCGGCGAGGAGCGTCGCCGTGTCGGCGTCGAGGCACACGTCGGCGATGCGGATCTCGACCGTCGGGTAGCGCGAGGAGAGCCGGGCGTCGAAGTAGACCATGTTCTCGTCGAGGATCGTGCCCGTGGCGACGAGCGAGTCGACCGCGTCGCGGTAGGCCTCGGGGGACCCGAACGCGCGGGCCGGGCCGGAGGTGGGCCAGCGCGCCCAGACCTGGGACCGGAAGCTCGCGTACCCGCTGTCGTCGCCCTGCCAGAAGGGGGAGTTGGTGCTCAGCGCGAGGAGCGTCGCGAGCCACGGGCCGATGCGGTCGAGGACCGCCACGCCCTCCGTGTCGTCCGCCACGGCGACGTGCACGTGGCACCCGCTCGTGAGCTGCTCGCGCGCCGTCAGGCCGAACGCGGCGCGGGCCTCGAGGTACCGCAGCCGGGAGACGGTCGTGCCCTCGAAGGGCAGGGGAGAGGTCGACAGCGCGACGACGCGTGCCCCGACGCGGTCCGCGGCCTCCTGGGCGCGTCGCCGGCCGTCCCGGATCTCCGTCGCGAGGTCGTCGAGCTCGCGCCGCGGGTGGGTCGCGGTCTCGAGCTGCTCCTCCATGAACTCCGACTCGAGCGAGCCGGTCCCGCCGCCCTTGTCGTCGGTGCCCGACGCCTCCAGGGCCTCCGCCGCCCGGGCGACGGGGTGGCCGTCGTCGCCGACGAGCAGGAACTCTTCCTCGACCCCTACGGTGCGCTTCACCCGGGCAGTCTCACACGGAAGCCGGGAGCACGTCCGGCGGGGGTGTGACGTGGCTCCGTGTCGTGCGTCACGGGCCGTCGAGGGCCGCCGTGACCGGGTGCTCGCGAGGCTTGTGAAGGTCATCACAAGGTCGCGTCGAGACGAACCCAGGAGGGGCCGATATCCGCAGGATCTCAACGTTCTCGCGCGACTCCGTCCGGCTCGGGACCTAGGTCCCCGAGGGGCCCGAAAGCCCTGCGCCCGAGGCCGCGGGAACCTAGTGTGGAAGTGGCGAAGGAGCCCGTCGAACTCCCCGAGGCGCTCCACCCGAGCGCTGCCGGGGCGGCGGGTCCCGGCCGGCGCGCGGAACCGCGCGTCAGGCACGAGGGAGGTCCAGATGACGAGCGTTTCCGAGGCACGCGGCACGACGAGCGGTCAGGGGGGCCCAGGCGCCGTCGACGCGCAGCACGACACGGCCCACGTCCCCGCCTGGGAGGGCTTCACCGACGGCCCGTGGCGCGACACGGTCGACGTGCGCGACTTCATCCAGCGCAACTACCGCCCGTACACGGGCGACGCGTCGTTCCTCACCGGCCCCACGGAGCGCACGACGGGCATCTGGGACACGCTGTCCGCCATGTTCCCGGAGGAGCGGGAGATGGGGATCTACGACGTCGACACCCACACGCCCGCGGGGATCACGGCGCACGCCCCCGGCTACATCGACAAGGCGCACGAGGTGATCGTCGGCCTCCAGACCGACGCCCCGCTCAAGCGCGCGATCATGCCGAACGGCGGCTGGCGCATGGTCGAGGGCGCGCTCCAGACCTACGGCTACGAGGTCGACGAGACCCTGAAGAAGGTCTTCACCGAGTACCGCAAGACGCACAACCAGGGCGTGTTCGACGTCTACCCGCCGAACGTGCGCGCGGCCCGCAGCTCGCACATCATCACGGGCCTGCCCGACGCCTACGGCCGCGGCCGGATCATCGGCGACTACCGCCGCGTCGCGCTCTACGGCGTCGACGCCCTGGTGGCCGCGAAGAAGCTCGACAAGCTCGGCCTCGACACGCAGCCGTTCAGCGAGAAGGTCGTCCGTGAGCGCGAGGAGCACGCCGAGCAGATCCGCGCGCTCGGCGAGCTCAAGGAGATGGCGGCCGAGTACGGCTACGACATCTCCGGCCCGGCGACGTCGGCGCGCGAGGCCGTGCAGTGGCTCTACTTCGCCTACCTCGCCGCGGTGAAGGAGCAGAACGGCGCCGCGATGTCGCTCGGGCGCACCTCGACGTTCCTCGACGTGTTCATCGACCGCGACCTCGAGGCGGGTCGCATCACGGAGTCCGAGGCGCAGGAGATCATCGACGACTTCGTCATCAAGCTGCGCATCGTGCGCTTCCTGCGCACGCCCGAGTACGACGCGCTGTTCTCCGGAGACCCGACGTGGGTCACCGAGACGATCGGCGGCATGGGCGAGGACGGGCGCCCGCTCGTCACGAAGAACTCGTTCCGGTTCCTCCAGACGCTGTACAACCTCGGCCCGGCCCCCGAGCCGAACATGACGGTCTTCTGGAGCCCCGAGCTGCCGCAGGGGTTCAAGGACTACTGCGCGCAGGTGTCGATCGACACCTCGGCCGTCCAGTACGAGTCGGACGAGCTCATCCGGGCCGCCTGGGGCGACGACGCGGCGATCGCGTGCTGCGTGTCCCCGATGCGGGTCGGCAAGCAGATGCAGTTCTTCGGCGCGCGCGTGAACCTCGCCAAGACGCTCCTCTACGCGATCAACGGCGGGCGCGACGAGATCTCCGGCAAGCAGGTCTCGCCCGTGGCGGCACCGGTCGAGGGCGACGTGCTCGACTTCGACGACGTCATGGCGAAGTTCGACGCGACGATGGACTGGCTCGCCGAGACCTACGTCGAGGCGCTCAACTGCATCCACTGGTCGCACGACAAGTACGCGTACGAGCGCATCGAGATGGCGCTGCACGACAAGGACGTGCTGCGGACCATGGCGTGCGGCATCGCGGGCCTGTCCGTCGCGGCGGACTCGCTGTCGGCGATCAAGCACGCGAAGGTCTCCGTCGTCCGCGACGAGCGCGGCCTCGTCGTCGACTACGTGACCGAGGGCGAGTACCCCACGTACGGCAACGACGACGACCGGGCCGACGCGATCGCCGTCGACCTCGTCGAGCGGTTCATGGCGAAGGTCCGCACGCACCCGACCTACCGCGACGCGGTGCCGACGCAGTCGGTCCTGACGATCACCTCGAACGTCGTGTACGGCAAGGCGACGGGCAACACGCCTGACGGCCGCCGCGCCGGCGAGCCGTTCGCCCCGGGCGCCAACCCGATGAACGGGCGCGACACGCACGGCATGCTCGCCTCGGCGCTGTCGGTGGCCAAGCTGCCGTACGACGAGGCGCAGGACGGCATCTCGCTGACCAACACCGTCGTGCCGAGCGGCCTCGGGCGCACCAAGGAGGAGCAGGTCACCAACCTCGCCGGCCTTCTGGACGCCTACATCGGGTCCGAGGGATACCACATGAACGTCAACGTGCTGAACCGCGAGACGCTCCTGGACGCCATGGACCACCCGGAGAACTACCCGCAGCTGACGATCCGCGTGTCCGGGTACGCGGTGAACTTCGTCCGCCTCACGCGCGAGCAGCAGCTGGACGTGCTCTCGCGCACCTTCCACGGCGCGCTCTGACGAGCGCTGAGGAGCCGACCATGACCGTCACCCTCCCCGGCCCTACCGCCCGCCGACCTGGCGCGGCGCGCGGGTGCGGCGTCGCCGGGGGCACCCTGCCCGACGACGCCACGCGCCTCGACGTCCCGGGTGCGCCGACGACGACGGGCGAGCCCGCGGCGTCGGGCACCCCGGTGGGCCACGCCCGCCGTGCGGGCGCGGGCCTGGACGGGCTGACGGTCGCGGACGTGGACCGGGCCGACAAGCTCGCGGCGATGCGCGCGGGCGAGCTCGGCTCGGTCCACTCCTGGGAGCTCGTCACCGCCGTGGACGGGCCGGGGACCCGGCTCACGGTGTTCCTCAACGGGTGCCCCCTGCGGTGCCTCTATTGCCACAACCCCGACACGTTCGCGATGAAGGACGGTCGGCCCGTCACGGCGGACGAGCTCCTGGGGCGCGTCAAGCGCTACCTGCCCGTGTTCCGGGCCACGCACGGGGGGCTCACGCTCTCCGGCGGCGAAGTGCTCATGCAGCCCGCGTTCGCCGCCCGCGTGCTGCGCGGCGCCAAGGCGATGGACGTGCACACCGCGCTCGACACGTCGGGCTTCCTCGGCGCGAACGCGACCGACGCGATGCTCGACGACACGGACCTCGTGCTGCTCGACGTGAAGTCGGGCGACCCCGACACCTACACGAAGGTCACGAGCCGCGACCTCGAGCCGACCCTGCGGTTCGGGCGCCGGATCGCCGAGCGCGGCCTCACGGGGCACGCGCCCGAGGTGTGGGTGCGCTTCGTCCTCGTCCCGGGCCTCACCGACGACGTGGAGAACGTCGAGAAGGTCGCCTCGTACGCCGCGTCGCTGAACGAGATCCGCCCCGGCACCGTGACGCGCGTCGAGGTGCTGCCCTTCCACCAGATGGGCCGCGACAAGTGGGACGCCCTCGGGCGCACCTACGAGCTCGACGACACGCCCGCGCCGTCCGCGGAGCTCACCGAGCGCGTGCGCGACCAGTTCCGCGCCCACGGCCTGAAGACGTACTGACCCGACGACGTGCCGACAGGCCCCCGCTCCCCGAGACGTGAGAAGCGGACCGGGACCGACGTGGTCCTGGGACCACTTCTCATGTCTCGGCAGCGCGGCGCCTCGGTGCGGCGCGGGCCGTAGAGTGCGGGGGTGCCAGCCGTGACCGTCGACGCCCACGACCCTCGATGGACCGCGATCGGGGAGCGGTGGACCGGGCTCGTCGCCGACGCGCTGGGCCGTCTCGATCCCCCCGAGGGCACTGGCCCGCTCGTGGTGGAGCACATCGGGTCGACCGCCGTCCCCGGGCTCGCCGCGAAGCCGATCATCGACCTCCAGGTGCGCCTCGCGGCCCTGCCCACCGAGGAGGCGCTGGAGGCAGAGCTCGCGCCGCTCGGGTTCTCGATCGAGCGGGGCGCGCGCCCGGACTCCCCGGGCGTGTACCGCGACAACCCCCGCCCGGGTGCCGACCCGGACCCGGCGCTGTACCGCAAGCGGCTGCTCACCCGCACCGACGTCGAGGGCGAGCCGCCCGTGATCCTGCACGTCCGGCGCCTCGACTCGCCCTTCGCCGCGTACGTCGTCGCGTTCCGCGACTGGCTGCGCGCCGTCCCCGCCGAGGCGGCCGCCTACGAGGCGACGAAGCGGAGCCTCGCCGCGCGCCACTCGGACGCCGACGACTACGACGACTACACGCGCGACAAGACGGCGTTCCTCGACGCGGCCCAGGCGCGGATGGAGCACTGGCTCGCCGAGCGCGATCGCTCGGAGCGTGGTCCTCGATGACCGCTGACTCATTCCTCGGCGGGTTCGTCGCCTCCCTGCACCACGGCGTGCTCGTCCTCGAGGACCCTGCCAGCGAGGCGAGCGCCGCTCCCGGTCAGCGTGTTCGTCGACGACGTCGAGCACCCCGCACGTGTCGTCGTCCTGCTGGGCTGACGGACCACGGGCTGATACCGTAGTGATACCAGACCGGAAGGGCGTTTCCATGGCCATGACGTTGCGGCTCGACGACGACGCACAGGCGGCGCTGGAGCGTATCGCCCACCGCGAGGGCATCTCGGCGAACACCGCGGTAGCACGAGCGGTCGTCGAGTACGACGCGAAGCGGCGGGAGATGCGCGACCGGATGCTGGCCGACATCGTGGCGGAGGACCGGGAGCTGCTCGACCGGCTCGCGCAGTAGCCGTGGTCGTCTACCTCGACGAGGACGACCTCGTCGCCGCGGCGACGGCGTTTCTCGGGCACCCGCCGGCCGTGCGGGACTACGGCCTGCTGTCGTCGGCCCTGGCTCGTCCGGCGGCGTCCATGTTCGGGGTCGAGGCGTATCCCGCCTTCGACGAGAAGGCGGCGTCCCTGCTTCTCTCCCTCACGAAGAACCACGCCCTGATCGACGGCAACAAGCGGCTCGGATGGGTCGCCACGAGGCTGTTCTACGCGGTGAACGGTGCGCGGCTCGCCATGCCGCAGGAGGTGGCGTACGCGCTCGTGGTCGGCATCGCGGCTGGTGAGATCGACGAGGTCGCCGAGGTCGCGCGCGAGCTCGCGGGTCACGTCGTGCGCCCGGAGTCGTGACCACCTCCACCGTCGCACGGCCGGACATCGCCGCGGCGCGGGCGGTCGTCGAGGAGGCGGACGAGCTGGCCTCTCTGCTCGCGGCACTGGCGGCGGCCCCGGCGGCGGCGCGCGACCGGGTGCGCGCGGCGTTCGGCGACAGTCGCGAGGAGAAGGTCCTCGCGCGGCTCGACACGGTGGACGTCGCGGCGCTGCGCGACGTCACGCGCGAGCGGCTCCGGCTCGGGGCCCTCGCGGACGCCGGCGTCCGGACGGTGGGCGAGGTCGCACGCCTCGGACGCGCCGGCCTGGAGAGAGTCCCTGACGTCGGCCCGCAGACCGCGACGCACCTGCTCGCCGCCGCCGAGCAGGTCGCGCGCGCGGTGCGCGAGAGCCTGCGCTTCCGGATCGACCTCACGCCGCGCGACCCGGTCGCGACAGCGCTCGTCCAGGCGCTGCACACGCTCGACCAGGCGGACGCGGCGGTGGCCCGGTACGGCGACCAGGTGCGCTCCGCGCTCGCGGAGCACGAGCGCGTGCACGACGACGCGCGGGTCGTCGCGAGCGGGCCGCGCCGCCTCCTCGCGTGGGGCGAGCGGCGCCGTCGGGCGTTCGCGGCGGTGGCGACGCTCGCCGGGGTCGCGGAGCGGGCCCGGGCGACGGGTCTGGTCGAGGACGCGCGCCGGGTCACGGGCCTGCTCGCCGAGCCGGTGGGCCCCTACGACGCCTGGGCGGGCTTCCGGCGACGGTCGGCGGCGTACTACGCGCTGCTCGACGGCGTCGCCCCCACCGGCCGCGACGTCGCCGCCGCCGAGGGTCACCTGCCCGCCGAGCTCGTCGACCGCGTGCAGACGCAGGCGCTCGACGAGACCCTGCTGCGGGTCTCGCTGCGCGGCTACCAGGCGTTCGGCGCGCGCTTCGCGCTCGCGCAGCGACGCGTGGTGCTCGGCGACGAGATGGGGCTCGGCAAGACCGTCCAGGCGATCGCCGTCGTCGCGCACCTCCTCGCGCGCGGCGCGACGCACGCTCTCGTCGTGTGCCCGGCGAGCGTGCTGGAGAACTGGGTGCGCGAGCTGCGCGCGCACGCGGACCTCCCGGTCCACGCCGTGCACGGCGAGGATCGCGACGAGGCCGCCGAGGCGTGGTGCGCGACCGGCGGCGTCGCGGTCGTGACGTTCGCGGTACTGCGTCGCGCCGGGACCGGGGCCTTCGCGACGGCCGGGTCCGCCGGTCCCGCCGTGCTCGTCGTGGACGAGGCGCACTACGTGAAGAACCCGCTCGCGAAGCGCTCGGTCGCCGTCGCAACCCTCGCCGGGACGACCGAGCACGTGCTGCTCCTCACCGGGACCCCCATGGAGAACCGGGTCGAGGAGTTCCGCACCCTGCTGGGCTACCTCCAGCCAGACCTCGCTGCCCGTCTCGACGCGGCCCACGGTGCGGCGGGGCCCGACGCGTTCCGGCACGCCGTCGCGCCCGCCTACCTGCGGCGCAACGCCGAGGACGTGCTCGAGGAGCTGCCCGAGCTGGTGCAGGTCGACGAGTGGGAGCGCCTCGGTGCGGTCGACGGCGCGGCGTACCGCGAGGCGGTCGAGGCCGGGTCGTTCATGGCGATGCGGCGGGCGGCGTTCGCGGTCGAGCATCCCGAGGACTCGGCGAAGCTGCGCCGGCTCGTGGAGCTCGCGCGCGAGGCGGCCGAGAACGGGCGCAAGGTGGTCGTGTTCTCGTACTTCCGGGACGTCGTCGACGTCGTCGCCCGCGCGCTGGGGGATCTCGCGCTCGCCCCGCTGACCGGCTCGGTGCCTGCGCGCACGCGCCAGACGATCGTCGACGACTTCACCGCGGCCGAGACGCCGCGAGTGCTCGTGAGCCAGATCGACGTCGGGGGAGTGGGCCTCAACCTCCAGGCTGCCTCGGTGGTGATCCTGTGCGAGCCGCAGACCAAGCCCACGACCGAGGCGCAGGCCGTCGCGCGCGCCCACCGCATGGGGCAGGTCGAGACGGTCCAGGTGCACCGCCTGCTCACGGTCGACAGCGTCGACGAGCACCTCGTGCGCCTGCTCGGGACCAAGGCCCGGCTGTTCGACGCGTACGCGCGCCGCAGCGCGCTCGCGGAGGAGGTCGCGGGCGCGGTCGACGTGTCCGAGGCGTCGCTGGCGCGCGCCGTGGTCGACGCCGAGCGGGCACGGCTCTTCGTCGACCCGGCCGTCACATCCGTCAAGGACGCCGTCGTCGAGGACTGAGCGACCGTCCGCGCGCGCCCCCCGGAGGGCGCGGCGGCGAAACCCTTCGGACGAATGTCCTTGTCCGTGCGTCGCGCGTCCGTGAGGATCGCACGGTGACCGACGACTCCCGGACGCCCGCCCTCACCGACGTCGACCTGTGGCCGCTCGCCGGGCTGCGCGTGCGGTGCGGCGACCTCACCCTGCGCGCCATCGACGACGACCTCCTGCTGGACCTCGCCCGGCTCGCGGCTGACGGTGTGCACGCCCCGGACGCGATGCCGTTCACGACGCCCTGGACCCGCGGGACGCCGCTGGAGGTCGCGCGCAGCGTCCTCGCGTACCAGTGGAGCGCGCGTGCCTCGGTCTCGCCGGAGCGCTTCGCGATCGAGCTCGCGGTCGTCCGCGCGCGCCCGGACGCGGACGGTGGCGACGAGGTGCTGGGCGTCCAGGCGCTCATGGCGACGGACTTCGCGGTGACCCGCGTCGTCGAGACGGGCTCGTGGCTCGGCCGGCGTCATCAGGGCCGAGGCGTCGGCCGCCGCATGCGCCAGGCCGTGCTCCACCTCGCGTTCGCGGGCCTCGGCGCAGAGTCGGCCGTGACGACCGCGTTCGCCGACAACGCCGCCTCGAACGGCGTCACGCGGGCGCTCGGCTACGCCCCGGACGGCGTCGACGTGGTCGCGCGCGAAGGGAAGGCAGCCGTGTCCCAGCGGTACCGCCTCGCGCGGGAGGCGTGGGAGGCGCGGACCGACCGCCCTGCGGTCTCGATCGAGGGCCTCGGGCCGGTGCGCGTCCTGCTCGGCCTGGACGCGCCGCGGGACGCGTGACGGCCTAGCGTCTGTCGTATGACCGACGACTCCGGCACCTCCGCGATCCCCACCCCGCCCCTGACCCCGCTGCCCGAGGACTGGTCCACGGCGCTCGTCGTCGTCGCCCATCCGGACGACATGGAGTTCGGCGCCGCGGCGGCGGTCGCGCGGTGGACGGGCCAGGGCAAGCGGGTCGTCTACTGCATGGTGACGAGCGGCGAGGCCGGCATCGACGGCATGGACCCCGACGAGGCGCGCCGCGTGCGCGAGGCGGAGCAGATCGCGTCCGGGCGGGTCGTCGGCGTCGAGGAGGTCGAGTTCCTCGGGCTGCCGGACGGCGTGCTCGAGTACGGGCTGCCGCTGCGGCGGGCGGTCGCGGGAGCGGTCCGGCGCCACCGGCCCGACGTCGTGATCACCGGGAACTACCGCGAGACGTTCCCGGGCGGGATGCTCAACCAGGCGGACCACGTCGCGACCGGACGGGCCGTCGTCGACGCCGTGCGCGACGCGGGGAACCGGTGGGTGTTCCGCGAGCAGGTCGAGACGGACGGGATCGAGCCCTGGGGTGGGGTGCGCCAGGTCTGGGTCGCGGCGTCGCCCGACGCCGCGCACGGCGTCGACGTGAGCGCGACCTTCGACGCGGGCGTCGCGTCGCTGCGCGCGCACGCCGCCTACCTCGACGGCCTCGGCTGGGCGGACTTCGACCCGGCCGCGTTCCTCGCGTCCATGAGCGCGCCCACGTGCGAGCGCATGGGCGTCGCGCACGCCGTCGCGTTCGAGGTGCTGCGCATGGGCTGGGAGGACTGACTCAGGCCGGGTCGGGCTGGTCCTCGACCTCGACGACCTTTAGCTCGGGCGTGAACCCGAACAGCGCGCCGTCGCGCGACCCGACCCACCACTTCCCGCACATCGCGGTCGCGGACTGCTCGGTGCCCTCGTCCCACCACGACGCCTGGAGAGTCGCCGTCGTGCGGTAGTCCGCGGCGGTCAGCTCGCCACGCTCGGGCCGAGGCTCCAGCGGGTGCTGCGCCGAGACGGGGGTGCAGCTCTCGGGCAGCGCGCCGAGGTCGGCCGTCATCGTGAGGATCCGCTCGTCACCGGTCGTGCGGACCACCTCCCGTACGTCGGTGGCGGAGTCGGGGACCCAGTCGGGGAGCACGGCATCGGCCTAGCCGGCCTTCCCGGTCGCGAACTCGTACGTCTTCGTGTGGCCCGCGCGGTTCTCGGCGACCGCCTCGCCGATGCTCCCGCACGCGGACAGCAGGAGGGCGGCGCCCGCGGCGAGCGTGAGGGCGCCCAGCATGCGGCGCTCGGTCGTGCCGCGGGGGGTCGTGGTCAGGGGGAGGTCGGTCGTAGGCTGCGCAGAGGCGGAGTTCGTCATGCCCACGACGCTACGGAGCACGCGAGTTCGACGGATCGGGCCGCGAACGGAACCTCCGCACGGTCGTCGTACGACCGCGGACGGGCGGCGACGAGAAGGGGTCCGCCCCCGGTAGGGCAGCCGACCATGCCCAGGTCGACCGCCGAGCATGCGGTCGTGGCCCGTCCCGAGCGCGGGACGGGCCACGACCGCATGCTGGGCAGCCGGGGTGCTGCCGAGTGGCTCAGACGCGCGACGCCGCGGGGACGTTCGCGACGCCGTCGGGCAGGAGCCGGCGGCCCAGGACCTTCTCGCTGTACCCCGTGCGGTCGAGGTACGGCGTGATGCCGCCGAGGTGGAAGCCCCACCCGGCGCCGAGGATCATGCACAGGTCGATCTGCGACGGGCTCGCGACGACGCCCTCGTCGAGCATGCGCCCGATCTCCTGCGTGAGCGCCGTGAGGACGGAGTCGAGGACGCCCGCCTCGTCCAGAGCCCCCGCGCCACCAGCCTCGCCCGTCCCGAACACGGCCTGGATCGCGGGGTCGACCGGCTTCGGGAGCCCCTTGGGTGCGTCGAGCACGACGGGGATCTGCTCGTCGACGATGCGCTGCAGGCCCGGGGACTCGGGGAACCGGTCGCCCAGGTCCTCGCGCAGCGACGTGAGGACGTGCAGGCCGACGGCGGGACCCACGAGGTCGAACAGCGCGAACGGCGGCATCGGCAGGCCGAGCGGTGCGACGGCGCGGTCCGCGACCTCGACCGACGTGCCGTTCTCGACCGCCTCGACGATCTTGCCCATGAGCAGGATGAGCAGACGGTTGACGACGAAGCCGGGGCGGTCCGCGACGAGCACGGCCGTCTTGCGGAGCTTCTTCGTCATGGCGAACGCCGTGGCGAGCGCGGCGTCGTCCGTCTTCGCCGCCTGGATGATCTCGACGAGCGGCATCTGCGCGACGGGGTTGAAGAAGTGCATCCCGACGACGCGCTCGGGGTGCTGGAGGTCGGCCGCCATCTCGGTGATCGACAGCGCGGAGGTGTTGGTCAGCAGCACGGCCTCGGGCGAGAGGACGCTCTCGAGCTCGGCGAAGACCTTCTTCTTGAGCCCGAGGATCTCCGTGACGGCCTCGATGACGACGTCGCAGCCCGCGAAGTCGCCGAGCTCGGTCGTGCCGTGCACGGAGCCGACGATGCGCGCGCCCGTGTCCGCGGACATGCGGCCCGAGCCGACGAGCTTCTCGACCGTCGCGCGGACGTAGCCGAGACCCTTGTCGACCCGCTCCTGGTCGAGGTCGCGCATGACGACCGGCACCTGGAGGCGCTGGGCGAACAGCAGCGCGATCTGCGCGGCCATGAGACCGGCGCCGACGATCCCCACCCGGGTGACGGGGCGGGCGAGCTTCGGGTCGGGCGCGCCCTGGGGACGCTTGCCCTTCGAGACGAGCTGGAACGCGTACACGCTCGCGCGCATCTCGTCGCTCATGATGAGGTCCGCGAGGGCCTCGTCCTCGGCGGCGAACGCCTCCTCGCGCGACGCGGTGCGCGCGGCCGCGACCAGGTCGAGCGCGCGGTACGGCGCGGGGCGCGAGCCCGCGACCACGGCGTCGAGGCGCTGACGCGTCCCGGCGACGACGGCGTCCCACACGGGCTGCGGGTCGAGCTCGCGGCGCTCGACGACGATCTCGCCGCGCAGCACGGCCTCGGCCCAGCGCAGCGAGGACTCGAGGAAGTCGGGCGCCTCGAAGAGCGCGTCGACGAGCCCGATCTCGTACGCCTCCTTCGCCTTGAACGGCTTGTTCGCGGCCGGTCGGGCGAGGATGACATCCATCGCCTTCTCGACGCCCAGCAGGCGCGGCACGAGGTAGGCGCCGCCCCACCCGGGGACGAGCCCGAGGCCGACCTCGGGCAGCGCGAGCGCGCCGGCGTCGGACGCGACGGTGCGGTACGTGCAGTTGAGCGCGACCTCGAGGCCGCCGCCGAGCGCGACGCCGTTGACGAACGCGAACGTCGGCACGCCCATGTCCTGGAGCAGGGTGTAGGCGGCGTGCCCGGCCCGCCCGAGGGCGAGCGCGTCGTCGCGCACCTGGACGGCCGCGGCCTGCGTGAGGTCCGCGCCCGCGGCGAGGAAGTACGGCTTGCCCGTGATCGCGACGGCGACGATCTCGCCGTCCGCGGCCCGGCGGCGCAGCACCTCGAGAGCCGCGTGCAGCTCGGCGAGGCCCTCGGGGCCGAGCGTCGTCGGCTTGGTGTGGTCGAGACCGTTGTCGAGCGTGAGCAGGGCGAGCGTGCCCGTCCCTCCGGGGAGGGCGACGTCGCGCACGCGCGAGTGTGTCACGCGCTCGCCGCGCGCGGCGTCCTTCACGCTGTCCGGAGAGGAGGCCGGGGTCTGGGTGTCGGTGGGTGCGCTCATCGTCAGTTCTCCGCGGTCTCGAAGGTGTGGCCGGAGTAGTCGGCGTGGTGCGGGTTCTCCCAGATGACGGTGCCGCCCATGCCGAGGCCGACGCACATGGTCGTCAGGCCGTAGCGCACCTCGGGGTGCTGCTCGAACTGGCGCGCGAGCTGCGTCATGAGGCGCACGCCCGAGGACGCGAGCGGGTGGCCCATGGCGATGGCGCCGCCGTAGAGGTTCACGCGCTCGTCGTCGTCCGCGATGCCGAAGTGGTCGAGGAACGCGAGCACCTGGACCGCGAACGCCTCGTTGATCTCGAACAGGCCGATGTCGTCGATCGTCAGGCCCGCGGACGCGAGCGCGCGCTCGGTCGCCGGGACCGGGCCGATGCCCATGACCTCGGGGTCGACGCCCGCGTACGCGTACGCGACGAGGCGCATGCGCGCCGGCAGCCCGAGCTCGTCGGCGACGTCGCCCGCGGCGAGCAGGCACGCCGTCGCGCCGTCGGTCAGCGGCGAGGCGTTGCCTGCCGTGACCTTCCCGCCGGGGCGGAACGGCGTCTTGAGGTCGCGGATCGAGTCGACCGTCGTGCCCGGGCGGGGGAGCTCGTCGGCCGTGGCCAGGCCCCACCCGAGCTCGGTCGACCGGGTCGCGACCGGCACGAGGTCGGGCGAGATGTCGCCGTTCGCGAGGGCCTTGGCGTACTTGGCCTGGCTCGCGACGGCGTACGCGTCGGCGCGCTCCTTGGTGAGGTGCGGGTACCGGTCGTGCAGGTTCTCGGCCGTCGCGCCCATGACGAGCGCGGAGGAGTCGACGAGGCGCTCGGCGACGAACCGCGGGTTCGGGTCCGATCCCTCGCCCATGGGGTGGTGGCCCATGTGCTCGACGCCGCCCGCGACGACGACGTCCTGCGCGCCCACGGCGACGTTCGCCGCCGTCGTCGTGACGGCGGTCATCGCACCCGCGCACATGCGGTCGATCGCGAAGCCGGGCACCGACTTCGGCAGCCCCGCGAGGACGGCGACGCTGCGGCCGAGCGTGAGGCCCTGGTCGCCGGTCTGCGTCGTCGCGGCGAGCGCGAGCTCGTCGATGCGCTCGGCGGGGAGCTCGGGGCGGCGGCGCAGGAGCTCGCGGATCGTCTTCACGGCGAGGTCGTCCGCGCGCGTCTCGGCGTAGATCCCGTCGGGGCGCGCCTTGCCGAACGGGCTGCGCACGCCCTCGACGAAGACGACGTCGCGCACGGGGCGCCGGCGCGAGCGCTGGCTGGCCGCCTGGGTGGGTGCCGAGGTGAGGGAGGGGGCCTCGTTGGCCACGGTCATGGCATCTCCATCCGATGCAGATGGTCGGGACGGCGGTGTCCGGGAGCGGCACCGCTCGGAGTCGTACGTGCGATACACGCTACCGCGAGTATCGGTAAAGCACGAGACCGATGCTACGACATGAAGAGACCCGGTATCGCATCGCGCGATACCGGGTCTCTGCTGGCCGTCAGGCCGGGACGAGCGAGGAGGTCAGCGGCTCCCGCGGAGCTTGCGCACGACCTTCTTCGCGGTCGGCAGGCCCTTGTTCCATGCCGAGTACCACATCGAGAACGGCACGTCGACGCTGTGCACGAGCTCGTCGTCGTGCTGCGCGAAGCTGCGCTTGAACTCGCTGATCCCGTCGTTGAGCAGCCCGTTCATGTCGTACCGGACGAGCCCGGCCTCCTGCGCGAGCGTGATCGCGTGCCACTTCACCGGGGCGTTGGCGCGCAGCTTGCGTCCCGCGTCGTTGATGCCGCCGTAGAGCTCGAACGACGTCGTCGCCGACGACACGCACCACACGAACGACACGGGGGCGCCCTCGGAGAACGCGGCGACGAGCACCGAGTGCTCGCCGAGCTCGCGGTGGATCGCGAGGTAGTACTCGTCGTCGTGCAGCGCGAAGCCCGCGCGCTCGGCGGTCTCGTGGTAGACGTCGAGCACCTGGCGCACCTCGGCCTCGTCCGTCACGCGGCGCACCTCGAGCCCGGTGCGCGCTGCCTTGCGGATGTCGTACCGCGTCGACTTGCCCATGGCCTTGGTCAGCTCGTCCTCGGACTTCGTGAGGTCGAGGATCAGCGTGACCGGGTAGAGGATCGGGTTCGCCGCCGGGCGTGCGTCGGGCAGCGCGAGGTGCGTCCCGACCGGCCAGTCGGGCTCGATCGTGACGCCCACGCCCCCGACCGTCGACTTGCACCACGCGACGACCGCCCGGGTCAACGCGTCGCGCGTCGCGTCGTCGCCCACGCCCGGCCCGGCGCCCCAGCCGTCGGCTCCCGACGGCGCGATCACGGGCCCGCGCGGCACGTGGCACAGGGCCTTGAACTGCGCCGGCAGCGACCGCACCAGCACCTGTGCCAGACCGTGGACGCGGCCGTCGGCGTCCACCGCCTCCACGCGGTGCGGGGTCCACGCGCCCGTGGCCTTGACCTCGCCCCAGCCCCAGAGCTGGAGGGGGTGGCCGCCGAGCTCGTTCACCCGGGCGTCCCAGGAGGCGCGGTCGGAGACTGTCCGGATCGTCAGGTTCGCGTCGTGCACGCGGACGACCCTACCCGCTCGCTACGCCCCGGCGATGCCCCCGAACGCGTCCGCGAGGGGCTCGGCGACCAGCCCCACCTGCCAGTCGCGCGCCCCGCGCCCGCGCAGGAACGCGGCGATCCCGGCCACGTCGGCCGGCTCCGGCGGCGTCCAGCACAGGCGCCGCAGCGCGTCGGGCTGGAGCACGTTCTCCACCGGGACCGCGTACTGATCCGACAGCCCCTGGACGACGGCGCGCGCCGCCTCGAGACGCGCCGCGGCCCCGGGGTCGCGGTCCGCCCAGGCGCGCGGCGGCGGCGGGGCGTCGGTGCGCGGCCCGCGCGTGGTCGGGAGGGCGCTCGCCGGCAGCGCGAGCGCCGAGTCGACGGCGCGCTGCCAGTACGCGGCCCGGCGGCGCGTGCCCTTGCCCGCGAACGGAGGGAGCTCGACGAGCTGCCCGGCCGTGCGGGGCAGCGCCTCCGCCGCGGCGACGATCGCGCGGTCGGGCAGCACCCGGCCCGGCGCGATGTCCCGCGCGCGGGCGGTCGCGTCGCGGGCCTCCCACAGGCTCCGCACCACCGCGAGCCGACGCGGGTCGCGCAGCGTGTGCGTGCCGGACGTGCGCCGCCACGGCTCGGGACGCGGGGCCGGTGGTCCGGCGGTGCGCACCGCCTCGAACTCCTGTGCCGCCCAGTCCGCCTTGCCCGCCTCCTCGAGTCGCTCGCCGAGGGCGCGGCGCAGCGGGACGAGCACCTCGACGTCGAGGGCCGCGTACCGCAGCCAGTCCTCGGGGAGCGGGCGCGTCGACCAGTCGACCGCCGAGTGCTCCTTCGCGAGGCCCAGTCCGAGCACGTCGGCGACGACGGCCGCAAGGCCTACGCGTTCCATGCCGAGGAGCCGGGCGGCGAGCTCGGTGTCGAACACGCTCGCGGGCACCACGCCGTGCTCGGCGAGGCCCGGCAGGTCCTGGGACGCCGCGTGCAGCACCCACTCCGCGTCGCCGACCGCCTCGCGCAGGGGCGACAGGTCCGGCACGGCCACCGGGTCGACGAGCGCCGTCCCTGCGCCCTCGCGGCGCACCTGGACGAGGTAGGTGCGCTGCCCGTACCGGTAGCCCGACGCGCGCTCCGCGTCGGCGGCGACCGGGCCGCTCGCCGCGGCGAACGCGTCGACGACGCGCGCGAACGCCGCGGGGGTGTCGACGACGCGGCCGACCCCGTCGGAGGGCTCCGTGAGGGGCGTGACGGAGGGGTGCTGCAGGCCCGCCGCGGTGGACGGGTCGAGCGGTGGGGGTGCGGGTGCTGCGGTCGAGCTCATGGCCCCACGGTATTGCGTCGCGCGGGGGGTCGGGCACCGAGCGGCGTCACGCCGTCGGGCAGGGGCGGAAGACCTGCGGCCGTGCACAGGAGCTGCGCCCACGCCGCGAGGTGGTCGCCGAGGTCCGCCGCAGCGGCGCTCCCCGCCGGCACGGGGGTCCACGACGCGCGCATCTCCAGCTCGACGTCGTTGTGCTTGCCGGCGAGCGCGCCGAAGCTCTGCGACAAGACGCGCGTCACCGTGCCGCCCTCCGCGCGGACGGCCGCACCGGTGTCGTGGAGCGCGTCCTCGAGCCACGTCCACGCGACCTCGGCGAGCATCTCTTCCGACGCCATCTCCGGCTCGAGCGTCGCGCGCACCATCGTCACCACCCGGAAGGTGCCCTGCCAGGCCTCCTGGCCGTCGGGGTCGTGGAGCACGATGAAACGCCCCGACGCGAGGTCGGGGTCCTCGGAGCGCGCGGCCTCGACCTCGCCCGTGAGCGCGACCGACCACGGCGCGATCCGGCGGGGGGCAGGGACCTCGCGCAGCGTCACCTCGGGTCGCAGCCGTCGCGCGCCGAGGGCGTCGAGGACGGCACGGAACGCCGGGGGAGCGTCGGTCCCGTGAGCGGTGATCACCCTCGGCACACTACGAGCCGACCGGACGAACCGGACGCGCGCCGCGCGGGTGTCACCGAATCGTGATCCCGACTTCGTCAAGAACGCTTCCGGTGACCGGATCGTGGCCGCTCGGGAGCGGTGCGGCGCACGAGGACTAGGCTGGCCGGGTATCCATCACCGGTGCACCCGGCCGCGCTCCCGCCCGGCCCGGTCCGGTTCCGCGCCCTCCCGCGCGGCCGTCGTGCGCCGGGACCGACCCTCGAGGAGCAGGGAAGCAGATGTCAGCACGCGCACAGATCGGTGTGACCGGACTCGCCGTCATGGGTCGCAACCTGGCCCGGAACTTCGCCCGGCACGGCTACACGGTCGCGGTGCACAACCGCTCGTACGCCAAGACCGAGTCCCTGATCGCCGAGGCCGGCAGCGAGGGCGACTTCGTCCCGTCCGAGTCGATGGCCGACTTCGTCGCCTCGCTCGAGCGCCCGCGCAAGGTCGTCATCATGGTCAAGGCCGGCGCGGCGACCGACGCCGTCATCGACGAGCTCGTGCCGCTGCTGGAGGAGGGCGACATCGTCGTCGACGCCGGCAACGCGCACTTCCCCGACACGATCCGCCGGGAGAAGGCGCTCGCGGCCCAGGGCCTGCACTTCGTCGGCACCGGCGTCTCGGGCGGCGAGGAGGGCGCGCTCAACGGCCCGTCGATCATGCCCGGCGGCACGCGCGAGTCCTACCAGAGCCTCGGCCCGATCCTCGAGGACATCTCCGCCAAGGTCGACGGCACGCCGTGCTGCACCTACGTCGGCCCCGACGGCGCCGGCCACTTCGTCAAGATGGTGCACAACGGCATCGAGTACGCCGACATGCAGCTCATCGCCGAGGCGTACGACCTGCTCAAGCAGGGGCTCGGCGCGTCCGCGCAGGAGATCGGCGAGATCTTCGCGCAGTGGAACACGGGCGACCTCGAGTCGTTCCTCATCGAGATCACCGCGGACGTGCTCCAGCACGTGGACGCCGAGACCGGCAAGGCGTTCGTCGACGTCGTGCTCGACCAGGCGGAGCAGAAGGGCACCGGCCGCTGGACGGTGCAGAACGGCCTCGACCTCGGCGTGCCGATCACGGGAATCGCCGAGGCGACGTTCGCCCGCGCGCTGTCCGGCTCGGTCCCGCAGCGCGAGGCGGGCCGTGCGGCGCTGCCCGCGGACGCCGCGGCGTGGGACGTGCAGGACCGTGACGCGTTCGTCGAGGACGTGCGCCTCGCGCTCTACGCATCCAAGGTCGTCGCGTACTCGCAGGGCTTCGACCAGATCGCGGCGGCATCCGCGGAGTACGGCTGGGACATCGACCGCGGCGCGATGGCCCGCATCTGGCGCGGCGGCTGCATCATCCGGGCGCGCTTCCTCAATCGCATCACGGAGGCCTACGAGCGTGACGCGCAGCTCCCCCTGCTCCTCGCGGACGAGTACTTCACCGGCGCGGTGGGCAACGGCCTCGCGGCCTGGCGCCGCGTCGTCGCGCAGGCCGCGCTGAACGGCGTCCCCACGCCGGCGTTCTCGTCGTCGCTCGCGTACTACGACGGCGTCCGGGCCGAGCGCCTGCCCGCCGCGCTCATCCAGGCGCAGCGCGACTTCTTCGGCGCGCACACCTACCGCCGCGTCGACAAGGCGGGCACTTTCCACACCGAGTGGTCGGGCGACCGGACCGAGTCCGACGCCTGACGGCTCACCACCGCACGTCCCCGACGGCGGTCGTCGCGCTCCGGCGCGGCGGCCGCCGTCGGCGCGTGCGGCCCACCCCCCGGCCCGGCCGTGCCCCGGGGGTGGGGCTTCCGGACGTCGGGTCCCACCGACGTGGCAGGCTAGGCCCGGCGGCCCCCCACGGGCCCCACCCCCGACACCGACGACACGGAGAACGATGAGCCGCCACCCCCAGGACGCGACCGCGACGAGGATGCTCGCCGACCGGACGGGTACCGACCCGGCCGACTGGTTCCTCGTGTTCAAGGCCCGGTACGGGATGGAGGTCGTGTTCCGCGCGCTCGCCGAGGCACGCGGGGCGGGTGACGTCGTCACCCAGGTGTTCACCTGCTCGACGGCGGTCGACCCCGTCCTCGTCGCCGGGCTGCGGCCGGTCTACGCCGAGGTCTCCCCGGCGACCGTCGCGATCGACCCCGACCGTCTCGCCGTCGGGCCCGCCACGCGCGCCGTCGTGCTCCAGAACACGTTCGGCATCGTCGACGACGCGACCGGGCTCCGGCTGCGCGCCGCGGCGCGCTCGGTCGGCGCGCTGCTCGTCGAGGACAGCGCGCACTGCGTGACGCGCCTCGCGCGCGACACCGACGGCTCTCCCGTCGCGGACGTGTCGTCCCACTCGTTCGGCGTCGAGAAGATGCTCCCCACGCGGTTCGGCGGCGCCGTGTGGGTGAATCCCGCGCTCGACCCGGCGCTGCGCGCCGCGATCGTCTCCGCGCTCGACGCGCTGCCGGTCGTGGGGGCCCGGCTCGACCTCGCCGCGCGCAGCTTCCGGACGCAGGTCCGCGTGCTCAACCGCCTCCCCGGCGGGGCGGCGGGCAAGGTCCGCGGCGCGCTGACCGCCGTCGGCGCGTACGAGCCGGCGATCGCTCCCGTCGAGAACCGGGGCGGTCTCGCGCACCCGGCGCAGCGGCCGTCGGCGTGGGTCACCGGTCGGATGGTCGACGCCCTGCGGTCGAGCGGCGACGTCGAGGCGCGCCGCGCGGACACGGTCGCGGAGTACGTGCGCGGGCTGTCCGACGTCGTCGAGGTGCCCGCGGGCATCGGCGAGCGCGCGCCGCTGGTGCGGTTCCCGTTCTTCGCGCCCGACGCGGCGACGGCCGACCGGCTCGTGCGCGAGCTCACGGCCGCCGGGTTCTACGTCGGCAAGTGGTACCGCCCCGCGCTGTTCCCCGGCCCGGACGACCCGGCGGTGTACGGGTACACGCCGGGAGACCCGGCGCTCGCGACGACCGAGGACCTCGTGGCGCGCGTCGTCAACCTCCCGACGACGGTGGGAGTAGCGACGGCGCGCCGCATCGTCGAGGCGGTGCGATCGGCGCTGAGCTCCTGACCCTCCGACCAGGCGATCCCTGACGGGCGAGCAGGCGGTCCGCGTCCGTCAGCGACGCAGGACGGACCGAGACCGCCTGGCCGGCGCAGGGGTGCCCGGGGTCATGCCGACGGGCGCGAGCGCGCGAACTTCACGTAGTCGAGCGTGTGGCGCAGGTCGACGCGCCACACGTCCAGCCGACGGCGCAGGCTCATGTCGGGCGCGTAGCGCAGCGTGTGCCAGACCCCGTGCTTGCGGGCCTTCTTCACGCGGTGGCGCAACGACACCGGCACGAGCGCCCGGACGACCGGGTAGGGCACGTTGACCCACAGCCGCGCCTCCGAGGTGACCTGCTCGGGCAGCTCGCGCCCGTGCACCAGGTCCTCGACGTAGCAGCGCGCGAGGTTGCCGCCCGCGGCCATCGTGTAGAAGCTCGCAGCGCCCTGACGCAGGTTGACCTCGAGGATCTTGCTCGTGCCCGTCCGGCGGTCGTACATGACGTCGAGGTTCGCCGCGCCCACGTAGCCGAGGCTGTCGAGCAGGTGCCGGACCGACTCGGTGAGCCTGTCGTCCTTCATCGTCACGACGGCGTTGTAGTTGCCGACGAGCTTCGGGTCGTACTCGCCGAGCACGATCTGCGCGGCGGACAGGAACCGCAGGCGGCCGTGGCGGTCGGAGTACGTGTTGACCACGCGCATGACCGACTCGTCGCCCGCGAGGTACTCCTGCACGATGAGGTCGTCCGTGTAGCCCGCCCCGAAGATGCGGCGCGCGACGTCGCGCAGCTCGGCCGCGTCGGCGACGAGGTAGACCTTCTTCTTGCCCTCGAACTGCAGGCGCGGGTACGTGTCCGTGTCCGCCGGCTTGAGGATGAGCGGGTACGGGAAGGGCAGGTCCTCGCCGAAGCCGGGGGCGTCGACGTCGGCCGCCGTCGCGATCACCGTCTCCGGGTGCGGAACCCCGAGCTCCGCGCACGTGCGTGCGAAGTCCGTCTTGTTCATGAGGCGCGCGGCCAGCTCCTCGCCGACGAGCGGGATGACGTACAGGTCCTCGAGCTCGGCGCGGTGGGCGATCACGACGTTCGTGTAGAACTCGATGTTCGCGATGAGCAGGCGCTTGCGCCCCGGGAACTCCTCGGCCAGCTCGCGCAGGACCGCGACGATGCGCTCGGGGTCGTCGAAGTCGCGGTAGGTGCGCACGTCGACGATGCGGGAGTCCGCCGTCTCCCGCAGGGGGAAGCGGCCCAGGGCCAGCGTGCGGACGCCGTACGCCTCGTGCAACGACCTCGCGATGTTGTAGGTGTTGAGGTTGGTCCCCAGGACGATGGGGAGGAACTCGGCGTTGCCGTACGTCATCGCGGAGGGTCGTCCGTTTCTCTGTGTGGTCGGCGGGCGTCCGCCATCCTACGGGCCGGGTACGGCCGCGCCCGGGCCGACGCCCTCGCCCCCGACGCCCTCGCCCGTGGCGTCCTGACCGGCGCGGACGACGACGCCGTGCCCGGCCAGCACGCGCACGAGCTCGTCGTGCCCTCGCGAGACGTCCCAGTGCACCCCGACCATGCCGGCGGCGCGCGCTCCCTCGACGTTGCGCGCCGTGTCGTCGACGAACAGCACCTCGCCCGGGTCCGCGCCGATGCGTCGTGCTGCCTCGACGAAGAAGCGCGGGTCGGGCTTGGCGAGCCCGAGCTCGCACGAGTACCAGCTCGTGTCGAACTCCGCGTCGTAGCCGAGCGTCTGCCGCATGAACGGCACGCGCCGGCTCTCCTGGTTGGTCCCGAGGTGCACGCCGTAGCCGCTCGCGCGCAGCGCCCGCACGAGGGCGAACGACTCGTCGACGACCTCGAGCGCGTCGAACCACACGGCGCGGTAGACGTCCTCGGCCGGCTCCGTCACGCCGTAGCGCTCGAGCCCCGCGGCGAGGACCGGGAGGTAGTCACCGTCTCCCACGAGCATGGGCAGCTCCTCGCTCCAGGTCTCGAGCAGGAACTCCCGGGTCCGGTCGCCGAGGTAGCGCTCGACCGTCGCGAACCACCCGTCGGGGATGTGCTGGAGCACGCCGTCGGCGTCGAACAGGACGTGGCGCACGGTCATGGCCGTCACCCTAGCGGCGGTGTGGGCGCGATCCGGGCGTGGGTGTGCATGTCGTGCCACCCGTCGGCGTGGAGCACGGCCGAGCGTCGCACCCCCTCCGCGTCGAACCCCGCGGAGGCCGCCGCGCGGCACGACGGCGCGTTGTCGACCGCGTGCTCGAGCCACAGGCGGTGGAAGCCGGTCTCGAAGGCCCACCGCGTCGCGGCACGCAGCGCGCGGGGCGCGACTCCCTGGCCCCGCGCCTCGGGAACCGTCCAGTAGGCGACCTCGGCGCTGCCGTCGTGCAGCGACACGTCGCGCAGCGCGACGCGCCCGCGGAGCGCGCCGTCGTGGTCGACGACGGCCCACGAGGCTCCCGCGGCCTGGCCCCAGTGCGCGGCCCAGCCGAGCGCGACGTCGCGTGCCTCGTCGTCGGTCGCGAGCGACCGGACGTGCCACCGCTGCACGGCGGGGTCGTCGTAGACGGTGCGCAGCGCGGGGGCGTCGTCGCCGGTCCACGGGCGCAACCGCAGCCCGTCGCCGGTGTCGAGCTCGGGCTGGGGCGCGTCGAAGGCGCGCGGGTCGACCGTCGGGCCGGCGAGCATGGGAGCCATGGGCCCAGCATCGCCGTGCGGGTACGACGGGGAGCATCGCGTCCGGGTCGCGGACCACGTCGCTCCGCCGGTGCGCCGAGCCCGTGCCGGGAGGGGACCTGTGGCCGTGGCGGCGGGCGGGGCCCGCCGCCGTAGGATCCACGGGTGACGTCGCGACCGGACCAGGACCACGCCCAGCCCCTCGTCGGAGTGCTCGGAGGTGTCGGCCCCCTCGCCACGGCGTACTTCCTCCAGCTCCTCGTCGAGCTCACGGAGGCCGAGCGCGACCAGGACCACGTGGACGCCGTCGTGCTCAACCACGCGACGATCCCCGACCGCACGGCGTTCATCCTCGGCCGCTCGGACGCCGATCCCGGCCCGGTGCTCGCGCGCGACGCGCAGCGGCTCGAGCGCTTCGGGGCGGACTTCCTCGTCATGCCGTGCAACACCGCGCACTACTTCACGCAGCAGGTGCTCGACGCGATCAGCGTGCCGTTCGTGTCCATCATCGACACGACGGTCGACGCGGCCCGGGCGCGGGTCGCCGACCTGGGCGCGGTGGGGCTGCTCGCGACGGCGGGCACCGCGGCGTCGGGCGTCTACCAGGATGCGTTCGCGCGCCACGGCATCGGCGCGCTCGTCCCGGACGACGCCGACCAGGCGCTCGTCTCGCAGATCATCTACGAGCAGGTCAAGGCGGGCCGGCCGGTCGACATCGAGACGTTCCGGGCCGTCGCGGGCCGGCTCGTCGACCGAGGTGCCCAGGTGATCGTGCTGGGCTGCACGGAGCTGTCGGTCGTCGCCGTCGACCACGACCTGCTCGCCGACCCGCTCTACCTCGACTCGACCGACCAGCTCGCCCGCGCGACCATCCGCCGGGCGGGGCACCGCGTCCGCGAGGTCTGACCGAGCGTCGGACCCCGTGGACCGGCCTCTACCTCGGCGGTAGTGCTCGGAGGCGGCTCAGCCGAGCTCGCTCGTGCCCGAGTACAGGTGCAGCACGGGGACGTGGAGCTCCTCGCGCGCGCGGGACGCCCAGTCGGTGTGGAACGTGTCCTCGACGGCGTGCGGGTAGGTCACGACGACGATCTCGCGCACGCCGTCCGCGGCGACGGCCTTGTGCAGCGCGGGCAGCGGGTCGTCGTCGATGACGGCGCCGTCGGCCTCGCGCCCCGCCGCGCGCAGCTCGGCGACGCTGGCCTTGAGCTGCTCGCCGGCCGTGGCCGTGGCCTGGACGGGTGAAGGCTCGCGGCCGAGGACCTCGTCCCACGCCTCCTTGAGCTCGCCCACGCTGAGGTGGTCGATGATCCCGGAGATCACGTTGCGCTCCGTGTCCGCCGGGACCAGGACCCGGTAGGTGAGCTCCTCGCCCTCGTGCAGCGACAGGATGTGCTGCACGTCGGCCGGGTTCAGCGTGTCTTCGGTCAGGACGAGGATCGTGTCGGTCACGCGGGTCAGCCTATCGGCAGGAGCCAGCGCGCGGCGGTCGTACCGGCGGGGGAGCCGGGGCGGTCCTCGGGGCTGTGGAGCAGGTGGGCGAGGCGCGCGCCCCGGGGCGGGAGCGCCGTCGTGCCCGACGGCGCCGCTCCGGCCACGATGCGGCCGGGGCCCTGCCCGACGACGCTCGGCGTCGTGGTGACGCACAGCTCGTCGACGAGGTCCGCCGCGAGCAGGTCGCCCAGCAGCGTCGGGCCACCCTCGGTGAGCACGCGAGCCAGCCCACGCTCGGCGAGCGCGGCGAGCCCCGCGGCGAGGTCGACGGCGGGGCCCGGCTCGTCCGCGGTGCCCCCCGCGTCCTGCCCGACGACGAGCACCCGGTCCGCGGGCACGTCGCCCCGGGCCGCGGCGGCCCCGGCGGGGCCGGTGAGCACGAGGGGCGGGCGGTCGTCACGGGCGAGCGCCTCGGGGACGCGGCCGGTCCGCGTGACGATCGCGAGCTCGAGCGTTGCGTCGTGCAGGTGGCGCAGCCCGCGCGGCCGGTCGAGCGCGGTGTAGCCCTCCGCGCGGGCCGTGCCCGCGCCGACCAGCACGACGTCGGCCAGTGCGCGCAGGACGCGGAACACGCGCCAGTCCGCGTCGTCGTTGATCGACCCGGAGCGGTGGTCCGGGCCCCAGGCCGCGCCGTCGACGCTCGCGACCATGTTGGCGCGCACGACGTGGAACCCGCGTGTCGGGGGGTCGTACGCGTAGAGCGCCGCGAGGCGCTCCTCGCGCGCGTCAGGAGGCAGGTGCTCCGCGACGGGGAGCAGCACGTCGAGCGGGGGCAGGTCGGTGCGGCCCGTGGGCTGCCCGCCCGGGCCGTCGCCCGGCTGTGCGGGGGGAGTCGTGGTGGAGGTCACAGCGGCCAGGCTAGCCGCAGGCGTAGGCTGGATCCTCGTGACTGCGCCCGTCGCCGGTGGCGCCTCGGCCCCGGCAGCCCTCCCCGGCACCGCCAGCGCGTCGGCCTCCGACGCGACTCCCGACGCCGGACGCGTGCGTGCCCTCGCCGACGTCCGCCCGTCCGTCCCGCCCACGCGCCTCCTGGCCGACCTGCTGCCGCCCCGGCACTTCGCCGACGCGCGCTTCTCGACCTACCGCGCCAACCCCGCGTACCCGAGCCAGGCGCGCACCGTCGCGCGGCTCGAGGAGGTCGCGGCCGCCGTCGTGAAGCCCGCGCGCAAGGGTCTGTTCGGCGCCCGGAAGCAGGCCGCGCCCGCGGTGTACATGGACGGCGGGTTCGGCGTCGGCAAGACGCACCTCCTCACGTCGCTCGCCCACGCCGTGGGCCTCGACGTGAGCGCCTACGGCACGTTCGTCGAGTACACGAACCTCGTCGGGGCGCTCGGGTTCCAGGCGACCGTCGACGCGCTCGCCACGAAGAAGCTCGTGTGCATCGACGAGTTCGAGCTCGACGACCCCGGCGACACCGTGCTCATGTCGCGCCTGCTGCGCGAGCTCGCCGACCGCGGCGTCGCGCTCGCCGCGACGTCGAACACGCTGCCCGAGGCGCTCGGCGAGGGTCGCTTCGCGGCCGAGGACTTCCTGCGCGAGATCCAGGCGCTCGCGGCCCGGTTCGAGGTGCTGCGCGTCGACGGCGAGGACTACCGCCACCGCGCGGTCGTGACCGACTCCGCGCCGCTGCCCGAGGACGCCGTGCGCGCCGCCGCCACGGGCCGCCCCGGCACGACGCTCGACGCGTTCGACGACCTCCTGGCGCACCTCTCGCACGTGCACCCCAGCCGCTACCGCGCGCTGCTCGACGGCGTCGAGGTCGTCGCGCTCACCGGCGTGCACACCGTGACCGAGCAGTCCGCCGCGCTGCGCCTCGTCGTCCTCGTCGACCGCCTCTACGACCGCGACGTGCCGGTGCTGCTCGCCGGGTCGGACGACTACGCGGGCGAGCGGAGCCTGTTCACCGAGGAGATGCTCCGCGGGGGGTACCGCAAGAAGTACTACCGCGCGCTCTCCCGCCTCGGCGCGCTCGCCGAGGACGGTCGCGCGGTCGCGCGCGCGTCCTCCTGACCTTCGCCGGACCGCGGTCGACGACCGCTCACGGCGCCGGGCGGTCGGCGCGGTAGACCGCGTGGCGCGGTGGGTCGACCGGGTTGTCGGGCTCGAGGTCGGCGTCCGCGACGCGCCGGAGCCCGGCCTTCTCGAGCACCCGCCGGGAGCCTGCGTTGCCCGCCGGCACCGGGACGACGACCGCCGTCGCCCCGGGGAGCTCCGCCCAGGTCCGGCGCACGGCCTCGGTGACGACCCGGGTGCCCAGCCCGTGCCCGGTGCGCGCCGGGTCGCCCAGCAGGTAGTCGAGCGTCACGGCGCCGTCGGGCACATCGACCCCCGCGGCGACCAGCTCGTCGCGGTACTGCGGGTAGTCGCGCAGGAACGAGCGCTGCAGCAGGCCGACCGGCGTCCCGTCGACGAGCACCACGAGGTCCTCGCCCGGTTCCTCGCCACGCACCGACGGTCCGAAGTCGCGCTCGACCGCCTCGGGCGTGGTCTCGTGGTGCCACCAGCGCGCGACGTGCGGCGCGGCGAGCCACGCGGCGAGCAGCGGCAGGTCGTCGCGTGCGAGGCGCCGGAACGCGATCTCCGGGCCCACGGGGGTCACGTCGCCGCGAGGCGCTTCTTCTCGACCTCGACGTCGAAGTCGGCCGGGGGCCAGCCGAGGTCGAGGCGGCGCAGCGCGTCGAGCAGGAGCTCGCTCACGGCGAGCCGCGCGAACCACTTCCGGTCGGCCGGGACGACGTGCCACGGCGCGATCTCGGTGCTGGTCCGGTCGAGGACGGCCTGGTAGGCCTCCTGGTAGGCGGGCCACTTCTGGCGCGAGTCGACGTCGTTGGGGTTGTACTTCCAGAACTTGTCCGGGCGTTCGAGCCGCTCCATGAGGCGGGCCCGCTGCTCCTCGTAGGACACGAGCAGGGCGACCTTGACGACGATCGTGCCCGAGGCGACGATCTCCTCCTCGAACCGGTTGATCTCGTCGTACCGCGCCTCCCAGACGTCCGGCGGCACGAGCGCGTCCACGCGAGCGACGAGCACGTCCTCGTAGTGGGACCGGTCGAAGACACCGATGTACCCCGGCTCGGGCAGGGCGCGACGGATGCGCCACAGGTAGTCGTGCTCGCGCTCCTCGGGCGTCGGGACGCCGAACGAGCGGTGCGCGACGCCCTGCGGGTCGACGAGGCCGACGACGTGCCGCACGATGCCACCTTTGCCCGCGGTGTCCATGCCCTGCAGCACGAGCAGCACCGACCGTGACCCGCCCGAGCGGCCCTCGGCGAACAGGCGCTCCTGGAGCTCGGAGAGCTCGTCCGCGTGCCGTGCGACGAGCGCCTGCCCGGCGGCCTTGCCGCCGGCGAACCCCGGCGTGGAGCCGCGGTCGAACGCGGCGAGGTCGAACCCGACGGGTGCGCGCAACGACTCGGTGGGGGCGACCTCCCAGTCGGGGTCGAGCGTGGTCGGACGCGTCCGCGCGTGCTGAGGTGCGTCGTGACCTGCGCCGTGCTTCTTCGCCTTCTTCGTCGTCGACATGGGCGTGAGCGTAGTCACACCCAGGACAGGACGGCGACCGAACGCGCGGGCAGGTCGACGGAGCGCCGGTGCACGTCCGTCGCCGGGTCCCACGCCGCGAGCAGGCGCGGCGTGCCGCCGAGCGCGAGCCGTAGCCGCCGAGGCGCGTCGCCGAGGTTCACCGCGATCGCGACGGTCCGGCGGTCGACGACGAACGCGGGACCTCCGTGCGGGGCCGCGCCCGTCAGCGGTTCCTCCCCGGAGGCGTCGTCGTCCACGCCGCCCGGCCCGTGCACACGGACGACCGAGAGGTCGCCCGAGCGCACGTCGGGACGCGACCGCAGCGCGACCAGTGCCCGGTACCAGGCGAGCAGGCGCGCGTGCTCGCCGCGGTGCCGCTCGGTCCAGTCGAGCACGCTCGCGTCGCGGGTCGCCGCGTCCTGCGGGTCGGGCACGGGCGTGCCGTCGCCCCAGCCGTGGTCGGCGAACTCCGCGGCCCGCCCGCGTCGGACCGCCTCGGCGAGATCCGGCTCGGCGTGGTCGGTGAAGAACTGCCACGGCGTGGACGCACCCCACTCCTCGCCCATGAAGAGCAGCGGTGTGAAGGGCGAGACCAGCACGAGCGCGGCGGCCGCGGCCAGGCCGCCACCGTCGAGCGTCGCCGACGTCCGGTCCCCGAACGCGCGGTTCCCGACCTGGTCGTGGTTCTGGGAGCTCACGACGAACGCGTGCCCGTCGGTCCCGGGCGGGACCGGGTGCCCCCAGGTCCGGCCACGGAAGGTGGAGAACGTGCCGTCGTGCACGAACACGCCTGTGAGCGCCTTGCGCAGCACGGCGACCGGGCCGAAGTCGACGTAGTAGCCCTGCCGCTCGCCCGTGAGGAGCGCGTGCACGGCGTGGTGGACGTCGTCGGCCCACTGGGCGCGCATGCCGCGCCCGCCCTGCTCGACCCCCGTCACCGTGGCCGGGTCGTTCGCGTCCGACTCCGCGACCAGGGTGAGCGGCCGCCCGAGCTCCTGCTCGACGCGGTCGACCCGCCGCGCGAGCTCGGCCAGCAGGTGGGTGGGGGAGTCGTCGACGAGCGCGTGCACCGCGTCGAGCCGCAGCGCGTCGACGTGGAACTCGACGAACCACCGCTCGGCGTTGTCGATCACCCACTCGCGCACCTCGCGGCTGCCCGGGCGGTCGAGGTTGACCGCGGACCCCCACGGGGTGGTGTGGGCGTCGGTGAAGTACGGGCCGAACTCCGGCAGGTAGTTCCCCGACGGCCCGAGGTGGTTGTAGACGACGTCGAGCACGACGGCGAGCCCGCGCGCGTGCGCGGCGTCGACGAACCGTTGCAGGGCGCGGGGACCGCCGTACGGCTCGTGCACGGCGTACAGGTGCACGCCGTCGTAGCCCCAGCCCCGCTCGCCGCCGAACGCCGCGACGGGCAGCAGCTCGACCGCGCCGACGCCCAGGTCGACCAGGTGGTCGAGCCGGTCGATCGCGGCGTCGAGCGTGCCCTGCGGGGTGAACGTGCCCACGTGCAGCTCGTAGAGGACCTCGCCCCGCACGTCGCGGCCCGCCCACGTGTCGTCGGTCCACGCGAACGCCGCGTCGAACGTGCGGCTCGGCCCGTGCACCCCGTACGGCTGCCACGGGCTGCGCGGGTCCGGGCGACCCGGCCCGCCGTCGACGGCGTACCCGTAGTCCGTGCCCCACGGGAGCTCGTGGTCGTAGCCCCACCAGCCAGGCACGTGCGCGCCCACGAGGCGCAGCGGTCGCCGCGCCGCGCCCTCGAACGACCCGGAGCCGGGCTCGGGCAGCAGCAGCTCCACGCTGCGGGCCGTCGGCGCCCACACGATCGGGCGGGGCCCGGGCACGGAGAGGAGCGGCGTGGCCCGCGGGGCCGGCACGCGAGGTGCCGGGGGCGGCGTCGTCACGAGTCCCCTCCGGCCGCGAGGACGCGTGACGCCGTGCCCGCGTCGACGAGGAGCGCCACGGGCAGGTCGGTGAGGAGCTCCGCGACCGGCACGACACCCGCCCGGTGCTCGCGCCCGGTGAGGACGTCGATCCACAGGCCCGCCCCGTCGGGGAGGGCGACGACGTGGTCCCGCCACCCGCCGAGCCTCTCGACCGTCCCGGCGAGGCGCGTCGCGACGGTCACGACGCGCGCGACGGGCGCGCCCGGCACGGCGTCCGCGCCCGTCCCGCCGCGCACCCCGGGGGCGCCGCCGCCCGGCGTCGTGCGCGCGAACGCGAGCGCGCACGGCGTCGACGACGCCACGGGCGCGTACCCGGCACCCTCGCCCACGAAGGCGTCGGCGAGGGCGCGGCGCAGCCGCAGCGCGCGCGCCGTGACGAGCAGCTTCTCGTCCGCGAGCGTGCGCGCCGGGGCGCCGCCGTCGAGCCGCGCGAGCCGCTCCGTGAGCGCCTCGACGTCCACCGGGCGTCGGTTGTCGGGGTCCACGAGGGTGGGGGAGTAGGACTCGGTGCCCTGGTAGACGTCGGCGACGCCCGGCGCCGTGAGCCGGACGAGCGTGATCCCGAGGCTCGCGGCGCGCAGCTCCTCGCGGTGCTCCCGGGACCACCGCGCGAACGCGCCGGTCACGGCCGGGTCGGCGAGCGCGCGCCGCGCGAGGTCGGCGACGGCCTCCTCGTAGGCCTCGTCCGGGCTCGTCCAGGACGTCGCGACCTTCGCCTCGCGCAGCGCCTTGTGCAGGTACTCCACGAGGCGGTCGGGCGCGATCGCCGCACCGGACGGGGTGTCCGACGAGCCGTCGGCCGGGTCGGCCCTGGCCTCCGCGTCGGGCAGCCAGGTCCCCGCGACGGTCTGCCACAACAGGTTCTCGGCGAGGCCGTCCACGAGCACCCCGCGGTACGGGGCCGTCGCGGCGCGGACCTCGTCGACGAGGCGCGACCAGCCCGTCGCGTCCTCGGAGAGCACCCCGAGCGCCGCGCGCGTGTCCTCGCCGCGCTTGGTGTCGTGCGTCGAGCCGGCCGTGAGGGCGTGCGGGGTGAGGGCCGCGAACCGCTGCGCGAACCCGTGCCAGTCGTGCACGCCGAGGCTGAACCGGTCCGGTTCGCCCCCGACCTCGCACAGGCCCACGAGCTCGGTCCACCGGTAGAACGCGGTGTCCTCCACGCCCTTGGCCGTCACCGCCCCGCACACCTGCTGGAAGCGCACCACGAGCTCGTCGCGGCGCGCCTCACGCCGACGTCCCGCGCTGCCGACCTCCCGTCCCAGCACGAGGTCGACCACGACCTCGAGCGTCTCCGCGCGCTGCGGGTCGAGGTGCGTCCGCGCGCGCCCGGCCGCCTCCTCGACCGCCCGCACCGCCTCGTGGCGCGGCGGCGTGCCCGGGACGACGTACGCCCGGTACCGGTCGAACGCGACGAGGAGCTCGCGCAGGCACTGGTGCAGACCGCGCCAGGTGTGGTCGCGCAGGCGCGGGTCGTCGTGGCAGACGGCGGCCGCCAGGTCGGTCAGGCGGTGCACCTCCGCGTAGAGCGGCCCGGCGACGACCTCGCGCTTCGCCTCCTCGACGAGCGCGCCCAGCCCGCCCGGCACGGCGCCCGTGAGGCGAGTCATCACCGCGTCCAGACCCGCCCGACCGCCCGGGTCCACGAAGAGCTGCTGGAGCCGCCACGCGACGTCGTACCCCGTGGTCCCGACCGTCGCCCAGTCCGGCGGCACCTGCTCCTCGCCCGCGAGGATCTTCTCCACGACGACCCACGCGCCGTCCGTGCGGTCCGCGAGCCGCTGCAGGTACTGCGCCGGGTCCGCGAGGCCGTCCGGGTGGTCGATGCGCAGCCCGTCGACCGTACCGTCGGCGACGAGGCCGAGCACGAGCGCGTGCGTCGCGTCGAACACCTCCTCGTCCTCGACCCGGACGGCGACGAGCGAGCCGACGTCGAAGAAGCGCCGGTAGTTGAGCTCCTCGTCGCCCACTCGCCAGTACGCGAGGCGGTAGTGCTGGCGCTCCACCAGCTCGGTGAGCGGCAGGTCCTCCGTGCCCGCCCGCACGGGAAAGACGTGGTCGTAGTACCGGAGCACGCGCCGGGGCTCCGGCGACCCGGGGATCGCGACCTCGTCGACCGTGATCTCACCCGCCGCGAGCACGTCGCCCAGGCGCGCGCCGAGCACCGGCATGAGCACCGCGCCCTCGCCCGCGGACCAGTCGACGTCGAACCACCGGGCGTAGGGCGAGTCGGGGCCCTCCTCGAGCACGGACCACAGCGCGCGGTTGTGCCACGCAGGGGTCGGGACCGCCATGTGGTTCGGCACGACGTCGAGCACGATGCCCAGGCCCGCCGCGCGGGCGCTCGCGGCCAGGCGATCGAGCCCTTCGCGGCCGCCGAGCTCGTCGCTGACGCGAGAGTGGTCGACGACGTCGTACCCGTGCGTCGAGCCGGGCGCGGCCTGGAGCACGGGGGAGAGGTAGAGGTGCGTGACCCCGAGCGACGCGAGGTAGGGCACCTGGCGCGCGGCGTCGTCGAAGGTGAGGTCGGGGCCGAGCTGGAGCCGGTACGTGGAGACCGGGACGCGGCGCGCCGGGGTGGGCGCGCCGGTCGTGCCGGGGTCGGGCGCGGTGGCCGTCATCGCAGCGGCGGCCGGGTCAGGACGATGACGCTGCGGCCCGTCACGGGGACCGTGTCGCCCGGTCGCAGCGTGTCGCCGACGTCCACCGTGCCGTCCGTGTCCAGCACGACGTCCCACTCCTCGCCGTACGCCGGGGGCGGCACGGTGAACTCGAGCGCGTCGGAGTGGGCGTTGAGCAGCAGGAGGAACGAGTCGTCGACGATCGGCTCGCCGCGCCGGTCCTGCTCGGGGATCGCGTCGCCGTTGAGGAACACCATGACGGTGCGCGCGTACGCGTGGTCCCAGTCCTGCTGGTCCATGCGCGACCCGGTGATGTCGAGCCACTCGATGTCGGGCAGCTCGTCGTCGGCCGTCCCGGAGCCGCCTCGGCCCAGGAAGAAGCGGCGCCGGTGCAGCACCGGGTGGTCGCGGCGCAGCCAGACGACGCGCCGGGCGAAGTCGAGGAGAGCGGCCCGCTCGTCGTCGAGGCCCTCCTCGCCGCCCCAGTCCATCCAGGTGATCTCGTTGTCCTGGCAGTAGCCGTTGTTGTTGCCGCCCTGCGTGCGCGCGATCTCGTCACCGTGCGCGAGCATGGGCACGCCCTGGGAGAGCAGCAGCGTGGCGAGGAAGTTGCGGCGCTGGCGCGCGCGGAGCGCCCGCACCTCGGGGTCGTCCGTCGGCCCCTCGACCCCGCAGTTCCAGGACCGGTTGTGGCTCTCGCCGTCGTTGTTGCCCTCGCCGTTGGCGTCGTTGTGCTTCTCGTCGTAGGACACGAGGTCGTTCAGCGTGAAGCCGTCGTGCGCCGTGACGAAGTTGATCGACGCGATGGGCTTGCGGCCGCTGTGCTCGTAGAGGTCGGAGGAGCCCGTGAGCCGGCTCGCGAGCTCGGGCAGGGTCGAGGGCTCGCCGCGCCAGAAGTCGCGCACGGTGTCCCGGTACTGCCCGTTCCACTCGGTCCACAGCGGCGGGAATCCGCCCACCTGGTAGCCGCCGTCGCCGAGGTCCCACGGCTCGGCGATGAGCTTGACCTGGGAGATCACCGGGTCCTGCTGCACGATGTCGAAGAACGCCGAGAGGCGGTCGACCTCGTGGAACTGCCGGGCCAGGGTCGCCGCGAGGTCGAAGCGGAACCCGTCCACGTGCATCTCGGTCACCCAGTACCGCAGCGAGTCCATGATGAGCTGGAGCACGTGCGGCGAGCGCATGAGCAGCGAGTTGCCCGTGCCCGTCGTGTCGAAGTAGTGGGCCTCGTCGCCGTCGACGAGCCGGTAGTACGCCTTGTTGTCGATGCCGCGGAAGCTCAGCGTCGGGCCGAGGTGGTTGCCCTCCGCGGTGTGGTTGTAGACGACGTCGAGGATGACCTCGATGCCGGCCTCGTGCAACGCCTTCACCATGGTCTTGAACTCCATGACCTGCTGCCCGCGCGTGCCGTACGCGGCGTAGCCGTTGTGGGGCGCGAAGAAGCCGATGGTGTTGTAGCCCCAGTAGTTCGACAGACCCTTCTCGACGAGCGTGGGGTCGTTGACGAACTGGTGCACCGGCATGAGCTCGACGGCCGTGACGCCGAGGGTCACGAGGTGCTCGATCACCGCCGGGTGCGCCATGCCGGCGTACGTGCCGCGCAGCTCGTCGGGCACGTCGGGGTGGAGCATCGTCATGCCCTTGACGTGCGCCTCGTAGATCACGCTGTCGTGGTAGTCCCGGTTCGGCGGGCGGTCGTGGCCCCAGTCGAAGTACGGGTTGATGACGACCGCGACCATCGTGTGGCCGGCGGAGTCGTCGTCGTTGAGCGGGGGAGCGGTCGCGGGCGCGTCCTCGGCGACCTCGCCCTCGGTGGCCTCGTCCGACGGCGCCGCGTCGCCGCCGTCGGCGAAACGGTAGGAGAAGAGCGACTCGTCGCCGTCCACGCGACCCTCGATCGCCTTCGCGTAGGGGTCGAGGAGCAGCTTCGCCGGGTTGCAGCGGTGGCCGTTCGCCGGGTCGTACGGGCCGTGCACCCGGTAGCCGTAGCGCGTGCCGGGACCCTTCCCGGGCAGGTAGACGTGCCAGACGTGCGCGTCCACCTCCTCGAGGTCGACGCGCGTCTCGGTGCCGTCGTCGCCGAGGAGACAGAGCTCGACGCGCTCCGCGACCTCGGAGAACAGGGCGAAGTTCGTCCCCGTCCCGTCGTAGGTGGCCCCGAGCGGGTAGGGGTGGCCTGGCCAGGTCTGCATGCCCCTGAGGATTCCACGCACCCCGGGTCGCTGTCGTCGCAGACGGCTCCGCGTCACGGGTGATGACGGACACTCGCCATAAATAGTGTGCCAAGCACGACCGGCTGGCCCTCGCCGCTGCGAGGCCGTCTCGCCACGACCGGCCTCGACGACACCTTCACGACGACTCAGGGCGGACGATGGTGCGTCGAGCCGTCGGACCTGGTAGACCCGTCCCATGAGCACCCACGCACACCACCGTGACGACCTCAACGAGTCCGACGTCGCGTCCGCGCGGCTCTCCCCGCGCCGCGAGGACGAGGGGGAGGGGGCCGGCGACGTGCTCACCGGCGGCGACGCGACCAAGGCGCCGCAGTCGCTCTCCGAGAGCGAGCGCCGACCGATCGACGGCGCCTCGTCGGGAACGTCCTGGGACGACCCGGACGAGCTGTAGTCGTCAGTCGACGCGCGGGAGACGGTCCGCGTCGACCTCGATGAGGCGGGGCATCCCCGCCGGGGCGACCGTGCTCAGCGCGAGGTAGCGCGCCTCGGCGCGGTGGAGGCGGATGTGCTCGTCGACGGTCCAGTCGGGCCCGTTCGTGAGCGACATGCCGCACGAGCAGTCGATGGTCACGCGCCCCGCCGGGTCCTCCCGGACCTGCCCGATCGTCACGTGCGCGGAGCGGGCGCCCGCCTTGGCACGGCGCATGCTCGCGCTGACGGGCTCGGGGCGCGCGGCCTGCGCGGGCGGGGTCGAGTCGGGTACGGCGCTCACGGGCCACGAGCCTAGACGCCGACGGCGCGGTTCGGCACGCGCGTCGCCCGGAGCCCGCGGGCTCCGGAGGTGGAGTCAGTGGGTGTGGGCGATCCCCAGGGCGTGCGCACGCTCGTGCTCGCGCTCCGCGGCCTCGCGCGCGGCGATCCGTGCTCGGACCTCCTCGCGGCGCAGCGGCGGGATCGTGCTCGGCGGGTTGCGACGCTCCGGCAGCTCGCCGAGCAGGCGCGCGACGATCGCCGTCACCTCGTCGACGGCCCGCTCGAACGGCTCCTGGGTCGCGGCGCTCGTGCGCTGGATCCCCGTCACCTTGCGGACGAACTGGCGTGCGGCCGCCTCGATCTCCTCGTCGGTCGCGGGGGGCTCGAGGCCCCGCAGGGTCGTGATGTTCCGGCACATGAACTCGACGCTACGTGCGTGTGAGGATCGCCACAAGGCCGGCGCGGCGTCTCAGGCCAGGCGGGCGGTGACGGCGAGCGTCTCGCCCACCTCGACGCGCACGTCCGCGAGGCGCACGCCCGGGGGCAGGTCGGACGCGAGGTCGACACGGTGGCCCTCGGCCTTCGCCAGCTCGCCGCGCGCCGCCAGGAGCAGGGCGGCGACGACGGGGTTGCGGCTCGACAGCTCGAGGTCCCGGACGGTCAGCACCATGTGCGCGTCCACTTCGGCGGTACCGGCCGCGCGCACGCTCGCGGAGAGGATCCCCTTGCGCACCCGGGCGAACCCGCGGAGCGAGACGCTGCGAGGACCGGCCGACGCGAGCTCGACGTCGAGCGACGCGAGGGTGAGGCCGATGCTCTCGAGCTCGGTCGCCACGAGGCGCCGAGCGGTCGCGACGAGCGCGTCGCGCGGCGCGGCGACGCGCACGTGACCGCTGACGGGCGCCGCGTCGTCGGGCTCGACCGGTTCGACCCCGAGCGCGCCGGCGGTGTCCTCGACCCAGCGGAACCGCAGGCCCGCGACCTCGGCGTCGACGTCCACGGGGACGTCCTCGACCAGGAGCGGGTGCGCGTCGAGGCGCAGTCTGCGCAGCTCCGCGTCCTCGCGCGAGCGCACGTCCTCGACGTCCCGGGTCGCGGGGTCGGTCGCGTCGGCGGCTCCACCGTGCCCTGCCTCGTGCTGCGCGCTGCCGACACGCACGTGCACCCCGGTCAGGTCCACGTCGAGCCGCGCGACGTCCGGGCCGTCGAGGTCGGCGTCGAGGCGCACCCGCTCGGAGCCCTCGACGGTCGGACCGAGCGCGTCGAGCAGCGCGGGGCGCAGGCGGGCGAGGAGCTCGGCGGCGGTGGCGGGACGCGGGGCGGGGCCGAGGGGCAGCACGTCGTGGGCGGGGCGCAGGTCGGGCATGGGCCGAGGGTAGTGGACGACGAAGGCCGCCCCGGGCGAACCGGGACGGCCTTCGTGCTGGTGGGCGATACTGGGATCGAACCAGTGACCTCTTCCGTGTCAGGGAAGCGCGCTACCGCTGCGCCAATCGCCCGGGGTGATGCTGCACTGCATGCGAGGTGGAGATGGGATTCGAACCCACGTATACGGCTTTGCAGGCCGCTGCCTCGCCTCTCGGCCACTCCACCTTGAGACGCGTCCTCTCTCATGCTCCTGAAGGAGCAGGCCAGAGAGTGGGCCTCCGAGCGGATGACGGGACTCGAACCCGCGACCCTCACCTTGGCAAGGTGATGCTCTACCAACTGAGCCACATCCGCGCGGCCGGTCTTCGAGGGTGAGAACCCTCCGACGATCCGGCGCGAAGCACATACTAGCCGACTTCCGGCCAGGACCGTGCATCCGGTCCGGGTGATGGTCGGCACGCGAGAGGCCGCTCCGGACGGTGCCGGGGCGGCCTCTCGCGAGTGCTCGTGGGCGATACTGGGATCGAACCAGTGACCTCTTCCGTGTCAGGGAAGCGCGCTACCGCTGCGCCAATCGCCCCAAAGGGGTGGTGCTGTTGCGAGGTGGAGATGGGATTCGAACCCACGTATACGGCTTTGCAGGCCGCTGCCTCGCCTCTCGGCCACTCCACCGCGACCTGCTCCCCACCGCCGCGAGGGCGGTCGGGGAGTGGGCCTCCGAGCGGATGACGGGACTCGAACCCGCGACCCTCACCTTGGCAAGGTGATGCTCTACCAACTGAGCCACATCCGCGCGGCCGGACCCTGGAAGGTGTCGAGGAATCGCTTCCTGCTGCCCTCCGGCGTTCCGGCGCGTCCCAGACATTAGTCCACGTTCGCGCCCGGAGTCCAACCGGCGCCGTCCCGTGCGCGTCGGGTCCGTCCCCGGCCGCGTCCGGGTCGCGCGCACGCGGTCGGTAGCGTGGTCCCGTGCCAGGACCTGGGAGAACGTCGACGGGGCCGGGGCTCGCGCGCTTCGCCGGCCGCGCCGCCACCGGTGTGCTGGAGGTCGTCGACCTGTGGCGCGAGCCGGAGCGGCTCGGCGACGGCGGCCCGTGGTTCGTCGTGGTGGACTTCGACGCCCCTGCCCGCGGCGGCCGGGCGCGCGCCTGGCGGTTCGCCGAGCGGGTCGACCCGGCAGGCCTCGCCCCGGACGACGGCGGCGGTGACGCGTGGCATGGCCCGGCGCCGTCCGACTGGGTCACGTCGATGGACCGGGCGACCTACGAGGCCGCGGTCACCCGTGTGCGTGACGAGGTCCGCGAGGGCGAGGTCTACCAGGCCAACGTCTGCCGGGTCCTGTCCGCCCCCCTCGTCCTCCCGGACGGCGGTGAGCCGGACGCCGTGGCCCTCGGCCGCCGTCTGGCCCGCGGGAACCCGGCGCCCTACGCGGGCGTCCTGCACGTCCCCGCGAGCTCCGGCGTCGACCCGGTGTGGGTCGTGAGCGCGTCCCCCGAGCTCTATCTCCGCGTCGCGGGCGGGACCGTCACCTCCGGCCCCATCAAGGGCACCGCGCCCACGCCGGACGGGCTCACCGCCAAGGACCGCGCGGAGAACGTCATGATCACCGACCTCGTGCGCAACGACCTCCAGCGGGTGTGCGACGCGGGGACCGTCGAGGTCACGGACCTGCTCGCCGTCGAGCGGCACCCCGGCCTCGTGCACCTCGTCAGCACGGTCGCCGGCCGTGTCCGCCCCGGGCTGCGCGGCACCGCTGCCCTGTGGCCGGCGCTGCTGGACGCGACGTTCCCGCCCGCGTCCGTGTCCGGCGCACCGAAGTCGTCGGCGCTGCGGATCATCGAGGCGCTCGAGCCCGTGCCGCGCGGTCCGTACTGCGGCGCGATCGGCTGGGTCGACGGGGACGAGGCGGTGCTCGCGGTGGGGATCCGGACGTTCTGGTGGGCCGACGGCGTGCTCCGGTTCGGTACCGGGGCCGGGATCACGTGGGGGAGCGACCCCGCGCGCGAGTGGGAGGAGACCGAGCTCAAGGCGCGACGGCTCGTCGGCCTCGCCTCCGGCACACTGGAGCCATGAGCCCCGCAGCCGCCACGACGCCGACGTCCGACCGCCCGTCCGACAACCTCGTGATCTGGGCCGACGGGCACCTCGTCGGCCCGGGCGAGCAGGCGCTCAGCGCCGTGGACCACGGCCTCACGGTCGGGGACGGCGTGTTCGAGACGTGCGCCGTGTTCGACGGGCAGGCGTTCGCGCTCACGCGGCACCTGCGCCGGCTCGCGCGGTCCGCGTCGGGCCTCGGGCTCGACGCGCCGGACGAGCAGCGGGTGCTCGACGGCGTCACCGCCGTGCTCGCCGAGGCCGCTGCGCGGGCACGCGCAGGAGCGGGCGGCGTCGGACGCCTGCGCATCACCGTGACCGCCGGGGTCGGCCCGCTCGGGTCCGGCCGGACGCCCGGCGCGCAGACCGTCGTCGTCGCCGCGGGGCCCGCGACCATCAGCCCGACGGGACGCGCCGTGCGCTCGCCGTGGACGCGCAACGAGCGGTCGGCCGTCGCCGGGCTCAAGACGACGTCGTACGCCGAGAACGTGGTCGCGCTCGCCGACGCCGTCGCGAAGGGCGGTGACGAGGCGCTCCTGGCGAACACCGCGGGCGAGCTGTGCGAGGGCACGGGGGCGAACGTCTTCGTCGAGCGCGGGGGCGAGCTCGTCACGCCGCTCCTGGCGTCGGGGTGCCTCGCCGGCATCACGCGCGAGCTGCTGCTCGAGTGGGCCGCGGAGGACGGGCTGCCGGTGCGCGAGGCGCACCCGGGGGAGCTCCCGTTCTCTGTGCTCGACGAGGTGACCGCGGGGGAGGCGAACCTGCTCCTCACCGGCTCGGTCCGCAACGTCCAGCCCGTGACCTGGCTCGACGGCGTGGACGTGGCAGCCGGGGAGCTGTCGCTCGCCGCGCGCGAGCTCTTCGAGCGGCGCCGTCGCGAGCGTCTCGACCCCTGATCGGGGCTGGTTTTTCGATCCGGTCCGTTTCAGGCTAGTATCGACCTCGCACTCGGGCGATTGGCGCAGTGGTAGCGCGCTTCGTTCACACCGAAGAGGTCACTGGTTCGAACCCAGTATCGCCCACCCTCTCGAAAGGCCCTCCGACCAGCGAATCGCTGAGCTCGGGGGGCCTTCTCGCTTTGCCCATGAAGGTCCGCGAACCGGCTCTGGGCACCTGCGGGGCGCGTCAGGGGAGCGTACGAGGGCGCCGGCCCGGTGGATGAGGCGGCTCCTCGCGAGATCCGTGTGCGGTCGGCGTCGAATCGGAGCCAGCGGCCGTCGTCGAAGGGTAGGGCTTCGCGCACGGCCCGGTGGTGATCGAGGATCGGGGGACGAGGTGGTTTCGGAGATGCCGACATGGCGCCGTCGTGGCAGGGTGGCGCACCCTGCGCGCGGCGATGCGGAGCGGCATCCCGAGCGACCGGGACGAGCGCAGGGCTCGCGCTCCTCGGATCCGCGACGACCTCCGAGCGTGCCGCGAGGCGTGCCTCACCGCCACCCTGCCGGACGCCGCGGACGGCCGCGCGAATCGCCACGGACCGTTGAGATTTCAACTGTAAGGCGTGTTGCGCCCCGGAGAGTCTGTCTGTAGGTTGAGCCCCGCCGGCCGAGGCTCGGCGCGGGGCCAAGCGCGCAGGGGGAGCTTGGCGTCGAGCCACGGCGGCGTGACTCAGACCCCCTCCAGCACCCGGACGGTCGCCTCCCGGCTCGTGCGGTCGCGCAGCGCGCGTCCGAGCCTCCGCAGCGCGTCGTCGTCGGCGAGCAGCCCCGACCAGTCGTCCGGCTCGGCGCTCGGCGCGTCACCGCGGCCACGTCGGGTCGCCGCGACCTGGAGCTGGTAGGCGAGGATCACCTCGCGCGGGCTGCCCGGCACGGCGACCCGCACGTGGTCCACGTCGTCCCGGCGGGAGTGGAGGGCCAGCGCGGCCAGGCCGTCGAGGATCTCGATGGTGCGGTGGTACTCGTCCACGGCGGCGCTCGACCCGCGCAGCCCGCCGTCGCCCACGGCCGTGGCGAGGAAGGCGTGGAGGTGGCCGAGGTCACGGCGGCGCTCGCGCGCGAACGCCGCCGACGACGCGAGCTGTCCCACGATGCCGACCGTCAGCAGGACGCTCGCCGCGAGCACGAGGTAGCGCGTCCGCAGGCCGAGGACGAGGTACGGCTCGGTGCTGCCCGGCTCGTGCTGCACCATCGCCACGAAGCTCACCACCGCCCACCCGACGGCGACGACCGCGCCCGCGGCCGCGACGTCCATCCCCCAGCGCAGTCGCACGGGTCGCTGCGAGCGCGTGCGGACGCACGAGACGGCGAACGTCGCCGTCGCCGCCACGAACGTCCCGTAGTAGAGCGCCCAGTAGCCCCACATGAGTGGCCGGTCCCGTACCTGCGCGTCGAGGTCGTGCGTGGTCCACGGGCCGCTCACGACCGCGATCGCGACCATCGCGGCACCGACGGCGACGGCCGCGAGCGCCACGTACCGCGTGCGCGGGGCGCGGCCGGTGGTGGCGCCGTACGCCCAGACCCCGACGAACAGGCATCCGGTGACGAGCGCGACGTGCTTGGCGACCTCGTGCGTCCCCGCGGGCGCCCAGGTCTTGAGCAGCTCGGCCGCGGCCGGGACGCGGAACGCGGACGCGAGCGCGACGAACCCCAGCCCGAGCGGCAGCGCCGCGTCGGCGCCGGTGCGGGCGCGCAGCCCCGTCCAGGCGGACGCCGTGGCGAAGAGCGCCACGGCGAGGACGCCGAAGGCGTGGCTCACCGGTACAGCTCGAGGGAGGTGAGCCGTGTGGCGGAGCTGCCGTGGGACGCGATGGAGATCATGAGCTCGCTCGCGAGGCGCTCGACGCGCAGCTCGCCGGGGTCCCGGTGACCGTCCCGGCACGCACCGACGGGCGCCGCCGTCGTGGCGCCGACGGCCTCGAGGACGTGGACGAGCTCGTGCGCGACGACGTGGTCGCGGTGCTGCCCAGGGAGCGTCTGGCGGGCGTCGACGAGGACGAGGTCACGCTCGGGGAAGGCCAGCCAGAGCCCGGACACGCCGGGTCCGAGGTCGCCCTCCACGACCTCCAGGGGGCGGCCGCGCACCGCGGCGACCAGGCGGCACGCCTCCTCGATGCTGCGGGCGCGGTCCAGTCCCGCGGCGCGCAGGAGGTCATCCACGGTCGTCGTCCGGCGTGGGCGGGGTCACGGGGGGAAGGTGCTCCAGGCGTCGCACGCGGTCCACGATCTCGATGATCGCCCGGACGTTCTCGGGGGACAGCCCCTGGGCGCGGAGCGCGAACTGCTCGACGCCCTCGTCGGCGAGCGCGGCTCGCAGGCGGGCGTCGGGGTCCTCCTCGGGGTCGACGAGGCTGCCGGTGCTGACGTGGAAGAACGCGGCGATGCCCTCGACGACGCGCAGGCTCGGCGAGGAGCGGTGGCCGCCGCGGAGCGCGCTGAGGTAGGCCTCGTTGATGGAGTACCCGCGTTCGGTCATCCACTGCGCGGCCTCGCGGTTGGTCACGGGGCGTCCGCCACGACCCCGGGCGAAGAGCTCGTTGAGCCGGCGGCGGAAGACTCGTGCGGTCCGCTCGCCGGGTGCCACGTCGTCGTCCATGGCGACGATTGTGGCAGGCCGGTGCAGGTCCCTGCGCCCCGCCCTCCCGTCGCGGGGCGCGGGTCGCGCGGGGTAGCGTTCCGAACGGGCCACGAACGGGCACGGACGTGCCCGGAGCCCCGGGCGCGACCCGCGCGCCACCGACCCGGAGGGAGCCGGCATGAGCGAGCAGACACCGAAGAGCGAGGGGGGTCTCGGCGACCTCCTCGGCAAGGCGAAGGAGTTCCTCACCGACGAGCGGATCGACGACGTCGCGGAGAAGATCAAGTCGGTCGCGCCGGACTCGGTCGACCAGCACGTCGACACCGTGGCCGAGAAGGCCAAGGAGCACAACGACTGACCTGCGGGTCGGTACGATCGAGGGGCGCCGTCCACGACGGCGCCCTTCGTGCTGTCGGGCAGGTGCCCGCCGGCCGCAGGACCTCGACCGGGCGCGCGGTGCGCGCCACCCGCCAGCAGAACGGAGCACGGACGTGTCTGACGTCGTCTCGTCACCCCTCACCATCACCCTCGAGGCCGAGGAGACCACGGTGACGGCGGGCACGACGGGCACGGACCTGTTCGCCGCTCGTCGCGACGTCGTCGTGATCCGCGTCAACGGCGTCCTCAAGGACCTCGACACCCCGGTCGTCGACGGCGACGTCGTCGAGGGCGTGACCATCGACTCGCCCGACGGGCTCGCGGTGCTGCGGCACTCGGCCGCGCACGTCCTCGCCCAGGCCGTCCAGCAGGTCAACCCGGACGCGAAGCTCGGCATCGGCCCGCCCGTCACCGACGGGTTCTACTACGACTTCGACGTCGAGACGCCGTTCACGCCCGAGGACCTCAAGGCCCTCGACAAGGCGATGTCCCGGATCGTCCGGGAGGGCCAGACCTTCCGCCGCCGGGTCGTGACCGAGGACGAGGCGCGCGTCGAGCTCGCCCACGAGCCGTACAAGCTCGAGCTCGTCGGGCTCAAGGGCGGTGCGGCCGACGACACCGAGGGCGCGAGCGTCGAGGTCGGCGGCGGCGAGCTGACGATCTACGACAACGTGCGCGGCGCCGGGCGCGAGAGCGAGACCGTGGTCTGGAAGGACCTGTGCCGCGGCCCGCACCTGCCGAGCACGCGACTCATCGGCAACGGCTACCAGCTCATGCGCTCCGCGGCGGCGTACTGGCGGGGCAGCGAGAAGAACCCCCAGCTCCAGCGGATCTACGGCACGGCGTGGCCGACGAAGGACGAGCTCAAGGCGTACCTCGACCGTCTCGCGGAGGCGGAGCGCCGCGACCACCGGCGGCTCGGTGCCGAGATGGACCTCTTCTCGTTCCCGGAGGAGATCGGCTCGGGGCTGGCCGTGTTCCACCCCAAGGGCGCGATGGTCCGCATGGAGATGGAGGACTACTCGCGCAGGCGTCACGTCGAGGCGGGCTACTCGTTCGTCAACAGCCCCCACATCACCAAGGCGAAGCTCTTCCAGACGTCGGGTCACCTCGACTGGTACTCCGAGGGCATGTACCCCCCGATGCACCTCGACGAGGAGATCGACGACGAGGGCAACGTCAAGCGTGCGGGGCAGGACTACTACCTCAAGCCGATGAACTGCCCGATGCACAACCTCATCTTCGACGCGCGCGGCCGTTCGTACCGCGAGCTGCCGCTGCGCCTGTTCGAGTTCGGCACGGTGTACCGGTACGAGAAGTCGGGCGTCGTGCACGGGCTCACGCGCGCCCGCGGCTTCACCCAGGACGACGCGCACATCTACTGCACGCGCGAGCAGATGCGCGACGAGCTCACGTCGCTCCTGACGTTCGTGCTGGACCTGCTCAAGGACTACGGGCTCGACGACTTCTACCTGGAGCTCTCGACGCGCGACCCCGAGAAGTCGGTGGGTGACGACGCGACGTGGGAGGAGGCGACCCGCACGCTCGAGGAGGTCGCGACCGCGTCGGGCCTCGACCTGGTGCCCGACCCGGGCGGGGCGGCGTTCTACGGCCCGAAGATCTCGGTCCAGGCGAAGGACGCGATCGGGCGGACGTGGCAGATGTCGACGATCCAGCTCGACTTCAACCTCCCCGAGAAGTTCGACCTCCAGTACACGGCTGCGGACGGGACGCGCCAGCGCCCCGTGATGATCCACCGGGCGCTGTTCGGCTCGATCGAGCGCTTCTTCGCGGTGCTGCTCGAGCACTACGCGGGGGCGTTCCCGGCGTGGCTCGCGCCCGTCCAGGTGATCGCGGTCCCGGTCGCGGAGCCGTTCAACGACTACCTGGCGGACGTCGTCGCGCAGCTGCGCGCGCAGGGGATCCGCGCCGAGGTCGACTACTCCGACGACCGCTTCGGCAAGAAGATCCGCAACGCGAGCACGCAGAAGGTGCCGTTCGTCCTCATCGCGGGCGGCGAGGACGTCGAGGGCGGCGCCGTGTCGTTCCGGTACCGCGACGGGCGCCAGGAGAACGGCGTGCCCGTCGCCGAGGCGGTCGAGCGGATCGTCACGGCCGTCCGCGACCGCGTCCAGGTCTGACGCCGCGTGGGCGACGAGCGCACGGGGGCGCCCGGGGCGGCCGACGAGGCCGCCCCGGGCGCCGTACCCGACCCCGGCAGCGGGGCGACGGTCGAGCTCCCGGGCACGCACCCGCGGTTCGACGACGGCCTCGACCGGCTGTGGACGCCGCACCGCATGGTGTACATCGGCGGGCAGGACAAGCCGGCCGACGACTCGCGCGGCCAGTGCCCGTTCTGCCGCATCCCGGACCGCTCCGACGAGGACGGGCTGATCGTCGCGCGCGGCGCGACCGCGTACGTCGTGCTCAACCTCTACCCGTACAACCCGGGCCACCTCATGGTCGTGCCGTACCGCCACGTGTCCGACTACACGGACCTCACCGAGCCGGAGACCGTCGAGGTCGCGCACCTCACGCAGACCGCGATGCGTGTCGTGCGCGCGGTGTCCGCACCCGACGGGTTCAACCTCGGCATGAACCAGGGCGCGGTCGCGGGCGCGGGCATCGCCGCGCACCTGCACCAGCACGTCGTGCCGCGCTGGGCGGGCGACGCGAACTTCCTGCCGATCGTCGCGCAGACCAAGGCCGTGCCCGAGCTGCTGGGTGACACGCGCGCCCGGCTCGCCGCCGCGTGGCCGTCCGCCCGACCCGACGCCCCCGCGGAGGGAACCGCCTGATGTTCGGCCGCCTGCGCGCGCTCACGACGCGCCTGTTCACCCCGCTCGCCGCGCTCCTGCTCCGTCTTGGCGTGAGCCCCGACGCGGTGACGATCGCCGGGACGCTCGGGGTCGTCGTCGGCGCCCTGTGGCTCTTCCCGACGGGGCACCTCTTCGCCGGGGTGATGGTCGTCATGGTCTGCGCGTTCGCCGACGTGCTCGACGGGGTGATGGCGCGCCGCGCGGGCCGGTCCGGCCCGTGGGGCGCGTTCCTCGACTCGACGCTCGACCGCCTCGCGGACGCCGCGGTGTTCGTCGGCCTGACCCTGTGGTTCGTGCGAGCCGACGACCCGCGCCTGACGCCCGACCTCGCCGCGTGGGGGACCGGTGCCGCGCTCGCGTGCCTCGCGCTCGGCGCGGTCGTCCCCTACGCGCGTGCCCGCGCCGAGAGCGTCGGGATGACGGCGCAGGTCGGGATCGCGGAGCGCGCCGACCGGCTCGTCGCGGCGCTCGTCGCCGCGGGCATCGTCGGGCTGGGCGTCCCGCCCGTCGTGCTCGTCGTCGTCCTGGGGCTGCTCGCGCTCGCCAGCGCGGTCACGGTCGTGCAGCGCGTCGCGACCGTGCGTCGCCAGGCGGTCGCGCTCGCGGCGGCACCGCCGGAAGCGCGGGCCCCGCGCACCGAGGAGAAGGAGGACGGTCGCTGATGGCCCTCGACGCCGGCATGGCGTTCACGTTCGCCTGGCGCAACGCCCGCAAGGTCCCCGAGCCCGTGCTGCGCGGCCTGTTCGGCGCGATCGCCGACGTGACCTGGCTCCTGCGCGGCGGGGGAGTGCGCCAGCTGGAGCGGAACCTCGCGCGCGTGCGCCCGGGGCTCTCCCCGCGCGCGCTGCGCCGCCTCTCGCGCGCGGGCATGCGCTCCTACATGCGCTACTACCGGGAGGCGTTCACCTTGCCCGCGTGGACACCGGAGCGCGTGCGGGCCCGGGTGCGGGTCGTCGGCTACGACAACCTCACGGTGCACCTCGACGGCGACCGCAGCCCCGTGCTCGCCCTGTCCCACCAGGGAAACTGGGACCTCGCCGGCGCCTACGCGACACCGAACATCGCGCCCGTGCTCACCGTCGCGGAACGGCTGAAGCCGGACGAGCTCTTCGAGGAGTTCCTCGCGTTCCGGAACTCGATCGGGCTCGAGATCCTCGCGCTCGGCGACGGCGACGTGTTCCGCGACCTCGTGCGCGGCGCGAGCCGGCCGGGGAAGATCATCCCGCTGCTCGCCGACCGCGACCTCACCCACCGCGGCGTGGAGGTCGACCTCTTCGGGCACCGGGCGCGCGTCGCCGCCGGGCCCGCGGCGCTCGCGGTGAGCACCGGGACACCGCTCGTCCCGACCGGGATCTACTACGAGCGGCTGCGCGGTGCCCGACGACGGGCCGCCCGCTCCCCGTGGGGCCTCGTCATCCAGTTCTTCCCCCGGGTCGAGATCGACCCCGGCGTCCCGCGCGCCCAGCAGGTCGCGACGGCGACGCAAGCCTGGGTCGACGCCCTGAGCGTCGCGATCCGCGAGCACCCGGAGGACTGGCACATGCTCCAGAAGGTGTTCGTCGACGACCTCGACCCCGCGCGGTACGCCCGCACCCGTGCCGAGGCCGGGGAGGGCGACGCGCCGGCGCCGGACGACGCGGCACGCGACGCGGGGAGGACGGCATGACCCTGCGCGTGGGCATCGTGTGCCCCTACTCGTTCGACGCCCCCGGCGGCGTGCAGTTCCACATCCGCGACCTCGCCGAGGCGCTCATCGCCCAGGGCCACGAGGTCTCCGTGCTCGCGCCCGCCGACGACGACACCCCCGTCCCGGACTACCTCACGCCGGCCGGGGGCGCGGTCCCCGTCCGCTACAACGGCTCCGTCGCGCGCGTGACGTTCGGTCCGCGCACCGCGGGCCGCGTGCGGCGCTGGCTCGAGGCGGGCCGGTTCGACGTCCTGCACATCCACGAGCCGGTGAACCCGTCGCTGAGCATGGTCGCGCTGTGGATCGCGCAGGGGCCGATCGTCGGGACGTTCCACACCTCGCTCGTGCGCTCGCGCGCGCTGCAGGTCGCCTACCCGCTCGTCCGGCAGAGCCTGGAGAAGATCGACGCGCGCATCGCGGTGTCCGAGGACGCGCGGCGCACGCTCGTGGACCACCTGGGCGGTGACGCCGTCGTGATCCCCAACGGCGTGTACGTCGACACCTTCGCGTCCGCCACGCCGAGCCCCAGGTGGCAGGGCACGCCGGACGCGCCCACGATCGCCTTCCTCGGCCGGCTGGACGAGCCCCGCAAGGGCCTGCCGGTGCTCACCGCGGCGATCCCGGCGATCCTCGCGAAGGTCCCGGGGGCACGGTTCCTCGTCGCGGGCCGCGGCGACGACGGCCGCGAGGCCGCGATCGAGGCGCTGGGCGAGCACGCGGCCTCCGTCGAGTTCCTCGGCGGGGTGAGCGACGAGGACAAGGCGAGCATGCTCGCGTCCGTCGACCTGTACATCGCCCCGCAGACCGGGGGCGAGAGCTTCGGCATCGTGCTCGTCGAGGCGATGAGCGCGGGCGCGTGCGTCGTCGCGAGCGACCTCGGCGCGTTCCGCCGCGTGCTCGACGACGGCGCCGCGGGCGCGCTGTTCGCCGTGGGCGACCCGGACGCGCTCGCCGCCGCCGTGCTCGACGTGCTCGCCGACCCGCCGCGGCGCGACGCCTACCGCGCGCGGGCGAGCGAGTTCGTCCGGCGCTTCGACTGGTCCACCGTGACCGCGCAGGTGCTCGCCGTCTACGAGACCGTGCTGGCGGCGTCCGAGGCGGTCATCCCGGTCCACGAGGATCCGCGCTCGCGGCGCGGCGGGCGTCTGCTGGGCCGCGCACGTGACGACGAGGGGGCACGCCCGTGACCTGGTCCGAGACCACCGTCCTGGCCCTCGTGGCCGCCGCGGTCGTCGCCTGGGTCCTCTGGGTCGCTGCGTCCCGCCTCGACCGGCTGCACCGCAAGGTCATGGCCTCCCGGCTCGCGCTGGACGCGCAGCTCGTGCGCCGGGCGTCCGCCGCGGTCGACCTGGCGGCGTCCGGCGAGCTCGACCCGGCCAGCTCGGTGCTCCTGGCCGAGGCGGCGCACTCCGTCCTGGACGACGAGGACGACGCGCTCCGGCTCGCGGACCAGGTGCCGGGGCTGGTCGTGCCCAGGGACGCGCCGCCCCGGCGGCTCCTGGGAGGCATGGCCGAGTCGCGCGCCCTGGCGGAGAGCGACCTCACGGCGACGCTGCGCTCGGTGCTCGAGGACGCGGACGAGGTCGCCGAGCTCCGGTCCGCCCCGGCGGGCGACGAGCTCGTCGGCACCCTCGCCGCGGCGTGGTACCGGGCGCAGCTCGCCCGCCGGTTCCACAACGAGGCCGTCGCCCAGGCGCAGCGGGTGCGGCGCAAGTGGTGGGTGCGCCTGTTCCACCTCGCCGGGCACGCGCCGATGCCGGCGACGGTCGAGCTCGACGACGCCGCGCCCGACGGGCTCGCCCGGCCTGCCGCGTCGGCGACCGCACCGGACTGAGCGGGCCTGTCCGACCGTCGCACCGCGACGTCGAGGTGGCCGGGGGCCCCGGGAGGACGGACGTCCCGGCGATAGGATGGGAGCGCGTGGGAGCATGTGCCGTCGAGCCTGTTCGACGGCGTCCGCGCGCGAGCGCGCGACGTTCCCCTGACCTGAAGGTGTGAGGTACCGGTGACCAACGTGGCCGACCAGAACGTCCCTGCCGAGAGCGCTCCGAGCGCCGTGACCACGGAGGGCGCCGGCACCGTCGGCACCGCCAAGGTCAAGCGCGGGATGGCGGAGATGCTCAAGGGCGGCGTCATCATGGACGTCGTCACGCCCGAGCAGGCGAAGATCGCCGAGGACGCGGGCGCGGTCGCCGTCATGGCGCTCGAGCGCGTCCCCGCGGACATCCGCGCGCAGGGCGGCGTCTCGCGCATGTCGGACCCCGACATGATCGACGGGATCATCGAGGCGGTCTCCATCCCCGTGATGGCCAAGGCGCGCATCGGCCACTTCGTCGAGGCGCAGGTGCTCCAGTCGCTCGGCGTCGACTACGTCGACGAGTCCGAGGTGCTCACGCCCGCGGACTACGCCCACCACATCGACAAGTGGCAGTTCACCGTCCCGTTCGTGTGCGGCGCCACCAACCTCGGCGAGGCCCTGCGCCGGATCACCGAGGGCGCGGCGATGATCCGCTCGAAGGGTGAGGCCGGCACGGGCGACGTCTCCAACGCGACGACGCACATGCGCACCATCCGCGGGGAGATCCGCCGCCTCACCGCGCTGCCGGAGGACGAGCTCTTCGTGGCGGCCAAGGAGCTCCAGGCGCCGTACGAGCTCGTCAAGGAGGTCGCCGCCACGGGCAAGCTGCCCGTCGTCATGTTCACCGCGGGCGGCATCGCGACGCCGGCCGACGCGGCGATGATGATGCAGCTCGGAGCGGAGGGCGTGTTCGTCGGCTCCGGCATCTTCAAGTCGGGCAACCCCGAGCAGCGCGCCGCCGCGATCGTCAAGGCGACGACGTTCCACGACGACCCCGACGTGATCGCGAAGGTCTCGCGCGGTCTGGGCGAGGCGATGGTGGGCATCAACGTCGACGAGCCCGCGCGCTCGATCCAGTTCGCCGAGCGCGGCTGGTGACGGAGCGCTCCACGGGTCGGCCGTCCGTCGTCACCACGACGACGGACGCCTGACGCGCGCATGGCCGAGGCCGCCGGAGCGCCGTCGTCCCTGGGCCCCGACTGGGTGCTCGGGGACGACGGGCTCTACTTCCGCCGGGGCGCGCGCGTCCTGCTGCTCGACTCCGCCGACCGGATCCTCCTGGCTCGTGGGCACGACGTCGACCAGCCCGAGCGCTCGTGGTGGTTCACGATCGGCGGGGGCGTCGACCCGGGCGAGAGCGACCGTGACGCGGCGCTGCGCGAGGTCCGCGAGGAGACCGGGATCGTGCTCGACCCGGGCGTGCTCGTCGGGCCGGTCTACACGCGCAGCGCGATCTTCGACTTCTACCGCCAGCACTGCCGCCAGGACGAGGTGCTCTACCTCGCGCGGCTCGACGGCGCGGCCGGAGCAGGCGGCGAGCTGAGCCGCGAGGGGTGGACCGACGTCGAGCTGGACGTCGTCGACGAGATGCGCTGGTGGTCGCTCGACGACCTGCGCGAGGTCGAGATCGAGATCTTCCCCGAGGGCCTGCCCGACCTCGTCGCCCCGCTGCTCGGCGGGTGGGACGGCGTGACGCACCACCTCGGGATCGCCCGCGAGCACTGAGGCACGGTGTGCCGCCCGACGTCCCGCCACGGGTGCGAGGCGTCTCGCCGTGCGGTCACGGCCGGCGCGCGACGAGCCGCCACACGATCCCGCCGACGAGGAGCCCCAGGCCCAGCAGCGTCCCTCCGATCGCGACGAACCACAGCAGGATCGTGCCGCCGACCGTCGCGAAGAACTCGCCGAACCGCCAGCCCTCGGTGATGACGAACGTCGCCCCGGGCGAGGCGTCGCCCTGCGCCACGGACACCGTGCAGGTCTCGGCCGACGGCGACGACACCTCGGCGACGGTCGTCGCCTCGTACGACCCGAAGCCGGAGCTCCCCGAGACGGAAGGGTGGCGCACCTGGAGGTCGCCGTCCGGGCACGACACGGTGACGTCGTCGGCGTCGAAACCTTCCGCGCCGATCGGGACGACCGCCCACACGCTGTACGGCTCGCCGCCGACGAGCGCGATCTCCGCCTCCCCGGGGACGTCCCCCGAGGCGAGGGCCGCGGAACCGGGCTCGCCCGCGCCGTCGACCACGCCCGTGGGCAGCGCCCGCACGAAGGTCGTCACGCCGAGGACGCCCGCCACGAGGGCGACCACGAGCAGTGCCGCACCGACGACGACCAGGACCGTGGCCCCGCGCGTGCTGCGCGGCGGACGGGGCGGGACGCCGGGGTACGGACCCGGGTACCCGGACGGAGGCTGAGCGGGGTAGGGCGACGTCGGTCCGGTGCCGGGCGGAGTGGTCACGACGGCGAGGCTAGCAACCGTGCCACGGCCGGGCGCGTGCGTCGGCGCACGTATCATTCCCCCTCGTGACGATCACGATCGGTGTCCTGGCCCTGCAGGGCGACGTGCGCGAGCACCGTGCCGCGCTCGAGGCCGCCGGCGCCCGCACGGTCGGCGTCCGCCGTCCCGAGGAGCTGGCCGCGGTCGACGGGCTCGTGCTCCCCGGGGGCGAGTCGACGACCATCGACAAGCTCCTGCGCATCTTCGAGCTCGACGAGCCGCTGCGCGCCCGCATCGCCGACGGGCTGCCCGTCTACGGCTCGTGCGCGGGCATGATCCTGCTCGCCGACCGCATCCTCGGCGGCACGGCGGACCAGCGGACCATCGGCGGGCTCGACGTGACCGTGCGGCGCAACGCGTTCGGGCGGCAGGTCGACTCGTTCGAGACGGACCTCGCGTTCGCCGGTCTGGCCCCGCGGGAGGACGGCCCCGGCGGGGCTGGTGGGACGGACGCGGTGCACGCCGTGTTCATCCGCGCGCCGTGGGTCGAGGAGGTCGGGCCGGGCGTCGAGGTGCTCGCCCGCATCCCCGACCACGAGGCGCCCGGCATCCCCGCGGCCGCCGCCGGTAGGATCGTCGCAGTCCAGCAGGGATCGCTGCTCGCCACCTCGTTCCACCCGGAGATCTCCGGGGACGCGCGCGTGCACGAGCTGTTCGTCAGAATCGCGAAGGGGTAGGAACGCATGTCAGGGCACTCCAAGTGGGCCACGACCAAGCACAAGAAGGCGGCCATCGACGCCAAGCGCGGCAAGCTCTTCGCGAAGCTCATCAAGAACATCGAGGTCGCGGCGCGCACCGGCGGCGGTGACCCCGCGGGCAACCCGACGCTGTTCGACGCCATCCAGAAGGCGAAGAAGTCGTCGGTCCCGAACGACAACATCGACCGCGCCGTCAAGCGAGGCTCCGGCACGGGCGCCGACGCCGTCGACTACCAGACGATCATGTACGAGGGCTACGGCGCCAACGGCATCGCCGTCCTCGTCGAGTGCCTCACCGACAACAAGAACCGCGCGGCCTCCGAGGTGCGCCTCGCGTTCAGCCGCAACGGCGGCAACCTCGCCGACCCCGGCTCGGTGTCGTACCTCTTCTCGCGCAAGGGCCTCGTCGTCGTGCCGAAGGCCGACGGCGTGACCGAGGACGACGTCATGCTCGCCGCGCTCGAGGCGGGCGCCGAGGAGGTCACGGACCAGGGTGAGGTCATCGAGGTGCTGTGCGAGGCGAGCGACCTCGTCGCCGTGCGCACCGCGATCCAGGAGGCGGGTCTCGAGTACGACTCGGCCGACTCGATCTGGCACCCGTCCATGGAGGTCGAGGTCGACGCCGACGGGGCGCGCAAGATCCTGCGCCTCATCGACGCTCTCGAGGACAGCGACGACGTGCAGAACGTCTACGCGAACTTCGACGCGTCGGACGAGGTCATGGCGGAGCTCGAGAACGACGACTGACCGCGGGTGTCGCCCGAGGTGACCGAACTGGTCGCCCTGGGTGGCGGGGCGGGTGAGGTGCGCGCGGTCTACCATCCGCGGCGCTCGTTCCTCGCGCCGCTCCCGCCAGGCCCGCCACGACCGCGCGCACCTCACCCGCCCCGCCGGTGTCGGCTCGCCTTGGTCTGCGGCCCGCGAGGCGGAGGGGTTCCGTCGTCGGCTCGTGGGAGGGTACTGGGGTGCGCGTTCTCGGTGTGGATCCTGGGCTGACCCGGTGCGGTGTCGGGGTGGTGGACTCCGCGCGGGGGCGGCGGGCCGAGCTCGTCGCCGTGGGCGTGATCCGGACGGACCCGGATCTCAGCGTGGACCTGCGGCTCCTGCGGATCTCCGAGCGGCTGGACGCGTGGTTCGACGAGCACGTGCCGGACGTCGTCGCGGTGGAGCGCGTGTTCGCGCAGCACAACGTCGGGACCGTGATGGGCACGGCCCAGGCCGCGGGTCTGGCGATGGTCGGCGCGGCGCGCCGGGGCGTCCCGGTCGCGCTGCACACGCCGTCGGAGGTCAAGGCCGCGGTCACCGGGAGCGGGCGCGCGGGCAAGGAGCAGGTGCAGCGCATGGTCGCCGGCATCCTGGGGCTCGCGGAGCCGCCGAAGCCCGCGGACGCGGCCGACGCGCTCGCGCTCGCGATCTGCCACCTGTGGCGACCTGCGGGTGCGCTCCAGGGCGGCGAGCGGCACGAGCTGACGCCCGCGCAGCGCGCCTGGGCGGCCGCCGAGCACGCGGCGAAGGGGCGCCGCGCGCCACGCTAGCGGTGACCGTGCCGTCAGCCCCTGCGGGTGGCCCGTGTCGGTCGGTCGGCGGGTGGGCGGCCCTTGCTAGAGTGACCGCGGTCGTACGGGTGTTCGACGCGCACCTCGGCGCGCGGCCCCACGGCGGTCCTCGGGGCCGCGGACCATCGGACCAGGTCGGCGCTGCCGGCCGGGAGAGGAGCCTGCGTGATCGCGTCCCTGAGCGGTGTCGTGGCGAGCGTCCAGCTCGACCGCGCCGTGCTCGAGGTCGGGGGAGTGGGCTATCTCGTCCACGCCACGCCCGCCACGCTCGCCGGCCTGCGCGTCGGGGAGACGGCTCGCCTCGCGACGAGCCTCGTCGTGCGCGAGGACTCGTTCACGCTCTACGGGTTCGCCGACGACGACGAGTGCGCCGTCTTCGAGACCGTCCAGACCGTGAGCGGCGTGGGTCCGCGCCTCGCGCTCGCGATGCTCGCCGTGCACACGCCGGACGCCCTGCGCCGCGCCGTGGGAGGTGGCGACATCGCCGCTCTCGTGCGCGTGCCCGGCATCGGGAACAAGGGTGCGCAGCGCATCGCGCTGGAGCTGGGCGACAAGCTCGGGCCGCCCACGGGCGCCGACGCCCCCGCGGCCGGCGAGCCCGCCGCCGGGACCGGTCCGCACCGGGTCGACGACCGCCGGGACCAGGTGGTCGAGGCGCTCGTCGGGCTCGGCTGGAACCTCAAGGCCGCGGACGACGCGGTCTCCACCGTGCTCGCTGAGGCGGGCGTCGACGTCGTCGAGGCTCCTGACGTGGCCGGTGCGCTGCGCGCGGCGCTGCGCGTCCTCGGCGGACCGAGGGGCTGACCGTGGCGAACTTCGACCAGGTGGGCGTCGACGGCTTCGGCGGTGACGGGACGTTCTCGTCCGAGCGGATCGTCGCCGCGGGCGCGGACGACCTGGAACGCGCGGCCGAGGCGGCGCTGCGACCCCGACGGCTCGAGGAGTTCGTCGGTCAGGCCGTCGTGCGCGACCAGCTCTCGCTCGTGCTCCAGGCCGCGCTGGCTCGCGGGAGCGCGCCGGACCACGTGCTCCTGTCCGGGCCCCCGGGGCTCGGCAAGACGACGCTCGCCATGATCATCGCCGCGGAGCTGGGGACGTCGCTGCGCGTGACGTCCGGCCCGGCCATCCAGCACGCGGGCGACCTGGCCGCCGTGCTCTCCTCGCTCGAGGAGGGCGAGGTGCTCTTCATCGACGAGATCCACCGCCTCGCGCGCCCCGCCGAGGAGCTGCTCTACATGGCGATGGAGGACTTCCGGGTCGACGTCGTCGTGGGCAAGGGCGCCGGCGCGAGCGCGATCCCGCTCTCGCTGCCCCCCTTCACCGCGGTCGGCGCCACGACGCGCGCGGGACTGCTGCCCGCGCCGCTGCGTGACCGGTTCGGCTTCACCGGGCACCTCGACTTCTACTCGAGCGACGAGCTCGAGCGCGTGCTCACGCGGTCCGCCGGACTGCTCGGCGTCGCCCTCGACCCGGACGCCGCGCGCGAGATCGCCGGGCGCTCGCGCGGCACGCCCCGCATCGCCAACCGGCTCCTGCGCCGCGTCCGCGACTGGGCGCAGGTCCGCGGCGACGGCAGCATGGACCTCGCCGCCGCGCGTGCCGCGCTCGAGGTCTACGAGGTGGACCCCATCGGCCTCGACCGGCTCGACCGCGCCGTCCTCACCGCGCTGTGCACGCGCTTCAACGGTGGCCCCGTCGGCCTGACGACGCTCGCCGTGACGGTCGGGGAGGAGGCGGAGACCGTCGAGACGGTCGCCGAGCCGTACCTCGTGCGCGAGGGGCTGATCGGGCGGACCCCCCGGGGTCGGGTCGCGACGCCGGCCGCGTGGGCCCACCTGGGGCTCACCCCGCCGCGGGAGGGCGGCACGCTGTTCGACGCCTGAGGGCGAGCCTGGACGCGACCTGCCGGCGGCCGAGTCCGGTGGGCTCTCGGGGTCCCCGTGACGGCGGTCACAGGCGCTCCGCGCGTGGTCCTAGAATGGTGGGGACCCGAGCGGGCGGAACTCCGCGGCGAGACGGCTCGTTGGTGAACCGTGCGCGCACGCCTAGACTGCGCGCAGATCCCGCACAGAACAGGACACGAGACTCCGTCATGGATATCAGCTTCATCCTCATCCTCGCCCTCGCGGCGGGTGCGATGTTCCTCATGACCAGCCGCACCCGCAAGCAGCAGCGCGAGGCCCAGAGCTTCCGGGCGAACCTCGCCCCCGGGCAGGAGGTGATGACGGGCTCGGGCATGTTCGGCACGATCGTCGACGTCGACGAGGAAGCCGACGTCATCACGATCGAGTCCACGCCGGGCAACCAGTCCCGGTGGCTGCGCGCCGCCGTCGCCAAGCTCGTCGAGCCCCCGGTCGAGGCCGAGGAGACGGACGAGGCGTCGGAGGAGGACACCGAGTACGGCAGCGCGGACCCGGGCACCAGCACCTCGAAGGGGGACGTCGACGACCTCGTCGTCCCCGACGACCTGTCCGGTCTGACCGACGACGGGTCGGAGAAGGACCGCGGGCGCCGGGACGACGGCACCGACACCAAGTGACCCCGAGCCGGTCGCTGCCGCGACCGGTCTGACGCGGTGGGCCGCGAGGCCCACCGCACACGCACGAGAAGAGACGGACAGTTGGCCACCAGCAGCACACGAGCGAGGCCCGTACGGACCCTCGTCACCCTGGGAATCCTCATCGTCGTCCTCTTCGGGTCCCTCTTCGCGGGCACGAAGCTCGACCCGAAGTCTGACGAGAATCCGGGCGGGGCGAGCCTCACCCCGGGCCTCGCGCTCGACCTCGAGGGTGGCACGCAGATCATCCTGCAGCCTGTGACCACCGACGGCTCGCAGCCGACGGACGAGGACATCAACCAGGCGATCAACGTCATCCGCCAGCGCATCGACGCGCAGGGCGTCTCCGAGGCCGAGATCACGAGCCAGGGCCAGAACAACATCGTCGTCGGCATCCCGGGCGAGCCCTCGCAGGAGACGATCGACCTGGTGAGCCGGTCCGCGCAGATGCGGTTCCGCCCCGTCCTCGCCGTCGGCGCGCCGACGCCCGTCGCGACGGACGAGGCCGCCACGGGCGAGGACGCCGCCACCGGTGACGGGACCACGACCGACGGCGCCGAGGAGTCCGCGGACGCCCCGGCCGACGCGGCGACGGACGGCTCGACCGAGGCCCCCGCCGAGGACGCGGCGACGGACGGCTCGACGGAGGCTCCGGCCGACGACGCGACGTCCGAGACCGAGACGACGCGGCCCGAGAACCCGAGCGACCTGGCCCAGATCACCCCCGAGATCCAGGAGCAGTTCGACGCCCTCGACTGCACGCTCCCGGAGAACCTCGTGGGCGGCGACAGCGGCCCGACCGACAGCGCGTTCGTCGCGTGCTCGGACGACGGTCTCGCCAAGTACGTCCTCGGCCCGGTCGAGATCGAGGGCACGGACATCTCGAACGCCAGCTCGGGCCTGCGAGTCGGGCAGAACGGCGTGGTCACGAACGAGTGGGTCGTCAACATCGAGTTCGACTCCGAGGGCACGCAGGCGTTCCGCGAGGTCACGACGCGCCTCACGTCGCTGCCGTCGCCGCAGAACCAGTTCGCGATGGTGCTCGACGGTCTCGTGATCTCCGCGCCGGTGTCTCAGGTCGCGATCCCCGACGGCAAGGCGGAGATCTCGGGCAGCTTCACGCGCGACACCGCCGCGACGCTCGCGAACCAGCTCAACTTCGGCTCCCTCCCGCTGACGTTCGAGGTGCAGAGCCAGGAGCAGATCTCGGCGACGCTCGGGTCCGAGCAGCTCGAGAAGGGTCTGCTCGCGGGCGCGATCGGCATGCTGCTCGTGGTGATCTACTCCCTCTTCCAGTACCGCACGCTCGGTCTCGTGACCGTCGCGTCGCTCGGCGTCGCCGCGATCATCACCTACGGGGTGATCTCGCTGCTGTCGTGGACGATCGGGTACCGGCTGTCGCTCGCGGGCGTCGCCGGCCTCATCGTGGCCATCGGTATCACCGCGGACTCGTTCATCGTGTACTTCGAGCGCATCCGTGACGAGCTGCGTGACGGCCGCACCCTGAACTCGGCCGTGGAGAAGGGCTGGCAGCGTGCCCGCCGCACGATCCTGGCCTCGGACGCGGTGAACTTCGTCGCGGCGATCGTCCTGTACTACCTCGCGGTCGGTGGCGTGCGCGGCTTCGCGTTCACGCTCGGCCTCACGACGCTCGTCGACCTCGTCGTCGTGTTCCTCTTCACCCACCCGCTCCTGCAGCTCCTCGCGAGGACGAAGTTCTTCGCGAACGGGCACCCGGCGTCCGGGCTCGACCCGCGTCGCCTGGGCGTCCGCAGCGCGCGGTACGCGGGCCGCGGTCGCGTGGTCACGGCCGAGTCGTCGAGCGAGGCCGTGGAGCCCGCTGACGTGACCGGTGACGACAGCGCGCCGGCGCACGAGCGCCCGGCGCCCGTCCGGGAGACGGTCGGCGCCGGCGTCGGCCGCGGCGACGGGCAGCGCATGACCATCGCCGAGCGTCGTGCGGCAGAGCGTCGCGCGGCCGGCTCCGGCACCGCCGACGCGGGGGCGTCCGACGCCCCGGCGTCGGACGACGAGAACGAGGAGAAGCACTGATGGCCAGCGGTTTCGCCCAGTGGGGCAACGACCTGTACACGGGCCGCCGGTCCTACGCGATCGTCGCGAAGCGGCGCGCGTACTTCCTGGTCGCCGTCGTCCTCGTCGTCCTGTCGCTCGGGGTCATCGGTGTCCGCGTCGCGGGCGACGGGCTCAACCTCGGGATCGAGTTCCGGGGCGGCTCGGAGTTCACCGTCTCGGGCGTCAGCGACACGGAGCAGCAACCCGCGCTCGACGCGGTCGCAGCGGTAGCCCCGGAGGAGGCCCCGCGCGTCACGTCTGTGGGGGCGTCCACGGTCCGGGTCCAGACGGCCGAGCTCAGCAACGACCAGGTCGAGCAGGTGCGGACCGAGCTCGCCGACGCCTACGGGGTCTCCGCCGGTGAGGTGACGAGCTCGTTCATCGGCCCGACCTGGGGCAAGGACGTCTCCCAGAAGGCCGTCGTGGGCCTCGTCGTCTTCCTGCTCCTCGTGAGCCTCGTCATGACGGTCTACTTCCGCAACTGGCGCATGGCGCTCGCCGCGGTGATCGCGCTCTTCCACGACCTCGTCGTCACCGTCGGCATCTACGCCCTCATCGGCTGGGAGATCACGCCGGCGACGGTGATCGGTCTGCTGACGATCCTCGCGTACTCGATCTACGACACCGTCGTGGTCTTCGACAAGGTGCGCGAGAACACCGTCGGCGTGCTCGACCAGACGCGGAGCACGTACGCCGAGCGTGCGAACCTCGCGATCAACCAGACGCTGGTGCGCTCGATCAACACGTCGGTCGTCGCGCTGCTGCCGGTCGCGGGCATCCTCTTCATCGGGGCCTTCCTCCTCGGTGCGGGAACGCTGCGCGACATCGCCCTCGCGCTGTTCGTCGGCATGGGCGTGGGCGCGTACTCGTCGGTGTTCCTCGCGACACCGCTCGAGGTCACGCTGCGCGAGCGGGAGAAGCCCATCCAGGAGCACACGGCGAAGGTGCTCGCGCTGCGCGCGGAGAAGCTCGAGTCCGCGGGTGACGACGAGGACGCCGAGCTCGCCGCCGCGGGCGTCGCGGGCCACCGTCAGCTCCAGCCGGGCGGGCACCTGGGCAACAAGGCGCAGCCGCGCCGCCGTCGCCCGCGATGAGCGACGCGCTCCAACCGCCGACCGGCGAGGCGGACGGCCTGCGGGCCGTCGGCCTCGCCGGTCTCGGCGCGCAGCGGGCCGCGCGCGTGCTCGAGCTCGTCCGCGCCGTGCCCGACTACCCCGGGCCCGGCATCACGTTCCGCGACATCACCGGGCTCCTCGCCGACGGCGAGGCGTTCGGGCACGTCGTCGAGGCGCTCGGGGACGCGGCGCGCGCCGCGGGCGGCATCGACCTCGTCGCCGGCATGGAGGCGCGCGGGTTCCTCATCGGCGCGCCCCTCGCGACGCACCTGGGCGTCGGCTTCGTGCCGCTGCGCAAGGCGGGCAAGCTGCCGCCGCCCACCGACACCGTGACGTACGACCTCGAGTACGGCACCGCGACGATCGAGCTGCGGTCGGGAACACTGCCGCCCGGTGCGCGTGTTCTCGTGGTGGACGACGTGCTCGCGACCGGGGGCACGGCGGCCGCGGGTGCCGAGCTCGTCGAGCGCGGGGGAGGTGTGGTCGTCGGCCTCGCGTTCCTCCTGGAGCTCGAGGGCCTGGGTGGTCGCGAGCGGCTCGCGGGCCGTGACGTGGCCACGTTGGTCCACGTCGAGTCGTAGGATTGCCACTCCGGTCGTCTCGGCTGGTCGTCGACACCGTGTCGTCGATCGCCGGCCTACGGAAGGAGGCGCGCATGAGCGAGAACACCCGGACGTCGCGCGCCCCGGAGAAGGCGGGCGCGCAGCCGACCCCCGGGCAGGGTGGTTCCGGTGGGCGCGGGGTGCGGTCGCGCCTCGTGCGCTTCGGTGCCCGGCCCAACGCCGGGAGCCCGGCGCTCGAGCCCGTGCTCCAGGCCGTCCGCACCAACCACCCCCGGACCGACCTGACGGTCATCGAGCGCGCCTACGAGACGGCGGAGCGTGCGCACCGTGGGCAGCTGCGCAAGAGCGGCGACCCGTACATCACGCACCCCGTCGCCGTCGCGACGATCCTCGCCGAGCTGGGTTTCGACGGGTCGACGCTCGCCGCCGCGCTGCTGCACGACACGGTCGAGGACACCGACTACTCGCTCGCACAGCTCACGCAGGAGTACGGCGAGGAGATCGCCATGCTCGTCGACGGCGTGACCAAGCTCGACAAGGTGACGTACGGGGACGCGGCGCAGGCCGAGACGGTGCGCAAGATGGTCGTCGCCATGGCGCGCGACATCCGCGTGCTGGTCATCAAGCTCGCCGACCGGCTGCACAACGCGCGCACCTGGAAGTACGTGTCGTCGTCGTCGGCCGGCCGCAAGGCGCGCGAGACGCTCGAGATCTACGCGCCGCTCGCGCACCGCCTCGGCATGAACACCATCAAGTGGGAGCTCGAGGACCTGTCCTTCCAGGCCCTCTACCCCAAGGTGTACGACGAGATCGTGCACCTCGTGGCTGAGCGAGCCCCCGCGCGCGAGGAGTACCTCGCGGTCGTGCGCGAGCAGGTCACGGCGGACCTGCGCAGCGCCAAGATCAAGGCGACCGTCACGGGACGGCCCAAGCACTACTACTCGATCTACCAGAAGATGATCGTGCGCGGTCACGACTTCGCGGAGATCTACGACCTCGTCGGTGCGCGTGTCCTCGTGGACACCGTCCGGGACTGCTACGCGGCGCTCGGTGCGCTGCACGCGCGGTGGAACCCCGTGCCCGGGCGGTTCAAGGACTACATCGCGATGCCGAAGTTCAACATGTACCAGTCGCTGCACACGACGGTCATCGGCCCCGGCGGCAAGCCGGTCGAGATCCAGATCCGCACGCACGAGATGCACCGGCGCGCGGAGTACGGCGTCGCGGCGCACTGGAAGTACAAGGAGACGGCCAAGTCCGGCGGCAAGACCACGAAGGACGACACCGCCGCGAACGACATGCGCTGGCTGCGCCAGCTCGTCGACTGGCAGCGAGAGACGGCGGACCCTGCGGAGTTCCTCGACTCGCTGCGGTTCGAGATCGGCGGCGCGGAGGTCTACGTCTTCACGCCCAAGGGCGACGTCATGGCGCTGCCCGCCGGCTCGACCCCGGTCGACTTCGCCTACGCCGTGCACACCGAGGTCGGGCACCGGACCATGGGCGCGCGCGTCAACGGCCGCCTCGTGCCGCTCGACTCGACGCTCGAGAACGGCGACTCTGTCGACGTCCTCACCTCGAAGTCCGAGAACGCGGGACCGAGCCGCGACTGGCTCGCGTTCGTCAAGAGCCCCCGCGCGCGCAACAAGATCCGGCAGTGGTTCTCCAAGGAGCGGCGCGAGGAGGCCGTGGAGCACGGCAAGGACGCGATCGCGAAGGCGATGCGCAAGCAGAACCTGCCGATCCAGCGCCTCCTGTCGCACGAGTCGCTCGTCGCGCTCGCCAACGAGCTCCGCTTCGCCGACGTCACGGCCCTGTACGCCGCGATCGGCGAGGGCCAGGTGTCGGCGGCGAACGTCGTCTCCAAGCTCGTCCAGGCGATGGGCGGCGAGGAGGGGACGGTCGAGGACGTCGCGGAGACCGCGCGCCCCGGGCACACCGCGCGCCGCGTGCGCACGGGCGACCCGGGCGTCATGGTCAAGGGCGTCGACGACATCTGGGTCAAGCTCGCCAAGTGCTGCACCCCCGTCCCCGGCGACGAGATCATCGGCTTCATCACGCGCGGCCAGGGCGTGAGCGTGCACCGCGCGGACTGCGGCAACGTCGTCGGGCTGCGCAACCAGCCCGAGCGCATCGTGGACGTCTCGTGGACCACGGGCAGCAACGCGATGTTCCTCGTCCAGATCCAGGTCGAGGCGCTCGACCGGGCGCGCCTGCTGTCCGACGTCACGCGCGTGCTGTCGGACAACCACGTGAACATCCTCTCGGCCACCGTGTCGACGTCGAACGACCGCGTGGCCATGTCCCGGTTCGTCTTCGAGATGGCGGAGCCCGGTCACCTCGCGCAGGTCCTCACCGCGGTCCGCAAGGTCGACGGCGTGTTCGACGTCTACCGGATCACCGGCACGAAGGCCGCCGAGGCCACACAGCTCCCGGCCTGAGCACGCCCGCGGCGGGCAGGACCCGTCGCGTCGTCGCGCCGTCCCGCGCGGCCGGTGGCAGCATCGGCACATGGACCTGCCCGTGATGCCTCCCGTGCTGCCCATGCTCGCGAAGTCCGTCCCGGCGGTGCCCGAGCCCGACGCCGTGGACGGCGGGTACGTCTACGAGCCGAAGTGGGACGGGTTCCGCGCGATCGTGTACCGCGACGGCGACGAGGTGCGGCTCGACAGCCGCAACGCACGACCGATGGAGCGGTACTTTCCGGAGGTCGTCGAGGCAGTGCGCGCGGTGCTCCCACCGCGCTGCGTGGTCGACGGCGAGATCGTCGTCGCCCAGGAGGGGCGGCTCGAGTTCGAGGTCTTGCAGCAGCGCATCCACCCGGCCGCCTCGCGCGTGCGCCTGCTCGCCGAGCAGACGCCCGCCGCGCTGGTCGTGTTCGACGTGCTCGCCCTCGGTGACGCCGACCTCACCGGTCAGCCGCTCGCGCGGCGGCACGAGGTCCTCGACTCGCTCGGCCTCGACGGTCCGGACGTGCACGCGACGCCACGCACCCGCGACGTCGCCGTCGCGCGCGACTGGTTCGACACGTTCGAGGGGGCGGGGCTGGACGGCGTGGTCGCGAAGCCGCTCGACGGGACCTACCAGCCGAACAAGCGCGCGATGCTCAAGATCAAGCACGGGCGCGAGGCGGACGTCGTCCTCGCCGGCTACCGCCTGCACAAGACGTCGACGCCCACGAAGCCGCTGCTCGGCTCGCTCCTCCTCGGGCTGTACGACGACACCGGGCAGCTCCAGTTCGTCGGTGTCGCCGCGTCGTTCCCCGCGGCGCGCCGTGCCGCCCTCGTCGCGGAGCTCGCGCCGCTGGTCGTGGAGCCGGGTACGCCGGAGGCCGACGCGCACCCGTGGGCCGGGTGGGAGAACCCGGCGGGCGAGCGCATGCCCGGCGCCGTGTCGCGGTGGAGCTCCGGCAAGGACCTGTCGTTCACGCCGTTGCGCGTCGAGCGCGTGCTCGAGGTCGCCTACGACCACATGGAGGGGACCCGGTTCCGGCACACGGCGCAGTTCCGCCGCTGGCGCGACGACCGCGACCCCGCCTCGTGCACGTACGACCAGCTCGAGGAGCCGGTGCGCTACGACCTGACGGGCATCCTCCCGGGCGCCCCCGGGACGAGGTAGTCCCCGCGGGAGCATCCCGCGGTGCAGGTCGGTCAGGAGCGGGGCCGGTCGCGGTCCTTGCTCGGCTGCACGCGCTTGGGCTCGCCCGGCATCTTCGGGTACTCCGGGGGGTAGGGGAGATCGCCGAGCCCGTGCTCGGCCTCGTCGCGCCGGGAGAGCTCCAGCGCGGCCTCGAGCGAGGCCCCCGGGTCGTCCCGGTCGGCCCGCAGCGGCGCGAACAGGTCGCCGACCTCGGCGAACCGCGTCGGCACGGTGAGGACGTCGAAGTCGTCCGGGTGGACGTCGCCGAGCTCGTCCCAGCGCAGCGGGGCCGAGACGGTCGCTCGCTGGTTCGAGCGGATCGAGTAGGCGGACGCGATGGTGCGGTCGCGCGCCATCTGGTTGTAGTCGACGAAGATCTTGGCGCCGCGCTCCTCCTTCCACCACTTGGTGGTGACCTGGTCGGGGAGTCGGCGCTCGAGCTCGCGCCCGATTGCGATCGTCGCGCGACGTGCGGCGACGAAGTCCCACTCGGGCGCGACGGGCACGAAGACGTGGATGCCGCGCCCGCCCGACGTCTTCGGGTAGCCGGGGAGGCCGAGCTCGTCGAGCACCTCGCGCAGGTGCGGCGCGACGCGCACGGCGTCGTCGAAGTCGGTCCCGGGCTGCGGGTCGAGGTCGATGCGGAGCTGGTCGACGGCCTCGACGTCCTCGCCCCGGACCGGCCAGGGGTGGAACGTCAGCGTCCCGAGGTTCGCGGCCCACGCGACGACGGCGAGCTCGGTCGGGCACACCTCGTCCGCGGTCCGCCCGCTGGGGAACGCGATGCGCGCGGTGCGCACGTAGTCGGGCGCGCCCTTGGGGATGCGCTTCTGGTAGAACGCGTCACCGGTGTTGTCGGTGCGCGTGCTCATCCGCGCGCCCTCGAAGACTCCCTTGGGCCAGCGTTCGAGCGTCGTCGGGCGGTCGACCAGCGCGCCGAGGATCCCGTCACCGACGCTGAGGAAGTACCGCACGACGTCGAGCTTGGTGACCCCGCGGGCGGGGAAGACGACGCGGTCGGGGCTCGTCACGCGCACGGTCCGTCCTCGGACGTCGAGCTCCACGGGGGGTGTCGTGGCTGCGGCCATGCCGACCAACCTAGACCGGGACGTCGTCCGCGGCGAGCAGGAGCGCCAGCCGGTCCCGGGCACGCGGGCGGCCGGGCCACCGGTGACGCAGCTCGAGGGACCGCGCCGCGGCCTTGACGTCGAGACCGCAGACCTCCCGCAGCAGGCGGAGCGTGGCGAGGGCGTCGTCCGTCCCGGCGCGCGTCGCGACGTCCAGCGCGGTCCGCTGCACCGACGTCACGAGCACACCCGCGACGAGGACCGTCTCGTCACGCAGCACCTGCGCCTGCCGCGGAGCGCGTCCGGGGTGCGGCGGCGGGCGGTGCCGGCCCGGAGGGTGCAGGAGGTCCAGCGTGCGGGGAGCCGGCGCCCCGCACAGGACCCACGCGGCGGCCGCCCCGGCGAGGACCGTCCCGCGCGGCACGACGGCACGGACGGCGAGCGCGCGGAGCGTCGGGGTGTCGGGCACCCGGACGGGCGCCGCGACGTCGCCCCAGACCCGACGGAGCGCGCCGGACCGGACGAGCGCCTGGAAGGCGGCGGGGCCACCGACGTCCGCCGGCGTGACGAGAAGCTCCCCGTCGTCCGTCCGCGGGGCGAGGAGTCGTGCGAGCGTCGCGGCCGTCCCGGAGGCCGTCCCCGCGGACGGTGCGGCGGACGGCCCGGTGGCGGGAGGAGCGGGAGACGCGGGAGCCATGCGGACACCCTGCACCATCACGCGGGCACGAGAAAGGGTCGGCGCTCGCCTGTGGACGAGCACCGACCCCTCGTCGGACGGTGGTGTCAGCCGCGCGAGTCCTCGGCGGCGCGCACGACCTGCTCGAGCCACGAGCGGCGCGCCGCGAGCTGCGACTCCAGGTCCTTCACGGCGCGGGCGTCGCCACGGGACTGCGCCGCCGCGAGGTCCGCCTCGAGCCGCTCGATCGCCGCCTCGAGCTGTGCCGCCGCGCCCTCGGCGCGGGCGCGCGTCTCCGGGTTGGTCCGCGTCCACTGCGCCTGCTCGGCGTCGCGGACCGCGTTCTCGACGGCGCGCAGGCGGCCCTCGACGCGCTGCAGGTCGCCGCGGGGGACGCGACCCGCCTCCTCCCAGCGCTCCTGGAGGTCGCGCAGCGCGCTCTTCGCCGCGCCGAGGTCCTTGACCGGGACCAGCTTCTCCGCCTCGGCGAGGAGCGCCTCCTTGACCTCGAGGTTCGCGGCGTACTCGGCGTCGGTCGCCGAGTTCACCGCGTCACGGGCCTGGAAGAACGTGTCCTGCGCGGCACGGAAGCGTGCCCACAGCGCGTCGTCGTCCTTGCGGCTCGCGCGCCCGGCGGCCTTCCACCGCGCCATGAGGTCGCGGTACGCGCCGGCGGTCGGGCCCCAGTCGGTGCTCGACGAGAGCGCCTCGGCCTCGGCGACGAGCTTCTCCTTGGCCGTCTTGGCGGCGGCGTTGCGCTGCTCGAGCTCGGCGAAGTAGTGCCGGCGCTCGCGGTCGAACGCGGTCCGTGCGTGGCTGAACCGCTTCCAGAGAGCCTCCTCGCTGGCCCGGTCGATGCGCGGCCCGGAACGCTGGGCCTCCTTCCAGCGGTCGAGCAGGCCGCGCAGCTCCTCGCCCGCGGGACGCCACTGCATCCGGCTGGGGTCGGTCGCGGCGATCTTCTCCGCCGCCTCGATGATCTCGGTCCTGGCCTCGAGGGCCGCGGCCTTGGCCGCGGCGCGCTCCGCCTCGAGCTGGCCGCGGCGCTCCGCCGCGGTGCCGCGCAGCGCCTCGACCTGCGCGCGCAGGCCGTCGAGGTCGCCGACCGCGGACGGCTCCGCGGTCTCCTCCGTGAGGCGGGCGAGCGTCTGGTCGATCTCCTTGACCGACAGGTCGGTGCTCGTCAGGCGCGCCTCGAAGAGCGCGACCTTCGCCTGGAGGTCGAGGTAGCGCCGCACGTACAGCGCGAGCGCCTCGTCGGTGCCGACGCCCGGGAACTGGCCCACGGACCGCTCGCCGGCGCTCTCGCGGACGTACACGGTGCCGTCCTCGTCGACGCGACCGAACTCGGCCGCGGCCTTCGCGGCCGCCGAGTCGTCGGCGAGCGCGGGGACGGCGGGCACCTCGGGCACGGCGGCCGGCGCCGTCGGGGCGCCCGACGCCGGGGGAGCGGGCTTGCGCGGCGGGTGCGGCACGGCGGACGGCTTGGGGCGAGGGCCGGGCCGCGGGGCGCCCGGCTTGGGCGCGGCCGGAGCCGCGGCATCGGCCGCGCTCTGCGCCGCGGTCTCGGCGGCGTTCTCCGCCGCGGGCTCGGGAGCCGCGGTCTCGGGAGACGGCGACTCGGAGTCCGGAACGCCCGGGGACGGCGTCGCGGTCGCCTCAGGGGCGTCGGCCGTCGTGGCGTCGACGTCGGCCTGGTCCGGAGCGGTCTGCCCCTCGGCAGCGTCGGCGACCTGCTCCTCCGCGGGCGCGGTCGGCTCGGCGACGGAGGGCTCGACCGGCTCGGCGGGCTCGACCGGCTCGGTTGCTTCGACCGGCTCGGTGGCCTCGGCGGGGACCGTCGGGGCGTCCGTCGGCTCCACGTCTGTCGCGTCGACCCGTCCGGTCTCGCTCGCCTCTGCGGGCTCCGGTGTCGGTGCGCTCGCCTGGTCCTTGGCGGGATCGCTCACTGGGTCTCAACTCCTTCGATGGTGACCGGGGTGGCGGGGGACCCGTCGCCGGATCCGTCCTGCGTCCCCGCGTCAGCGACTGCCTGGACGACGTCCAGGCCGGACGTGATGGTGCCGAACACCGTGTAACCACCCGCCGCGTCGGGCGGGATGGTCGAGTCCTCGTAGACGAGGAAGAACTGGGAGCCCATCGACTCCGCGTCGCCGCCCTGGCGCGCCATCGCGACGGTCCCGGCCGGGTACACGTCGTCGGACGGGGGGTTCTCGACGGGGCCGAACTTGTAGCCGGGGTCGCCGGTCCCCGTGCCCGTCGGGTCGCCGCACTGGAGCACGTAGATGCCCGACGTCGTGAGGCGGTGGCACGACGTGCCGTCGAAGTACCCGGACTCCGCGAGGGACACGAAGCTCGCCACGGCCTGCGGGGCGGCGGCACCGTCGAGCGTGAGCGTGAGGTCGCCGGCGCTCGTGGTGAGCGTCGAGGTCCAGTCGCGCCCCTCGGCGGCGGACGCGGGAGGCAGCGTGTGCTCGCCGGTCGCCGTGGGTGCCGTCCCGGTGCCGCCGCCCGCGTCGGTGCCGGCTTCCGTGCCCGGCCCCTGCGTGGCCGACAAGGCCCACCACACCGCGACGCCGATCACGACGAGCGCCGCCACGACGCCGACGATCGACCAGGTCCGCTGGCGCTTCGCGCGGAGCTGGGCCACGTGACGGTCCCACTTCTCCTCGCGACGACGCGCCTGCTCGCGCTCGCGACTCTTCGTCGACACCCCAGCTCCTTCGTCCGGCGCCGTCGTGGCGCGCACGGTCGACCCCGGTACGGCCGCGGTCGGTACGGGACAGTCTAGGCACCGAGGGCCCTGGTGGCGGGTGGATTTGCCGCGTCCAGGTCACGGTCCGGTATCGACCGGTCGGGTGCGTCGCGGGGCGCGAGGTCGCGGACCCGGGCCTGCGACGGCCCCGCGGGCTACCCTCGGGCGCGTGGACCGACCCTCCGGCACGCCGCCCTGGCCCCCGTCCGAGACCTCACCCGACACCTCGTCCGACGGCCCGTCCGACGGCCCGTCCGGCCCGGACGCCCCGGACGCCCCGACGCTGCGCGTCGTCGTCGCACCGGTCTTCGGGACCAACTGCACCGTCGTGAGCGCTCCCGGTGGCGACTGCGTGGTCGTCGACGCGGGTGCGGGCGTCGCGGACGCCGTCGTCGCCCATGTGCGGTCGGCGGGACTGGTGCCGCGGGCCGTGCTCGCGACGCACGGGCACGTGGACCACACGTGGGACGCGGCCGAGCTCGCGGACCGGTTCGACGTCCCCGTCGTCCTGCACGCGGCGGACGCGTACCGTCTCGCGGACCCGTTCGGCAGCCTCGAGCACGGGCGGACCGCAGCCGTGGCGGGAGAGCGCGGGACGCACCGCGCGCTCGTCTCCGGTCCGCTCGGTGCGGCGCTCGCGGCTGCCGGTGCCCGGCCGCAGGACTACCGCGAGCCGGCGCGCGTCGAGACGTTCGACGTCCCCGCGGGGGAGGAACGCACGCTGCGGTGGGGCGCGCTCGGGCTGCGCGCGGTCGGCGCCCCCGGTCACACCGAGGGCTCCACGCTCTACCTCGTGGGCGAGCCCGGCGCGGGGGTCGTGCTCAGCGGCGACGTCCTCTTCGCAGGGTCCGTCGGCCGCACCGACCTGCCGGGCGGGGACGGCGCGACGATGGCCCGCACGCTGCGCGACGTCGTCGGGCGTCTCGACCCCGAGTGGGACGTGCTGCCGGGGCACGGCCCTGCCACGACCGTCGCGCGCGAGCTCGCGACGAACCCGTTCCTCGCGCGCTGACGCGGCCGGGCCGCGCGCGTCCGTCGGACGGGACGATGCGGACCACCGTGCGCGGGTCTGGGAGGATCTGACCCATGGCCAGGCCCACACCCCTCTCCGGTTTCCCCGAATGGCTCCCCGACGGTCGGATCGTCGAGCAGCACGTCCTCGACACCCTGCGCCGGGTGTTCGAGCTGCACGGGTTCGGCGGGATCGAGACGCGCGCGGTCGAGCCGCTCGACCAGCTGCTGCGCAAGGGCGAGACCTCCAAGGAGGTCTACGTCCTCCGCAGGCTGCAGGAAGAGGCGGAGGGCAACGAGGCCGACGCGGCCCGCCAGGGCCGGGCCGACAAGCAGCTCGGCCTGCACTTCGACCTCACCGTCCCGTTCGCGCGCTACGTGCTGGAGAACGCCGGGCACCTCGCGTTCCCCTTCAAGCGGTACCAGATCCAGAAGGTGTGGCGCGGCGAGCGCCCCCAGGACGGCCGGTTCCGCGAGTTCACGCAGGCGGACATCGACGTCGTCGGTGCGGGCGAGCTGCCGTACCACTACGAGGTCGAGCTGCCGCTCGTCATGGCGGAGGCCCTCGGCGCGCTGCGCGACATCGGGGTGCCCGAGGTCCGCGTCCTCGTGAACAACCGCCGCGTCGCCGAGGGCTTCTACCGTGGGCTCGGGATCGACGCCGTGGACGAGGTCCTGCGCCAGATCGACAAGCTCGACAAGGTCGGCCCCGAGAAGGTGGCCGCGCTGCTCGTCGCCGAGGCCGGCGCCACGCCCGAGCAGGCCGAGGCGTGCCTCGCGCTCGCCGCGATCAGCGGCAGCGACACCGGCGTGGTCGACCGGGTGCGGGCGCTCGCGGCCGAGCACGGCGTCGTGAGCGACCTCCTCGACACGGGGCTCGCGGAGCTCGGGGCGCTGATCGAGGCGGCGAGCGTGCGCGCCCCGGGCGTCGTCGTCGCCGACCTCAAGATCGCGCGCGGCCTGGACTACTACACGGGCTCGGTGTACGAGACCGTGCTCGTCGGGCACGAGCAGCTCGGGTCGATCTGCTCCGGCGGGCGCTACGACACGCTCGCGTCGGACGGCGCGAACACCTACCCCGGCGTGGGTCTCTCGATCGGCGTGTCCCGACTCGTCTCGCGCCTGCTCTCCGCCGGCCTGGTGCGGGCGACGCGCGCCGTGCCGAGCGCCGTCGTGGTCGCGGTGACGAGCGAGGAGACGCGCGGCGCGTCCGACGCGGTCGCCACGGCCCTGCGGTCGCGCGGCGTCCCGGTCGAGGTCGCGCCCGCCGCCGCCAAGTTCGGCAAGCAGATCCGCTACGCCGACCGGCGCGGCATCCCGTTCGTCTGGTTCCCGGGGCGCGTCGAGGAGGACGGGACGCGCTCGCCCGACCAGGTCAAGGACATCCGCTCGGGCGAGCAGGTCGACGCCGACGCCGCGACCTGGGCGCCGCCCGCCGAGGACCTGCGGCCCCGGGTGGTCCCGGCGACGGACTGACGCCGGGAGCACGACGGTTCGCGACCGCGCCGGTCCCGGAAGTCACGGGAGGATCGACGGGGCATCACGGGGACAGGAGGTCGGCATGGCGGGCGCCGTCGAGCTGTCCCTGCCGTTCACGGGGACGTGGCTCGTGCAGAACAGCCCCGCACGTCGCGTCCCCAGCCACGGCACCCACCTGTTCGCCACCACGTACGCGATCGACTTCGTCGCGGTCCGCGGACGCCGCACCGCGGCCGTGCGCGACTGGCGCACGGCGCTCGGCACCGAGCCGCCCGGACGGTTCCACGCGTACGGGCTCCCGGTCCTCGCACCGGCGCCCGGGACCGTGGTCGCCGTGCACGACGGCGAGCCCGACCACGAGGCCCGGCGCTCGCCCCTCGCGCTCGTCGGGTACGCGCTCACGCAGGCGTCGCGGGCGCGCGCCGGGGGTGCGGCGCTCGCGGGCAACCACGTGGTGCTCGCGCTCGACGCCCCGCGCGTCTTCGTGGTCCTCGCCCACCTGCGCTCGGGCTCGGTCGCGGTGCGCCCGGGTCAGCGGGTCGCGACCGGCGACGAGGTCGGCCGGTGCGGGAGCTCGGGGAACTCGACGCAACCGCACGTGCACGTCCAGGTCATGGACGGACCTGACCCGCTCGTCGCGCGCGGCGTGCCGCTGGTGTTCCGCACCTTTCGGGAGCGGCGGCGCGGCGGCACCACCGTCGAGGTCGCGCGCGGTGTCCCCGCGGAGCGCGCGGTGGTCGAGCCCGCCTGAGAGGTCGTCGCCCGGCCGCGTCGCCCGGCCGCATCGACCGCCGGGGCGGCCGCCTCATGCGGTGAGGGCGCCCAGGCCCGTGACCCATCCCGCGACGACGCCGACGGTGACCACCGCGGTGGCGAGCGCCAGGACCGCGAGCGCGGCGACGACGTCGGGCACGCCGAGCGGGACGGGACGCGACGTGGTGCGCGGACCGGACCCGAGGCCGCGCGACTCGAGCGCGACCGTCAGCCGCTCGGACCGGCGCACCGCCCCGACGAGCAGCGCGAACGCGGCCGCGCCGAGCGCACGCGGGGAGCGGGGGAGCGGGCCGGGGCGGCGCCGCGGGTCGCGCACCGCCTGGGCGCAGCGGATCGTGTGCCACGCGTCGGGGAGCTCGACGAGCAGCCGGTGTGCCGCGAGCACGGCGAAGGTCCACGTCGCGGGCAGGCGGGCGTGCTGGTGCAGGCTCGTCATGAGGCGCACGGGGTCGGTGGTGAGGACGAGCGTGAGCGAGAGCGTGCCGACGAAGAGCGTGCGCAGCGCGAGCGCGATGCCGATCGTCAGACCGTCGGCACCCACGGTGAACGGCCCCAGAGACACCGGGTCGCCCCCGGGCCGGGTCACGACGTTGACGACGAGCAGGCTCGTCGCGAAGACCACGAACGGGACGTGGGCGAGCACGAGCGTCCGGGCGGGGACGCGGCCGAGCACCAGGAGCGCGGTGACGGTGAGCACCCAGCCGATCGCGGGGGTCACCGGGTCGGTGACGAGCAGCACGGCCGTCGACAGGACGAGCACGGTCGCGAGCTTGACCGTGGGGTTCCACCGCTCGAGGAGGGTCGGGTGCGGGGCGGTCACGGGGCGACCTCGGCCAGGTCGGCGGCGGGCCGGTCCATGACGTCGGGTCCACCGTGGACCGCGTCGAGCGCGCGCACGAGCGCGCCCGGGTCGACGCCGTGATGGCGACCCACGCGAGCCCACCACTCGAGCAGCGGCGGGCGGCGCAGGCCGGCGACCGCGCACTGCGTGTCGTCCCCGAGCACCTCCGAGGGAGCTTCGAGGGCGACGAGCCGCCCGTCCACCACGACGGCGACCCGGTCGGCGAGCGCCGCGACGAGGGAGAGGTCGTGCGAGACGACGACGACCGCGCCGCCCGCGTCGGCGCGCGCTCGCAGGGCCCGGCCGGCGGCGGCGGCCTGGGCGCGGTCGAGCCCGAACGTGGGCTCGTCGGCGAGGAGGACGGGCGGGTCGAGCACGGTGGCCGTGGCCAGGGACAGGCGGCGCTGCTCGCCGCCGGAGAGGCGGTACGGGTTCGCGTCGGCGAGGTGCGTGAGGCCGAAGGCGTCGAGCGTCCGCGCGACGCGACCGTCGACGTCGTCGAGGCGTGCGAGCCGTGCGGACCAGGCGACCTCGTCGCGCACGGTGCGCGCGAGGAGCTGGTGCTCGGGGTCCTGGAACACCATCGCGACCGGGGCGCCGGTCGCCGTCGTGACCTCGCCCGCGGTGCGCTCGAGCCCGGCCAGACCGCGCAGGAGCGTCGACTTCCCGCCGCCGTTCGGCCCGACGACGGCGAGCACCTCGCCCGCACGGACGTCGAGGTCGACGTCGCGCACGACGGGTGCGTCGGCGCGACGCCTGCGTCCCAGGTGCATCCCGCCGCGGTGGACGTGCAGGCCGCGTGCCCGGAGCGCGACCGGGCGCGACGTGCCGGTCGACGTGCCGGTCGACGTGCCGGTCGACGTGCCGGTCGACGTGCCGACCGACGTCTCGGCGGGTGGGCGGGTCGCGGATCTCTGCAGGGCGGTGGGGGACCGGACGAGGCCGACGAGCCACTCGTCGGTCTCCGAGGAGCCGAGCGGTCCCGGGGCACCCGCCTGCTCCAGCCGGACGTCGAGCGGCAGCCAGCACCCCAGGTCGGCGAGGTCGCGGGCGTGCTCACGCAGGACCCGGTCCGTGGGACCGTGCGCGACGACGCGTCCGTCGCGCCCCAGCACCAGCGTCGCCTCCGGCAGCGCTCCGAGGTCGTCGAGCCGGTGCTCGACGAGCACCACGGAGCGGTGCGGGGGCGAGACGGGGGCCCCGTCGCGGTCGCCGTCGGGGCCGGGACCGGGACCGCGGGCGAGCCCTGCCACGAGCGTCCCGACGTCGTGGGCGGACGCGGGGTCGAGGAGCGCGGTGGGCTCGTCGAGCACGACGAGCTCCGGGTCGGCGACGAGAGCGGCGGCGAGCGCCACGCGTTGCGCCTCGCCGCCGGACAGCGTGTGGGTCGCCCGGTCGTGCAGGTGCGCGGCGCCGACGGCGGCGAGCGCCACGTCCGCCCGCGCGTCCATGGTGCGCGGGTCGGCACCCCGGTTCTCGAGCGCGAACCGCAGCTCCTCGTCCACGCGGGCCAGGCAGAGCTGGTCGCCGGGGCGTTGCTGGACCAGCCCGACGCGTGCGGCGAGCACGGGCGGCGGCACCTCGCGCGGGTCGTCGCCGGCCACGCGGAGCGTGCCTGACACGGTGCCCGGCAGGGTGTGCGGGACGACGCCGACGAGGGCCCGCAGCAACGTCGACTTCCCGCACCCGGACGGGCCGAGGACGAGCAGGCTCGTGCCCGCGGGGACGTGGACGCGGACGTCGTCGAGCACGCGGGCCCCGTGGTGCCCGACGGTGACGGTCAGGGCGGCGGCCGTGACGGCGTCGGGCACGGGCGAGCTCGGCTCAGGCACGGCGGGCCGCGCCGATCGCGAAGGCGTCGAGCGCCCCGGTGCGGGCGAGCGCGTCGCCGAGGAGGCGGGCCGCGAGGCCGCACAGCACGACGCACGAGACGACCTGGATCCCGAGCCGGAGCATCGCGTAGTCCTGACCGAGCCAACCGAACCGGACGGCGTTGAACGCGAACGTGACCAGCGCCGCGCTCACGCCGGACGCGACGAACACCCACCAGCCGTAGCGCCGGTACCGCGTGAGCGCGAACGGCAGCTCGGCGCCGACGCCCTGGACCAGGCCGACGAGGAGCAGGAGCGGCCCGGCGGGGGACGCGAGGAAGACGACCTCGACGAGCGCGGCCAGGGTCTCGGTGAGGATGCCGACACCGGGCTTGCGGACGATGTACGTCGCGAGCGGGCCGACGACGATCCACGCGCCGGCGAGCACGTTCGACGCGAGGTCGGCGAGCGGTCCCATGGCGAGCTGGAGGGGGGCCCAGAGCTGGACGAACGCCCAGTAGACGAACCCGAACACGACGCCGAGGACGGCGATCAGCACCGTCTCGTGCAGGGTCAGCCCGCGGCGTCGTGAGGCGCGCGGGGACGTGCCCGCGCCGGGACCGGCGAGGCCGGGGGGCGCGGCAGGTGGCTCGGTGGTGCGGGGTTCCGTCGCCTGCTGCGGGGCGGTGCGGGGCTCGGTCATGCGGGTTCCCTCCGTCAGGGCCCCCGGGTCGACGGGTGCACGACGGCGCGCCCCCGCCTGGCCCCGCGCGGCCGGCCGGGCGCGCAGGGCGCGCTGGCACGAGCGCGCAGGGGACGGTGACGTCGGCCCTGCTCCCTTCGCTGGTACGAACCAGATCAGGTTCCACGGGTCTGCGGGTGGGACGGGTGTCCGGCCTGCACTCTCAGCGCTCGTGCGCTCCCCGGGGGCGTTCGGCCCGACCCTAGGGTCTCCCGCGCGCCAGGACAATCCCGGCGTCTCACCCATCGGGACGGCGTGCGCGGCATGAGAGCGTGTCGCCATGACGAGTGACAACGACCCCCTGGCCGTGGCAGAGCTGGACCGCCTCGCCGACGACGTCCGGACGGCACCGGCGGGAGACACGACGGCGCAGGTCGCCCTGTGGCGGCAGGTCACCCGCCTCGACACCTGGTTCTTCGTCGCGCGCGGCCCCGACGACCGGCCCCACCCGTACGCCGTGGCGGCCGAGCAGGGGCCGATGGTCTGCCTGTACAGCAGCGCGACCCGCGCGCACGAGGCCGCGGTCACGCTGGGTCTCGTCGTCGAGGGCGACCCCGCGTCTCTGCTGGTGGTGCCGATGCCGGCCGCGATCGACTACGTCGCGTCGCTCGGGGAGGCCGGCGTCGTGGCCGTGACGCTCGACTATCCCCGGATCGGGCACTACGTCCCGTTGGCGAACCTGAGCCTGCTCAAGGCGTGGGCCGCGCAGGACGTGCCGTGACGCCACGGGCCCGGCAGGCAGCTCGCCCGGGCGCACCTTGACACGCATTCGAACACCTGTTCGAATGCTGCCGTGCGGTGGGACGGACAGGCGATCGGCGCGGACGACGGCGCGCTCCCGGGGCTGGAGCGCGCCGGCCTCGTGCGCAGCGTGCGCACGCCCGAGTTCGCGGGCATCACGTTCCACGAGGTGACGGCCAAGAGCGCGCTGTCCAAGGTCCCGGCGATGTCGCGCATGCCCTTCCGCTGGACGGTCAACCCGTACCGCGGGTGCAGCCACGCCTGCTCCTACTGCCTCGCGCCCTCGACCCCGGTGCTGCTCGCCGACGGCACGCAGCGCCCGATCGGCGCGCTGCGCGTCGGCGACGAGATCGTGGGCACCGCGCCGCACGGGGCCTATCGTCGCTACGTGCGCACGCGCGTGCTCGACCGCTGGACCACCCGCAAGCGCGCCTATCGCGTGACCCTCGCGGACGGCACGCGCCTCGTCGCGAGCGGCGACCACCGGTTCCTCACCGAGCGGGGCTGGCGGCACGTCGTCGGGGGTCCGGGGCGGCGTGCCCACCTCGCGCTCGGGGACGTCCTCGTCGGCCCGGGCGCCGCGGCGCTCGCGGACGGCGGCGTCGCCCTCGAGGGCCGCGACGTGACCGGCGGCGACGCGCTGCGCGTCGACTCTCTCGAGGCCCTGGACGGGCCGGGGGAGGAGAGCGAGCTCGTCGACATCACGACGGGTACGCGCGACTTCGTCGCCGCGGGGGTCGTCAGTCACAACTGCTTCGCCCGGCCCACGCACCAGTACCTGGACCTCGACGCGGGCGAGGACTTCGACCGCGAGGTCGTGGTGAAGGTCAACGTCGACGAGGTGCTGCGCGCCGAGCTCGCGCGTCGCTCGTGGGGCCGCGAGCCGGTCGCGCTCGGGACCAACACCGACCCGTACCAGCGGGCCGAGGGCCGTTACCGCCTCATGCCGGGCATCATCGACGCGCTCGCGGGCTCGGGCACGCCGCTGTCGGTCCTCACCAAGGGCACGCTCCTGCGCCGCGATCTCCCTCTGCTCGCGGGCGCCGCGTCCCGTGTCGAGGTCGGGATCGGCGTCTCGCTCGCGCTGCTCGACCCCGCGCTCCAGGCGAGCGTCGAGCCCGGCACGCCGTCGCCCCGCGCGCGCCTCGACCTGATCCGCGCGGTCCGCGACGCCGGCTTGCCGTGCGGCGTCATGGTCGCGCCCGTGCTGCCCTGGCTCACCGACTCCACGCGTGCCCTGACCGACCTGCTCGACGCGGTGAAGGACGCGGGCGCGACGGGCGTGACGGTGCTTCCCCTGCACCTCAAGCCGGGCACCCGGGAGTGGTACATGTCCTGGCTCGCGCGCGAGCATCCCCGGCTCGTCCCGGGCTACGAGCGCGTCTACGCGCGCGGCGCCTACGCGTCGAAGGCCTACCGGTCGTGGCTCTGGGACCGCGTGCGCCCGATGCTCGAGGTGCGCGGCTTCGCCGTGTCCGGGCACCGCGGGCCCGCCGGTGTCGAGGGACGCTACCGCCGGGGCGAGCTCGGCGGGCTCGGCGACACGCACCGCGGCACGGCCCCGCCGACCGACGGTGCGTACCCGGTCGGCAGCCTGGCGGGCGTCGCGTCGCAGCAGGGCACGCGCAGCGGGCACGACGGGGCGCTCGCGGGCATGCCCGTCGACGGCGGGGGTCTCGACGTCGTCGGCGGTGGCGTCGACCAGGTCCTGTTCTGACCCGGTGACGCACCTCGGACCCGGCGGCGCCCAGCCGGGCGGCGCACTGGCCGAGGCCCGGGCGCGCCCGGGGGGCGGCTCAGGAGCGGGAACGGTCCGGTGACCGGCAGGGCGGAACGTTCCGCCGCGCCGCGGCTCGCAGCGCTCAGTCCTCGGCAAGGCGCGCCGGGAAGCCGCCTGTCGCGACCGGGCCCCAGCGCGTGATCGTCAACCGCACGAGCGACTTGCCCTGCGTCACCATCGCGGCGCGGTACTCGTCCCAGTCCGGGTGCTCGCCGCTGATCGACCGGTAGTAGTCGACGAGCGGCTCGACCGACTCGGGCAGGTCGATCACCTCGGCCTCGCCGTCGACCTGCACCCACGGGTCGGAGAACCGCTCGCCGAGGGAGAGCAGCGACGCGCGCGGGTCGCGGCGGACGTTGGCCGCCTTCGCACGCTCCGGGTACGTCGACACGACGACCCGGCCCCCGTCGTCGACCCCGTACGTGACCGGGCTGAGCTGAGGCCGGCCGTCGGCACGGGTCGTGACGAGCACGCCGTCGTGCCGGGAGCGCAGGAACCGCTCGAGCTCGTCGCGCTCGACGCGCCGGTTCGTCGCGATGGTGCGGGCCACGGGTCGTCCTCTCCTGCGGGCGGCGGGCCGGTCGGCGCACGCCGGTGCCGCCGGCCCCGGTGCTGCGACACGGGTGGCGCACGGGTCGTGCGGCGGCACCGCCACCGTATCCGGTCGAGCCCCGCGCGCGCCCGCACTAGAATCGTCCGGACGCGCGCCCGCCCCCCGGGAGCGCGACCCCCACCGCCCACCTGGAAGGAACCCTCCGTGCTGCGCACCCGAACGGCCGGCTCACTGCGGGCCGAGCACACCGGTCAGACCGTCACCCTCACGGGCTGGGTCGACCGTCGGCGCGATCACGGCGGCGTCGCCTTCATCGATCTGCGGGACGCCTCCGGGATCGCCCAGGTCGTCATCCGCGACGAGGCCGTCGCGCACCCGCTGCGCAACGAGTTCGTCCTCCAGGTCACCGGCGAGGTCTCGCGCCGCCCCGACGGCAACGAGAACCCGTCCCTGCCGACGGGCGAGATCGAGGTCGTCGCGAGCGACGTCGTCGTGCTCAACACGGCCGAGGCGCTGCCGTTCCAGGTCTCCACGGCGCTCGCGGACACCGAGACGATCGGCGAGGAGGCGCGCCTCAAGCACCGCTACCTCGACCTGCGCCGGCCCGCGCCCGCGCACGCGCTGCGCCTGCGCGCCAAGGTCAACCAGGCTGCGCGCCGCGTGCTCGACGCCGAGGAGTTCGTCGAGATCGAGACCCCCACGCTCACGCGCTCGACGCCCGAGGGCGCGCGCGACTTCCTCGTGCCCGCGCGCCTCGCGCCCGGCTCCTGGTACGCGCTGCCGCAGTCGCCGCAGCTCTTCAAGCAGCTGCTCATGGTGGGCGGCATGGAGCGGTACTACCAGATCGCGCGCTGCTACCGCGACGAGGACTTCCGCGCCGACCGGCAGCCCGAGTTCACGCAGCTCGACGTCGAGATGAGCTTCGTCGAGCAGGACGACGTCATCGCGCTCGCGGAGAAGATCCTCGTCGCCCTGTGGGAGCTCGTCGGGTACACGATCCCGACGCCGATCCCGCGCATGACGTTCCACGACGCGATGCGTCTCTACGGGTCGGACAAGCCGGACCTGCGCTTCGGCAACCCGCTCGTCGAGCTCACCGACTACTTCAAGGACACGCCGTTCCGCGTGTTCCAGGCTGAGTACGTCGGCGCCGTCGTCATGGCGGGCGGAGCGTCGCAGCCGCGCCGCCAGTTCGACGCGTGGCAGGAGTGGGCCAAGCAGCGCGGCGCTCGCGGCCTCGCGTACGTGACGTTCCAGGAGGACGGGACGCTCGCCGGCCCGGTCGCCAAGAACCTGTCCGACGCCGAGCGCGAGGGTCTGCGCGACGCGACCGGCGCGCAGCCGGGTGACGCCGTGTTCTTCGCCGCGGGCAAGACGTCGGACTCGCGCGCCCTGCTCGGCGCCGCGCGTCAGGAGATCGCGAAGCGCACGGGTGCCATCGACGAGGACGCGTGGGCGTTCGTCTGGGTCGTCGACGCCCCGCTGTTCAAGCCGACCGGTGAGGACGACGACGTCGACCTGGGCCACTCGGCCTGGACCGCGGTCCACCACGCGTTCACGTCGCCGACACCGGACTGGGTCGACACGTTCGAGCAGAACCCCGGCGAGGCGCTGGCCTACGCCTACGACATCGTGTGCAACGGCAACGAGATCGGTGGCGGCTCGATCCGTATCCACCGCCGCGACGTGCAGGAGCGAGTCTTCGACGTCATGGGCATCGGGCCCGAGGAGGCGCAGGAGAAGTTCGGCTTCCTCCTCGACGCGTTCAAGTTCGGGGCGCCCCCGCACGGCGGCATCGCGTTCGGCTGGGACCGCATCGTCGCGCTGCTGACGAAGTCGGACTCGATCCGCGACGTCATCGCGTTCCCGAAGTCGGGCGGCGGGTTCGACCCGCTCACGCAGGCCCCCGCGCCGATCACGCCCGAGCAGCGCAAGGAGGCGGGTGTCGACGCGAAGCCCGCCGCGCCGAAGGACGAGACGGGCGCGGGCGCGGCGTAGCGCTCACCCGGCCCGCACGCACGAGGGGCGCTCCACCCGCGCGGGTGGAGCGCCCCTCGTACGTCCGGCGTCGGCGTGGGCGCCGACCGGCGCGTGTCCTGCGCCGTGCCGTCCGCGGGGTCTGCCGTGATCAGTGCGTGATCGCGAGCTTGCGGTGCACCCAGCGCAGCGGTCGCGGCGCCCACCAGTTGAAGCGTCCGAGCAGCGTCATCGTCGCCGGGACGAGGAGGAGGCGGACGATCGTCGCGTCGATGAGCACGGCGACGGCGAGCGCGAACCCGACCTCCTTGATGACGAGGAGGTCGCCGAAGACGAAGCCCGCGAACACGACGATGATGATCGCCGCCGCCGACGTGATGATCCGGCCGGAGCGCTGGAGCCCCAGGCGCACCGCCTCGTCGTTGGGGTGCCCCGCGTCGTAGAGCTCCTTGACGCGCGCGAGCAGGAACACCTCGTAGTCCATGGCGAGCCCGAACGCGAACGCGACGACGAGTGCGACCACGTACGTCTCGATCCCCCCGACGGACGAGAAGTCGAGCAGGCCCTCCAGGTGCCCGTCCTGGAACACCCACACGAGCACGCCGAGCGACGCCGCGAGCGAGAGCGCGTTCGTCAGCAGCGCCTTGACCGGCACGACGACGGAGCCCGTCATGAGGAAGAGGAGCACGAGCGTCGCGCCGACGACGATCCCGACGGCCCACCACACCCGCTCGCCGAGCGCGTCGAGGAAGTCGACCTGCCCGGCCGCCTGCCCCGTGACCCACACGTCGAACCCGGGCTCGGTGGCCCGCACCTCGCGGACGACCGACACCGCCTCGGGGCCACCCGCGTCGTCCGTGCCGACGTGCACGCCCACCACGGCGTAGGGCCCGAGCGCCGCGGCCGGGTCGACGCTCTCGACGCCCTCGAGCCCGGCCACCTCGTCGGCCCAGGCCTGCGCGTCCGCGACGCTCGCGTCGACCACCGCGACCACCTGGGCGCTCTCGCTCGACGGGTACTGCGCGGCCAGCTCGTCGACGAACTCGCGCTGCGGCGACCCCTGCGGGAGCAGCTCGATGCCCGAGTTGCGCATGTGCAGCCCGAGCATGGGCAGGGCGAGGACCACGAGCACGACGACGGTCGTCAGCAGCACCCACACGGGGTGCCGCTGCACCCGGGCCGCGAGGCGGGAGAACGCGCCCTCGTCGGACTGCACGTCCGCGGTCCGCGCGAGCACGCGGCGCAGGCCGGGTACCCGGCCGAGGATCCCGGGCCTCGCGAGCCGGCGACCCGAGAACGCGAGCAGCGCCGGGACGAGCGTGAGGGCCGTCGCGACCGCGACGAGGACCACACCGAGGCCGCCCGCGCCGACCGACCGCAGGATGTCGGGGCGGAACACCATGAGACCGGCGATCGAGATCGCGACCGTGAGCGCCGAGAACGCGACCGTGCGGCCCGCCGTCTCCATCGTCCGGATCAGCGCGGCGTGCACCACGCCGTCCCCGCGCCGTCGCCGCAGCGCCGGGTCGTCGCCGGCCTCGATCAGCCGGTGCAGCTCCTCCCGGAACCGCGACACGACGAGCAGCCCGTAGTCGATCGAGAGGCCGAGCCCGAGCAGGGTGACGACGTTGACCACGGACGCGTCGACGTCGAGCACGTACGTGAGCCCCAGGAGCACGCCGAGGCCCGTCCCGATGGACGCGACCGCCCCCGCCATCGGCATCGCGGCGGCGAGGAACCCGCCGAAGACGAGCACCATGATGAGCAGCGCGACCGGCAGGGCGACCGTCTCGCCCGTCGTGAGGTCCTCCTCGACCTGCCCGGTGATCGCGTCGACGATGAGCGCGTTCGAGCCCACGAGGCCCGTCGCGTCCCCGGCCGCGTCCGGCGCGGCCTCCGCGAGGACGCCCGGCACCGCCTCGAGCTGCTCGACGACCTGCTCAGCCACGGCGTCGGTGCGCTCGGCGTCGAGGTCGGTGCGCAGCGTCACCACGGTGAGGAAACCCTCGCCGTCGCTCGCCACGAGCGACTGCGCGGCCGGGTCCTCGACCCCGCCGGGGATGACGTACGGGTTGATGACGGTGTCCACGCCCTCGACCGCCACGAGGTCCGCGTTCACCTCGGTCATGGCCTCCACGACCTGCGCGTCCGCCGGGTCGACCGCGCTCACCAGGAGCGTGATCTCGGGGCCGCCCTCGTCGTTCTCGGCGAGGACCTCGGTCGCGCGCTCGCTGTCCGAGCCGGGGATCGTCGGGGCTCCCGTCGTCACCCGGTCGAACACGCTCTCCCCGTGCACGCCGAACAGCGCGAGCGCGAACCCGAGGCCCGTGAGGAGGACCCACACGACGACGGTGAGGCGCGGATGGCGGGCGACGCGACGGCCGAGGCTCGAGAACACGAGCGCCAGCATCCCATCCGGCCCAGCCGTGTGTCAGATCCCCCGCGCCCTCGGGGACGACCTTCACCCGACCTCCCCGGTCGGCTCGTGGCGAGCCGCGTGGGCGGCGGTGCGTAGGCTCGGGCCCATGCCCACCGGTGACCTGTTCGGCGACGACCTCTTCGGGGCCGCCACCTCCGGCGCGCAGGGAACGCCACGACCCGGACCAGGAGCCCCGCTCGCCGTACGCATGCGCCCCGCCGCCCTCGACGAGGTCGCGGGCCAGGCGCACCTGCTCGTCCCGGGCTCGCCCCTGCGGCGCCTCATCGAGACCGACGCGTCCGGCGGCCGCGCCGCGCCGGGATCCGTCATCCTCTGGGGCCCGCCCGGCACCGGCAAGACGACGCTCGCCTACCTCATCGCGACGGCGTCCGGCCGCCGCTTCGTCGAGCTCTCGGCCGTCACCGCGGGCGTCAAGGACGTGCGCACCGTCGTCGAGGACGCCCGTCGCCGCCTCGCGACCGGCGGCGAGGAGACCGTCCTGTTCATCGACGAGGTGCACCGCTTCTCCAAGTCCCAGCAGGACGCGCTCCTGCCGAGCGTCGAGAACCGCTGGGTCACGCTCGTCGCGGCGACGACGGAGAACCCGAGCTTCTCCGTCAACTCGCCCCTGCTCTCGCGCTCGCTCCTGCTCACGCTCCAGCCCCTCGGGGACGACGACGTCCGCGCCCTCGTGCGCCGCGCCGTCGCCGACGACCGGGGCCTGGGCGGGCTCGTCGTCCTGACCGGCGAGGCGGAGGAGCACCTCGTGCGGCTCGCCGGCGGCGACGCGCGCAAGGCCCTCACCGTCCTCGAGGCCGCGGCCGGTGCCGCGCTCTCCGACGCCCCGGTCCCTCTTCCCGTGACCGCGTCCGAGGATGCGGGCACGGACGGCGACCGCGATACCGACCGCGATACCGACGGCGACGCGGACCTCCGCAGTGACGGGGCGCGCGGTACGACCGGGGCGGTCCCGGGGCCCGTGCCGGTCGACCTCGAGTCCGTCGAACGCGCCGTCGACGTCGCCGCGGTGCGCTACGACCGCGACGGCGACCAGCACTACGACGTCGTGTCCGCGTTCATCAAGTCGATGCGCGGCTCGGACGTCGACGCCTCGCTGCACTACCTCGCGCGCATGATCGCGGCGGGTGAGGACCCGCGCTTCATCGCCCGGCGCATCGTCATCGCCGCCGCGGAGGACGTCGGGATGGCGGACCCGTCCGCCCTGCAGACCGCCGTCGCCGCCGCCCAGGCCGTCCAGCTCATCGGCATGCCCGAGGGGCGGATCGTCCTCGCGGAGGCCGTCGTGCACCTCGCGACCGCCCCCAAGTCCAACGCCGCCTACCTCGGGATCGACGCGGCGCTCGCGGACGTCCGGGCCGGGAAGGCCGGGTCCGTCCCGTCGCACCTGCGCGACGCGCACTACCCGGGCGCGAAGCAGCTCGGCCACGGCACCGGGTACCGGTACGCGCACGACGCCCCGCACGGCGTCGCCGCGCAGCAGTACCTCCCCGACACGCTCGTCGGGTCGCGCTACTACACGCCGACCGACCGGGGCTACGAGCGCCAGGTCTCCGACCGCCTCGGCCGCATCCGGGACATCCTCGCCCAGGACGACCCCGCCCGCTGACGGCGGGGAACCGCCGCCCCAGGGTGCGGTAGACTTCTCAGGTTGCCTTCACGGCGACCACCTGGGACCTCGGCCCCGACCTGCGCCTCTTCCTCGGAGGAGCGCGTGGTCCATCGGCTGGTCCCGCACCCGGACCCGGCTCCTCGGGACCAGGTGTGACGTCAGTACCCACACGACAGGAATGAGATACCGCTGTGACGTCTGTCAAGCGCTCGCGCCGCCAGGTCCGCCTGAGCCGCGCCCTGGGCATCGCCCTCACCCCGAAGGCCGTCAAGCACTTCGAGAAGCGCCCGTACCCCCCGGGTGAGCACGGCCGCGCCCGCCGCCGCACCGAGTCGGACTACGCGGTCCGCCTCCGCGAGAAGCAGCGTCTGCGCGCCCAGTACATGCTCCGCGAGAAGCAGCTCGCGCGTGCGTACGAGGAGGCCCGCAAGGACAAGGGTCTGACCGGTGAGGCGCTCGTCGAGAACCTCGAGACCCGTCTCGACGCGCTCGTGCTGCGCGCCGGCTTCGCCCGCACCATCCTGCAGGCGCGCCAGGCGGTCACGCACCGCCACATCCTCGTCGACGGCAAGATCGTGGACCGCCCCTCGTTCCGCGTGAAGCCCGGCCAGACCCTCCAGGTCAAGCCGAAGAGCCAGGCGACGACGCCGTTCCAGGTCGCCGCCGCGGGCGCGCACCGCGACGTCCTCCCGGCCGTCCCGGGCTACCTGGACGTCCAGCTCGAGAAGCTGAGCGCGATCCTTACGCGTCGCCCGAAGCGCGCCGAGGTCCCCGTGCAGTGCGAGGTCCAGCTCGTCGTCGAGTACTACGCTCGCTGACCCCCGCTCCGGACGCCTCGCTCACCGCTTCGTCGGCGAGCGAGGCGTTCGTGCGTCCGGACCGGGTGCGCCCGCCGCGGCGACCCGTCGCCGTGTCGCGCCCGACGACGGTCCCCGCCCTGGTGCGGGTAGTGTTTCGCGGAGCCGTGGACGCGGCACCGTGACTGGCACTGGAGGAGAAGAATGTCCCTGGGAGACGTGGCCGGCCTCATCGCAGCCATCGCGTTCGTGCTGCTCGTCGGCCTGCTCGCGGTGCCGCTCCTCAAGCTCGGCCGCGTGCTCGACGAGGCGCGCGCGAGCATCAAGGAGGTCACGGACCACTCCGTCCCGATCCTCGACGAGGCCGCGACGACCGTCGCCACGACGAACAGCCAGCTCGTCAAGGTCGACACGATCACGACGTCGGCCGCCCAGGTGAGCGAGAACGTGTCCGCGCTCACGGGGCTGTACGCCGCGACGTTCGGCGCCCCGCTGGTCAAGGTCGCGGCGTTCACCTACGGCGTGCGCCAGGCCGCCGCCCGCTCGTTCGGCCGTCGCCGCTCGGCGGACGACGCCGGACGTGCCGGGGGGTCGCGCTGATGCGCCGCGTCTTCTGGATCGGCGTCGGGGTCGCGATCACGGTCGTGGTCGTCGTCCGCGGCAAGAAGATCCTCGCGCGGTACGCGCCCGCGTCGCTCGTGGACCAGGCGACCGAGCAGGTCAACGGCCTGGGCGAGAAGGTCGTGGAGATCGCGCGCGACTTCCGCACCGAGTTCACGCTCGCGCGCGACGCGCGCGAGCAGGAGCTCATGGCGGCGCTCCTCGCCGAGGGCCAGGAGGACCCGGACGTCGTCCGAGCGCGCCGCGCGGCCGGGCGCCACGCGCGACCGGCCGCGGGAGACACGAACCCCTTCGACGACACGGACGACGTCGAGGACCTCCTCGGTTACTCCTTCTAGGACGCGCGGCCAGGCCGCCGCCCCCACCGCACGCACGCCCGCACGACCCACCGACTGCCCCCGAAGGACATCATGCGCACCGCCGAGATCCGCAAGCGCTGGCTCGACTACTTCGCCGACCGCGACCACACCGTCGTGCCCTCGGCGTCGCTCGTCTCCCCGGACCCGTCCACGCTGTTCACCATCGCGGGCATGGTCCCGTTCATCCCGTACATGACGGGCGAGCAGACCCCGCCGTGGGACCGTGCGACGAGCGTCCAGAAGTGCGTGCGCACGCTCGACATCGACGAGGTCGGCAAGACGACCCGCCACGGCACGTTCTTCCAGATGAACGGCAACTTCTCGTTCGGGGACTACTTCAAGGAAGGCGCGATCACCTACGCGTGGGACCTCGTCACGGGCTCGCGCGAGGAGGGCAAGTACGGGTTCGACCCGGAGACCGTCTGGGTGACCGTCTACCACGACGACGACGAGGCGCGGCAGCTCTGGAAGCGCATCGCGGGCCTGCCCGACGAGCGCATCCAGGCCCGGGGAAAGAAGGACAACTACTGGTCGACGGGTCAGCCCGGTCCCGCCGGGCCGTGCTCGGAGATCTACATCGACCGCGGCCCGGAGTTCGGTCAGGAGGGTGGCCCCGTCGTCGACGAGGACCGCTACCTCGAGATCTGGAACCTCGTGTTCATGCAGTACGCGATCGACGACGTGAGGTCGAAGGAGGAGTTCCGGATCGTCTCGGAGCTCGCGCGCAAGAACATCGACACGGGCATGGGCCTGGAGCGCGTCGCGTACCTGCTCCAGGGCAAGGACAACCTCTACGAGATCGACGAGGTGTTCCCCGTCATCGCGGCGGCCGAGGCGCTCTCGGGCAGGCGCTACGGCGCGAACCAGGAGGACGACGTGCGCATGCGCGTCGTGGCCGACCACGTCCGCTCGGCGCTCATGATCATGAGCGACGGCGTGCGCCCCTCCAACGAGGGCCGCGGCTACGTGCTGCGCCGCCTCCTGCGCCGCTCCGTGCGTGCCATGCGCCTGCTGGGCGTCGAGGACCGCGCGATGCCCGCGCTGCTCCCGGTGAGCCGTGACGCGATGGCGCCGTCGTACCCGGAGGTCGCAACCGACTTCGAGCGCATCTCGAACGTCGCCTACACGGAGGAGGACGCGTTCCGTCGCACCCTCACCTCGGGGACGACGATCCTCGACACGGCCGTGTCCAAGGCCAAGGCCGCCGCGGGGACGGGCGGGGTGCCGCTGCTCGGCGGCGACCAGGCGTTCGCCCTGCACGACACGTACGGCTTCCCGATCGACCTCACGCTCGAGATGGCCGCCGAGCAGGGCGTCCAGGTCGACGAGAAGGCGTTCCGCGCGCTCATGACCGAGCAGCGCCAGCGCGCCCGCGCCGACGCGCTCGCCAAGCGCTCGGGCGGCGTGGACACCGCCGCCTACGAGTCGCTCGCGGGCGAGCTCTCCGCCCCGGTCGAGTTCCTCGGGTACACCGAGTCCTCGGCCGCCGTGCGTGTCGCGGGCCTGCTCGTCGACGGCGTGCCCGCGCCCGCCGCGACCGCGCCCGCCGACGTCGAGATCGTGCTCGACCGGACGCCGTTCTACGCGGAGGCCGGCGGCCAGCTCGCCGACCACGGCACGATCGTGCTCGACGGCGGCGCGACCATCGAGGTCGACGACGTCCAGCGCCCGATCAAGGGCCTGTCCGTGCACCGCGGCCGCCTCGTCGAGGGGACCGCGGCGCTCGGAGACCCCGGCACCGCGACGATCGACCGCGACCGCCGCAAGGCGATCAGCCGCGCCCACTCGGCGACGCACATGATCCACAAGGCCCTGCAGGAGTCGCTCGGCAAGGACGCGACCCAGGCCGGGTCGGAGAACGCGCCGAGCCGCATCCGCTTCGACTTCCGCCGCTCGTCGGCCGTGCCCGCGGGTGCGCTGTCGGAGATCGAGGAGCGGGTCAACGTCCAGCTCCAGGAGAACCTCGAGGTCACGGACCAGCTCATGCCGATCACCGAGGCGCGGGCGCTCGGCGCCATGGCGCTGTTCGGCGAGAAGTACGGCGACGTCGTGCGCGTGGTGTCGATCGGCGGCGACTGGTCGCGCGAGCTGTGCGCCGGCACGCACGTGCAGCGGACCGGCCAGCTCGGGCTCGTCACGCTGCTCGGCGAGTCGTCGATCGGCTCGGGCGTGCGCCGCGTCGACGCGCTCGTCGGTGACGGTGCGTACGGCTTCCAGGCCAAGGAGCACGCGCTCGTCGGCCAGCTCACCGGCCTGCTCAACGTGCGGACCGAGGAGCTGCCGGACCGCGTGGGCGCGCTCGTCTCGCGCCTGCGCGACGCGGAGAAGGAGCTCGCGCAGCTCCGACAGTCCCAGCTCCTCGCGGTCGCGGGCACGCTCGCGGCGGGCGCCGAGCTCGCGGGCGGTACGCGCGTCGTCGTGCACGACGCCGGTGAGGTCGCCTCCGCGGACGACCTGCGCGCGCTCGCGCTCGACGTGCGCGGTCGCCTCGGCGAGGCGGAGCCCACGGTCGTGGCCGTCGGCGGTGTCGCGAAGGACCGCCCGCAGGTGGTCGTCGTGACGAACGCCTCGGCGCGCGCGGCCGGGCTGCGCGCCGGCGCGCTCGCCAAGGCCGCCGCGCAGACGCTCGGCGGCGGTGGCGGCGGCAAGGACGACATGGCCCAGGGCGGCGGAACGGACGTGTCCGCGCTGCCGGCCGCGCTCCAGGGCGTGCGCGACGGCGCCGCGGCGCCCGCGTGACGGCCGGTGACGGCGGGCGCGCCCCCCTCCCGCGGGGGGCGCGCCTCGGCGTCGACGTGGGTAGCGTGCGCGTCGGGCTCGCGGCGAGCGACCCCGACGGGCTCGTCGCGACCCCGGTCGAGACGCTCGCCCGCGACACGAAGCCCGGGGCCGCGGTCCCGGCGGACGTCGCTCGGATCGCCGTCGAGGTCGAGGAGCGCGGCGCGCAGGTGGTCTACGTGGGCCTGCCGCGCCACCTGTCCGGGGGAGAGGGCGCCGCGGCCCAGGGGGCGCGGGCGTACGCTGGACTGGTCGCACGCGTCGTCGCGCCGGTGCCGGTGCATCTCGTCGACGAGCGGATGACGACCGTGAGCGCCCACCAGGCGCTGCACGCCTCGGGGCGCGCCGGGCGCAAGCACCGGAGCGTCGTCGACCAGGCGGCGGCCGTTATCATTCTGCAATCCGCTCTCGACGCCGAGCGGGGCGCGGGGGCGCGCGCCGGAGAGCCTGCAGACCCGACAGGAGACCACCGACCGTGACCGACCTGTTCGATCGGCCCGCCGTCCAGGGCGAGCAGCAGCCCACGCGCTCGTCGCGTGCGGACCAGCGCGCCCGCCGGGCCGCGAAGAAGCGACGCCAGCGCCGACGTCGCCGCGCCCTCGTGGTGCTCCTCGTCTCCCTCCTCGTCGTGGGTGGTGCCGGGTACCTCCTGCTCAACAACGCGTCCGACCTCTTCGGCTTCGCGAACCCGCTCGAGGCCAAGGACTTCGAGGGCCCGGGTACGGACCCCGTCGACGTGGTCATCGAGCCCGGCTCCACCGGGAAGGACATGGGCGCCACGCTCACCGAGGCGGGCGTCGTGGCCAGCTCGGCGGCGTTCGCGAACGCGTTCGAGGCGAACCCGAACGCCGGCAAGATCCAGCCGGGCACCCACCGCCTCCTGCTCGGCATGTCCGCCAAGGACGCGGTCGCGCGCCTCGTGGCGAACGACTCGCGCGTCGAGACGAAGATCACCATCCCCGAGGGCAGCACCGTCAAGCAGATCCTCGAGAAGTCCTCCGCCGTCACCGGGATCCCCGTTACCGACTTCGAGGCCGCGATGGCGGACACCGCGGCGACCGGGCTCCCGGCCGAGGCGAACGGCAACTACGAGGGGTGGCTCTACCCGACGACGTACGTCCTCGAACCGGGCGACGTGAACGCCACGGGGATCGTGCAGCGGATGGTGGCGCAGACGACGGGCGAGCTCGCCGAGCTGGGTATCCCCGCCGAGCGCTTCCAGGAGGTCCTGACGATCGCGTCGATCGTCGAGTGGGAGGGCAAGACGGCGGAGCAGCGCGGGATGGTCGCGCGCGTGATCTACAACCGGCTCGACGACGGCATGCCGCTCGGCATGGACGCCATCGACGTGTACGGCCTCGGCAAGAAGGCGAGTGAGATCACCACGGAGGAGTTCCAGAACCCGGATCTGCCGTACGCCTCGCGGGTCCACAAGGGGCTGCCTCCGACCCCGATCGGGAGCCCGAGCCGCGAGAGCGTGGAGGCGGTGCTCAACGCCCCTGCCGGTCCGTGGCTCTGGTACGTGACCGTCAACCTGGACACCGGCGAGACGAAGTTCACCGACAACTACGCGGAGTTCGAGCAGTTCAAGCAGGAGTACCGGCAGTGGCTCGCGGAGAACGGCGGGTGAGCGTCGCGCGCGCACCACGCCGGGCGGCCGTCCTGGGCCACCCCGTCGCGCACTCGCTGTCCCCGGTCCTGCACCGCGCTGCGTACGACGCGCTCGGCCTCGACGGGTGGACGTACGAGGCGATCGACACGACGGAGGAGCAGCTCTCGGCGCTGGTCAACGGGCTCGACGCGTCGTGGGCCGGGCTGAGCCTGACGATGCCCCTCAAGCACGCGGTGATCCCGCTGATCGACCACGTCGACCCGCTCGCGAACGTGGTCGGTGCGGTGAACACGCTCGTCGTCCAGCCCACGGGCGGCAGGCGGCCCACGTTCGTCGGGACGAACACGGACGTGCACGGCCTCGTCGCCGCGCTCCGCGAGGGGCTGGGGGAGCGGTCCGCCCGGACCGCCGTCGTTCTGGGCGCCGGGGCGACCGCCGCCTCGACGCTGGCGGCCCTCGCCGAGCTCGGCTGCACCACGCCGACCGTGCTGGTGCGCTCGCTCGGCCGCACGGGCACGCTCCAGCGCGCGGCGCACCGCATGGGCGTCGAGCCGCGCTTCGATATCCTCGACCCCTCGTCGCCCGCGCTCGTCCCCCGCCTCGGGCAGGTCGACGCGGTCGTCGCGACCCTTCCGTCGCGCGCGGCCGACCCCGTGGCCGAGGCGCTGACCCAGGCGGGCGCGCAGGTGACGGGCGTGCTGCTCGACGTCGTCTACGACCCCCGGCCCACGGCGCTCTCCGCGGCGTGGGGCGCGGCGGGAGGCACCGTCGTCGGCGGTGAGCGCATGCTCCTGCACCAGGCGGCCGAGCAGGTCCGGCTCATGACTGGCAAGGTGGCCCCGCTGGAGGCCATGGACCGTGCGCTCGAGGCGGCCCTGGGCGTCCCGGCCTGACTGCCGCCGCCCGCGGGCGGACGTCACCGTGTGCCGGTGACGGGGTTCCGCCGTGTCAGGCGCCCGCGTACGCCCGGAGCGCCGCGTCGCCGAGCACGGCGGCGAGCCCCGACCCGGCGACCATGAAGGGGCCGAAGGGGACGGCGGTGTCGCGGCGCGCCCGCCGCAGGACGACGAGCCCGAGCGCCCATGCCCCGCCGAGCAGGAACGGCAGGACCAGCCCGGCGACGAGCTCGCCCCACCCGAACCAGGCGAGCGGGGTGCCGAGCATCCCCGCGAGCTTCACGTCGCCGAAGCCCAGGCCCGGCGGGTACGCGATCCGCAGGGCGGCGTAGGCGCCGAAGCCGACGACGCCGCCGGCGAGCGCGCGGACGAGAGCGGCGCCGTCGTCGCCGACGGCCGCGGCGACGACGAGCAGGAGGACGGCGCCGAGCCACGTCGGCAGGACGATCACGTCGGGCAGCCGGTGCGTCCGTGCGTCGACCACCGCCACGACCGCGCCCGCCGCCGCGACGAGCGCGAGAGCGGGCGTCGCCCACGACGGACCCGACCACCGCGCCGTGCCGGCCGCGGCGAGCACCGCGAGGACGACCCCGACCGGTCCGGCGAGTCGGAGCTCCCGGGCCACGAGGTCGCCCCGGCGCCGCGCCCACGACCGCTCGTCGTCGGCCACGCCCGGAGCGCCCGGTACGGGTGCGGCGCTGCGCAGTGGCGCGTCGTCGGTCGTCGTCCCGTCCCCCTGCTCGACCATGCGCGGCACCGTAGCGCGCCCCGCTCGCCAGGCGTCGGCGTCGTCCACAGGGCGCCGAGACCGGCTCCGCGACGGCGCGGACCGTGCCCGTCGCGCGGGGTGGACGAGGCCCGTCCGGTCCTCGGTCCGCACTGCGGGCGCCCGCCGGGGCGCGCGCGGCGACGTGGGAGGATGGCGATCATGCTGCGTTGGTTGACTTCGGGTGAGTCGCACGGTGAGGCGCTGGTCGGGATCCTCGACGGGCTGCCCGCGGGCGTCGAGCTCACGACGGACGACGTGAAGGCCGCGCTCGCGCGCCGTCGCCTCGGGTACGGGCGCGGTTCGCGTCAGAAGTTCGAGCAGGACGTGCTGCGCGTCCTGGGCGGCCTGCGCCACGGAGTGACCCAGGGGGGCCCGCTCGCGCTGGAGATCGCGAACTCCGAGTGGCCCAAGTGGGTCGACGTCATGTCGTCCGACCCGGTGCCGCCCGAGGCGCTCCAGGTCGACGCGGGCACGGGCGACGTGCGGGAGATCGCGCGCAACCGGCCCCTCACGCGCCCGCGCCCCGGCCACGCCGATCTCGTGGGCATGCGCAAGTACGGCTTCGACGACGCGCGGCCCGTGCTGGAGCGTGCGTCGGCGCGCGAGACGGCGACGCGCGTCGCCCTCGGCGCGGCAGCCGCGAAGTTCCTCGAGCAGGCGCTGGGCGTCCGGCTCGTGTCGCACGTCGTGGGCATCGGCCCCGTCGAGGTTCCCGAGGACGCCGCCGTGCCCGGGCCCGACGACGTCGCCACGCTCGACGCCGACCCCGTGCGCTGCTTCGACGCCGCCACGTCCGCCGCGATGGTCGCCGAGATCGACGAGTGCCAGAAGGCGGGCGACACGCTCGGCGGCGTCGTCGAGGTGCTCGCCTACGGTGTCCCGTCCGGGCTCGGCACCTACGCGCAGAGCGACCGCCGCCTGGACGCGCGGCTCGCCGCGGTGCTCATGGGCATCCAGGCGATCAAGGGCGTCGAGGTCGGCGACGGCTTCCGCACCGCGCGCCGCCGCGGGTCCGCCGCGCACGACGAGATCGAGCGCGGCGCCGACGGCCGCATCCACCGCCTGAGCAACCGCGCGGGCGGTGTCGAGGGCGGCATGTCGAACGGCGAGGTCGTGCGCGTGCGCGCGGCGATGAAGCCCATCTCGACGGTGCCGCGCGCGCTCGCGACGGTCGACGTCGTCACGGGCGAGGTCGCCAAGGCTCAGCACCAGCGCTCGGACGTGTGCGCCGTCCCGCCGGCGGCCGTCGTGGCCGAGGCGATGGTCGCGCTCGTGCTCGCCGAGCAGGCGCTCGAGAAGTTCGGCGGCGACTCCGTCGCGGAGGTCCGTCGCAACGCCGAGGCCTACCTCGCGGCGATCCCGGAGCTGCAGCGCTGATGACCCCCGTCGCCCCGGGCACGCGCCCGGTCGTCGTCCTCGTCGGCCCGCCCGGGAGCGGCAAGTCGACCGTCTCCCGCCACCTGGCCGAGGTCCTCGGCCTCGCGCAGCGCGACACCGACACCGACGTCGAGACGGTGGCCGGCAAGCCCGTCGCCGACATCTTCGTCGACCACGGCGAGCCGCACTTCCGCGAGCTCGAGCGCGAGGCCGTGACGACGGCGCTCGCCACGCACGACGGCGTGCTCGCCCTCGGCGGGGGTGCCGTGCTCGACGAGCACACGCAGGCGGCCCTCGCGGCGTACGCCGCGGCGGGCGGTGCCGTCGTCTTCCTCGACGTGAGCCTCGCGCACGCCGCGCCGCGCGTCGGCTTCAACCAGTCGCGCCCGCTCCTGCTGGGCAACCCCCGCGCGCGGTGGGCCGCCCTCATGGAGGAGCGGCGCCCCGTCTACGAGCGGGTCGCGACGCTGCACGTCGTCACCGACGCGCGCACGCCCGCCCAGGTGGCCGAGGAGATCCGCACCCACCTCGCGCGGGCCGACGCCGCGCCGACCCGCACCGCCGACACCCCGGCCCGACAGGAGGACGCGTGAGCGACTCGACCCCCGACCCCGACACCCAGGCCGCCACCGGGTCCGACGCGCCGACGCGCGTGCGGGTCGCGGGGGACCAGCCGTACGACGTCGTCGTGGGCAAGCACCTGCTCGGCGAGCTGCCCGCGATGCTCGGCCAGAAGGTGCGCCGGGTGCTCGTCGTGCACCCCGCGGCGCTCGCCGCGACCGCCGAGGTGGTCCACGAGGACCTCAAGGCGTCGGGCTACGAGGCGTACGTCGCGGAGGTCCCGGACGCCGAGGAGGCGAAGACCGCCCAGGTCGCGGCGTTCCTGTGGGGCGTGCTCGGGCAGCTGGACTTCACGCGCACGGACGCTGTCGTCACCGTCGGTGGCGGCGCGACGACCGACCTCGGCGGGTTCGTCGCCGCGACGTGGCTGCGCGGCATCCGCGTGGTGCACGTGCCGACGACGCTGCTCGCGATGGTCGACGCGGCCGTCGGGGGCAAGACCGGCATCAACACGGCCGAGGGCAAGAACCTCGTCGGGTCGTTCCACCCGCCCGCGGGCGTGCTGTGCGACCTCGCGGCGCTCGAGTCGCTCGGGCGCTGGGACTTCGTCGCCGGCCTGGCGGAGGTCGTCAAGACCGGCTTCATCGCCGACGAGCGCATCCTCGAGCTCGTCGAGGAGCACGCCGACGCGCTCGCCGCGTGGGGCACGCGCCCGACCACGGACGAGACGTGGGCCGTCGTCGCGGAGCTCGTCGAGCGCTCGATCGCGGTCAAGGCGCGCGTCGTGGGGGAGGACCTCAAGGAGGCCGGCCTGCGCGAGATCCTCAACTACGGGCACACGCTGGGGCACGCCGTCGAGCTCACGGAGCGCTACCAGTGGCGCCACGGCGCCGCGGTGTCCGTCGGCATGGTGTTCGCGGCCGAGCTGTCACGCCTCGCGGGGAAGCTCGACGACGCCGTCGTGGAGCGGCACCGCGCGATCCTCGGCTCGCTCGGCCTGCCGCTCACGTACCGCGGCGACCGCTGGGAGCAGCTCCTGTCCGCGATGCGCCGCGACAAGAAGTCGCGCGGCGACCTCCTGCGGTTCGTCGTGCTCGACGACGTCGCGCGGCCCACGCGCCTCGAGGGCCCGGACCCGACGCTCCTCGCCGCGGCCTACGCCGAGATCGCGGCCGACGCGCCGGTAGGACGCGGCCCCGTCGCGCTCTGACGCGCGGCGGACGGCGACCGCGCCCGGGCGTCCGGGCAGCGGACCGTGGCGCTCAAGCCCACATCCCCCGTGCGCGGAGCACGTCGCGGAGCAGGTCCGCGCGGTCGGTGACGATCCCGTCGACCCCGAGGTCGAGCAGCCGGTGCATCGTCGCGCGGTCGTTCACGGTCCACGCGTGCACGGCGACGCCCGCCCGGTGCGCCGCCCGCACGAACCCCGAGTCGACGACGCGCACCCAGCCCCCGCGCACGGGCACCTGCAGGCAGTCGACCGACCGGGCCGCGCGGCGGGCCAGCGCGTCGGCCCTCGCACGACCGGCGAGGAGCATGCCGACCACCGCGCCGCGCCCGCCGGAGACCGCGACCGGACGCGACAGCCGCGCCACGGTCGCCTCCCGGCGCGACGCCGCGAACGACGCGACGCACACGCGGTCGTGGGCGCGCGTGCGCTCGATCGCCCGGGCGACCGGCTCGGCCGCGGCCGCCGACTTCACGTCGACGTTCACGCGCAGGTCCGGCCACGTGCCCAGCACGTCCTCCAACGAGGGCACGGGCTCCGTCCCGCCGATCCGCGCCGCGCGCACGGTGCGCCACGGGAGGTCTGCGACGAGCCCGCGCGCGTCCGTCGTGCGGTCGAGCGACGCGTCGTGGAGCGCGACGGCCACGCCGTCGGCCGTCGCGTGGGCGTCCGTCTCCACGTACCGCAGCCCGAGGTCGCGGGCCGCGGCGAAGGCCGTCATCGAGTTCTCCAGCCCGTCGCGCGAGAAGCCGCGGTGCGCGAGCGCGGCGAACGGGGCGTCGAGGTAGCTCCCGCCGGCTCGGTCCGCGCGCGCTCTCACGCCGCCTCCCGGCGGACGTGCTCGTCGAGCCAGCCGAGGACGGCCGACAGGTAGGTCGCGCGCGGGCCGTCGTCGGACAGCGTGAGGTCGTGCACCGCTCCGGGAACGACGAGCTCCGTCACGTCGCGACCCAGCCGCGGCGCGAGCCGCGCGATCTGTGCGACGTCGAGCACGGTGTCGGTCGTCTCCAGGTCCACCTCCCGGTCCGGGCCTGTCGGATCCTCCGCCCCCGAGCGGTCGGCCCGGGCGACCAGCACCGGGCACGCGACGTCCAGCCCGCGAGCCACCCGAGCGTGCCCCTGGCGCACCGCCCGCAGCCACCCGGCACGGACCGGGACGCCCTCCGGGCGCTTGAGCGACGTGTCGAACGTCCACCGCCCGCCGCGCTCCGCGAGCAGGTGTCCCGTGTACGCGGACGGCCCCGAGCTGACCACCGTCAGCGGGCTCCACGGACCGACGGCGTCGATCACCCGCGTCCCCACCGTCCGCTCGACCCACGACGCGCGCAGGTCGAGGAACGGGCTGTCGAGCACGAGCGCGTCGCAGCCGCCCGCGCCGCGGTGGGCGTGCGCCCAGAGCGCCGCGACGAGACCACCGGTCGAGTGCGCGTGCACCACCACCGGGCCCGGCGACCGTCGTGCGGCCGCGACGGCCACGCCGAGGTCCGCCGCCGTCTCGCGCAGGTCGTCGACGTAGTGCGGCACCTGGCCCGCGCGCAGCGACCGCCCCGCACGGCGCAGGTCCACGCCCAGCGCGTCCCACCCCGCCTCGGCGAACGACTCGACCACGTGGTCCTGGAAGACGTAGTCGTTGTAGCCGTGGACGAGGACGACGCTCCCGACGGGGCGAGCCGGTCGGTGCGCGCGGCGCACCAGCGTCAGGACCGGCGAGACCGCCTCGCGCGCGCTGCCCGGGGTGGCGACGCCCGGCAGCCGCGGTGCCGGGAGCTCGAGCGTCTCCCATCCCTCGACCAGCGCGTCGGGCTCCCAGCGGGTGCGGGGGACGGTGGCGAGGCTCACCCCGTCAGCGTGCCCGACGGCGCGGCGGGCCGCGCGTCGAGAGACCCACCCGGGTCTCGCGACGGGCACGGGCGAGCACGCGCCGCGCGGGCGACCACGGCGCGGCTAGGCTCGGGCGCCATGGAACGCGTGCTGGTCCTCAACGGACCCAACCTCGGTCGGCTCGGTGTGCGCGAGCCGGAGATCTACGGCTCCGCCTCGATGGCCGACCTCCAGGAGTCCGCCCTCGCGTGGGGCGGCGCGCTCGACCTGACGGTCGACGTGCGCCAGACCGACGACGAGTCCGAGCTCGTGGGCTGGCTCCATGAGGCCGTCGACGCGCGGGCGCACGTCGTGCTCAACCCGGCCGCGTTCACCCACTACTCCTACGCCGTGCGTGACGCCGCGGCACAGGTCACGACGTCGGGGCTCCTGCTCGTCGAGGTCCACCTGAGCAACCCCGCGGCGCGCGAGGCGTTCCGTTCGCACTCCGTCGTCGGCGCGGTCGCGACCGGCACGATCGCGGGCTTCGGGTTCGACTCCTACCGGCTCGCGCTCGAGGCGCTCGCGGCCCGCCTGCGCGGCTGACGACGCCGCCCTCGCTCCGATCCGTCCCGCGACCCTTGACCGCTCGCCATCAAGTCAGGATGCTTGATCCTGCGGTATCAAGGGGATAGCCTGGATCGCATGTTCGTCCTCACCGTCGACCAGCGGGGGAGCACCGGTCACCGCGACCGCGTCCCCGAGGTGCTCGCGCGCCTCGAGGCGCTCCTGCGCGTGCGGCCCGGGCTCGTGGTCCCGTTCGACCGGACGGTGGGCGACGAGGTGCAGGGCGTGCTCGACGACCCGGTGACGGTGGTCGACGTGGTGCTCGACCTGCTGCGCGACGGCGGCTGGAGCGTCGGCGTCGGCGCGGGCGACGTCGACGAGCCGCTGCCCGCCGTCTCGCGCGAGGCGTCGGGGGAGGCCTTCGTGCGGGCGCGCGAGGCGGTCGAGCAGGCCAAGTCGCGCGCGGCCACGGCCCCCGTCGCCGTGCGCGGCGAGCCGCTGGAACGCGCGGCCGAGGTCGAGGCGCTCCTGCGCCTCCTGGCCGCGGTCGTGGACCGGCGCACCGCGCCGGGGTGGGAGGCGGTCGACACGCTCGCGCGTGTGGGCGGCACCCAGAAGGATGTGGCCCGGGCGCTCGGGGTGTCCGAGCAGGCGGTCAGCCAGCGGCTGCGCGTCGCGCTGTGGCCGGAGGAGGCGGCGGTGCGGCCCGTCGTGGCGAGGCTCCTGGGCGAGCTCGCGGCTCGCCGTCGGGACGAGCCGCCGGAGGATCTGCGAGAGGGCAGGGAATGACGGACCCGGTGACGGTCGTGCTGGTGGTCGTGGTGTGGGTCGTCGCGCTCGCGGCGAGCGTGCTCGGCGGAGGGCCGGTGACGCAGTGGGTGCTGCGTACCGCGGCGCGCTCCGGCGACCCGGGGCGCGGTCGTGCCGGGCGCCCGCGCACCACGGCCGGCGCCGTGGACCCTGCGACCGTCCCCGTGCCGCCGCCTCCGCCGCCGGCGACGGGGCCCATCGGCACGGAGGCCGTCAAGGCACTGCGGGGCGGCACGTGGATCGGGATCCTCGAACGGTTCGCGATCACGGGCTGCCTGCTCGCCGGCGAGCCCGGCGGGATCGCCTTCGTCGTCGCGATCAAGGGCCTCGGGCGCTACCCGGAGCTGCGCGAGCACCCCGTCGCGTCCGAGCGGTTCGTCATCGGGACCCTCGCCTCGATGTGCTGGGCGGCGACCGTCGGCGTCGCGGCGAACGCGGTCCTCGTCGCGCTGGGGTAGGTCGCTCCGGTAAGATCGTCAAGGCCCATTTCCCGCTCCGCCCCGGTGTGCCCGGTCGACTCGCGTCGTCCGGCGCCGCGGAGCCCGTAGACCCTCCGACAGGAAGACGAACGTGGCGACCACCAACGACATCAAGAACGGCACCGTGCTGCGACTCGACGGCCAGCTGTGGACCGTGATCGAGTTCCAGCACGTCAAGCCCGGCAAGGGTGGCGCGTTCGTCCGCACCAAGATCAAGAACGTCATGACGGGCAAGACGATCGACAAGACGTTCAACGCCGGCCTCAAGATCGAGACGGCCAACGTCGACCGCCGCGACTTCCAGTACCTGTACCAGGACGGCGCGGACTACGTGTTCATGGACACGTCGACGTACGACCAGATCACGATCTCGCCCGAGATCGTGGGCGACGCCAAGGACTACATGCTCGAGAACCAGAACGTGCTCGTGGCGTCCAACGACGGCCAGCCGCTCTACATCGAGCTCCCCGCCTCGGTCGTCCTCGAGATCACCTACACCGAGCCGGGCCTCCAGGGCGACCGCTCGACCGGCGGCACCAAGCCGGCCACGCTCGAGACGGGCGCGCAGATCCAGGTCCCGCTGTTCCTCGAGCAGGGCACCAAGGTCAAGGTCGACACGCGCGACGGCTCGTACCTCGGCCGCGTGAACGACTGACCAGGGCCCCGAGAACCACCCAGAGCCGCTGAGAGCAACGAGGGACAGCCGATCACCATGGCCGCACGCACCAAGGCGCGCAAGCGCGCGCTCGACGTCCTCTTCGAGGCGGAGCAGCGTCAGGTGGACCCGACGACCCTCCTCGCGGAGCGCGTCGCCGACCCCGGCACGGCGCAGACCGCCCTGCCGCAGTACGCGGTCGACATCGTCGAGGGCGTGCTCGCGCACCGCGACCGCATCGACGAGCTGATCGAGACGTACTCCCACGGGTGGACGCTCGAGCGCATGCCGGCCGTCGACCGCGCCCTGCTGCGCATCGGCGGCTGGGAGATCCTCTTCAACGACGACGTCCCGGACGTCGTCGCGATCGACGAGGCCGTCGACCTCGCGCGGTCCCTGTCGACCGACGACTCGCCGTCGTTCGTCAACGGGCTGCTCGCACGCATCGTCGAGATGAAGCCGACGATCACGGCCTGAGCGTTCCACGGCCCCGCAGCGGGCCGGCACGACCTCGACGCGGCGTCGGTCACGGGTGTGACCGACGCCGCGTCTTATCCGGCGGGACGCGTACCCGCCGCCGCGGTGCGCGGCGGTAGGGTGGGTGACCGTCAGACATCCTTTAAGGCCCGTCCCGTGAGGCGGGGAAGGAGGTCGCCGGACATGAGCTCTGGCGCTGCTGTGCCCACACCACCCGTACCGACCCCCGAGGTCGGGACCGTCGTCCTGACGGCCGCCGACATCTCCCGCGCGCTGACGCGCATCGCCCACGAGATCGTGGAGCGCAACAAGGGGGCCCACGACCTCGTCCTCCTCGGCATCCCGACGCGCGGCGTCCCGCTCGCGACGCGGCTCGCCGAGCGCCTCGCCGCCATCGAGGGGTCGCCCGCCGACGGCGCGCCCGACCCGCACGCGATCGTCGGCGAGCTCGACGTGACGATGTACCGCGACGACCTGCACCGACACCCGACGCGCACGATCGGCGCGACGCGCCTGCCCGCGTCGGGCATCGACGGCAAGGTCGTGGTCCTCGTCGACGACGTCCTGTACTCCGGGCGCACCATCCGCGCCGCGCTCGACGCGATCAGCGACCTCGGCCGCCCGCGCGCCGTGCAGCTCGCCGCGCTCGTCGACCGGGGCCACCGCGAGCTGCCGATACGCCCCGACTTCGTGGGCAAGAACCTACCGACGTCGACGTCCGAGCGCGTGAGCGTGCGCCTCGCCGAGATCGACGGCGCCTCTGCGGCGGGCGACGCGTCCGCCGACGCGGTCGTCATCCGGCCCGCGCCCTCGCCGACGGGTGCCGCCGAGGACGGGGAGGGCGGCGCATGAGGCACCTGCTCTCGACCCAGGACCTCGGGCGTGCCGACGCCGTGCGCATCCTCGACACGGCCGCCCAGATGGCCGCGACGCAGTCGCGCGAGATCAAGAAGCTCCCGACGCTGCGCGGGCGCACGGTCGTCAACCTCTTCTACGAGGACTCGACGCGTACGCGCATCTCCTTCGAGACCGCGGCGAAGCGCCTGTCCGCGGACGTCATCAACTTCTCGGCCAAGGGGTCGAGCGTGTCCAAGGGCGAGTCGCTCAAGGACACAGCGCTGACGCTCCAGGCGATGGGCGCGGACGCCGTCGTCGTGCGGCACCAGGCGTCGGGCGCCCCGCACCTGCTCGCGCACGCGGGCTGGCTCGACGCGGCCGTGGTCAACGCGGGCGACGGCATGCACCAGCACCCGACGCAGGCGCTCCTCGACGCGTACACGCTGCGCCGTCACCTGTCCGGGACGGGGCTCACGGCCCCCGGCGCGAGCGGGCCGGACGACGCGGCCGCGCGAGGCGCGGGCCTCGACGGGCGGCACGTAGCGATCGTCGGCGACGTGCTGCACTCGCGCGTCGCGCGCTCGAACGTGCACCTGCTGCACACGCTCGGCGCGCACGTGACGCTCGTCGCGCCGCCCACGCTCCTGCCGGTCGGCGTCCAGACGTGGCCGTGCGAGGTCTCCTACGACCTCGACGCGACCCTCGCGGGCGACACCGCGAACGGCGGTCCCGACGCCGTGATGATGCTGCGCGTGCAGCGCGAGCGCATGAGCGGCTCGGGTGCGGGCGGGGGAGCGTTCTTCCCCAACCCGCTTGAGTACAGCCGCAAGTACGGGCTCGACGCCCGGCGCCTCGGGCTCCTCGCCGAGCACGCGATCGTCATGCACCCCGGCCCGATGAACCGCGGCCTCGAGATCTCCGCTCAGGCGGCGGACTCGCCGCGCGCGGTGATCGTCGAGCAGGTCGCGAACGGTGTCGCCGTGCGCATGGCCGTGCTCTACCTCCTCCTCGCGGGCAGCGACGAGACCGACGTCGCCCCGGCGTCAGCCGCCCAGCCCGTCCCCGCCGTCGAAAGGGTCCCCGCCTCGTGAGCAGCGCCGCAACCACCACGTACGTCCTGCGCGGCGCGCGCCCGCTCGGCGGCGAGCCCGTCGACCTCGTGCTCTCCGGCGGCGTGATCGCCGAGATCGCGCCCGTCGGTGCCGCGCGCGCCGGTTCCGAGGGCGACGGGACCGTCGTCGTCGACGCGACCGGCCTCGTGGCGCTCCCCGGCCTGGTCGACCTGCACACCCACCTGCGCGAGCCGGGCCGCGAGGACGCCGAGACGATCGGGTCCGGCACGCGTGCCGCCGCGGCGGGCGGGTTCACCGCCGTGCACGCCATGGCCAACACGACGCCCGTCGCGGACACGGCGGGGGTCGTCGAGCAGGTGTGGCGCCTCGGGCGCGACGCGGGCTGGGTCGACGTGCACCCGGTCGGCGCCGTCTCCGTCGGGCTCGCCGGTCAGCAGCTCGCCGAGCTCGGCGCCATGGCGGACTCGGCCGCGCGCGTGCGCGTGTTCTCCGACGACGGCAAGTGCGTCGACGACCCGATCCTCATGCGCCGCGCGCTCGAGTACGTCAAGGCGTTCGACGGCGTCGTCGCCCAGCACGCGCAGGAGCCGCGCCTCACCGAGGGCGCCCAGATGAACGAGGGCGTCGTCTCGGCCGAGCTGGGCCTCGCGGGGTGGCCGGCGGTCGCCGAGGAGGCGATCATCGCGCGCGACGTGCTCCTCGCGGAGCACGTGGGCTCGCGCCTGCACGTGTGCCACCTCTCCACGGCCGGCTCGGTCGAGATCGTGCGCTGGGCCAAGGGGCGCGGCATCGACGTCACCGCCGAGGTCACGCCCCACCACCTGGTCCTCACCGACGACCTCGCCCGGGGCTACGACCCGACGTTCAAGGTCAACCCGCCGCTGCGGACGGCCGAGGACGTCGAGGCCGTGCGCGAGGGGCTCGCGGACGGGACGATCGACATCGTCGCGACCGACCACGCGCCGCACGCCCGCGAGGACAAGGACTGCGAGTGGGCCGCGGCCGCGTTCGGCATGACCGGCCTGGAGACGGCGCTGAGCGTCGTCCAGCAGACCATGGTCGACACCGGCCGCCTCACGTGGGCCGACGTCGCGCGCGTGCTGTCGAGCGCGCCCGCGCGCATCGGCCGCATCGACGCCGGCGAGCACGCCCAGGGTCGCCCGCTCGAGGTCGGCGAGCCTGCGAACGTCACGCTCGTCGACCCGGCCGCGCGCCGCGTCGTCGACGGCGCGGGGCAGGCCACCGCGAGCACCAACACCCCCTTCCAGGGCCGCGAGCTGCCCGGCGCCGTCGTCGCGACGTTCCTGCGCGGTCGGGCTACGGTGCTCGACGGCGCACCCGTCCCGGCGGGCGCCGACGCGCGGGGGGTCCGCGCGTGAACCTGCCCCAGCCCGTCGCCGCCGGCATCTGGATCGTGCTCGGCGTCATCCTGCTCACCCTCGTCCTCCTCGGTCGCGGTCGCCTCGTGCGGCGGTCGACCGGCGTCGTCCCGACCCCTCCCGCGGTGCCTGCGGAGGCCGTACGGGGCGGCGTGGTGCTCGGGCCGCTCGACGCCCTCTACGTGTCGAGCACGCTCGCGGGTGACTGGCTCGCCCGCATCGGCGCCCACGGTCTCGGCGACCGGTCCCAGGCCCAGGTCACCGTGCACGACGGCGGCCTGCACGTCGCGCGCAACGGCGCCCCAGACCTGTGGGTGCCCGCCGCGGCGGTCGGGGGCGCGGCCCTCACGCCCGGCATGGCCGGCAAGTTCGTCGGCAAGGAGGCCATCGTCGTCGTGACGTGGACCGTGCCTGCGGAGCCCGTCCCTGCCGACGCGCCCGAGGCTCCGGCGAACGCTGAGGTCCGGCTCGACACCGGGCTCCTGCCCCGTCACGACCACGACGTGGCACGCCTCCTGGAGGCTGTCCAAGGTCTCGCCGGACGAGCCGACGACGACCGCGACCGAGACGCCGCCGACGACTCGCACGAGCGACGACCCGGGGCGCCGAGCGCCGCCCCCGCAGACCCCGCAGACCCGGCGCCGACGCGCGAGAGCGCGACACCCGGCACCGACGAGAACGACGAGGAAGCACCGTGACCGCCTCAGTGAACACAGCGACCACCCAGGTCTCCGCCACCGCACCGCCCGCCGACCGGGCCCTGATCGTCCTCGAGGACGGCACCGTGCAGACCGGGCGCGCCTACGGCGCGCGTGGCACGACGGTCGGCGAGATCGTCTTCAACACCGGCATGACCGGCTACCAGGAGACGCTCACCGACCCGTCCTACCACCGCCAGATCGTCGTCATGACGGCCCCCCACATCGGGAACACGGGGGTCAACGACGAGGACCCCGAGTCGGGCAAGATCTGGGTCGCCGGGTACGTCGTGCGCGACGCCGCGCGGCGCGCGTCGAACTGGCGCGCGCAGCGCACCCTCGACGACGAGCTCGCCGCGCAGGGGATCGTCGGCATCAGCGACGTCGACACGCGCGCCCTGACGCGCCACCTGCGCGAGCTCGGCGTGATGCGTGCCGGCATCTTCTCGGGCGACGCGCTCGTGCGCGACGGCTACCCCCGCACCGTCGAGGACCTCGTCGCCGAGGTGCAGGCCGCGCCCGCGATGGCCGGCGCCGACCTCGCGCGCGAGGTGAGCACCGACGAGGCGTACGTCGTCGAGCCCTTCGAGGGCACGACGCCGGACGGCGAGCCCGTCGCGACGGTCGTCGCCGTCGACCTCGGCATCAAGTCCATGACGCCGCAGCGCCTCGCCCAGCGCGGCGTGCGCGTGCACGTGGTCCCGGCCGCCTCGACGATCGAGGACGTCGAGGCCTACGCGCCCGACGGCGTGTTCTTCTCCAACGGCCCCGGCGACCCCGGGGCGGCGACGCACGAGGTCGAGCTGCTGCGCGCCGTCCTGGACCGCGGCACCCCGTTCTTCGGCATCTGCTTCGGCAACCAGATCCTCGGGCGCGCCCTCGGCTACGGCACGTACAAGCTCGCGTACGGCCACCGCGGCATCAACCAGCCCGTCATGGACCGCCGCACCGGCAAGGTCGAGGTGACCGCGCACAACCACGGGTTCGCCGTGGACGCGCCGCTCGACGGCGAGTCCGTCGCCCCGCACGACGGCGGCCGCTACGGGCGCGTCGTCGTGTCCCACGTCGGGCTCAACGACCAGGTGGTCGAGGGGCTCGAGTGCCTCGACCTGCCCGCCTTCTCCGTCCAGTACCACCCCGAGGCCGCGGCCGGCCCCCACGACGCCGCGTACCTCTTCGACCGCTTCGTCGAGCTCATGGCGTCCCGACGCGCCGCCCAGGGCTCCGAGGCCGCCGACCAGAACACCAAGGAGAGCTGACCGTGCCTCGCAGAACCGACATCTCCAGCGTCCTGGTCATCGGGTCCGGCCCGATCGTCATCGGCCAGGCGTGCGAGTTCGACTACTCCGGCACCCAGGCGTGCCGCGTGCTCAAGGAGGAGGGCCTGCGGGTCGTCCTCGTGAACTCGAACCCGGCCACGATCATGACCGACCCCGAGTTCGCCGACGCGACCTACGTCGAGCCCATCACGACCGAGGTGCTCACCTCGATCATCGCCAAGGAGCGCCCCGACGCGCTCCTGCCCACCCTCGGCGGGCAGACCGCGCTCAACGCGGCGATCGCGCTCGACGAGGCGGGCGTCCTCGCCGAGTACGGGGTCGAGCTCATCGGCGCGAACATCGAGGCGATCCAGAAGGGCGAGGACCGCCAGCAGTTCAAGGACGTCGTCGAGAAGTGCGGCGGCGAGTCGGCGCGCTCGGTCATCGTGCACACGGTCGACGAGGCGATCGCGGCCGCGGGCGACCTCGGCTACCCGATGGTCGTGCGCCCGTCCTTCACGATGGGCGGCCTCGGCTCGGGCTTCGCGTACGACGAGGAGGAGCTGCGCCGCATCGTCGGGCAGGGCCTGCACTACTCCCCGGTGACCGAGGTGCTCCTCGAGGAGTCGATCCTCGGCTGGAAGGAGTACGAGCTCGAGCTCATGCGCGACAAGCACGACAACGTCGTGGTCGTGTGCTCCATCGAGAACGTCGACCCCGTCGGCGTGCACACCGGCGACTCGATCACGGTCGCGCCGTCGCTGACGCTCACGGACCGCGAGTACCAGAAGCTGCGCGACATCGGCATCGCCGTGATCCGCGAGGTCGGCGTCGACACGGGCGGCTGCAACATCCAGTTCGCCGTCGACCCGGACACGGGCCGCGTCATCGTCATCGAGATGAACCCGCGCGTCTCGCGCTCGTCCGCGCTCGCGTCCAAGGCGACCGGCTTCCCCATCGCCAAGATCGCGGCGAAGCTCGCCGTCGGCTACACGCTCGACGAGATCCCCAACGACATCACCCAGGTCACGCCGGCCTCGTTCGAGCCCACGCTCGACTACGTGGTCGTCAAGGTGCCGCGCTTTGCGTTCGAGAAGTTCCCGGCTGCGGACCCGACGCTCACGACGACCATGAAGTCCGTCGGCGAGGCGATGGCGCTCGGGCGCAACTTCACCGAGGCGCTCGGCAAGGCGCTGCGCTCGATCGACAAGGGCGGCTCGGTGTTCCACTGGGACGGCGAGCCGGTCTCCGGCGCGGAGCTCGACGAGCTGCTCGTGCGCATCGCGCGCCCCACGGAGAACCGCATCATCGGCGTCCAGCAGGCGCTGCGCGCCGGCGCGAGCGTCGAGCAGGTCTTCGAGGCCACGAAGATCGACCCGTGGTACCTCGACCAGATCCAGCTGGTCAACGAGGTCGCGGCGGCCGTCGCCGACGCGCCCGCGCTCACGGAGGACGTGCTGCGCGAGGCGAAGAAGCACGGCCTGTCCGACGCCCAGGTCGCGCGCCTGCGCGGCATGGGCCCCGCCGGCGAGGCCACGGTGCGCGAGGTGCGGTACGCGCTCGGCGTGCGACCCGTCTACAAGACGGTCGACACGTGCGCGGCCGAGTTCGCGGCCCGCACGCCGTACCACTACTCGTCCTACGACCTGGAGACCGAGGTCGCCCCGCGCGAGCGCGAGGCCGTGATCATCCTCGGCTCGGGCCCCAACCGCATCGGTCAGGGCATCGAGTTCGACTACTCGTGCGTGCACGCGGCGCTCACGCTGCGCGAGCGCTACGAGACGATCATGGTCAACTGCAACCCGGAGACGGTCTCGACCGACTACGACACGTCCGACCGCCTGTACTTCGAGCCGCTCACGTTCGAGGACGTGCTCGAGGTCTACCAGGCCGAGCTCGCGGCGGGACCGGTGAAGGGCATCATCGTCCAGCTCGGCGGCCAGACGCCGCTCGCGCTCGCGCAGCGCCTCGCGGACGCCGGCCTGCCGATCCTCGGCACGAGCCCCGAGGCCATCGACGCCGCCGAGGACCGCGGCGAGTTCGGCCGCGTGCTCGTCGAGGCGGGCCTGCCCGCCCCGGCGTTCGGCACCGCGCGCTCCCTCGACGAGGCGAGGGACGTCGCGGCCGGCATCGGCTACCCGGTGCTCGTGCGCCCGTCCTACGTGCTCGGCGGGCGCGGCATGGAGATCGTCTACTCGGCCGAGCAGCTCACGGGCTACGTCGAGCGGGCGCTCGCGGCGGCCGCCGCCGAGGACCGCACGGCCGGGACGCTCCCCGCGCCCCTGCTCATCGACCGGTTCCTCGACGACGCGATGGAGATCGACGTCGACGCGCTCTACGACGGCACCGAGCTGTTCCTCGGCGGCGTCATGGAGCACATCGAGGAGGCCGGCATCCACTCGGGCGACTCGGCGTGCGTCCTGCCGCCCGTGTCGCTGTCCGAGGCGGAGATCGAGCGCATCCGCCGCTCGACCGAGGCCATCGCGAAGGGCGTCGGCGTGCGCGGCCTGCTCAACGTGCAGTACGCGCTCGTCTCGGACGTCCTGTACGTCCTGGAGGCGAACCCGCGCGCGTCGCGCACCGTGCCGTTCGTGTCCAAGGCGACGGGCACGTCGCTCGCGAAGGCCGCGGCGCGCGTCATGGCGGGCGAGACGGTCGCCGAGCTGCGCGCGGCAGGCGTCCTGCCCGCGGAAGGCGACGGCGGCACGCTCCCGCTCGACGCGCCGATCGCGGTCAAGGAGGCGGTCCTGCCGTTCAAGCGCTTCCGCACCGCCGACGGCGTGGTCGTGGACACGGTGCTCGGCCCGGAGATGCGCTCCACGGGCGAGGTCATGGGCTTCGACCGCGACTTCCCGCACGCGTTCGCCAAGTCGCAGGCCGCCGCGTTCGGCGGGCTGCCGACGTCGGGCCGCGTGTTCGTCTCCGTCGCCGACCGCGACAAGCGCTCGATCGTCTTCCCGGTCAAGCGCCTCGCGGAGCTCGGGTTCGAGATCCTCGCGACGGACGGCACGTCGAGCGTGCTGCGCCGCAACGGCATCGCGTCGCGCGTCGTGCGCAAGTTCTCCGCGGGCCGCGGCCCGGAGGGCGAGCCGACGATCGTCGACCTCATCACGGCCGGGGAGGTGGACATGGTCATCAACACGCCGTCCGGCCAGGGCGCGCGGGCCGACGGCTACGAGATCCGCGCCGCCACGACCGCCGCGGACAAGCCGATCGCGACGACCGTGGACCAGCTCGCCGCCGCGGTGCAGGGCATCGAGGCGGTCCTGGCGGGGCCGTTCGCGGTGGCCAGCCTGCAGGAGCACATGGCGGGTGAGGGCCTGACGGCGGGCGTCACGCTGCCGGCTCCCGCCGCGGAGCAGGTGGGCGCGTGAGCGCGGGCTTCGGGGCGCGCCTCGCGGCTGCGCTGGACGACCACGGGCCGCTGTGCGTGGGCATCGACCCGCACCCGGGCCTGCTCGCGGACTGGGGCCTGACCGACGACGCCGCGGGGCTGCGCGAGCTCGGCCTGCGGGTCGTCGAGGCGGTCGGGGGGCGCGTGGCCGCGGTGAAGCCGCAGTCGGCGTTCTTCGAGCGGCACGGGTCGCGCGGCGTCGCGGCGCTCGAGGAGGTCCTCGCGGCGGCCCGTGCGGCGGGCACGCTCGCGATCATGGACGCGAAGCGCGGCGACATCGGCTCGACCATGGCCGCCTACGCCGACGCGTACCTGCGCGACGGGTCGCCGCTCGCGGCGGACGCGCTCACGGTCTCCCCGTACCTCGGCTTCGGTTCGCTCCAGCCCGCGGTGGACGCCGCGCTGGAGACCGGGCGGGGCCTGTTCGTGCTGTGCCTGACGTCGAACCCGGAGGGTGCCGAGGTGCAGCACGCGCGCCGCGGCGCGGGCGCGGGCGTGGAGTCGGTCGCGGCGCACGTCGCGCGCGCGGCCGCGGACGTGAACGCGCCGGTCGTCGAGGCGGGCGACGCGCTCGGCCCGGTCGGCCTCGTCGTCGGAGCCACGATCGCGGACGCCGCGGCCCGCACGGGCACGGACCTCGCCGCGGTGCGTGGCCCGCTCCTGGCTCCCGGCGTGGGGGCGCAGGGCGCGGGCGCCGCCGAGCTCGCGGCCGTGTTCGGCGACGCCCGCCGCCAGGTGCTCGCGTCGTCCTCGCGCGGCGTCCTGCGCGCCGGCCCGGACGTCGACGCGCTGCGTGCGGCGGCCCGGGCGGCCACCGACGAGGCGGCGCAGGCCCTGCGCGGCTGAGCACCCGCGACCCGGACGTCGGGGCCGGCACCTGCGGGTGCCGGCCCCGACGTCGGGGCGGCGCCGCGCCCCCGTCCGTGCCGTCGTGGCGTTCTCCCTGACGCGGGGCGCGGCGTTCGTGCGCCCGGGCGACCGCTCACGGACGTGCCCGTGCGAGACTGCGCCCATGAGCTCCCACGACACCTCTCGCGACGTCCCGAGCGCCTCCGACGGGCCCGAGCAGGGCGACGCGACCCGAGCCGTGCCCGTACCGGAGGGGGGCGCGGTGCCGGGGGCGCTCGACGTCCCGGGCACGTGGAACGCGCGCGACGTCGGAGGCCGGGCGGTCCCGGCGGGGAGCGCGGAGCCCCTGCGCACGGGCGTGCTCCTGCGGACGGCGAGCCTGTCGCGCCTGACCCCGGCGGGCCAGGCGGCGCTCGGCGACCTCGGGGTGACGACGGTGCTCGATCTGCGCGGGGACGACGAGGTCGAGCGCGACGGCGCGGACGCGGTGCCGGGCGGCGTCCGGGTGCTGCGCCGCGGCATGGACCCCGCGCAGGGTCTGGGGGCCGGTGGCGGTACCGGGGGAGCGTCGGCAGACCCCGCGGCACTGGTCGCGGGCCTGCTGTCGGCGGACGACCCGGCTGCCGTCGCACGCCGCATGATGCACGGCGTCTACGCGACGTTCGTCCAGGACCCCGGCATCCGTGCGACGGTCGGGCGTGTGCTCGGCGAGGTCGCGTCGTCCGAGGGGACCGCGGTCGTGCACTGCTCGGCGGGCAAGGACCGCACGGGGTGGGTGGTCGCCCTCGCCCAGTACGTGGCGGGCGTCGCCGAGGAGGACCGCCTCGCCGAGTACCTCGCGAGCCGTTCGGCCGTGGGCGGCCTCGCGGCGCTCGTCCCCCCGATCCCCGGTTTGTCCCCGGATGCCCTGGCCCCGGTGCTCACGGTGGAGCCGGAGTACCTGGAGGCCGCGTGGGCGCTCGCCGCCGCCGAGCACGGGAGCGTCGACGGCTATCTCGTCGCGTGCGGGGTGACGGCCGCCGTGCGTGACGCGCTCGTGGCACGCCTCGTGGCGTCCTGATCCTCGCTCCCGAGGTGACCTCCGCCGCTGCCCGCGACGTCCCGCCCACGGTCCCTCTCCTCCTCCTCGACCTCTCGTCGAGGTCTCCTCGGGGGGCCGACGGCGCGCGACGCGCCCTGTCCAGTCGTTGCCCGATCGGTCGAGGATCGCTACTTTCGAGGGGTCGGCTCCGTGCGTCGGCGCAGGTCGCCCGGGTGATTCACCCGATTAGGGCTCCTCGTCGAGGTTGGTCGGGACGACTGAGTGGGCCCATCCGCCTGACGACGAGTAGGTGACTTGCGTGGCACTTCCACCCCTGACCCCAGAACAGCGCGCGGCGGCGCTCGAGAAGGCCGCAGAGGCCCGACGCGTGCGCGCCGAGGTGAAGAACAGGCTGAAGTACTCCCAGGGCTCCCTGAAGGAGGTCATCGAGCGCGGGCAGACGGACGACATGATCGGCAAGCTCAAGGTGGTCTCGTTGCTGGAGTCCCTGCCCGGCGTGGGTAAGGTGAAGGCTCGGGCGATCATGGAGGAGATCGGGATCGCCGAGACACGTCGTGTCCGCGGCCTCGGCCCCCACCAGTCCGCGGCCCTCATCGAGAGGTTTGGCTGACATTTCCGCGCACCCGTCCGACCCGACGCCGCACGCCCCCACCGAGGGGACGTCGGCGCCGGTGGTCTCACCCAGCCCCGCCCGCCTGACCGTCCTGGCCGGCCCGACCGCCGTGGGGAAGGGGACCGTGTCGGCGGACATCCGGGCGCGGTACCCGGAGGTGTGGCTGTCGGTGTCCGCGACGACGCGCGACCCGCGGCCGGGTGAGGTGGACGGCGTCCACTACCTGTTCGTCGGCTCGGACGAGTTCGCCCGCATGGTCGCGGAGCGCGAGCTGCTCGAGTGGGCGGTGGTGCACGGTCGCAACAGCTATGGCACGCCCCGGCGCGCGGTCGAGGAGAAGCTCGCCGCGGGCGTGCCGGCCCTCCTGGAGATCGACCTCCAGGGGGCGCGTCAGGTGCGCGCCTCGATGCCGGAGGCGCGGTTCGTGTTCCTCGCCCCGCCGAGCTGGGACGAGCTGGTGCGCCGGCTCGTGGGCCGCGGCACGGAGGACGCCGAGGAGCGGGAGCGTCGGCTGACGACGGCGCGGGTCGAGCTCGCGGCCGAGTCGGAGTTCGACCACGTCATCGTCAACGACGAGGTGCACCGCGCGACGGACGAGCTGGTGCGCGTCATGGGTCTCGAGCCGCGGCCGGTGCCCGACACGGCCGGTGGCACCGCGCAGGCCGTCGGTGCCGCGCCGGCCGGGCACGTCGAGCACCACAGCGAGTAGACTGTCCTGCGGTGCCCGCGCGCGGGCCCGCTCCCCGGTGGGCCGCAGGCCCGGTCCGCGGACCCGGCGACGGCTCGGGGCCGTGCCCGCCCAGGCCCCGGACGGAGCGGTCGGCGCGCCACCGCCATCGACCAGCTGCAGCCCGGCTGCAGACCCTTGAACCCACGGAGCGAACTGTGTCCGGAACCGTCGCCGCCCCCGAGGGCATCACCGACCCGCCGATCGACGACCTGCTGGAGCACGTCGACTCGAAGTACGCGCTCGTCATCTACTCGGCCAAGCGCGCGCGCCAGATCAACGCGTACTACTCGCAGCTCAGCGAGGGTCTGCTGGAGAACGTCGGGCCGCTGCTCGAGACGCGCAACCAGGAGAAGCCGCTGTCCATCGCGATGCGCGAGATCAACGCGGGCCTGCTGACGATCGAGGCCGAGCCCGACGAGGCGCCCGAGGCCTGAGCCGCACGCCGCGCACCTCCACCCGGAGGGCGCGGCGTTCGTGCGTCCACGGACGGTGGGCGCGGTGCCAGGCCGGACCGGCGGGAGGAGCGACATGCGGATCGTGCTCGGGGTGAGCGGCGGGGTCGCGGCGTACAAGGCCGTGCTGCTGCTGCGGCTGCTGCGCGAGCAGGGCCATCGGGTACGCGTGGTGCCGACGGCGTCGGCGCTGCGGTTCGTGGGCGCGCCCACGTGGGAGGCGCTGTCGGGAGAGCCCGCGACGGACCAGGTGTTCGAGGACGTCGAGCACGTGCCGCACGTCGCGCTGGGCCAGGGCGCGGACCTCGTCGTCGTGGCGCCCGCGACCGCGGACCTGCTCGCGCGGGCGGCGTCGGGTCGGGCGGACGACCTGCTCACCTCGACGCTGCTGACCGCGCGCTGCCCGGTCGTGATGGCGCCCGCGATGCACACCGAGATGTGGGAGCACCCGGCCACGCGCGCGAACGTGGCGACGCTGCGAGAGCGCGGCGTGCACGTGATCGAGCCGGCGTCGGGCCGCCTGACGGGCGCCGACACGGGCCCGGGCCGCCTGCCCGAGCCCGACGACATCGCGCGCGTCGCGCTGGCCGTCGCGGAGGGCTCCGGCGACGGTTCACGCGTCGAGGACGACGTCGCGGGGCGCGACCTCGCGGGCCGACGCGTCGTGGTGTCGGCGGGCGGCACGCGCGAGCCGATCGACCCGGTGCGCTTCATCGGCAACCGGTCGAGCGGCCGTCAGGGGGTCGAGCTCGCCCGGGCGGCTCGGGCGCGGGGCGCGCACGTCACGCTCGTCGCCGCGAACCTCGCCCCGGACGTCGCCGCTCAGGTGCCGGGTGCCGGTCTGGGCGAGGTCGTCGCGGTCGAGACGACTGCCCAGCTGCGCGAGGCGGTGCGCGCCGCCGCGGCGTCGGCGGACGTCGTCGTGATGGCCGCGGCGGTCGCGGACTTCCGACCGGTGCACGCGCCCGGGGCGAAGATCAAGAAGGTGCCCGGCCGCGGGCCCGAGCCGATCGCGCTCGTCGAGAACCCGGACGTGCTCGCCGAGCTCGCGCACGACCGGCTCCGCGCCGGCCAGGTGGTCGTGGGGTTCGCCGCGGAGACGGGGGACGCGGACGGCTCGGTGCTCGACCACGGTCGGGCCAAGGCGCGCCGCAAGGGCGCCGACCTGCTCGTCGTGAACGCGGTGGGTGAGGGGCGCGGCTTCGGCGTCGACGCGAACGACGTGACGGTGGTCGACGGCGCGGGCGAGGTCGTCGTGACGGCGAGCGGCTCCAAGCGCGCGGTGGCGGACGCGGTGTGGGACGTCGTCGCGCGTCTCGCGGCGGACCGGGCGGACGCCGGAGCCGTGCCGGCCGAGTGAGCCGCGTCTCGCCTACCGGATGCCGACGCCCACGCCTCGGGACAGTAGGCTGTGCGGCATGGTAGATCTTCGTCTGTTCACGTCCGAGTCCGTCACCGAGGGGCATCCGGACAAGGTCTGCGACCAGATCTCCGACTCCATCCTCGACGCGCTCCTGGCGCAGGACCCGACGTCCCGCGTGGCGGTCGAGACCATGGTCACCACGGGCCTCGTGCACGTCGCGGGCGAGGTGACCACCGACGCGTACGTCGAGATCCCGCAGATCGTGCGCGACGTCGTGCGCCGCATCGGGTACACGTCCTCGTCCATCGGGTTCGACGCCGACTCGTGCGGCATCTCGGTGTCGATCGGGCAGCAGTCGCCCGACATCGCGCAGGGCGTCGACAAGAGCCTCGAGGAGCGCGACGACCAGGGCGACCACGACCCGCTCGACGCGCAGGGCGCGGGCGACCAGGGCCTGATGTTCGGGTACGCGAGCGACGACACCCCGAGCCTCATGCCGCTGCCCGTGTGGCTCGCGCACCGCCTCGCGGAGCGCCTCGCGCTCGTCCGCCGCGACGGGACGGTGCCCGGGCTGCGCCCCGACGGCAAGACGCAGGTCACCATCGGGTACGACGGCGACCGTGCGGTCACGCTCGACACGGTCGTCCTGTCCACGCAGCACGACCCGGACGTGCGTCAGGACGTGCTGCACCGTCTCGTCGCGGACGACGTCGTCGCGCCGGTCCTGGAGGCCGCGGGCGTGGACCTGGACTCGAGCGCGACCCGACTGTTCGTCAACCCGACGGGGACGTTCGTCGTCGGCGGGCCGCAGGGCGACGCCGGCCTGACGGGCCGCAAGATCATCGTCGACACGTACGGTGGCATGGCCCGCCACGGTGGCGGCGCGTTCTCGGGCAAGGACCCGTCGAAGGTGGACCGCTCCGCCGCGTACGCGACGCGCTGGGTCGCGAAGAACGTCGTCGCGGCGGGCCTCGCGCGCCGCTGCGAGGTGCAGGTCGCGTACGCGATCGGCAAGGCCCACCCCGTGGGCCTGTACGTCGAGACGTTCGGCACGGAGAAGGTGCCGGTCGAGCGCATCACCGCCGCGATCCGCGAGGTCTTCGACCTGCGTCCCGCGGCGATCATCCGCGACCTGGACCTCCTGCGCCCCATCTACGCCGCGACCGCCGCGTACGGGCACTTCGGGCGCGAGCTCGAGCAGTTCACGTGGGAGCGCACGGACCGCGTCGCGGACCTGCAGTCCCAGGTGTGACGAGCCCGGTGGGGCCTCGCCCGGTCGTGACGGCGGTGCGTGGTTCGATGACGTCGTGAGCGAGCCCGAGGACACGTCGCAGGCGGTGCAGGACACCCTGCCCGGCGTCGCGCCCGTCCCGTCCCGGCGCGGACCCGCCCCGCCGGCGTCCCACGAGATCGCGGCGCACCTGCCGGTCGCCCGGCTCGCGCTCGACCTGGCTCCGCCGCACCTGGACCGCGCGTTCGACTACCTCGTGCCCGCCACGATGTCCGACGCCGCGCAGCCGGGGGTCCGGGTCAAGGTGCGGTTCGCGGGCCGGGACGTCGACGGGTACGTCCTGGAGCGGACCGAGCGGTCCGACCACGACGGCCGACTGCTGCCGCTGCGACGCGTCGTCTCGCCCGAGCCCGTGCTCTCGCCCGCCGTCGCGCGGCTCGCGCGCTCCGTCGCGGACCACTACGCCGGCACTCTCTCGGACGTGCTCCGCCTCGCCGTCCCGCCCCGCCACGCGCGCGCCGAGCAGGCGCTCGCGGCCGCCGTCGCCGCGGCACCTGGGGGGGACGCCGCGGGCGGCACGCCGCTCGTGGGCGGGGTCGGGACCGGCGAGGCGCACCTCGCGGCGTCTCCGGCCGCAGGGTCCGGGGCGACGTCCGTCGGCTCCGTGTGGTCCCCGTACCGCGCCGGCGCGGCGTTCCTCGCGCACGTCGCGGGCGGGGGCGCCCCCCGGGCCGTGTGGACCGCGCTGCCGGGGCTCGCCCCGCCGGCCGCACCGGCGTCGGGCTCGGAGCCCGCCCCCGGGTCCGTCGAGCGCGGGCGCGGCACCGGGCGGGCACGCCGGGGCGCGGACCCGCTGCCCGTGACGCACTGGGCCGCCGCGGTCGCGGAGGCGGTGCGTGCGGCCCTCTCGGGCGGCCGGGGGGCGCTCGTCGTCGTGCCGGACGCGCGGGACGTGGACCAGGTCTGCGCCGCGCTGGACGCCGCGGGACTGCCCGCCTGGGACGCGGCGACCGGGGGCGAGGTGGTGCGCCTCACCGCCGACGAGGGGCCGGCCCCCCGGTACCGCGGGTTCCTCGCGGTGCTGCACGGGCGGGCGCGCGTCGTCGTGGGGACCCGGGCGGCGGCGTTCGCCCCGGTCGCGGACCTCGGCCTCGTGGTGTGCTGGAACGACGGCGAGGACACGCTCGCCGAGCCGCGCGCCCCGTACCCGCACGCGCGCGAGGTGCTCGCGTTGCGCAGCGACCAGGAGGGGGCGGCGTTCCTCCTCGGGTCGCACGGCCGCACGGTCGCGGCGCACGCGCTCGTGGCGCGGGGCTGGGCGCACGACCTGGCCGCGCCTCGCGACGTCGTGCGGGCGCGCGCACCGCGCGTGCGCGCCCTGACCTCGGTGGAGCTCGCGGCCGAGGGGCCGGGCGCCGCGGCCCGCATCCCGACCGCGGCGTGGCGCGCGGCACGCTCCGCGCTCGAGCAGGGGCCGGTGCTGGTGCAGGTGCCCCGCTCCGGGTACGTGCCCGTCGTCGCGTGCGGGCGCTGCCGCACCCCGGCGCGCTGCACGGTGTGCCACGGCCCGCTCGCGCTGTCGGGAGCCGGCGCCACGCCGCAGTGCGCGTGGTGCGGGGCGCTCGCGGGCGGCTGGTCGTGCGCGGAGTGCCACTGGACGGGGCTGCGGTCGGTCCGCGTGGGGTCGCAGCGCACGGCGGAGGAGCTCGGACGCGCGTTCGCGGGCGTGCCCGTCCAGGTCTCGGGCGCGGCCGCGGCCGGCGGGGTGCTCGGGGCGGTCTCGTCGCGCCCGGCGCTGGTCGTCGCGACGCCGGGCGCGGAGCCTGTCGCCGAGGGCGGGTACGCGGCCGCGCTGCTGCTCGACGCAGCGGTGAGCACCGCGCACGTCGGGCTGGACGTCGCGCAGGACGCGCTCGCGCGCTGGCTCGCCGCGGCGGCGCTCGTGCGTCCGGCGACGGCGGGCGGGCAGGTGCTGCTCGTCGGCGACGCCGCCCCGGCACCGACGAACGCCCTCGTACGCTGGGACCCGGCGCTCCTCGCGGACCGCGAGCTCGACGAGCGGGCCGAGCTGTCCCTGCCGCCCGCCGTGCGGGTGGCGGCGGTGACGGGGGACCGCCCGGCGGTCGCGGCGCTGCTGGGGCGGGTCGAGCTGGCGCACCCCGACGCCGTCCTCGGACCCGTGGAGGTGCCCGCGCACCCGTCGCGCGGGCGTGCGCCGGGTACGGGGACAGGCACCGGGACGGGCCCGGGTACCGCCGACGGCGCGGGGGCGGGGCTGCTGGACGCCCCACCGGTGCGAGCCGTCGTGCGGGTGCCTGTGCGCGACGGTCGGCGCCTCGCGCGCGAGCTCGCGGCGTCGCTCGCCGTGCGCTCGGCGCGCCGCGAGCCGGGTAGCGTGCGGGTGGAGCTCGACCCGAAGGAGATCCTGTGACGCACCATCCCCCGACGGCCGACGGCACCCCCGCGGACGCCCCGGCTCGCGCGATCGACGCCGTCCTGTACGACTTCGGCAACGTCCTGGTGGGCTGGGACCCGTACGGCGCCTACGCCGGGCTGGACCGCGCGGTCGTCGACGCGTTCTTCGCGGACGTCGACTTCCGCGTCCTCAACCACGAGCGCGACGCCGGGGCCACGTGGGCGGACGCGCGCGCCGCCGTCGAGGCCACCCACCCGCACCATGTGGCGCTCCTGGACCGGTACGTCGCGGAGTTCCCCGCGACGCTCACCGGCCCCGTGGAGGGCTCGGAGGCGCTCGTGCGCGAGCTGCGCGACCTCGGCCTGCGCCTGTACGGCCTGACCAACTGGTCCGCGGAGCTCTACCCGCACGCCGCGCCCGCCGCGCCCGCGACGACGCTCATGCACGACGTGCTCGTCTCCGGGCGCGAGGGCCTGGCCAAGCCGGACCCCGCGATCTTCGCGCTCGCGGTCGAGCGGTTCGGCCTCGACCCAGCACGCACGCTCTTCACCGACGACAGCGCCGCGAACATCGACGCGGCGGCCCGGCTCGGCCTGCGCACGCACCTCTTCGACGGCACGCCCGGCCTGCGCGCCGCGCTGCGGGACCTCGGCGTCCCGGTCGCGGGGCGACGGTGACCGCGGTCCGGGGGCATGTCTCGCGCCGGACTCGTGCGGGCCTCGACCCGGTGCGTGGGCTGACGGGAGCGGATCCCTCCGCGGGTCCTGAGACCTGCTGAGAGGGGAGCCATGGTCCCGGGAAGGCGGCCGACCCTTACGGGGGCGGTCCTGGTCCTGGTCGCGGCGCTCGCGGCCTGCTCCGACGGCGGATCGACCGCGACCGCCCGGTGGCACGTCGCTCCGGACGCGGACCTCGCGGGGGACGTGCTGCCGATCGTGGTCGAGCACGGCGCGTCGTGCGAGGAGTACGGGGGTGTCGACGTGGTCGAGAGCGACGACACGGTCGAGATCACGGTACGGGTGGTCGCACAGGACCCGCGGGAGGGGGCCGTGTGCCCTGAGGCCGCGATCGCGCGCCGCGTCGACGTCCCGCTGGACGCGCCGCTCGGTGAGCGGAGAGTGCGCGGACCGGGGCTCGAGCAGACCCCCGACCTCGGGTAGCCCGGCGACCCCGCCCGCGACGGCCCGGGGCGGGACCTGCACGGCACCTAGAATCGGGCCCATGCGCCTGCTGTTCGCGGGGACCCCGGATACCGCGGTCCCGTCCCTCGACGCCCTCCTCGACTCCCGACACGACGTCGTCGCCGTCCTCACGCGCGCCGACGCCCCGTCGGGCCGGGGGCGGCGCCTGACCCCCAGCCCCGTGCGCGTGCGCGCGGAGGAGGCAGGGATCCCCGTGATCACCGACCACCCCCGCGGCGAGGACTTCCTCGCGCGCCTGGCCGAGCTCGACGTCGACGCCGCCCCGGTCGTGGCGTACGGGGAGATCCTGCGCCCCGACGTGCTCGCCGTGCCGCGCCACGGGTGGGTCAACCTGCACTTCTCCGTCCTGCCCGCCTGGCGCGGTGCCGCGCCCGTGCAGCGCGCGATCATCGCCGGGGACGAGGTGACCGGCGCCACGACGTTCCTCATCGAGGAGGGCCTGGACTCCGGGCCCACGCTCGGCACGACGACCGAGACCATCCGCCCCCACGACACGGCGGGCGACCTCCTGGGTCGCCTCGCGGTCTCCGGGGCCGGCCTGCTCGTCGCGACGCTCGACGCGCTCGAGGACGGGACCCTGCGCCCGCAGCCCCAGCCCGCCGACGGCGTCTCCCACGCCGCCAAGCTCACGCCCGCCGACGCGGAGGTCCGGTGGGACCACCCGGCGCTCGCGGTCGACCGCCTCGTGCGGGGTTGCACCCCGGCCCCGGGGGCGTGGACGACCCTCCCGGGCACCGACGGTGCTCCCGCCCGCCTGGGGCTCGGCCCCGTCACCCCGCGCCCCGACGTCGTGGACCTCGCGCCCGGGCAGGTGCGTGCCGGGAAGAAGGAGGTGCTGGTCGGCACCGCGACGCACGCCGTCCGGCTCGGGGACGTCGCGCCCGTGGGCAAGAAGCACATGGCCGCGGCCGACTGGGCGCGCGGGGCGCGGCTGTCCGAGGACCTCGTGCTCGGGGCGGAGGTCGCCCGATGAGCGGCGGCACGCCGACGCACCGGGACCGCGACGACGACGCCCGCCGGCGTTCCGCCGGCCAGGCGCGCGGCGGTTCGAACGCGCGTTCGAGCGATCGGGCCGACGGGCCGGCACGGACCGAGCGCGACTCGAGCATGCGTTCGAGCGGATCGTCGAGGGCGCGCGGGGCGGAGAGCGCCGGGTCGAACGTCCGTTCGAACGATGCCGAGGGAGGTCGGACCCGGCGCGACGACGAGCGTCGCGACGCGCGCGGCCGGCAACGCGGTGCCGCCCGCTCGCGCGGCGATTCGTCCCGCAGCACGTCCGCACCCTCCCAGCGCCGCAAGGGCACCGACCCCGCGCGCGCCGTCGCGTTCGACGTCCTGCGCCAGGTCGACGGCTCCGACGCCTACGCCAACCTCGTCCTGCCGCCCCTCCTGCGCGAGCGCGGCATCCGTGGCCGCGACGCCGGGTTCGCCACCGAGCTCGCCTACGGCACCCTGCGCCTGCGCGGCCGCTACGACGCCGTCCTCGCGCTGTGCCTCGACCGGCCCCTCGACCGCCTCGACCCGCCCGTGCTCGACGTCCTGCGCCTCGGCGCCCACCAGCTCCTCGGCATGCGCGTGCCCCAGCACGCCGCCGTGTCCGAGACGGTCGGGCTCGCGCGCGAGCGCACCGGCGCCGGCAGCGCCCAGCTCGTCAACGCCGTCCTGCGCCGCGTCGCCCGCACCCCCCTCGACGACTGGCTCACCACGATCGCCGACGACGCCCCCGACGACCTCGCGGCGCTCGCGGCCACCCAGAGCCACCCCGTGTGGATCGCCCGCGCCCTGCGCGACGCCCTCGCGGGCAACGGCCGCCCCGTCGCCGAGCTCGACGCGCTCCTCGCCGCCGACAACGACGCCCCGCGCGTCACGCTCGTCGCCCGCCCCGGCCTCGCCGACCCGGACGAGCTCTCCGACGGCGACGACCGCGTGACCCCCTCCCGGTGGGCCCCCACCGCGCTGCGCCTCGAGGGCGGCGACCCCGCCGCGTTCGGCGCCGTCCGCGACGGACGTGCCGGCGTCCAGGACGAGGGCAGCCAGCTCGTCGCCCTCGCCCTCGCCGCGGCACCCCTCGCCGGGGCCGACGACGCCCGCTGGCTCGACCTGTGCGCCGGCCCCGGTGGCAAGGCCGCGCTCCTCGCGGCGCTCGCGGCCGAGCGGGGCGCCCGCCTCGTCGCCAACGAGGTCCAGCCGCACCGCGCGCGACTCGTGGAGAAGGCCCTCGCCGCCGTCCCGGCCGACGCCGTGGAGGCCGTCCGCACGGGCGACGGCCGCGCCGTCGGGCAGGACGAGCCCGGCGCCTACGACCGCGTGCTCCTCGACGCGCCCTGCACCGGCCTGGGCGCGCTGCGCCGCCGCCCCGAGTCCCGCTGGCGCCGCACCCCGGCCGACCTCGCGACCCTCACCGGGCTGCAGCGCGAGCTCCTCGACTCCGCGCTCGACGCCGTCCGGCCCGGGGGAGTGGTCGGGTACGTCACGTGCTCGCCCCACCTCGCCGAGACCCAGGTCGTCGTCGCCGACGTGCTGCGGCGCCGCGACGACGTCGAGCTCCTCGATGCCCCGGCGGTCGTGCGCGACGTCGTGCGCCCCGAGGCGCGCGACGTGATCGCGCTCGGGGGCCGCCAGGACGTCCAGCTCTGGCCCCACGTCCACGGCACCGACGCGATGCACCTGATGCTCCTTCGTCGTCAGGTGCGCTGACCGCGATCCTCGGCGTCGGTGGGCCTCGACAGCGGAGGCGTGTCGGGCTAACCTGACATCGGCGTGTGTCAGGTAATCCTGGCACGAACCCGTGACAGGAAAAACCGACGGCTGGAGGACGCATGGCCGACACCTGGACCACCCCCCGCAGCCCCCGCGACCTCGGCGCCTACCTCGGCCGAGTACGCCGCGCCCGCGGCCTCACCCAGGCCCAGGTCGCCGACGAGCTCGGCATCACCCGCCAATACCTCTCCGAGCTCGAGAACGGCGTCGAGAACCTCTGGGTCCAACGACTCTTCGAGCTCCTCGACACCCTCGACGTCGACCTGCGGCTCCAGGAGCGCCCATGACCACCCTCACCGCCTGGCTCTACGGCACCCCCGTCGCCACCCTCGCCCCCACCGGCACCCGCACCACCGACGGCACCCCCCGCGTCACCCTCACCTGGACCACCGAAGCCCTCGACCGCTGGGGACACGACGCCCGCGTCCTGTCCCACCTGCTCCCCATCACCCCACCCGACGAACCCGGACCCCACCCCGCCCGCGTCGCCGCCTGGCTCGACGGACTCCTCCCCGAAGGCCGCACCCGCGACGCCATGGCCATCGACGCCGGCATCGACCCCGACGACACCCTCGCCTTCCTCGTCCACTACGGCCACGACACCGCAGGCGCCGTCCTCCTCGCCCCCGACGGACACCCCCTCCCCGCCCCCGGCACTCCCGAACGCCTCGACGACGCCGCCGTCGCACGGCTCCTGCGCGCCGCCGTCGCCCGCAGCGGGGGAGAAGGACGCACCGACCACCTCACCAGCTCCCTGCCCGGCATGGAACCCAAGATCACCCTCCTCCACGACCAGCACGGTTGGGCCCGCCCCCACGGGACCGCACCCACCACCCACATCCTCAAGGTCGCCCGCCCCTCCGACTCACCCACCGCCGACCTCGTCAACACCGAGGCCGCCGCCCTCGACCTCGCCCGCCGCACCGGCCTCACCACCGTCGACGCCCACGTCACCGAGCTCGACGGCGAACGCGCCATCGTCGTCACCCGCTACGACCGCATCCCCGACCCCACCCACCCCGGCGGCACCGCACGCCTCCACCAGGAGGACACCGCACAAGCCCTCGGCATCAACACCCGCGACCCCGAACGCAAGTTCCAGCACGGACGCCGCTTCCCCTCCCTCGCCGCCATCGCCCGCACCCTCCGAGACGACGGCACCCGCCCCGACCCCCTCCTCGCCCTCACCACCTTCAACCTCGCCATCGGCAACACCGACGCCCACGCCAAGAACATCTCCGTCCTGCGCCACGCCGACGGCACCGTCCGCCTCGCCCCCGCCTACGACGTCTCCATGCACCTCCACCACGACCACGCCTCCCGCGTCTTCGCCATGGACGTCGCCGGTGGCCGCGACATGGACCGCCTCACCGCCGAGGACCTCGTCACCGAAGGAACCACCTGGGGACTGCCCCGACGCCGCGCCCAACGCGCCGTCGCGCAGACCCTCGACGACCTCCTCGCGGCGCTCGCGGACGTCGACCGCGACGCCCACCCGGGCGTGAGCCGCCACGCCTGGCGCACGGTCGAGCAGCGCACCACCAACCTCCGCCGCGGCCTCGTCGCCTGAGCCTCGTCGCCGAGAGCGAACCCCGGCCCGCCGAGAGAGGCCGAGGTAGAACCGTGGTTGCTTCCTGCCCGACGGCGGTCTGGTCACCTTGGGTGGTCGGGGTGGGTGGTGGTGCCGCGTCTACCATCCGCGCCGCTCGTTCCTCGCGTCGCTCCCGCCAGGCCCGCCACGACGCGGCACCACCACCCACCCCGACCGGCGTCGTCTCACCCGGGTCTTCGCCCAGCTCGGGCGACTGCCCGCGGCGTCGGTCCGCGGGCGGGTTTGCGCCGCCGCATCCGCGAGCCGTCCGGCCCTCCGCACCCGCCTCCGCGCGCCACCGCGGCCGCAGGTCGCGGATCACACCACCGTCGCGGCGTCACGCCGAGCAGGTGGTCTGGGCTCGTCCAGGGTCTCCGACGAACCCTGTTCGCCTGCTCGACCCGCCAGGATCGCCTGGTCGACCCGTCGTCTGGCCATGGCGGGCCGACAGGTGAGCGGTGGGGGTGGGCTCGGATGCGAAGGGGCGTCAGAGCGGCGCTCCATGAACCCACGGCCGAACGACCACGGTGACGGCGCCGCAGCCCCGAGCACCGAGGCCACCCCCATCGCGGACCCGACCCGCGGGCCTGAAGCCTCGACCCCGCGGGCCCGAGACCTCCGATCCCACGGGCCTCGAGACCGGACGAGCGTCGCGGGAGCTGGGCGCGGGTCAGAGGGAGCGTTGGAGGAGGATCGTGTCGACCCAGCGGCCGTGCTTGAAGCCGACCGCGGTGAGGCGACCCGTCTCGACGAAGCCGAAGCGGCGGTGGAGGGGGAGCGAGCCGGCGGCCTCGGGCACGTCGGCGACGACCGAGACGACCTGTCGCACACCCGCCGTGGCGCACGCGTCGAGCAGCGCGCCCAGCAAGGCGGTGCCGATCCCGCGGCCCGCGTGGTCGGGGTCGAGGTAGATCGTGTCCTCGGCGGTGTGCCGGTAGGCGGGCTTCGGGCGCCACGCGGACGCGTAGGCGTAGCCCGCGACCGCCGGGCCGCTCGTGCCGTCCGGCCGGGCCGGGCCGTCGAGCTCCGCGACGAGGAACGGCAGACCGCGCACTGTGACGTCGTCGAGCTTGCGCTGCCACGCCGGGACGTCCCAGACCTCCTCCTCGAACGTCACGCACGTGTCGCGCACGAACGGGGCGGAGATCTCGGCGACGCGCGCGAGGTCGTCGGGAGTCGCGGGCCGCACCCGCACGTCCGGGCGGTCCGTCGCGCGCGCGGCCGTCGGGGCCGTCGCGTCGGGGGAGGGGAGGGCGCTCACGGGAGGATCCTACGAGGGCCGACCCCGGCAGGACGGCACCCCTAGGCTGGGGCCATGGCAGCCCTCATCGCACCGAGCATCCTGTCCGCCGACTTCGCGAACCTCGAGCGGGACCTGCACGCCATCTCGACCGCGGACTACGCGCACGTCGACGTGATGGACAACCACTTCGTGCCGAACCTCACGCTCGGGCTGCCGGTCTTCGAGCGTCTGGCGCAGGTGTCACCGGTCCCGATCGACGCGCACCTCATGATCGAGGACCCGGACCGCTGGGCGCCGGCGTACGCGGAGGCGGGCGCGGCGTCCGTGACGTTCCACGCCGAGGCCGCTGCTGCCCCTGTGCGGCTCGCGCGCGAGCTCCGGCGCCTCGGGTCCCGCGCGGGCGTCGCGCTGCGTCCTGCGACGCCTGTGGAGCCTTTCCTGGACCTCCTGGCGGAGGTCGACATGATCCTCGTCATGACGGTCGAGCCCGGCTTCGGCGGGCAGTCGTTCATCGACGGGACGCTCCCGAAGATCCGGCGGGCTCGTGAGGCCGTGAGCGAGTCGGGTCTGGACGTGTGGATCCAGGTCGACGGGGGAGTGTCGCGCTCGACGATCGAGCGGGCGGCCGACGCGGGGGCGAACGTCTTCGTCGCGGGGTCGGCGGTGTACGGGGCGGAGAGCGTGCCGGGCGAGATCCAGGCGTTGCGCGAGCTGGCGGAGGCGTCGGCGCACGCCCACTGACGCCCGACCCGGGAGGGAGCCCGAGCAGAGGGCTCCCTCTCTCGTTCCGGAAAAAATAGTGTGCCAAGCGCGCGAAACCACCCCGACCACCCGAGACAACTCACCACAGAGCACGGACAAGAGGGGGCGACCAGGGTCACGTCGGCTCGGCAGGTGGACGTGCCGTACCCAGGGAATGCGCGAGTAGCATGCTCGGTTGGAAGCAGCAGTACGCACGAACGTGCTCCGGGGTCGGTGCAATTCCGAGCCGGCGGTGACAGTCCGCGACCCGCGCCCACGCGCGGTTGACCTGGTGGAACTCCAGGACCGACGGTGACAGTCCGGATGGGAGGAAGCACGTGCGGCGCGGCCACGCCCAGGGCGTGGTGCTCCGGCGACCCGCCGGCGCACCCGTCCGTGACGGCGTCGGCCTCGTCGTGGTGAGCGACGCCGTCGGGCCGGTCCAGGCCTGACCCCGCCGCCCGCCCTCACCCCGGAGCGCTCGTGCCCGGGAGGAGGACGATGGGCGAGCACCCCCGCACCCTGACGATCGACGCCGCGATGGCGCGCGCGCTCGAGCTGGCGGAACGTGGCCCGGCGTACGGCCCCAACCCTCGGGTCGGCTGCGTCCTCCTGGGACCGGCCTCGCAGGGCCGAGCCCTGCCCGACGGCGCCGCGCCCGACTCCCTCGACCCGTACCCGCGGCCCGTCCTCGCCGAGGGGTACCACCAGGGCGCGGGGACCCCGCACGCCGAGGCCGCGGCCCTCGCGGACGCCCGGGCGCGAGGCGTCGACGTCACCGGCGCGACCGCCGTCGTCACGCTCGAACCGTGCGCCCACACGGGCCGCACCGGGCCGTGCGCGGACGCGCTCGTCGCCGCCGGGGTCGCCGAGGTCGTGCACGCCGTGGCCGACCCCAACCCCGTGGCGACGGGCGGCGCCCACCGCCTGCGCGCGGCCGGGGTGCGGGTCGTGCGCGGTCTGCGCGCTGCCGAGGGCGAGGAGCTCCTCCGGGTGTGGCTCACGTCCGTGCGCCGCGGCACGCCGTACGTGACGCTCAAGACCGCGACGACGCTCGACGGCTACGTCGCCGCCGAGGACGGGACGAGCCGCTGGATCACCGGGCCGGCGGCGCGCGAGCACGCCCACCGGGTGCGCGCCGAGGTCGACGCGATCGTCGTCGGCACGGGCACGCTCCTCACCGACGACCCGGCGCTCACCGCACGGGTGCGCGCGCACGACGCCGCGAGCGCCGAGCGGCTCGCGGAGCACCAGCCGCTGCGGGTCGTCGTCGGGCTGCGCGGGATCCCGCCGACGGCGCGGGTGCGCGGCGAGGGCGGCGAGCTGGTGCACCTGCTGACGCGCGACGTCGGGCAGGTGCTGGAGCGGCTCGCGGAGCGGGAGGTGCGGCACGTGCTCGTGGAGGGTGGTCCGACGCTCGCGACGGCGTTCCTCGCGGCGGGCGCGGTGGACGAGCTGCACGCGTACGTGGCCCCGGTGCTGCTGGGGAGCGGTCGGCGGGCCGTGGACGGGCTGGGCGTGGCGACGATCGCCGACGCGCACCGGTTCCGCACGGTCGAGGTGAGGCGCGTCGGGGACGACGCGCTGGTGGTGTCCAGGAAGAGCACGGAAGGACGGGTCGGTTGATGTTCACGGGGATCGTGGAGGAGATCGGGAGGGTCCGGGGGATCGAGCTCCCGGGCGGCGCGGGGCAGGATGCGGTGCTCACGGTCGAGGGGCCGCTCGCGACGTCGGACGCGGGGCTCGGCGACTCGATCGCCGTCAACGGTGTGTGCCTGACGGTCACGAGCCTCGGCGGCGACGGGTCGTTCACGGCGGACGTCATGCCGGAGTCGCTGCGCCGGACGGCGCTGGGTGACCTCGTCGCGGGGTCGCCGGTGAACCTGGAGCGCGCGGTGCGGGCGGACGCGCGGTTGGGCGGTCACGTGGTGCAGGGTCACGTGGACGGTGTCGGGACGCTCGTGAGCCGGGCCCCGGGGGAGCGCTGGGACGACCTGGTGTTCTCCGCCCCGGCAGGGTTGACGCGCTACGTCGCGGAGAAGGGCTCGATCGCGGTGAGCGGGGTCTCGCTCACGGTGACGCACGTGGACGACGAGACGTTCGGTGTCTCCCTCATCCCGACGACGCTCGAGGCGACGATCCTCGGCGGGCTCGTGCCGGGCGACCGCGTGAACCTCGAGGTGGACGTGCTCGCGAAGTACGTCGAGCGCCTGCTGCTGTCGGGTTCTGCTGCAGGGGTCGTCCCCGGGAGCGCGTCGTGACGGGCGCGCCGTCCGCGAGCGCCGCGGTGCCGGAGGGGTCGGGGGGCGTGCGTCTGGGGTCGGTCGAGGAGGCGCTGGCGGAGATCCGGGCGGGGCGGCCGGTGCTGGTGGCGGACTCGCCGGACCGGGAGAACGAGGCGGACGTGGTGTTCGCGGCGCAGGGGGTGTCGGCGGAGTGGGTGGCGTGGACGATCCGGCACTCGTCGGGGTACCTGTGCGCGCCGATGCCCGCGGCGCGGGCGGACGCGCTGGAGCTGCCGTTGATGGTGCCGCACAGCCAGGATCCGCGGCGCACGGCGTACACGGTGACGGTGGACGCGGCGACGGGGGTGACGACGGGGATCTCGGCGGAGGACCGGGCGCGCACGTTGCGGGTGCTGGCGGACCCGGCGTCGGGTCCGGTGGACCTGATCCGGCCGGGGCACGTGCTGCCGTTGCGTGCGGTGCCGGGGGGTGTGCTGCACCGGGCGGGGCACACGGAGGCGGCGGTGGACCTGGTGCGCCTGGCGGGGATGGGCGAGGTCGGGGGGATCGCGGAGCTGGTGCACGACGACGGGACGATGATGCGGCTGGGGGACGCCGCAGCCCTGGCGGAGCGTGACGGGCTGGTGCTGATCACGATCGCGGACCTGGTGGCGTGGCGGCGGGTGCACGACCCGGCGCCGGCGGCGGCTGTGGAGGTGCCGGACCGCGAGGCGCTGGCGCGTCGGGTGCACCGGACCGCTGAGGCGGATCTCCCGACGGCGCACGGCCGGTTCCGGGTGGTCGGGTACCGGGACCTGCGCACGGGGGCGGAGCACGTGGCGCTGGTCCCGGCGGTCTCCCCGTCGGGGACCGCCGACCACGGCGAGTCCGGCTCGGAGGCCGCGAGCGCCGTCGGGCCGGGGGTGGTGCCGGTGGTGCGGGTGCACTCGGAGTGCCTGACGGGCGACGCGTTCGGGTCGTTGCGCTGCGACTGCGGTCCGCAGCTGCAGGCGGCGATGGAGCGGGTCGCGGCGGAGGGTGGCGCGGTGGTGTACCTGCGGGGGCACGAGGGGCGCGGCATCGGGCTGCTGGCGAAGATCGGGGCGTACGAGCTGCAGGACGCGGGCCTGGACACGGTGCAGGCGAACCTGGAGCTGGGGTGGCCGGTGGACCGTCGGGAGTACGGGGCGGCGGCGGCGATCCTGGCGGACCTGGGGTTGTCGCGGGTGCGGTTGCTGACGAACAACCCGGCGAAGGTGACGGGCCTGGTGGCCTCGGGCATCGACGTGGTGGGGGCGGAGCGGATCGAGGTGGGTCACGGGGAGCACAACCGGGCGTACCTGGTGACGAAGAAGGTGGCGATGGGTCATCTGCTGGACACGGTGGCGGTCCCGGACGGGGCTGTGCTGGTGGAGCCTGGCGACGAGCCGGGTGTCGAGACGAAGGAGGACGAGGGATGAGCGGGGCAGGTGCGCCGAGGTTGAGCGTGGACGGGTCGGGGCTGCGGGTGACGGTGGTCGCGGCGAGCTGGCACACGCAGGTGATGGACGGGTTGCTGGCGGGGGCGCGCCGAGCGTTGGCGGCGGCGAACGTGTCGCACGTGAGCGTGGTGCGGGTGCCGGGGTCGTTCGAGCTGCCGGTCGCGGCCGCGCGGGCGGTGGAGCACGGCGCGGACGCGGTGGTGGCGCTGGGGGTGGTGATCCGTGGGGGGACGCCGCACTTCGAGTACGTGTGCCAGGCGGCGACCTCGGGTCTGACGGACGTGAGCGTGCGGACGGGCGTGCCGGTGGGCTTCGGTGTGCTGACGTGCGACGACGAGCAGCAGGCGCTGGACCGGGCGGGCCTGGAGGGGTCGCGCGAGGACAAGGGCGCGGAGGCCGCGGAGGCGGCGGTCGCGACGGTGGTGGCGCTGCGCGACCTGTGACGGGGCGGCCGGGGCGTGCCCGCTGGGCGGACCGCGCCCCGGCCGCGCCCGGGCGGCGGATACCCTGGGGCGCGTGAAGACGTTCGAGTCCCTGTTCGCGGAGCTGTCCGAGAAGGCCACGACGCGACCTGCCGGTTCCGGCACGGTCGCGGAGCTGGACGCCGGCGTGCACGCGATCGGGAAGAAGGTGGTCGAGGAGGCCGCCGAGGTGTGGATGGCCGCCGAGTACGAGGGCGACGTGAAGACGGCGGAGGAGATCTCCCAGCTCCTCTACCACCTGCAGGTCCTCATGCTGGCGAAGGGTCTGAGCCTGCAGGACGTGTACGAGCATCTGTGAGCGGCCGCGCCGGTGAGCGTCCCGCCCTCCGGCCGCGAGCGCCGCTCGCCCGTTCCTCGTCCCGTCCCTCCGCACCGCCTCCCCCGAAACGAAGGTCCTGTCATGCTGCGTATCGCCGTCCCCAACAAGGGGTCCCTGTCCGAGCCCGCCGTCGAGATGCTGCGCGAGGCGGGGTACCGCCAGCGTCGTGACTCACGCGAGCTGGTGCTGGCCGACCCGGACAACGACGTCGAGTTCTTCTTCCTGCGTCCGCGTGACATCGCGGTGTACGTGGGGTCGGGCACGGTGGACGTGGGGATCACGGGCCGGGACCTGCTGCTGGACTCGGGCGCGGACGCGGTGGAGCACATGCAGCTCGGGTTCGGGGGGTCGACGTTCCGGTACGCGGCGCCGGCGGGCGCGGTGACGTCGCTGGAGCAGGTGCAGGGCCTGCGGGTGGCGACGTCGTACGAGGTGCTGGTCGAGGGTCACCTGCGTTCGCACGGCGTGGAGGCGACGGTCGTGCACCTCGACGGTGCGGTGGAGTCGGCGGTGCAGCTCGGGGTGGCGGACGTCGTCGCGGACGTGGTCTCGACGGGTACGACGCTGCGGGGCGCGGGCCTGGAGGTGTTCGGGAACCCGATCCTCGTGTCCGAGGCGGTGCTGATCCGTCCGCGCGCGGTCGCGGAGGCGGACGTGCCGGCGGGGGTGGAGGTGCTGAGCCGGCGCCTGCAGGGCGTGCTGACGGCCCGCCAGTACGTCCTCATGGACTACGACGTGCCGGTGTCGCTCGTGGAGCGCGCGGTCGCGATCACCCCGGGCCTGGAGTCGCCCACGGTGTCCCCGCTGCACGACCGCGACTGGGCGGCGGTGCGGGCGATGGTGCGCCGCGACCAGACGAACCAGGTCATGGACGCCCTGTACGACGTGGGGGCGCGCGCGATCCTCGTCACCCGGATCCACGCCTCCCGCCTCTGACCGCTCGCCCCTGCGGGCGGCGCCGGTGAGCGGCGTGCGGGTGTGAGACGGTGACGGCATGAGCACCGACCCGTTCCCTGATCCTGGCCTGCCGGGGGAGCGCCACGACGACCCGTACCGGCCGTTCCGGCCCCGGTTCGGGCTGGTGTCGGCGTGGGCGACCGGCGTCGTGGTGGTCGGCGGGTGCGTCATCGTGGGGCTGTCGGCGACGGGCCCGCTCGGCACGTCGTGGGTGAACCGGCTGTCCCTGGCGGCGTTCGCGCTGTTCGCGGCCTGGCTGCTGTGGCGCCTCGGCGGGGTGCACGCGGTGCCGTCGCGCGAGGGGCTGCGGGTGCGCAACGTCATCTACACGCGCGAGCTCGCGTGGGCGCAGGTCGTGTCGGTCCGGTTCGGCTCCGGCGACGCGTGGGTGCGCCTCGACCTCGCGGACGGGTCGACGCTCGCCGTCATGGGGATCCAGCGGGCCGACGGCGCCCGCGGGGACGCCGAGGCGCGTCGCCTCGCGGCTCTGGTCCAGGCGCACGGCGAGGCGCACGAGGGGCCGCAGCCCTGACCCGTGCGCCGGCACCGGCTGCCCGTCCACCCCGCACACGACAGAACGGCCCCCGGATCCGCGATCCGGGGGCCGTTCTCGTGCTCGCGTCGCCGCACGGTGCGGCGACACCGGTGCGTCAGTACGCGGCGCGGTGACGGGGCTTGCGCTCGCCCCGGTCGTCGGCCCGGTCGAAGCGGTCGCGGCGCTCGTCGCGACGGCCCGACGGGCCGTGCCCGCCGCGGGGCCCGCGCGACGCGGGCGCGCCCTCATCCAGGCGGATGCGCAGCGCCTTGCCGGCGACGCGGGCGCGGGAGATGCGGTCCATCGTCTCCGCGTCCAGCGGGGCGGTGATGTCCACGAGGGAGAAGGACGGGAAGATGTCGATCTTCCCGACGTCCGACCCGGCCAGGCCGGCCTCGTTCGTCAGCGCGCCGACGATCCCGCCGGGCATCACGCCGTCCTTGTGGCCCACGGACAGGCGGTAGCGGGTGCCGACGGCGTCACGGCGGATGCCGCGCGTGCCGTCGCCCTCGCGACGGCCCGACGCGCGCTCGCCGCGCGGACGCTCGCCCGTGCGCTCGGTGCGGCGCGCCTTCGCCTGCTCGCGCGCCGCGGCGCGCTCGGCCTCGAACCGCTCCTGCTCCTCGCGAGCACGCGGGCCGTCGTCGCCGACCGCGAGCGCCGCCATGGCCGCGGCGAGGTCGACGGGGTCGACGTCGTGCTCGGCGAGGAAGGTGCGCACCACGTCGGCGTACATGGACAGGCGGCCGGCCTCGAGGCGCGCGGGAACCTGGCCGAGGAGGGCGCGGACCTTGTGCGCGGACACGTCGGCGGGGGAGGGGATCTCCACCTCCTGCAGCGGGGTGCGGGTGGTGCGCTCGATCGCGCGCAGGCGGCCGCGCTCGTGCGGGGTGACGAAGCTCAGGGCCTCGCCGGTGCGCCCGGCGCGGCCGGTGCGACCGATGCGGTGCACGTACGCCTCGGGCTCCCCGGGCAGGTCGAAGTTCACGACGAGGCCGATGCGGTCCACGTCGAGGCCGCGCGCGGCGACGTCGGTCGCGACGAGGACGTCGAGCGCGCCGGCGCGCAGGCGCTCGACGATCCGCTCGCGCTCCTTCTGCGCGACGTCGCCCGAGATGGTGGCGGCGGAGATGCCGCGCTCGACGAGCGCGGACCCGACCTCCTCGGCCGCGCCGCGCGTGCGGGTGAACACGATCGCGGCCTCCGCGTCGGACGTCGCGAGGACGCGCACGAGCGAGCCGGTCTTGTGCCGGAACGGGACGACGGCGTACGTCTGGCGCACGCTCGTCACCGTGGACGACTGCCGGGCGACGGCGATCTCGACCGGGTCGGTGAGGTGCTCGTTCGCGACCCGGCGGATCGGGGCGGGCATCGTCGCGGAGAACAGGGCGACCTGACGCTCGCGCGGCGCGCGGGAGAAGATCGTGTCGACGTCCTCCGCGAAGCCCATGCGCAGCATCTCGTCGGCCTCGTCGAGCACGAGGAAGCGCACGTCGTCGAGCACGAGGGTGCCGCGCTCGATGTGGTCGATGACGCGCCCGGGCGTGCCGACGACGACCTGCGCGCCGGCCGCGAGCGCCCGCTGCTGCGGCTGGTACGGGGAGCCGCCGTACACGGCGACGACGTCGACCTTGGGCAGGTGGGCCGCGAACGACTCGACGGCGTCGGCGACCTGCATCGCGAGCTCGCGCGTCGGGGTCAGGACGACGGCCTGCACGCGGCGCTCGGCGGGGTCGATCGCCGCGAGGAGCGGCAGGCCGAACGCGGCGGTCTTGCCGGTGCCCGTCTGGGCGACGCCGGTGATGTCGCGGCCGGCGAGGAGCGCGGGGATGGCCTCGGCCTGGATCGCGGACGGTGTGACGAACCCGAGGTCGGCGACGGCGCGCTCGAGCGGCGCGGGCAGGCCGAGGTCGGCGAACACGGGGCCGGTCGGCTCGGGGCGGGTGGGGGTGTCGGTGGAGTGGTCGAGGGCGTGCGAGGGCGCGACGACGTCAGCAGTCATGAAGAGGTGAGGACCGTTCGTTTCGGGGTGTGGAGTGGCGTGCGGTCACCGGGACGGTTCTCGCAGGTCGCACTCCCGAACACACCAGGCCGGCCACCACGACGATCAGGGAAGATCAGGGGGGACGGCCGCTCTCACGGACACACGCGGGACGAGCGACGAACTCCAGAGGTGTGCCCATCCTACCGGAGGGTGGGCGCGGGCCGCGGGGCGGCGCCCGGTGACCTCCCTCACCCGTCACGCCGCCCGTTCGTCGCGCACGCGGACGAAGCGGGTGATTTCGCCCCGTCCGGTCGCTGCGCCGCGAAATGGGGTCCGGTCGCGGCGGCCCGGTACGTAGGATGGTCGCGCGCGGCAGGTCGCCGCGACGGCGCGACGTGAGCACGGGGCGGTGGGTGTGTCAGCAGGGCAGCAGGTCAGCTCCCGCGTCCTGACCGTCCCGAACGTCATCAGCCTCCTGCGGCTGCTCCTCGTGCCGGTGTTCGCGGTCCTCATCGTGCGGGGCGACGACGTGTGGGCGCTGGTCGTCCTCGCGGTGTCGGGGGCGTCGGACTGGCTCGACGGCGTCCTCGCGCGCCGCCTCGACCAGGTGAGCCGCCTCGGGCAGATGCTCGACCCGGCCGCCGACCGGCTCTTCATCCTCGTCACCCTCCTCGGGCTCGCGTGGCGCGACGTCGTCCCCGTGTGGCTCGTCGTCGTCATCGTCGCGCGCGACCTCCTCCTCGCCGGGCTCATGCCGCTGCTGGCCCGGCACGGGTACGGGCCGCTGCCGGTGAGCTTCGCCGGCAAGGCCGGGACGTTCGCGCTGCTGTACGCGTTCCCGCTGCTGCTGCTCGCCGAGGCGCCCGGCTGGTGGGGCGACCTCGCGGCCGTGACGGGGTGGGCTTTCACCTGGTGGGGTGTGGGACTGTACTGGCTGGCGGGTGCCCAGTACGTCCTGCAGACCCGTGCCCTGGTGCTGCGGGACCGGGCGGCGGCCCGCGAGGCCGACGACCCCGGCGCCACGACCCAGGAGGCCCCGTGACCGAGACGACGCCACCCGACCCCCGACCCGCCCGACGGGCACCCGTCGACGCCTCGATGACGCTCCTCAACGAGGTCATGTTCCGCCCGCTCGATCCCGGGTACGCGGACGCCGCCGCGCGGCGCGCGACCGGGCAGTCGCCGCACCGGGGCCGCACCGGCACCGTGGTCCTCGTCGCCCTCGCCGTCGTGCTCGGCGTCGTCACCACGGCCGCTGCGGTCGAGCTGCGCGCGCCGCAGCCCGGGGTGATCGCGGCGCGCGAGACGCTCGAGCAGGAGATCCTGTCCCGGCAGGCCGCCGCCGAGGACCTGGCTGCGCGCGGTGCGGAGCTGTCCGGCGAGATCGAGCAGCTGCAGGGGGAGGCGTTGAGCGGGGCGAGCACCGACGTGCTCCAGGGTCTGCAGGCGGAGGGTGCGCTCACCGGGACGCAGGCGGTCGAGGGGCAGGGCGTGGTCGTGACGCTCGACGACACCAGCGGCGGGCTGTCGTCCGACGACGCGGACGCGAACTCGCTCGTGCACGACTCCGACCTGCAGCGCGTCGTCAACGCCCTCTGGGCCGGGGGAGCGGAAGCGGTCGCGATCAACGACCAGCGCCTCACGGGCCTCTCCGCGATCCGCAGCGCAGGGGACGCCGTGCTGGTCGACCTGCAGCCCCTCGTCGGTCCCTACCGTGTCGAGGCGGTCGGAGACCCCGACGCGATGCGCACCTCGCTCCTGCGGTCCGGCACGTCCGACTACCTGCAGATCCTGGGCACCCAGTACGGCATCCGGTCGAGCGTCACCACCCAGAGCCGGATCGATCTGCCGGGCAGGTCCGCGCCCACGCTGTTCTTCGCGCAAGCACCGGCAGCGACCGTAGACTCCGACGCGCCCGCCGGGAGCACCGACGGCACGACGGACGGCCAGAACGACGGGTCCGTGACGGACCCGGCACCGCACGAGACAGGGCAGGAGAACGTCGAATGATCGCAGTCGTCGGACTGGTGGTGGGCATCGTCGCGGGCCTCGTCCTGCAACCTACGGTGCCGGTGTCGCTGCAGCCCTACCTGCCCATCGCGGTCGTGGCCGCGCTCGACGCCCTGTTCGGCGGCCTGCGAGCGCGCCTCGACGGCCTGTTCGACGACAAGGTCTTCCTCGTCTCCTTCCTGTCGAACGTCGTGGTCGCCGCGCTCATCGTCTTCCTCGGCGACCAGCTCGGTGTCGGGAGCCAGCTCTCCACCGCCGTCGTCGTCGTCCTCGGCATCCGCATCTTCTCCAACGCCGCCGCGATCCGGCGCCACATCTTCAAGGCCTGAGCATGAGCCGCGACCCCAGCGCTCCGCGCCCCGCAGGCACCCCCGCGGGCGACGCCGACGCGCCCGAGGCCGTCGAGCCAGAGTCCGTCGACGCACCGGACGGTGCCGAGCAGGGCGCCACCGACGCCGAGACGGCCGTCCAGCCCGCCGACGACGACACCCAGGTTCCCGGGATCGCCGAGCCCGAGCCCACCGCACCTGCCGCCGACGAGCCCGGACCGGGCGGTGCCGACGGTGAGGCGATGCCGCCGACGGGCCGCACCGACGACGTGGCAGCTCCGGACCCCGCAGCGACCGACCTCGGTGACGACCTGCGGCCCGCACACGACGAGGACCCGCTCCCGGTCTCCGACTCGGACGACGACGGCACGGGCGACGACGGCACGGGCGAAGCGGGCCCGACGGCACGACCCGAGCCCGCCGACGACGGCACGGACGACCCGGACGACGACGCGCACGTCGAGCGCGACGACGCCCCGGAGGACGGGGACTCCGCGAGCCCGGCGACCGAGTCCCCCGCGACCACCGAACCCGCCGCGACCACCGGCACGATCGGGACCGTGGGGCGCCACGGCACCCCCACGCAGTCGGAACCTCGCGGTTTGCGTGGCCTCGGGAGGGCGCTGCGGCCCCGGGCGTCACGCTCCCAGATCGTCGTCGGCATCCTGTGCGCCCTGCTCGGGTTCGCTCTCGTGGTCCAGGTCAGCCAGACCCAGGAGGACCAGCTGTCCTCGCTGCGTCAGAGCGACCTCGTGCGCCTCCTCGACGACGTCACCCAGCGCTCCGGCGAGCTCGAGGACCAGATCTCCTCGCTCGAGGCGACGCGCGACGAGCTGCAGTCGGGGTCGGGGCGCGAGCGCGCCGCGCTCGAGCTCGCCGAGCAGCAGGCGCAGACCCTCGGCATCCTGTCCGGGCGACTGCCCGCGGAAGGTCCGGGCGTCGAGATCGAGGTCGTCGAGGGTGCCGAGCCCCTGGACGCGTTCGCGCTCTTCAACGTCCTCGAGGAGCTGCGGAACGCGGGCGCCGAGGCGATGGAGGTCAACGGGGTCCGCCTCGTCGCGAGCAGCTACTTCGAGGACTCGGCCGACGGCATCGTGGTCGACGGGCAGCAGATCTCCTCCCCGTACCGGTGGACGGTCATCGGTGACCCGTCCACGCTCGAGACCGCGCTGGAGATCCCCGGCGGCGCCATGGCCTCCCTGCGCTCGGCGGGCGCCCGCACGACGATCACGCAGCAGGACCGGGTCGAGGTCACCGCGACCGTGGAGCCGCGTGCGCCGGAGTACGCGACCCCGGTCCCGGCCGACGGGTGAGCGTGGCTTCCCGCCGCAGGCGCGGCCGGGGTAGGTTGGGACGACCGAGGGTCGCACGCACCGTGTGACCTGCGGGTGTAGTAGTTTTCGAGCACGATTCCCGCACCGTCGGGGCCTCGGCCCAGCGGTGCGGAATCCGAGGTCGAGCACGGCGTGCGTGAGCCCCGAGGAGGCGAGATGAGTGTCCCAGGCGGTCCTGAGGTGCCGAACCGGGCGGGAAGCGACACCACGATCAGCTTCGGCCGGATCGAGGCCCCGATCGAGGAGGGCGTGCAGCCCGGTGGTCTGAGCCCCGAGGAGCACGCCGCCGTCGTCGCCCTGCCGCGGCACTCCGCGCTGCTCATCATGCAGCGCGGCCCCGGGCAGGGCTCGCGCTTCCTGCTCGACGCCGAGCGCACCGTCGCCGGCCGGTCGGAGCACGCGGACATCTTCCTCGACGACGTCACCGTCTCGCGCAAGCACGCCGAGTTCGTCCGTGAGGGCGAGCGGTTCCTCGTGCGCGACGTCGGGTCGCTCAACGGGACGTACGTGAACCGCAGCCGCATCGACGCCGTCGCGCTCTCCACCGGCGACGAGGTGCAGATCGGCAAGTACCGGCTCACGTTCCACGCCAGCCCGCACGCGGGGGCACCGGCGGGCGGCGCGGCACCCCGGTCGTGAACTCCTCGACGGGCGCCGCGCACGCCACGGTCCCCGAGCCCGCGGCCGGGACGGAGCCCTGGCCGCAGGGCATCTCGCGGCGCGCGACGATGCGGATCTCCGACGTCCTGCGCGCGCTGCGCGCCGAGTTCCCCAACGTCAGCCACTCCAAGCTGCGCTTCCTCGAGGAGCAGGGCCTCATCGACCCCGTGCGCACCGCCTCGGGGTACCGGCAGTACAGCCCCGCCGACGTGGAGCGGCTGCGGTTCGTGCTCGTCGAGCAGCGGGACCGGTACCTGCCGCTCAAGGTCATCAAGGAGCGCCTCGCCGCGCTCGACGCCGGCACCGACGTCGAGTCGCTCGCGCCTCGGCTCGCGACGACCGACGGCGACCCCGGGTCGGCGGCCGTCCGCCAGCGGTACACGGTCGACGCGCTCGTGTCCGCGGCGGGCGTCGAGCGAGAGCTCGTCGAGGGCCTCATCGAGGCCGGGGTGCTGAGGCAGGCGCCCGGAGGCCAGCTCGACGCCCGCGCCCTCGACGTCGTCGTGCTCGCCGCCGGCCTGTCGGAGTACGGCATCGAGCCCCGCCACCTGCGCTCCCTGCGCACCGCCGCGGACCGGCACGTGAGCCTCGTCCACCAGGTCGTCTCGCCGTGGCGAGGCCAGCAGAGCGCGTCAGCCCGCGCCCACGCGGGCACGGTGGCGTCCGAGGTCGGGGAGCTGTGCGCCCAGCTGCACACCGTGTTCGTGCGGCAAGGCATCGACGACCTCACACGCTGACACGACCTGCCCAGGAGCCGACGAGCCGGGGCCGGCCCACCCCCTGCCGGATGCCGACGACGGACGTACCGTGGGGGAGTGAGCGACGACGTCCCGATGGTCCCGGTCGAGGTGCTGGGGGTCCGTCAGCAGCAGCGCGACCAGGAGATCGTCGTGCTGCTCCTGGACGACGCGTCCGAGCTCGTCGTGCCGATCGTCATCGGCCCGCGGGAGGCCAGCGCCATCGCGATGGCGCAGGCCGGGCTGCCGACGCCGCGGCCCATGACGCACGACCTGCTGCGGGACCTGCTCGACGCGGTCGGAGTGCGCCTGGAACGCGCCGAGATCGTCGCCCTCGACGGCGGGATCTTCTTCGCCGAGCTCGTCCTGAGCAACGGGGTGAGGCTCGACTCTCGCGCGTCGGACGCCATCGCGGTCGCCGTGCGCACCGGCAGCCCCGTGCTCTGCTCGGCCGAGGTCGTCGCGACGGCGGGCGTCGAGGTCGTCGACGTGGCGCAGCAGGAGGAGGTCGAGAAGTTCCGGGACTTCCTCGACCACGTCCAGCCCGAGGACTTCTCGGTGGACGAGTAGGACGCCGGGGAGCGACCGTCGAGCCGTGGTCGAGACTTCCGGGCACAACGGACAAGACAGACCTTCGACCTCAGGTCGAGGGTCGTGTGGCGGGATCGGCGGGCGCCCCGGCGCGACACGCCCGCACGCTCGGGTCGTCGGTCGTTGACGCCCCCCGGTACCGCCCATAGCGTGGACGTGGACATCACTCCAGGAGGCGACAGTGAACAGCAGCGGTGAGGCGAGCGTCGGCGCCGGCGCGGCGGTCCCGCAAGGTGCGCAAGGTCTCCTCTTCGGGGAGGACATCACCGAGCAGGACACCACGACCGGCTACCGCGGCCCCACCGCGTGCCGTGCCGCCGGGATCACGTACCGCCAGCTCGACTACTGGGCCCGCACCGGGCTCGTCGAGCCGACCGTGCGCCCCGCGTCCGGGTCCGGCTCGCACCGCCTCTACAGCTTCCGCGACATCCTCGTCCTCAAGGTGGTCAAGCGGCTCCTCGACACCGGGGTCTCCCTGCAGCAGATCCGTCAGGCCGTCGAGCACCTGCGCGAGCGCGGCGTCGACGACCTGGCGCAGATCACCCTCATGAGCGACGGCGCGAGCGTGTACGAGTGCACGTCGCCCGACGAGGTCGTGGACCTCGTCCAGGGCGGGCAGGGCGTCTTCGGCATCGCCGTCGGCCGCGTGTGGCGCGAGGTCGAGGGGACGCTCGCCGAGCTCCCGACCGAGTCGCTCGAGGACGAGGACGACGCGGCGGCGAGCCCGCAGGACGAGCTCGCGCAGCGCCGTCGCGCCCGCTCCGCCGGCTGACCCCGCGAGCGCCCGGAACCTCCCGGGCGACGATCACCGCACCGGCGGGGCGCGAACCATGCGCCGGTGAGCCTGTGGACCACGTCACAGCCGGTGCGACGGCCTGTCCCGCGACACCGTGGGAGGATCGCCCGGTACGCGGCGCGTCACGCCCTCCCCGGCGGCGCCGCACGGTCGACGGATGGAGTGCCGGTGTTCTCGAAGGTCCTGGTCGCCAACCGCGCGGAGATCGCCGTCAGGGCGTTCCGCGCCGCCTACGAGCTGGGAGCCCGCACCGTCGCGGTGTTCCCGCAGGAGGACCGCAACTCCGAGCACCGGCTCAAGGCCGACGAGGCCTACCTGGTCGGGGAGCCCGGTCACCCGGTCCGGGCGTACCTCGACATCGAGGAGATCGTGCGCGTCGCGCGCGAGGCGGGCGCCGACGCGGTCTACCCGGGCTACGGGTTCCTCTCGGAGAACCCGGACCTGGCGCGCGCGTGCGCGGACGCCGGGCTGACGTTCGTCGGGCCGCCGCCCGAGGTGCTCGAGCTCGCGGGCAACAAGGTGCGCGCGCTCAAGGCCGCGCGCGAGGCCGGCCTGCCGGTGCTCGCGTCGAGCGAGCCGTCGTCGGACGTCGACGAGCTCGTCGCCGCCGCGGACGAGATCGGCTTCCCGGTGTTCGTCAAGGCGGTCGCCGGCGGCGGGGGTCGAGGCATGCGCCGCGTGGACGCGCGCGAGGACCTGCCCGAGTCGCTCGCCGCCGCGATGCGCGAGGCCGACGGGGCGTTCGGCGACCCGACGGTTTTCCTCGAGCAGGCGGTGCTGCGCCCGCGGCACATCGAGGTGCAGATCCTCGCCGACGGCGCCGGGAACGTCGTGCACCTGTACGAGCGGGACTGCTCGTTGCAGCGCCGCCACCAGAAGGTCGTCGAGATCGCACCCGCGCCGAACCTCGACCCCGCGATCCGCGACGCGTTGTGCGCGGACGCGGTGCGGTTCGCCCGGCACATCGGGTACCAGAACGCGGGCACCGTCGAGTTCCTCGTGGACACGGTGGGGGAGCGTGCCGGGAAGCACGTGTTCATCGAGATGAACCCGCGCATCCAGGTCGAGCACACCGTGACCGAGGAGGTCACCGACGTCGACCTCGTGTCCGCGCAGATGCGCATCGCGTCGGGCGAGACGCTGGAGGACCTCGGGATCCGGCAGGAGGACGTGCGCGTCAACGGCGCCGCCCTGCAGACCCGCATCACGACCGAGGACCCGGCGAACGGGTTCCGCCCCGACACGGGGCGCATCATCGCCTACCGCTCCCCGGGCGGGGCGGGCGTGCGGCTCGACGGCGCGACCGCGACCGCCGGGTCCGTCGTGTCGGGCCATTTCGACTCGATGCTCGTCAAGCTCACGTGCCGCGGCCGTGACTTCCCGACGGCGGTCCGCCGCGCCCGACGTGCGCTCGCCGAGTTCCGCATCCGCGGCATCCGCACCAACATCCCGTTCCTCCAGGCCGTGCTCGCCGACCCGGAGTTCGTCGCGGGCAACGTCGCGACGTCGTTCATCGACGAGCGGCCCGAACTCCTCGCCGCGCGCGAGAGCGCCGACCGCGGCACGCGCCTGCTGGCGTTCGTGGGGGACGCCACGGTCAACCGCCCGCACGGCGAGCCGCAGCGCACCACCGACCCTGCGACGAAGCTGCCCGCGCTCGACCTGTCGGTCGCGCCGCCGCCCGGCACGCGCCAGCAGCTCCTCGAGCTCGGCCCCGAGGGCTTCGCGCACGCGCTGCGCGCCGAGCAGCGCCTGCGCGTCACCGACACCACGTTCCGCGACGCCCACCAGTCGCTGCTCGCGACGCGCGTGCGCACGCACGACCTGGCCGCCGTCGCGCCCTACGTCGCGCGCGCCACGCCGCAGCTGTGGTCCGTCGAGGCCTGGGGCGGGGCCACGTACGACGTCGCGCTGCGCTTCCTCGGCGAGGACCCGTGGGAGCGGCTCGCGACCCTGCGCGAGGCGATGCCGAACCTCGCGATCCAGATGCTGCTGCGCGGTCGCAACACCGTCGGGTACACGCCGTACCCGACGCGCGTCACCGAGGCGTTCGTCGAGGAGGCCGCCGCGACGGGCATCGACGTGTTCCGCATCTTCGACGCGCTCAACGACGTCGACCAGATGCGCCCCGCGATCGAGGCCGTGCGCGCCACGGGCACCACGGTCGCCGAGGTCGCCCTGTGCTACACGGGCAACCTGCTCGACCCCGCCGAGGACCTGTACACGCTCGACTACTACCTGCGCCTTGCGGACCGCATCGTCGACGCCGGCGCGCACGTGCTCGCGATCAAGGACATGGCCGGGCTCCTGCGGCCCGCGGCGGCGTCGCGGCTCGTGACGGCCCTGCGCGAGCGCTTCGACCTGCCCGTGCACCTGCACACGCACGACACCTCGGGCGGGCAGATGGCCACCCTGCTGGCCGCGGCGGCCGCAGGCGTCGACGCCGTGGACGCCGCGAGCGCCGCCATGGCGGGGACGACGAGCCAGCCGTCGCTGTCGGCGCTCGTCGCGGGCCTCGAGCACACCGAGCGCGACACGGGCCTGTCGCTGGCTGCGGTCGCTGACCTGGAGCCCTACTGGGAGGCGGTGCGCCGCGTCTACGCGCCGTTCGAGTCCGGTCTGCCCGGGCCGACGGGTCGCGTGTACGAGCACGAGATCCCGGGCGGGCAGCTGTCGAACCTGCGTCAGCAGGCGATCGCGCTGGGCCTCGGGGACAAGTTCGAGCAGATCGAGGCGACCTACGCCGCGGCGGACCGCATCCTCGGGCGCCTGGTGAAGGTGACGCCGTCGTCGAAGGTCGTGGGGGACCTCGCCCTGCACCTCGTGGCGGCGGGCGCGGACCCGGCGGAGTTCGCGGCCGACCCGCAGTCCTTCGACATCCCGGACTCGGTGATCGGGTTCCTGGGCGGCGAGCTCGGCGACCCGCCCGGGGGCTGGCCGGAGCCGTTCCGCTCGCGCGCGCTCGCCGGCCGCGCCCCGCGCGGCGGCGTGACGCCGCTCTCCTCGGAGGACGAGGCCGAGCTCGCGCAGCCCGGCGAGGTGCGTCGTCGGCGGCTGAACCACCTGCTGTTCGCGGGGCCGACCAAGGAGTTCGAGCAGGTACGCCAGGCGTACGGGGACGTGTCCGTGCTCGACACCCCCACGTACCTGTACGGGCTCGAGCCGGGTCAGGAGGTCGCGGTCGCGCTCGGCAAGGGCGTGCGCCTGCTCGTGGGCCTCGAGGCGATCGGTACGCCGGACGAGCGGGGCATGCGCACCGTGATGTTCACCCTCAACGGTCAGCTGCGCCCGATCCAGGTGCGCGACCGGGCGGTCGACGTCGACGTGCGCTCGGCGGAGAAGGCGGACCCGGCGCAGCCGGGGCAGGTCGCGGCGCCGTTCGCGGGCGCGGTGACGCCGGTCGTCGTGACCGGCGACGTCGTCGAGGCGGGGCAGACCGTGGCGACGGTCGAGGCGATGAAGATGGAGGCCGCGATCACGACGCCGGTCGCGGGCACGGTCCGGCGCGTCGCGATCGGCGCGGTGCAGCAGCTCGAGGGCGGTGACCTGGTCCTCGTGGTGGGCTGAGCCCGCGCGACGGCGGTCGCGCGGGCACGGGCAGTTCGCGGGCAGGGTGAACGGAGGAGGATCCATGCGAGTCACGTTCCACGGCCACGCGTGCGTCACGGTGCGCCACGGCGGGCAGGTCGTCGCGATCGACCCGGGCACGTTCAGCGACGCCGCGGCCGCGCTGCGCGACGCGAGCACCGTGCTGGTCACCCACCAGCACCCCGACCACGTCGACGGGGCGGCGCTCGGAGCCGCCCTCGCCGCCCGGCCCGGGCTCACGGTCTGGGCGCCGGAGGCCGTGGTCGCCGCGCTGCGCCCGTCCCTGCCGGGCGACGCGTCGGCGCGCGTGCACGCCGTCGTGCCGGGTGACGGGCTCGACCTCGGAGGGCTGGAGGTCGTGGTCGGCGGCGGGCAGCACGCGGTGATCCACGCGGACGTGCCCCGGATCGCGAACGTGACGTACCTCGTGCGCGGGGACGGCGCGACGCTCCTGCACCCGGGGGACTCGTTCGACGCGCCGGGCCGTGACGCGCTCGGCGGGAACCGGCTCGACGTGCTGCTCGCACCCGTGGCCGCTCCCTGGCTGAAGCTCGCGGAGACGATCGACTTCGTGCGCGCGCTCGACCCGCGCGTCGTCGTCCCCGTCCACGACGCCCTGCTGTCCGCGGCCGGTCACGGCCTCGTCGACCGGCTCCTCGGGGAGCAGCGCACGGGCGGGACGTACGCGTACCGACCCCTCACCCCGGGCGACTCGCTCGACGTGGCCGCGGGCAGCCTGGACGGTGCCGGCGACGCCGCGGCGCGCGCGCTGCGCGACGAGCACCCGGAGTACGGCGAGGTGGCGCTGCTCGAGGAGGACGAGACCGTGCCACCGCGCCCGGAGGAGGATGCGGCCGACGTCGCGCGGGCCGTGGACGGCCGGTGACCGGGACGTCGGTGCCCGGCTGGTACCCGGACCCGTGGCGAACGCGGGCCGAGCGGTGGTGCGGCGGACGAGGCTGGACGCCGCGCGTGCGCGATCTTCCGACGCCCGCGGGTCAGAGCAGGGGGCGCAGCGGCGTGAGGACGACCTCGCTGAGCTTGGCCGCCACCGACCGCGCGTCCCACTCGGCGAGGGTCAGCTCGCGCGAGTTCGACAGGTCGACGTCGAAGACCTTCTCCATCTGCGCGGCCACCCCGGCGTCGGTGATCTCGAGGTTCACCTCGTAGTTGCCGGTGAGGGAGAGCCGGTCGATGTTCGCCGTCCCGATCGTGGTCCACGCGCCGTCGATCGTCGCGGTCTTCGCGTGCACCATCGCGTCCCGGTACAGGTGGATGCGCACCCCGCCCCTGAGCAGCGCCGTGTACAGCCCGCGCGACAGCCAGTCGGCGAGCACGTGGTTGGACCGCTCGGGCACCAGGACCCGCACGTCGACCCCGCGCGCCGCGGCCGCGAGGAGCGCTGCGAGGATCTCGCGGTCCGGGATGAAGTACGCCTGCGTGATGTACACGTGCGAGCTCGCCCGGTCGATCGCGTCGAGGTAGATGCCGCGGATCGGGAAGACGAGGTGCGCGGGCGCGTTGCGTGCCGCGCGCAGGCGCGGCTCCCAGTGCATCGAGCCAGGGTCGGCGAGGAGCGGCTGGCCGGGCTTCCGGTTGGCGTTCCAGAAGTCCACGAACGCGTTGCGCAGCTCCCACGCGCTCGGTCCGACGAGGCGCACGTGCGTGTCGCGCCACTGCGTCGCGTAGAGGGCGCCGATGTTGTACCCGCCGACGAACGCGATCTCGTCGTCGACGACGAGGATCTTGCGGTGGTCCCGGCCCGACTTGCGCACGTTGAGCATGAGGACGCCCGGGCGGAACACCGGGTAGCGGATGACGTGGATCGGCTCCGGCAGGTCGAAGAACGACTGCGGGACGACGAGGTTCGCGAAGCCGTCGTAGACGACGAACACCTCGACACCGCGGTCGCTGGCCTCGACGAGCGCCGCCTTGAACTTCTCGCCGAGCGCGTCCGCCTTCCAGATGTACGTCTCGAGCAGGATCCGGCGTCGTGCCCCGCGGATCGCCGCGAGCATCTCGCGGTACAGATCCTCGCCGTAGGTGAAGACCGTGGTCGTGGTCCCTGCGACCTCGACGTCGGCGGGGGAGGAGCGGGGGAACGACGCCTCGGTCGTGTTGCGGCGCTTACGGATCGCGTCGGCGGCGACGAGGACGCCCGCGACCGTGACGGGTGCCGCGACGGCGACCACGAGCGCGCGGGAGAGGAGACGTCGGGCGGTGCGCAGGGCGGAGTCGGCGGACAGGTGCACGGACTCACCGTAGCGGGCGCGCCCCACCGCGCGACCGGTGGGCGCGCGCGCCGGGGGTGAGTTCCCGCACCTCCGCTGCCCGCGGAGTCGCCACGCGCGCGGTCAGTGCGACCGCAGGGCCTCGATCAGCTCGGCCTTGCGCATCGAGGAGCGTCCCTCGATGCCGATCTCGGCGGCGCGCTCGCGCAGTCTCTCGACGGTCCAGTCGTCGTAGTCGCCGGCCTTCCCGCCCTTGCGGCCGACGCTCGAGCGCGACGACGCCGCGGCGGCGTTCGCGATGCGGGCCGCCTTCTCCTTCGAGTCGCCCTCGTCGCGCAGCGCCTCGTACAGCTCGGGGTCCTTCACGCTCGGGCCCGGGTCGCGCTTCGGCACGGTGTCCTCCCTCGTCTCGTCCCGGTCGCCTCGGCGCGCGGCCGGTCTCCCGCCAGGCTCGCCCCGCCCTCGTCCGCTCGCACGCGGACCCTCACCCGTGCACGACGACGCGCGACGTGCCCGGGTCGACGTGCACGACCCGCCCCGCCACCGGGGCGAAGCCGTGCGGGTCCGCGTCATACCCGGCCTGCCAGCGCACGCCGCCGTCGTCGAGCGACAGACCGGTCATGAGCGCTCGGCGCGGAGAGTCGAGGTCGGGCACGACCACGGCGAGGGTCGCGCCGTCGGTGAACGCGGCCGTCACGCCGCGCCGCAGGTCCGGCCCGCCGCTCGCACGGTCGGCGGACTCCTCGGGTACGGCCCGTGGCCAGGACCAGGCGCGCTCGCCCGTGCGCGCGTCGAGGGCGACGAGCGTGCCGTCGACCGCGAGGACGACGCGTTCGGCCGCGAGCGCCACGACCTGCACGGCGGGCAGGTCGACGCGCCACAGCTCGCGGGGGGCGTCCGTGCCCTGGCCCGCCGGGGCTTCGAGCGCGCGCACGCCGGCCGGGGTCGTGACGAACCAGGTGGTCGCGTCCCGGCCGGGACCGACGAGCGGGACGAGCAGGTGCCCGGAGAGGGCGGTGCGGACCGTCCCGTCCGGGGCGACGAGCTGGGTGGACCCGGTGCGGTCGGGAAGCCGCACGGTCGTGCGCCAGAACGTGCCGTCCGCACGCGAGATGACGCCCGTCGTGATCGCGTCGCCGCGGGCGTCCAGGCGGGTCCCGGCGAGCGTGAGGACCGCGCTGAGGCGGCAGCCGCGCACGACGAGCAGGTCATCCTCGACGGTGACGGCGGCCTGCCCCGCCACCTGGGGCCGGCACATCGCGGTGCGCTGGGCGTCGTCGGGCTGGATCTCCCGGTACCAGCGGACCTGCGCGGTCCGGGCGTCCTGGAGCGCGAGGTGGACGACGCCGCCCGTCCGCGACCAGCGCAGGACCGTGCCGTCCGGGGCGGGGACCGCGCGGCCGAGGTCGTCCCCGAGGGGCACCGCGTCCGTGGTGGGCCCTCTTGGCCCGAGGACGTGGGCGACGGGTGCGAGGGCGGGCCCGGTCAGGCACGTGACGACGCCGGGCCGGGAGGCGGGCGCCGAGGTCTCGCCTGCGGCAGGCCCGCACCAGGCCGTCGCGTCGAGAGCGGCCCAGCGGCGGGCACCGGTCTCGACGTCGTAGCCTTCCACGCGCTCACCGGTCACCACGGCGAGGACCGCGCCGTCGCCGTCGGCGACGACGGCGAGCCGGGGTGCTGCGGCGTCCGTCTCCCACGCCGGTTCCGGTGGCACCGCGAGGGAGACGACGGCGCCGGGCCGGGCGAGCCGTGCGCGCTCCGCGGTGGAGGTGCGCCACGAGCCGACGGCGACGAGCGTGAGAAGGAGCGCGGCGAGCAGCACGGCGACGACGACGGCGCGCGTGCGCCGTCGGGCGGGTGCCGCGAGCCCGGGCGGCGTCCCAGCGGGTGCGGCGCGCCCGGTCGGTGCGGGCTCGTCGTCCGGGACGAGCTCCACCCGGTGGAGCGAGTCCATGCCAGCGACGCTACGCCGCCGCGGCGGTGGGCGTCAGGCCTCGGCGGGCTCGAGCGCCGCGGACAGGGGGTGCGACCGGATCGCGGCGGCAAGCTCGCCCTCGATCCGGTCGAGGTACACGCCCGTGGTCGCGATCGACGCGTGCCCGAGCAGCTCGGCGACGACCTTGACGTCCCAGCCCTCGGCGGCGAGCAGCGTCGCGGTCGTGTGGCGCAGCGCGTGCGGCGTGGCCTCGCGCCGGAGCTGTGCGGGCATGCGTTCGATGCAGCGCCGCAGGAGCCCGCGCACCGCCTGCGCGTCGATGCGCCGCCCGCGCCAGGAGAGCAGGAGCGCGCGCTGCGCGTCCGGGTCGTCGGGGCGGCGGGCGAGGAGCGCGGGGCGCAGACGCTCCAGATACTCCTCGAGCGCGGTGGCCAGCGGGGGAGAGAGGGTGACCGTGCGCACGTGGCCGCCCTTGCCCTGGATGCGCCAGCGCGTCTGGTCGGGCTCGCGGGAGAAGTCGTCGAGGTTCGCGCGCTCGAGCTCGGACACGCGCGGGCCGAGGACGAGCAGGAGCGCGACGACGAGACGGTCGCGGACCTGCAGGTCCTGGTCGCGACGGGTCGCTGCCGGGTCTCCCTGCGCCCGTGCCGCGGAGACCTCGAGCAGCGACGCCGCGGAGCCCGCGGACAGTGCCGTGCGCGCGACGCGCAGCCCGTCGCGCAGGCGTGCCGGGGGAGAGGCCCACTGCATCGGGTCGGCCTGGACCCAGCCCTCGCGCGCGGCGTGGGTGAAGAAGCGGGTGACGGACTGGCGGAAGCGGTTCACCGTCGCGGCGGAGCGGCCCGAGCTCCCCGGCTTGCGCGACGCGTCCGCGTACCGGCCGTCGGGGGTGGTCTGGTAGCGCAGCAGGACGTCGTCGACGTCCTCCCCGGTGACGTCGTCCAGCACCCGGGCCGGCCCGGCGAGCCGCGCGAACTCGGTCACGTCTCGTTCGTAGCTGCGGCGCGTCGTCGGCGACAGGATGCCGCGCAGCGTCTGGGCGACGACGGACGCGAGGTAGCGGTCGGCCGCCTCGGCGACGGTGATCCGCTCGAGGCGGGGCGGGGCGACCATGTGCGGCCTCCTTCAGGGTGCGGTCGGCGTCAGCCTAGGTCGTGCCACCGACAAGGAGGCGTCGGCGCGGTGCCCTGACCTGCGCCGACGCTGGCCGGAGGTCGAGGCTCAGCGTCCCTCGTCCAGGTGCGCGACGTCCCCGACGCTCAGCACCCCGCGGTTGTGGAAGAACCCGTCCTCGCGCAGGGTCGTGATGCTCCCGGAGGGGACGGGGAACGTGACGTGCCCCGCCGCCTCGACGGGCATCCCGATCCACGCGGCGACCACGAACGTCGCCGCGAACCCGTGCGTGACGACCACCTGGTGGTCGATGTCGTGGTGGAGCAGGTCCGTCGTGGCCGCGTACACCCGCAGGGCGACGTCGAGCCTCGTCTCCGCGCCCGCGACACCCAGGTCGTGGCGCAGGCGGTCGCCCACGGCCGGCGGCGGGACGAACCGCGCGTCGAGCCATTCCTGCGGACGCCCGCCCGCCTCGCCGTAGGACGACTCGCGCAGCCGGGCGTCCAGGCGTGGCGCGACGCCGAGCGCCTCGCCGATCGCGGTGGCGGTGCGGCGCGTGCGCAGGAGGTCGGACGTGACGAGGTCGACCGCGGCGTCGCGCGGGAGCCGGGCGCGCAGGGCGGCCGCGAGGCGGAGTGCCTGTCGCACGCCCGCGGCTGTGAGGTCGGAGTCGTGGACGCCCCCGACGAGCCCCTCGACGTGGTGCGTCGCCTCGGGGTGGGTCACGACGTGCACGGTGCGTTCGCGGGCGCCGACGACGTCGGGCAGCGGCGGGGGAGGGAAGGGCATCTGGGGCGTGTCGACCTCGGGCACGTGCCCAGGCTCGCACACACGCAGGCGTGGTGGACGCCGGGGCGGGGAGACGTGAAGGGGAGCCGGTGGGCGACGTGCTCGGGGGAGCCACAGGTGTCGTCGCCGGACGGTGGGGAGGACGGCGCGCCGCACTCGTGCGGGCCGTGCCACCGTCACAGGGGGCGATGACGGTGCGTCAGCACGCTGTTGACCTAAACACAATGGTTTGCGGTGTATGTCCGATTCTAGGCATCGTAGCCCAGCGTGCGGTCCCGTACCAGCCGTCGGCCGCGGGGTCGGCCGGTCGGGGTCGCCGACGGATCGAGCTCGTCCCGCGACGCGTCGGCATCGTCGGCCCCGGTCCGCGGCGTCCGCACGGGGGACACCGAGCGCCAGGCCCACACGGCGACGGTCGCCACGCCGGCGGCGACGCCGACGACCGCGAACGCCACGAGGGTCAGCGCGAGGGCCGGGAGCCACGCGAGCGTCACGAGCGTCGTCGTGAGCGCACGTCGAGGACGACGGCCGTCCGGAGAGATGCCGGTGAACGGCGCGGTCGCGACGAGCGTCCTGGAGCCGATTCCTGATCGCGTCCGGGACGGTGTCGGTGCGACCGGGCCCGCGAGCCGTCGTCTGCCGTCGCTCGGGTCCACGGTGCGGCCGGCGGATCGGCGCGCGTCGAGCCGGGGTGCGTACGTCGTCGTGCTCATGACGAAGGGGAGCGCTCGACGGCCCTCCGTGATGCGCGGACGCGGCACTCTCGACCGCGAAATGACATAATGTACATTATCGGCGTTCTGCGGAAGAGGTCGGACGGGCCGCTCTCGCCGCCTCTCGCGTGCGGCTCCCGGGCCGTCGTGGGTCCTCGGGTGTCTACTGGCTGCCATGGGATCCGTCGCCCTCGAACAGTCCACCCGGTGCGCGATCGACGCCGTCACCGCGCTGCGCCTCGTGCAGGACGACGTCGCCCTCGGTGCGCGTCGCCCGCTCGTCGGCCCTGCGGTCCTGCGCAGCCACACGCTGTCGATGCTCTACCGCGACGTACGCCGCGGCGTGCTCGACGAGAAGACCGCGCGCGCCCGCCTGGAGGGCGTCGCGACGCTGAAGATCCGGCTGCTCGGCGACCGCGTCTCGCGGGCCACGGCGTGGCGGATCGCCCGCGAGCTCGACGCGGACGACACCGCAGCCGCCGAGTACGTGGCGGTGGCCGTGCTCCAGGCCGACGTCCTCGTGGCCGGCGACGAGCGCGTCGCGGCCACGGCGGACGGCAGGATCCCCCTGGCGCCGTACGAGGACCTCCTGCGCTGAGCGTCGCTGACGCGCGCCTCGGCGCCGAGGTTCGCGATCAGTCGTCGAACACGTCCCAGCAGATCGCGCTCCGTCGTCGCTGGTCGTCCAGGACGAGCTCGCGCAGCTCCGCCGGGATGCGCTCGCGCTGCCAGTCCCGCTCCGCGAGCCGCGCGGCCTCCGGGGCCTCGCCTCGGGCGGCGGCGTCCGCGGCGGCGGCCCGGATGGCGTAGGCCGCCGCGCCGAGGTCGTGCGCCGCGACGTGCGCGACCGCCACCGCCTGCCCGGCCGCGAGCGCCGCGTACTTGACGGGGGCGGGCTGGTCGCGGCCGGCGGCGTTGGCGACGAAGGCGGTGCTGTGCGCGGTCTTCATGGGGACCTCGCCGCGGATCCAGGCGCGGGCGACGTCGAGGGCGTCGCGGGGCCGGGTGTCGTCGGGTCGGGCGTCCTCGAAGATCGGCAGGACGTGCTCGGCGCAGTCGACGGCCCACCGGGCGAGCTGGCGGTGGTGGTCGTCGGTGAGGGTGCCGCCGCGTCGGACGGTGACGAGTCGGGGGTCGCGTTCGGCGGGCAGGATCGGCATGGTCCGATGCTCCCCCGGGCCGGCGTCCGCGCGGACCATCTGGTCGGCGCGTCGACCGGCTCGGGGGTGCCTGCGCGGTGGTGCCGGGGCGGCGGTGGTCGCGTGCCGCCCTCTGGTGGGTGTGGGTCGGGCGGCGTACGGTGCGTTCGTCGTCCCCGCTCGTCGAGACCGTCGAAGAGGCGCACGCCTCTCCCCCGCCCGGTCGCCCTGCTGCGGCGTTGTCGCCGCGTCGAGGCCTCTCCCCCGGGCTGGTCGGGTTCCTCGGGTGGGTCGTTCCCCGAGGAGGCGCTCATGGCCCGGTTCACCCGCTCCGACGACCTGCGCGGCGCGACGTTCGACGGTGCGGACCTGCGGGGTGCGCGGTTCGTGGAGTCAGACCTGTCCGGTGTGGTCATGCGGGGCGTGCAGGTGGAGGGTGCCGACATCGACGCGCCGTGGCTCGCGGACGGCGGCTCCACGTTCCGCGTCAACGGCGTCGACGTGGCCGGGTTCGTGGAGGCGGAGCTGGACCGCCGGTTCCCGGGCCGTGCTCTGCGGCGTGCGGGCGACCCCGAGGGGCTGCGTGCGGCGTGGGCGGTGCTGGAGTCGACGTGGGCCGCGACGCTCGAGCGGGTCGCGGAGCTGCCCGCGAGCGCCGTGGACGTGTCGGTGGACGGCGAGTGGTCGTTCGCGCAGACGCTGCGGCACCTGGTGCTGGCGACGGACGCGTGGTTGGGGCGGGCGGTGCTGGAGGTGGAGCAGCCGTTCCACCCGTTGGGTCAGGCGGGTCCGCAGGCGGCGGAGGACGGGCTGGACGTGTCGTTGTTCGTGACGGGGACGCCGTCGTACGGGGACGTGCTGGAGGCGCGGGCGGGTCGGGTCACGATGGTGCGGGACTTCCTGGCCGGGGTGACGCCGGAGGAGCTGGTGGTGGTGCGGCGCAACCCGTGGTCGCCGCAGTACCCGGAGACGACGTTGTCGTGCCTGCACGTGATCCTGGAGGAGGAGTGGGAGCACCATCGCTTCGCGGTGCGGGACCTCGGTTCGATCGAGGTGTCGCTCGGGGCGTGAGGCGTCCTACGGTCCGCCATCGATGTCGCGGAGCCCCGGTCGATGGCGGGACGTCCGGGGGGCGAGAGCCCTCACCGGGGGTGTCGTACCGGGCGGCGGCGGTGTCCCCCAGAGCTTCCTGGTCGGTGCCGGCGAGGTCGGTACGGGACTCGGTCATCGTGCGACGGCGTCAGGTCGCGTCCCGTGGGTCCAGCGTCTTCGTGCCCATGGGGCGATCTCGGTGTTCTTGGTCGGGAGCCGCCCGCTACGGTGTCGGCATGGATCGTGACGCGTTCGTCGGCTATGTCCGTTCCCAGGGGTGGGGCGTCGTCGCTTCGCTGGGGGACGACGGCGGGCCTCAGGCCGCGTTCCTCGCGGTGGCGGCGACGCACACGGGCGAGCTGGTGTTCGACGCGCGCTCGACGTCGCGCAAGGTGGCGAACCTGGCGCGGGACCCGCGGGTCGCGGTGACGGTGGGCGGGACGGACGGGACGACGGTCCAGTGCGAGGGTGTCGCGGACGTCCCGGCCGGCGCGGACCGGGAGCGGTGCGCCGCGGCGTACGTGGCGGCGTTCCCCCAGTTCGCGGGGTCGCTGGCCGACGACGGCATCGTGCTGCTGCGGGTCACGCTCGCGTGGGCGCGGTACGGGGACTTCCGCGACGGCCGGTCCGTCATGACGGAGGTCGACGTGACCGGGTGGGGTCCGAGCGGGGACTGACGGCAGCCCCTCCCCGGTCGGACCTGTCAGCCGAGCAGCGCCTGCTTCGCGCGCGCGAACTCGGTGTCGGTGAGGTCGCCGGCGCGGTGCAGGGCGGCGAGCCGTTCGAGCCGGGCGACCAGCGCTGCTCCCCCGTCATCCGAGGTGGCGCTCGCGGCGGGTGCGCCGCGGCCGACGACGCGCCACAGGGCGCGGGCGAACACGCCGGGGCGTCGGGCGGTGCCTGCCTGGTGGGGCTGGAGGCGCGGTACGCGCGGCGAGGGGACGGTCCGGTCGTCGACGACGACGCTCCCGGGGCGCGTGTCTGCGAGCGAGCGCGCGAACCGGGCGAAGCGGGCGGAGGATCCGTCGAGCAGGACGGCGCGTGTCGTCCGGGATCCGGGGTGCTCGTCGCGCCAGGTCACGACGACGGTCGGCCCGTCCCCGCTGACGGTCACGACGGGTCGCCCGGCGGGCTCGAGCACGGTGTCGTCGCCGCGGACGAGGCGCAGCCGTGCGCCGTCCCACACGAGCCGCCCGCCGGCGACGTGGAACATGGCCGGGTAGCGGGGCGCGGCGGAGAAGCGCGACGTGTCGGGGGCGCGGCCGGGGACGGTGACGACGCCGACCGGCCGGCGTTCCGGGGGTGTCGTCGGCCGGGGGGCGCGGACGTGCTCCGCGAGCGCCTCGACGACGGGCACCGTGACGGTGACGGGGGCGCTGGGCGCCGCGGTGGTCTCGTCGGCGGTCTCGACGGTCGTCGCTGCGGTGGGCGCTGTGGTGGGCGCTGCACCCCGTCCTTCGGTCGCGTGCGTGCTCACTGTGCTCCCCCGTCGTCGTCGGTCCCCCGATCCTGCCGCGCGACACCCTCCGGGGGCAACCCTTCGGGCGGTGTCGTTGCAGGTCAGGAGACGTGAGCGCGCCCCCGGCCGGGAGCACCGGTGGCCGGGGGCGCGCGGTCTGGTGGGGTCAGAGCCCGCCGAGCAGCGCCGTGAAGTCGGGCGTGGCTGCGAACGGGTCCGCAGGGCCGGAGTTCTTGCGCAGGGCGACCTTCTCCGCGAGCTCGCGCCCGGCTCGGGCGATCCGGGCGGGCAGCCCGCCGCCGGCGTCGGCCTCGGCGGCCGCCCAGTCGTCGGTCGCGGCGAACACGGACGTCGTGGTGACGTCGGCCCGCAGGTAGGTGAACAGCGGGCGAAGGGAGTACTCGAGCGCGAGCGAGTGGCGGGCGGTGCCGCCGGTCGCGCCGAGCAGGACGGGCGTGCCGGTGAGCGAGTCCTTGTCGAGGATGTCGACGAACGACTTGAGCAGCCCGGAGTACGTGGTGGTGAACAGCGGGGTGGCCACGACGATCCCGTCGGCGGCGGCGAGGCGCTCGAGGACCTCGGCGAGCTCGCCCGTGGGGAACCCGGTGAGCATGGTGTCGACGACGGCGTGCGCGTGGTCGCGCAGCTCGACGGTCTCGACCTCGGCGCTCACGCCGAGCCCCTGGAGCTCGCGCACGGTGGCCTCGCCGAGTCGGTCGGCGAGGAGGCGCGTGGAGGACGGCTTGGACAACCCGGCGGACACCACGACGAGGCGGCGGTCCGGGGCGGGGGTGCTGGCGGTCATGCGGTGCTCCTGGGGTGTGGCGTGTCGTGCGGGGGTCGGTCCGTCACCGGGCCGGGTGGTGCGGGGTGCCCGACGGCGGCCGGTCGCCGGGTGCGCGGGGGCACCCCTCGACCGTACGCCGTCGGGCGACCGGTCCCGCGGCCGGTCACGTCGGCCGCGGGACGGCGCGGGTCACAGCCCGAACGCGGCGCCGGCGTTCGCCGGCTGCTGGTCGTCCTCGGCGGTGCGCCCGGTCCAGCGGTCCTCGGTGCCGCCGACGTGCGCGGCACCCTCGGTCCCGGCGGCCCGGGCGGCGGCGACGCGCTCGGCGTGGCTCGGCGGGTTCGCCGGCACGTGCGCGGGGCGCGCGGCCTCCATCTCCTTGCGGAGCACGGGCACGACCTCGCCCGCGAGGAGGTCGATCTGCTCGAGCACGGTCTTGAGCGGCAGGCCGGCGTGGTCCATGAGGAACAGCTGACGCTGGTAGTCCCCCACGTGCTCGCGCATCGCGGCGTACCGGTCGATCACCTGCTGCGGGGAGCCGACGGTGAGCGGCGTCTCGCGCGTGAAGTCCTCCATCGACGGGCCGTGCCCGTACACGGGAGCGTTGTCGAAGTAGGGCCGGAACTCGTCCCACGCCTTCTGGGAGTCCTTGCGCAGGAACACCTGGCCGCCGAGGCCGACGATCGCGGTGTCCGCGGGGCCGTGGCCGTGGTGCTCCCAGCGCTGGCGGTAGAACTGCACCATCTGCTTGGTGTGGCTGATGGGCCAGAAGATGTTGTTGTGGAAGAACCCGTCGCCGTAGTAGGCGGCCTGCTCGGCGATCTCGGGGCTGCGGATCGACCCGTGCCACACGAACGGCGGCACGCCGTCCAGCGGGCGCGGCGTGGAGGTGAAGCCCTGCAGCGGGGTGCGGAACTTGCCCTCCCAGTCCACGACGTCCTCGGTCCACAGACGGCGCAGCAGCGCGTAGTTCTCGATCGCGAGCGGGATGCCGTTGCGGATGTCCTGCCCGAACCACGGGTACACCGGTCCCGTGTTGCCGCGCCCCATCATGAGGTCCATGCGCCCGCCGGAGATGACCTGGAGCATCGCGTACTCCTCCGCGAGGCGCACGGGGTCGTTCGTCGTGATGAGGGTCGTGGACGTCGACAGGACGATGTTCTTCGTCACACCGGCGAGGTAGCCGAGCATGGTCGTCGGCGAGGACGGGACGAACGGCGGGTTGTGGTGCTCGCCCGTCGCGAAGACGTCCAGTCCCGCCTCGTCGGCGTGCTTCGCGATGGTCAGCATCGAGCGGACACGCTCGGTGTCGTCGGGGGTCCGGCCCGTCGTGGGGTCCGTCGTCACGTCGCCGACGGTGAAGATGCCGAACTGCATGGTGTGCTCCCGTGAGTCCTAGGTCGATGCGTTTGCATGTACACGGCGCACAACCGGGCATCTCCCCCGTTTGTTCCCGCGTCGTCCGCGCACGGGTGCGTGAGCGTGCGCACCTCCGGGGCCGCGCGACGCCGGACGAGTTGCGTCGGGCATCGAAACCCGGGAGCCTGGGACCGCGACGCGCCGTGGCGGACCGGCTCGACGCCGTGGGAGCGGACCGGCCGCGAACGCCCGCGACGTTCACCGGACCTTCACTGCACGCCGGAACACCGACCGACGGCGAGGCGTTGCCTCTCGTAGACCGGGCCGCTGCCCGCACCCCACCGGGCGCGCCCACCCACCCCCGAAGACCCCTCAGGAGGACACCATGGCCGACCGTTCGCTGCGCGGGATGAGCATCGGTGCGAAGAGCATGGAGTCGGACGAGGGCGTCGACTTCGCCCCCCGCTTCCAGGCGCACTACGACTGCCCCAACGGGCACACCATCATCCTGCCGTTCTCGACCGACGCCGAGGTCCCCCCGGTGTGGGAGTGCCGCTGCGGCGCCGAGGCGCTGCTGCGCGACGCGGAGCGCCCCGAGCCCAAGGCCGGCAAGCCCGCCCGCACCCACTGGGACATGCTGCTCGAGCGCCGCACCATCTCCGAGCTCGAGGAGCTGCTCGACGAGCGCCTCGGCCTGCTGCGCGCCGGGAAGCTGCGCCGCAGCGCCTGACACCGCGCGGTCGCCCGACGACCGGAGAGGCCCGGACCCCGTCAGGGGTTCGGGCCTCTCGTGCGCCACGGGCAGGGCGCCGAGGCTGCACCGCTCGCGCACCGTCCTCGCTGCGCCCGCCCTCAACGAGACGCCCGGCTCCCCCGCCCCCGCACGGCACCCGCGAGCTGGGCCGCGCGCCGTCGCGCACCCCACACGGTGACCTTCCACAGCGCCTCGGTGACGATCGCGCGGCTCATCTTCGACCGGCCCGCGGTGCGTTCGACGAACGTGATCGGCACCTCGACCACGCGCCCGCCCGTGCGCGCGACCCGCCACGCCATGTCGACCTGGAAGCAGTACCCGTGCGACTCCACGCTCGCGAGGTCGACGGCGCGCAGCGCCCCGGCCCGGTACGCGCGGAACCCCGCGGTCGCGTCCCCCAGGCGGAGCCCGAGCGCGACGCGCACGTACGCGTTGCCCGCGCGGGAGAGCACCTCGCGGTGCCACGGCCAGTTCTCCACCCGCCCGCCCGGCACCCAGCGCGACCCGATGACGAGGTCCGCGCCCCGCTCCCCCGCGGCGTCCGACCGGGTCGGGCCGAGCGCCGCGAGCAGGGACGGCAGCTGCTCGGGCTGGTGCGACCCGTCGGCGTCCATCTCGACGAGGACGTCGTACCCGGCGTCCAGGCCCCAGCCGAACCCGGCGACGTACGCCGCGCCCAGCCCCTCCTTGCCCGCCCGGTGCAGCACGTGCACGCCCGGGTCCGTCGCGGCCGCGGCGTCGGCGAGCTCGCCCGTCCCGTCGGGGCTCGCGTCGTCGACCACGAGCACGTCCGCGTCCGGCACCGCGGCGCGCAGACGCGCGAGCGTGCCCGGCAGGGTCAGCGCCTCGTCGTACGTGGGCACGACGACGAGCACGCGGCCCGGCGCGGGCTGATCCTCCGGGCGGCTCACCGCGCGTCGTCCCCGGTCGCGGCCGGCCGAGCGGCCCGGCGCTCGCGGACGACGCTCACGACGCCCGCCGCCAGCAGGCCGAGCGCGAGGAGCTCGACGGCCCGTCCCGGCCAGTCCCCCGCCCGGACGGCCGGGGTGAGGCTCGTGCGCAGCGGCAGGTCCGCGACCATCTGGTCGGCCGTGAACAGCTCGGTGCTCTGCAGGAGGGTGCCGTCGGGGGCGATGACGCCGCTGACGCCGACGGTCGAGACCTGCACGGTCGCGCGCCCGGTCGACACGGCCCGCAGGCGCGACATGGCGAGCTGCTGGGTGGACTCGGCGGTGTACCCGAAGGAGGCGTTGTTCGTCTGCACGACGAGCACCTCGGCGCCCGCGTCCACGGCGTCGTTCACGAGGCCGTCGTAGGCGACCTCGAAGCAGATGACGACGCCGAGCGGCACGGTGCGCCCGAGGCGCTCGGACGCGAGGTCGACGACACCCGTCTCGGTGCCGGGGATCATGTCGATGCTCACGCGGTCGACCTGGTCGGAGAAGATCCGCAGCAGGGACCGCAGGGGGATGTACTCGCCGAACGGGGCGGGGTGCTGCTTGGCGTACCGGTCGACGACACCCGCGCCCGGCTCCCACAGGAGCGACACGTTGTACCGGCCGCCGGTGTCGGGGTACTCCTGCGCACCGACGAGGATCGGGGCGTCGACCTCGCGCGCGGCGTCGTCGATCGCGCGGGCGACGTCGGGCGCGGTCTGCGGGTCGAGGTCGGACCCGTTCTCGGGCCACAGCACGACGTCGAGGTCGCCGGGCTCCACCTCGTCCAGCAGCGCGACGGTCCCCTGGAGATGGTTGTTGAGCACCTCGGCCCGGTTCGCGAACGACCCCAGCCCGGGCTCGCCCACGTTGCCCTGCACGGCCCCGACGGCGAGGGTGCCCGCCTCGGCACGGGTGTCGAGCGGCACGAGCAGGGGCGCGGCCACGAGAGCCCCGGCGACCGCCACCGGGACGACGGCACCCGTCACGAGGTCGCGGCGACGCACCACCGCGAGCACCGCGACCGCGAGCAACGACCCGGCGAGCGCGACGAGGAGGGACACGAGGACCTCGCCGCCGAGCCACGCCGCGCGCCCGAGCGGGGAGTCCGCCTGGGAGAACGCGAGCCGGCCCCAGGGGAAGCCGCCGAACGGCACCTCGGTGCGCGCCTGCTCGACGCCCACGAACAGCAGCGCGAACGCGACCGCCTGTGCCCACGGACGCCCGGCGAGCCACGACCACCGCCGCGCCCACACCCAGGCGGCGCCGAGCACGGCGACGAAGCACGCCTCCATGGCGGACAATGCGACCCACGGCACGGTCTCGGTCGCGTAGTTGGCCCACCACAGGTGCGGCAGGAAGAACGCGAGCCCCCACACGAGCCCCACGAGGAAGCCCCAGCGCGCACCGTCGCGACGCAGCGCCCAGAACAGCGCGGCGACGCCGACGAACGCGACGGGCCACCACCCGCGGTCGGGGAACGCCGCGTCGGTGGCGAGGCCGCCCGCGAGGGCCAGGAGGAGCGTGAGCGGCCGCGACGGCGGCCCGACCAGGGTGCGGCCCTGCGCGGCGCCAGGGGCACGGCGACCGGTCTCGACGGTGCCCGGTTCGGGGGGTGCCGACGACGCGGGGTCCGACGACGGGGAGTCCGGTCCTGAGGTGGACGGTCCTGCGGGGCGGGGTCGCCCGGCCGGGGTGGCCGCGGGCTCGGGGGCGTGCACGGGTGCACCCTACGCCACGCACCTGCACGGACCCGGTGCGCGACGACGGTCGGGCGGGTGATCTGCGCGGCGGGTGTGTGCGGGCTCGCGCGCCCTTCGGCCCGTACGCCGCCGCCACCGGCGGAGCACGTTTTCTACTGAGCGCGCGAGCCCGGCCAGGTACCCGGCGCGGGACGCCGAGGGGTCGTCGTCGGTGGCTGATCCCCCTGCGGCCGCGGGGGCCGGAACACCCTGTCGAACCTACTCCGGCTCACGGCCCTGTCAAGCGGTAGCGGTCAGACGAACGTGTCGAACAGCGGGACGCCGTCCCGCACGGTCTGCAGGCACCGCGGCCGCGGCACGTCCGGGCCGAGCTCCGGCAGGAGCGGCTGCCCGGCGCGCGCGTCCGTGCTCCACGACGACGTCGTGCGCCCGAGCGCGCCCTGCACCACGAGGTGCTCGCCCCGCCACACCGCCAGGTGCGCGGGCGCCCCGACGCGCAGCTGCCCGGCGCCCGTGTGGTCCAGGCCCGCGATGCGCCAGCCGCCGCGGGTGTGCGCGCGGAACGCGGCCCGCGCCGAGATCTGCTGGTCCGGGTCCACGTGCGACATCGCGGCGAGCACGCCCGCCCACGGGTCCAGTCGCGTCACCGGCGCGTCCGACCCGAACGCGAGGGGGACGCCCGCCCCCGCGAGGTCCGCGAACGGGCTCAGGCCCTCGGCCCGGGTCGCGCCCACGCGCGCCGCGTACATGCCCTGCGGGCCGCCCCACGCGGCGTCGAACCCGGGCTGGATGCTCAGGCTCACGCCGAACAGCAGGAGCGATGCCAGCGCCGTCGCGTCCACGAACAGCGCGTGCTCGACGCGGTGGCGGGCCGCGCGCACCGCGCCCTGGCCGTGGACGTCGGCGGCGACCTTGAGCCCGAGCACGAGCTCGTCCATCGCGCGGTCCCCGATGACGTGGAAGCCGCCCTGCGTGCCCGCGGTGCCGACCGCGGACAGGTGGTTCGCGATCTGCTCCGCGCTCAGGTAGAGGGTGCCGCGGTCGGTGCGGTCCGGGCCGTCCTGGTAGGGCAGGCGCATCGCCGCGGTGCGCGACCCGATCGAGCCGTCCACGTTGAGGTCGCCCGCGATGCCCGTCAGGCCGGGCACGTCCGCGAGGAGCTCGCGCGCGTCGTCGACCGTGGTGCACAGCTCGCCCCGGTACCCGACGACGTGCGCCAGCCCCGAGGACGCCTCGCCCGTGAGCGCGAGCAGCTCGCGCAGCCCTGCGCGCGTGTCGATGTGCGGGGCGCTCATCTCGTGCACCGACACGATCCCCTGCTCCGCCGCGGCGCGCAGCGCCGCCCGGTACAGGTCGGTGCGCCGCGCCGGCGACACGTCGCGCGCGACGTCCCGGGCGACGTGGTGCGCCTCCCCCGTCACCCAGCCCGACTCGTCCCACCCGGGCCGCTCCGCCAGGGCGCAGCGCCGCGCGAGCGTCGTGGACACCACGGCCGAGTGCACGTCGACCCGCGCCGCGTACACCGCGCGCCCGCCCGCCGCGGCGTCGAGCTCGGCGCGCGTCGGCGGGCGCCCCTCGGGCCAGGACCGCTCGTCCCACCCGAACGCGAGCACGACGTCGTCGTCCCCGACGCCCGCCGCGGCCTTCGCGACCGCCTCCAGCGCGGCCGCGAGGGTCGTCACGCCGGCGCTCGCGGACAGGTCGACGCCCGCGAGGGCGAGCCCGACCTCGAACAGGTGCACGTGCGCGTCGACGAACCCGGGCGCGACGAGCGCGCCGTCGAGGTCGATCACGCGGTCGGCGCGAGCGGCGAGCCCGTCGGCCGTGTCGTCGGCGCCGATCCAGGCGATCACGCCGTCGTCGACGAGGAGTGCTTCGGCGAACGGGTCGGCCTGGGAGTGGATCACGCCGCCGCGGTACAGGGTTGAGGCCACAATCCTTCACGATACCGCCACAACCGCCCGAACCTCGCCCGACCGGTCGGGCGTCGGCGCAGGTCGGGCCGGGTGTCGTGCACGTCACGCCCGCATCGAGCGGGCTCGTCTCGGCACCCCTGCTGGTGGTGCGGACGCACGCCCGCTCGCGGAGACGAGGGACGCCCGTCGGCTCAGACGCTCGAGTACGCGACGACGCCGCGCCGCAGCGTGTCGATGGCCTGGTTCGCGGTGCGTCGGACGGCGGGGGTGGGTGCTGCGGTCGCGACCTGGTCGAGGACGTCGATCACCTGCTTGCACCAGCGCACGAAGTCGCCGGCCGCGATCTCCGAGCCGCGCAGCACGGCGTCGAGGCTGCGGCCGACGGCCCACCGGTGCACGGCGGTCACGAGGCCCTCGTCGAGCTGTCCGGTGGCGTCGATGTCGTGCTCCTCCTCGAGGTCGTCCACCTCGGACCACACGCGCGTGGTCGCCTCGAGCGCGCGGGCGAGCTTGCCCTGCGGGCCGCCGGGGACGTCGGGCTCGCCGTGGTCCTCGCGCCGCCCCGCGTACACGCACGTGGACACCACGGCCGCCAGGGCGGGCGCGTCGAGGTCCTCCCACACGCCGCGGCGCAGGCACTCGGCGAGCAGGAGGTCGTTCTCCGCGTACAGGCGCCGCAGCCACTGCCCGTCGCGCGTGACGCGCAGCCCGGCGCGCGCCGCGCGGTCGCCGTCGTCGCCGTCCCGCGCGCCGCTCGCGGGCTCCTCCGCGTCCAGGGCGTCCTCGAGCGGGGCCACCGGGTCGTCGGCGGCCTCGCCCGGGGCGAGGTAGCCCAGGGTGAGCAGGACGTCGCAGATGCGGTCGAACACGCGCGCGATGGACCCGGTGCGGCCCTCGACGCGGCGCACGAGCTGGTCGTGCTCCTTCTTGAGCCGCGCCCACCGCTCGGCCCAGCGCGCGTGGTCCTCGCGGTCGGGGCAGTCGTGGCACGGGTGGGCGCGCAGCTGCGCGCGCAGGCGCGAGAGCTCGGCGTCGTCCGCGGCGGCGGACCGGGCGCGGGTGGTGCGCCCGGGACGCGCCCCGGGCTCGTCGAGCGCCCCGAGGGCGTTGCGCAGCGTCGAGGCGAGGTCGCGTCGCTGGGCGGGCACGCGCGCGTTGAACGTCTTGGGGATGCGCACGCGACCCACCGTGCGGATGCCGCCGGGCGCGTCGGCCACGGTGAGCTTCTTCACCTGCCGGTCCTGCGTGAGCACGGTCGGGCGGGGGCCGTCGAACCCGGCCCCCTCCCCCGGGTCGAGCACGACGACGTAGCCCGCGCGCCGCCCCGACGGCACCTCGACGACGTCCCCGGGACGCAGCCGCTCGAACGCGGCCACGACCTCGGCGCGTCGGGACCGGCTCGCGGCGCGCGACAGGTCGCCCTCGCGCGCGGTGATGCGCCGGCGCAGCGCCGCGTACTGCGCGAAGTCGCCGCGGTCGCACGTCATGGCCTGCGCGTACCCGTCGAGCGCCTCGGCGTGCGCCTGCGCCTGCTTCGCGAGCCCGACGACGCCGCGGTCGGCCTGGAACTGGGCGAACGACGTCTCCAGCACCTCGCGCGCCCGGTCCCGGCCCACCTGCGCGACGAGGTTGACCGCCATGTTGTACGTGGGCCGGAAGCTCGAGCGCAGCGGGTAGAGGCGCTTGGACGCCAGGCCCGCCAGGTGCACGGGGTCCAGGCCGGCGTGGTCGACGACGACGGCGTGCCCCTCGACGTCGATGCCGCGCCGCCCGGCGCGCCCGGTGAGCTGCGTGTACTCGCCGGGCGTGACGTCCACGTGCGCGGTCCCGTCCCACTTGACGAGCTTCTCCAGCGCGACGGACCGGGCGGGCATGTTGATGCCGAGCGCGAGCGTCTCGGTCGCGAACACGACCTTGACCAGGCCGCGGGAGAACAGCTCCTCGACGGTCTCCTTGAACACGGGCAGCATCCCCGCGTGGTGGGCCGCGATCCCGCGCGCGAGCGACTCGGTCCACGTCCAGTACCCGAGCACGTCCAGGTCCTCGGCGGGGATCGTCGCGGTCCGCTCCTCGGCGACCCGCCGGATCTCGGCCTCCTCCGCGGGCGAGGTGAGGCGCAGCCCCGCGGTCAGGCACTGCTGCACGGCGCCCTCGCACCCGGCGCGGGAGAAGATGAAGTAGATCGCGGGCAGCAGCCCGTCGGCGTCCAGCGCGTCCACGACGGCGAACCGCGCCGGGGTGCGGCGTGCCCCCAGCCCGCCCGGCCCCGACCGGTCCGGGCCCGGGCGACGTCCGCCCCGCCCCCGGTACCCCCGGTCGCCCGGGCCGCGCCGACCGCCCGGCCCCGACGCGCCCGTGCGCGGGGCCGCGCGGAACGCCGCGAGCAGGTCCGGGCTGATGGGCGGGTTCACGCCCGGGTCGGTCGGGTCCACGTGCCCCGCGTACAGGTCGAGCAGGTCCGCGCCGAGCGCCCGCCCGCCGCCCGCGTGCGCGACCCCGGTCGCCGGGTTCGCCGACGCGACCAGCACGTGCTGCCACAGCGGCACGGGCCGGCGCTCGCTGACGACGACGGTCGTGTCGCCGCGCACCATCTCCAGCCAGTCGCCGAACTCCTCCGCGTTCGACACGGTCGCGGACAGGGAGACGAGCTGGACGTCGTCCGGCAGGTGGATGATGACCTCCTCCCACACCGGTCCGCGGAACCGGTCGGCGAGGTAGTGCACCTCGTCCATGACGACGAACGCGAGGCCGTCGAGCGTGCGCGACCCCGCGTAGAGCATGTTGCGCAGCACCTCGGTCGTCATGACGACGACGGGTGCCTCCCCGTTGATCGTCGTGTCGCCCGTGAGCAGCCCCACCGAGTCCGCGCCGTGGCGGCGCACGAGGTCGCCGTACTTCTGGTTGGACAGCGCCTTGATGGGGGTCGTGTAGAACGCCTTGCGCCCGCCCGCGAGGGCGAGGTGGACGGCGAACTCGCCCACGACCGTCTTGCCCGCGCCCGTGGGGGCCGCCACGAGGACGCCGCGCCCCTCCTCGAGCGCCTCGCACGCGCGCTCCTGGAAGTCGTCGAGGGGGAAGTCGAGGACCTGCCGGAACTCCGCGAGCCGGGTGCGGGACGCCGCCTGGCGGGCCCGGGACGCGGCGTAACGGGCGGCGGGCGATTCAGCGGCCGTCATGACGCCAGCCTACGGTCCGGCACCGACCTGCAGGACGTGCAGCGCGCCCGGGACGACGTCCACCCGCAACGGGAGGGGGCCCAGGTGCTCCCCGTCGGCGAACGCGTGCGGCGGGGTCGCTCCGGCCTCGGTCGCCGCGACCGTCACCGACGTCGCGCGCAGCGTCCCCACCCCCGGGTTCGCCAGGTGCCGCCCCGCGTACATGCCGGGGAAGATGCGGGCGGCGCCCCAGCGCCCGAACGGGCCCGCGACGACGACGTCGAGCAGGCCGTCGTCGAGCGTCGCGCCCGGCGCGATGCGGATCCCGCCGCCGATCCGCGGCCCGTTCGCGACCGCGACGAGCGCGCCCGGCGACTCCCACACCACGGTCCGCCCGCCGTGGGCGTCCCGGCCGTCGGGGTCCGGGCTCGTCCCGACGGCGGCGCCGTCGCGCAGGAGGGGAGCCCCGGCGAGCAGGTCGGGCAGCTCGTCGCCCGCGGGGACGCCGCGCAGCGTGACCCGGTACCCGTACGGGCGGTACCGCGTGATCTCGGTGAGCGCCGAGCGCGCGTACCGGGACCGCCCCCGCGGCCACGTGGCCGCGTTCGCGTGCGCGTTCACGGCCGCGTCGATCCCCGCGGACAGCACGCCCGCGTACCAGCGTGGGCCGGCCAGGTGCGCGCCCGTGACGCGCGCGGCGTCCACGGCGCGCACCGCCGGGGTGGCGCTCGCGGTGGTGCCGAGGGCCGCGAGGAGGGCGTCCACGCACCGGTCGACGCGGGTCGTGGGCAGGCCGAGGGCGTGGGCGAAGTCGTTGCCCGTCCCGACGGCGACGATCCCCAGGGGGACGCCGGTCCCGGCCGTCGCGTTCACGCCGAGGTGCACCATCCCGTCCCCGCCGACGACGACGAGGGCGTCCACCCCGGGCCGGTCGGTCCCGTCCGTGCCGCGCACGGCGGCGTCGGCGGACTCCTGGGCGAGGGGGAGGCTGGGGGCGCTGAGGTCGACGACGGCGTGCCCCGCCGCGTGCAGCGCCTCGGCGGTGCGCGCGCCCGCGGTGCGGCCCCGGCCGCGCCCAGCCGTCGGGTTGACGACGAGCGCGACCGTGCTCACGCGCGGCCCCCGCGCCCGGCGGGGCGCGGCCGGGGCAGGACGCTCACAGGGCGAGCCGTGCCGCGTCGCGCTTGTCGGCGCGCCGGTCGTGGAGGTAGCTGATGCCGAGCGCCGCGAAGTACAGGCCGCAGATCGGCAGCGCGACGAAGATCATCGTCAGCGCGTCGGGCGTCGGGGTCATCACGGCCGCGAACACGAACGCGATGAGCACCGCCCACCGCCAGCCCTTGGCCATCGCGGACGCGCGCAGGATGCCGGTCGCGTTGAGCGCGACGAGCACGACGGGCAGCACGAACGCGAGCCCGAACGCGAGCACGAGGCGCATGACGAAGCTCAGGTAGCCCTGCGCGTCGGCCAGGTTGGTCGCGCCGTCGGGCACGAACCCGGCGAGGATGTCGACCGCGTGCGGCAGGACCCACCACGCGAGGAGAGCGCCGCCGAGGAACAGCGGGACGGACGCGCCGAGGAACGCGAACGCGTACCGCTTCTCCCGGGTCGTCAGACCCGGGGTGATGAACGCCCACAGCTGGTACAGCCACCACGGGCACGTGACGATGACGCCGAGGAAGAGGGAGACCTTGACCTTCATGTCGAGCGCGGACGCCAGGCCCGAGAAGTTCAGGCTGATGACCTTGCCCTGCTCCTCCGCCGCCTTGAGCAGCGGCGCCTGCAGCGCCTCGAGCAGCGGCTCGTAGAGGAACCACCCGACGATCGCGCCGGCCACGAGGCCGCACGCGGCGAGGAAGAGGCGCTTGCGCAGCTCCAGGAGGTGCTCGCGGAGCGGCATCCGCCCCTCGGGGTCACGGGAGGTACGTGACACCGACTATCCCTTCGATGTGTCGCCCGGTTCGGGCGACGTCGTCCCTCCGGTCACGGTCGGCGCAGACGTACCGGTCGACGTGTGCGTCGTGCCGGTGCCACCCGCCGCGGGGGGCGTCGTGTCGTCCTCGCGCAGGTCCTTGACCTCGCTCTTGAAGATCTTCAGCGACTGGCCGACGCTCTTGGCCAGGTCGGGGAGCCGGCGCGCGCCGAACAGGAGCAGGATGACGACGACCAGCACGATGATGTGCCAGGGCTTGAGCATGCCCATGGGCTAACTCCTCCTCGAGGCGAACGGCGCTACGCGAGCGAGTCTACGCGGTGAACCCTACGCGTTGAACCGGCGCCAGCGGGCCCAGACCTGCTCGTCGCGCCGCCGCCGCTCGTCGCGCCGCTCCGCCCGCTCGGCGCGCAACGCGTCCACGCGCTCCTGCAGCACGACGGGGTCGTCGAACAGCGTCGGCGCGGTCGACGGCTGCGCCTCCTCCAGGGCGCGCGACAGCTCGTCGGCCCGTGCGCTCATGTCCGCTGCGACCTGCGAGGCGCGCGACAGCTCGCGACCCAGCCCCTTCACGGACCGCCACAGGCGCCGCGCGAGGAAGAACGCGCCGACGAGCGTGCCCACGACGAGCAGCGTCCAGACCCAGAACCACATGCCGCCTACCCTAGCCAGCGGCCCGGTCGTCGCCCGACGGCGCCGCCCCCGGGCCTGCGGGCTCTTCCGGCAGGTGCGCGTACGCGGCGAGCGCGGCGCTCGCGGCCTCGCGCACGTCGCGCGCGACCGACGCCGGCTCGACGGCGAGCACGTGCCGCGCCCGCTCGGTGAGGAGCTGGCGCAGCCAGACCGGGTTGGTGACGCGCAGGCGCACCTCGAACGCGCCGTCGGGCAGGTTGCGCACGGACTCGACGGGGACCTGCTCGGCGACGGCGCGTGCGGGGCTGGCGAACGTGATCGTCGCGAGCGGCGCGTCGCCGGTGGGCGTGAAGTCGACGTCGGGGTCGACGTCGTGCCCCTCGACGGGCTGGTCGAGCTCGGTGGCGGCGAGGATGCGGTCGACGCGGAACGTGCGGCGCCCGCGGGCGCGGTGGCACCACGCGAGCAGGTAGGCGTGCTCGTCCTGCGTGTGCAGGGACACGGGGTCGACCTCGCGCTCGGACTCCTCGTCGGCGGCCGTCACGTACCGGATCCGCAGGCGGTGGCCTGCGACGAGCGCGCTCGTGATCGCCGCGACGACGCGCGGGTCGCCCTCGGGCGCGAGCTGCACGTCGAGCGCCGCCGCGGCCTCGCCGGTCGCGTCGGTGAGCTTGCGCAGCACCGACTCGACGACGCCGGCGCGCTCCGGGTCGGCCTGCACCGCCGCGGTCTCCCGCATGGCGCGCAGCGCCGCGATGAGCGCGACGGCCTCGCGCGTGCCGAGCCGCAGGGGCCGCGTCATGCCGCGCGCCTCCGTGAGGCGCACGACGCCGCGCTCGATCGAGTCGGCGTCGAAGTCGATGAGGTCGTCCGGCCAGTACCCGGGCGTGCCTGACACCCACAGGGCGTCCACGTCGTCCAGGACCTGGCGCTCGCTCACGCCGAAGTGCCGGGCGAGCTCGCCCACCGGCACCGGCCCTGCGCCGTCCAGGTACGCGACGATGCCCAGCAGGCGCACCAGCCGGTCGTCCGCGCGCTCAGCCACGCCCCGCCTCCTCCGTCGACCCCTCACCCTGCTCCGAGCCCGAGCCCAGCGCCGCCGCGTCCCGCAGCCGGCGCACGACCGCCTCGCGCAGGTCCGGCGGGCCGAGCACCAGCACCGCGTCCCCGTACCCCACGACCTCGTCCGCCAGCGCGTACCGCACGTCGTACGCGACCTCCAGCACGTCACGACCCGCGCCGTCGCCCGCCCGCGCGTCCGGCACCGACCCCACGAGCGTGCCGCGCGCCCGCAGCGCACCCGCACGCTCCGGTACGACCGCCAGGCGCGCCACGCCGCCCGCGTCGCGCGTGCCCAGGGCCGCGTCGACGTCCACGTCCACGGGGACCTCGAACGCGTCGCGCGGGCCCGTCGCCCGCACCCGGCCCTCGACCCGGCTCAGCCGGTACGACCGCGGCGCCCCCCGGTCCAGGTCGAGCCCCACCAGGTACCAGCCGCCACGCCGCGCCGCGATCCGCCACGGCTGCGCACGCCGAGCCCGCACCTCGCCCGTGCTCGCCGCCCGGTACGTGAACGACACCGCGCGCCGCGCCGAGATCGCGTCCATGAGCGTCGCGTACGCGTCGCCCACCGGCCGCACCTGCGGCGCCAGGCCCGCCACCACGTCCATCGCGGTCTCCCCCGCGCCCGCCGCCCGCAGCTTCGTCAGCGCACGCGAGATGTCCGTGCGCAGCGTCTTGTCCTGCCAGAACTGCGCCGCCAGCGCCAGCACCCCCAGCTCGGCCGGCGTCAGGTCCACCGCGGGCAGCGCGTACGCGTCCTGGTCGATCCGGTACCCCACCTCGTCCGCGTGCCCACCCGCGTCCACCGTGACGATCGGGATCCCCAGGTCGCGCAACGTGTCCTTGTCGCGCTCGAACATCCGTTCGAACGCGTCCGGGGAGGGGGCGTCACCGTACCCCGCCACGCTGATGCGGATCTGCTGCTTCGTCATCGACGCGTTCGTGTTCACCAGCGCGATCACGAGGTTCAGCAGGCGCGCGGCCGGGTTCGTCGACGACGACCCCGACGACGACGCGGCGGGGGGCGCGGAGAAAGGGGGCGTGGGCTCGGACATCGGCACCACGCTAGTCGGTCGATAGGGTGTGCCGCGTGATCACGTGGCGGACCGCGACCGTGGTGTCGCACGCGAAGGCCTGGACCGGCGCCCAGGAGCTGCACGTGCGGCTCCACGACCCCCTCCCCGGGCGCGACGACGACCCCGACGCGACCGTGCGCGCCCTCGCGTACACCCAGCTCGTCGGCACCCCCGCCCCCGGCGAGCACGTGCTCCTCAACGTCTCCGCCCTCGCGCGCGGGCTCGGCACCGGCGGGTACGCCCTCGTCGTCGGCCCCGCCCAGCCCGGCACCCCGCTCCCGCCCGACCCCGCACCCGGCCCCGGGCACCTCGTCAAGGCCCGCTACACCCCCCTCCAGGCACTCGTCCTCGGCGTCGACGAGCAGGAGTCCCCCCACCACGACACCCTCCGCGACGCCGACGACCTCGCCGGCACCCCCGTCGTCGTCGCCGACCTCCACTCCGCCCTGCCCGCCGTCGTCACCGGCGCCCGGCACGCCGCGGCGCTCGCGGGCCGCCCCGCACCCCGTGTCGCCTACGTCATGACGGACGGCGGCGCCCTGCCCGCCGCGTTCTCCCGCACCGTCGCCACCCTGCGCGACACCGGCTGGATCGACACGTGCCTCACCGTCGGGCAGGCGTTCGGCGGCGACCTCGAGGCCGTCACCGTGCACACCGGGCTCCTCGCGGCCCGCCACGTCACCGGCGCCGACCTCGTCGTCGTCGCCCAGGGCCCCGGCAACCTCGGCACCGGCACCCGCTGGGGCTTCTCCGGCGTCGCCGCGGGAGAGGCCCTCAACGCCGTCGCCGCCCTGGGCGGACGCCCCGTCGCGTCCCTGCGCGTCTCCGGCGCCGACGCCCGCGACCGCCACCTCGGCGTCTCCCACCACTCCCTCACCGCGTACGGCCGTGTCGCCCTCGCCGCGAGCGACGTCCCGGTGCCCGTCCCCGCGCCCGACGTCGAGAACCTGCCCGGGTGGGGACCCGACCTCGCGCGCCGCGTCGCCGAGCAGGCCGCGACCCTCGCCGCCCCCACCGGGCGCCACCACCTCGTCGACGTCCCCGCCGACCCCGCCCTCCTCGCCGCGCTCCACGACGTCCCCGTCCGGCTGTCCACCATGGGCCGCGGCCTCGACACCGACCCCGCCGCGTTCGTCGCCGCCGCCGTCGCCGGCATCCACGCAGAGTCGCTGCGACCCGCATGACCGCACCGCAGGGGGAGGACCACCACCGGCCCGGACCGGCACGCTTCGCCGCCGTCACCGCGCTGGCGCTCGCGGCCGTGCTCGCCGCAGCCGTCGGGGCGCCGTGGGGCTGGGAAGCGCCCGCGTGGCTCGACGACCTCACGCAGGACCCGGCCGACCCCCCGACGTCGACGCCACCCCCCGAGGACGTCAACACCGCGCCGGACGAGCTCGAGCTCCCATGGGACGCGACCGGGATGTCGTTCGACACCTACCTCCTGTGGGTCCTCGTCGCGGTCGTGGTCGTCGTCCTCGTCGTGCTGGCGCGCCGGTACCTCCCGCACCTGCTCGTGCGCCGACGACGACGCGAGCTCCTCACGGCACCGCCGGGCGACGTCTCCGTCCACGCGGCCGAGGACCCCGTCGTGCCAGAGCTGCGCGACGCGGTCGAGAAGGCCCACGACGACCTCCGCGCACCGGACGCCGACCCGCACGACGCCGTCGTCGCCGCGTGGGTCGCACTCGAACGCGCCGCGGAACGGGCGGGGACCCGGCGCGACCCGGCACAGACCCCGACCGAGTTCACGACCGCGGTCCTCGCGAGCACCCGGGTCGACGCCGACGCGGTCGCGACGCTGCGCGGCCTCTACCACCGCGCCCGGTTCGGCGAGACGCCGCTCGGCGAGCGCGACCTGGAGGCTGCCCGCGGCGCGCTCGCCCGGATCGGCGCCGACCTCGCGCCACCCCCCGGCACCCCGACCACCGCCGCGCCGGCGCCGAGCGACGTCCCCCCGCACGACGAGGCACGGGCATGAGGGCGCGCGAACGCTGGGACCGCCTGCGCCCCGCCGACCGGCGCGCCCTGCTCGCGGCCCTCGTCGCCGTCGGGCTCGGCACCGCCCTCACGCTGATCGGGTCCTCGCCCGCGCACACCCTCATGCTCACCGCGCTCGGCATCGCGGGCGTGCTGCTGTGGCACCGCACCGGGTACGCCGGAGACACCGTGTGGCCCCGCCTCCCGGCCGTGCGCCGCGACGGCAACCGACGCGACGTCTCCGACCTCGGCTGGTCCGTCCTGGGACGCGACGGACGGGTCACGGCCACCGCCGCCCGCCGGGTGCGCCACCTCACGGAGCGACGCCTCGCCCACCACGGGATCGACGACCTCGCCGACCCGGACGCCGCGACCGACGTCGCAGGGCTCCTCGGCCCCCGGGCCGCCCGCACCGTCCACGACCTCGTCACCGACGGGCGCCTCCCCACGCCCACCGAGCTCGACACCTGGCTCACGGCGTTCGACCGGCTCGACCAGACCCCCACCACCCCGGACCGCCCCGACGGAGGGACACCCCGATGACCGCCGACCCCACCCCCCGCGCCGCCGGGACCCCCACCGCCCTCGACGTCCCCACCGTCGCCGCGCACGGCCGCGCCGTCCTCGACGAGGTCGCGACCGCCGTCGTCGGCGCCCGCGAACCCCTCACCCTCGCGCTCGCCACCGTCCTCGCCGGCGGCCACGTCCTCTTCGAGGACGTCCCCGGGCTCGGCAAGACCCTCGCCGCGCGCAGCCTCGCCCGCGCCCTCGGGCTCGACTTCACCCGCCTCCAGTGCACCCCCGACCTCCTGCCCTCCGACGTCACCGGATCCTCCGTGTACGACCCCGCCACCCGGACCTTCGAGTTCCGGCCCGGACCCGTCTTCACCGGGCTGCTGCTCGCCGACGAGATCAACCGCACCGCCCCCAAGACGCAGTCCGCGCTCCTCGAGTCCATGGCCGAGCGCCAGGTCACCGTCGAAGGCACCACCCACGTCCTGCCCCGCCCCTTCCACGTCGTCGCCACGTCCAACCCCGTCGAGCACGAAGGCACCTACCCGCTCCCCGAGGCACAGCTCGACCGCTTCATGGTGCGGCTCTCCGTCGGGTACCCCGGACGCGACGAGGAACGCGAGGTCCTCACCCGCCGCATCGCCCGCCGCCACGACGACCCCGTCGTCCGCCAGGTCGTCGACCGCGACACCGTCCTCGCCATGCAGGACGCCGTCGAGCAGGTCGACGTCCACCCCGACGTCATCGCCTACTGCGTCGACCTCGCCGCCGCCACCCGCACCCACCGCGACCTCGAGGTCGGAGCCTCCCCCCGCGGGTCCCAGAACCTCGCCCTCCTCGCGCGCGGCGTCGCCGTCCTCGACGGACGCGACGTCGTCCTGCCCGAGGACGTCAAGCGCGTCGCCGTCCCCGTGCTCGCCCACCGCCTCACCCTCACCCCCGGCGCCTGGGCCGCCGACCTGCGCCCCGAGACCGTCGTCGCCGGGATCCTCCAGACCGTCCCCGGCCCCGCCACCGTCGGCGCTCGCGGATGAGCACCCCCACGGCGGGACGCGACACGGACGCGCCCCGCTGGCGCACCACCGTCCACCTCGGCGCCGGCGTCCTCCTCGGCACCACGCTCCTCGCCCTCGGCGTCCTCTTCCGCCGCCCCGACGCCGCCCTCCTCGGGCTCGCGCCGCTCCTCAGCGCCACCTGGGGCTGGACCCGCCGCCCCCACGGACCCGTCACCCTGCGCGTCGTCCTCGACACCGACTCCGCGCCGGGCACGCTCAGCGCGCGCAGCGTCGCCGCCGTCCCGCCGGGGGTCGAGCTCCTGCGCCTGCGCGGGGTCGCGCCCGGAGGCCTGGTCACCGAACGCCTCGTCGACGCGACCCGCGGAGACCGCGAGCTCACCTGGCACGCGCCCTCCGCCCGTACCGGCATCACCGACACCCTCCGCGTCGACTACGCCGCCTACGGTCCCGACGGCGTGGAGGAGCAGGTCCCCCGCGTCGCCACCGGCCCACGCCGCCTCGTCCTGCCCCACCCGACCCCGCTCGGACGCCTGCCCCTCTCCTCGCGCCTGCGCGGACTCTCAGGCCCCCACACCTCCCGGCGCCCCGGCGACGGCACCGAGCTGCGCGACGTCGACGCCTTCCGCCCCGGCGACCGGCTCCGCCGCATCGACTGGCGCGCCACCGCCCGCCGCTCCCCCACCCTCGACACCCTCTACGTCCGCCGGACCTTCGGGACCGCGGAGGCCACCGTCGTGCTCGTCGTCGACTCCCGCGACGAGGTCGCCCCCGACCTCGCCACGTGGAACGGCGTCGGCGCCCAACGGCCCGACGAGGCCACGTCCCTCGACCTCGCCCGCCACGCCGCCGCCTCCGTCGCCCAAGCCGTCCTCGCCGACGGCGACCGCGTCGCCCTCGACGACCTCGGCCGCCTCGCTCGACCAGTCCGGCCGGGAGGCGGACGACGCCACCTGCGCCGCATCCTCCACGGCCTCGCCCTCGCGCGACCCGTCGGCGACCCCTCCGCCCGCCACCGCCCGCCCCAGGTCCCCGCCGGCGCCGCCGTCTACCTCTTCTCGACCCTCCTCGACGACGAGGCACCCCGCCTCGCCCACCAGTGGCACGACACCGGGCACGTGGTCGTCGTCGTCGACGTCCTGCCCCCCGTCTCCCTCGCCGAGGTCGACGACCACGTCGCGACCGCCTGGGACATCACACGCCACGAGCGCGACGACCGCGTCCACGACCTGCGCGCACGCGGCGTCGTCGTCGTGCGCTGGCACGACGACGTCCCCGGAGCCGACGGCGCCCGCGGAACGCTCGAGCTCGCTGCACGGCGTCTCGACCGGCAGGACGCCGGACGGTCGGGCGTGACGACGGGAGGCGCCCGATGAGGCGTCTCGTCCGACGCGAGGTCGTGACCGCCGGGCCCCGTCCCCGCCTCGAGGTCGAGACCGGGCGCACCTTCGCGGGATCGTGGCCACGCGTCGCCCTGCTCGCGCTCGCGACCGGGTACGCCGGCGCGTCTCTCCAGACGACCGGGCTTGCGCCGTCGTTCGTCTGGGGCGCGGCGATCGGCCTCGGGGTCGTCACCGCGTACCTGCCCGCCCCACCCGTGCCGCACCTGCTCGTCCTCCTCGGCGGGCTCGTGCTGCTCCTCGAGGGCTCCGGGCCCTTCGACCCCGTCGTCCTCGTGCTCCTCCCGCTCGGCCACCTGGTGCTGCGCGCGGCATGGTGGTCGGACCACGTACCGCCCGAGGCCCGCGCCGAGCTGCGCGCGCTCCTGCCGGACCTCCGCCGGGTCGTGGTGCTCCAGGCCGCACTCCTGGGGGTCGCGCTCGCGGTCCGGGGGATCACGGAAGGGGACGTCTCGTCCGCCGTCGCGACCGCGATCGGCGGGCTCGCCGTGCTGGGCGTCGTCCTGCTCGTGTCGCCCCGGGACTGACCTCGCCCTGCGAGCGGCCCCCGTCCGCACGACCATGGCGAGGACGGCGCTCGATGTCGTCCGCCGCCGCGGCGGCGTCCGCACCCGACCCGAGGAGGCACCCATGGCCGCTCGCTCCGACCTGCCGAAGTACACCGTCCCGTCGCTCACCCCCGAGGAAGGGGCGAAGGTCGCCGGGATCCTCCAGGAGCGCCTGCACGCGCTCAACGACCTGCAGCTCACGCTCAAGCACATCCACTGGAACGTCGTCGGGCCGCACTTCATCGCGGTGCACGAGATGATCGACCCGCAGGTCGACGCCGTCCGCGCGATGGTCGACGCGATCGCCGAACGCATCGCGACGCTCGGTGTCTCCCCGCAGGGCACGCCCGGCGCGCTCGTCGCCGGGCGGACCTGGGAGGACTACTCCCTCGGCCGCGCCTCGACCATCGCCCACCTCGGGGCGCTCGACGAGGTGTACGTCGGGGTCATCACGGCCCACCGCGAGGCCGCGGCCGCGACCGAGGAGCTCGACGACGTGACGAACGACCTGCTCATCGGGCACCTGCACGACCTGGAGCTGTTCCACTGGTTCGTCCGCGCCCACCTCGAGTCGACCGGCGGTGAGCTCTCCACCGACGGGGCACGCACCGAGACCGGCGCGGCCCGCAAGGCCGAGCAGGCGGCGGCCGGCCAGCCCTGACCGGGAACCCCCTCGCTCCTGCCGCCACGCGCGCCGGACCCCGCCACGGCGCGCGTGGCGGGGTCCGCCGTTCTTCGAGGCTGTCTGGTGAGCCGACCGTGTCGGTGGCGGTTCTGGGAGTGCTTGGCACACTATTTTGCACGAAGGAACAGCGCATAGGGTGGTTCGATGACCGACGAGAGCCTGCCGCGCCCCGCCGTCCGCCAGCTCCGCCTCGTCGTGGAGGCCGACGACTACGACGCCGCCCTCGCCTTCTACCGCGACGTCCTCGGCCTCCCGGAGCGCATCGCCTACGCCGACGGCGAGGACGACCGGGTCGCGATCCTCGACGTCGGGCACGCGACGCTCGAGATCGCCAACCCCGCGCACAAGCGGGCGATCGACGACGTGGAGGTCGGGCGCCAGGTGGCCGGCCGCCTGCGGGTCGCGTTCGAGGTGGACGACGCCCGGGTCGCCACCGACCGCGCGGTCGAGGCCGGAGCCGCGCTCGTCGCTCCCCCGACGCGCACCCCGTGGGGCTCGCTCAACTCACGGCTCGACGCCCCCGCCGGCCTCCACGTCACCCTTTTCCAGGAGCTCGGCGGCGAGGAGGGCGTCCCGCCCGGCGTCGTCACCGAGCCCGGGGCCGGCCACGATCCCGCTGCCGGCGGGCGCTGACGCCTCGACCCACGCGCGCCGAACCTGCTCGAAGCGCGTCGGGAGCGGCGCCCGCACCGCGCCGTAGCGGGCGTTGGTCCGGTGCACGAACCGCCGCCACGAGAGCACGAGCCCCTGCTTCGTGATCGGCAGCCCGCTGGAGACCGTCACGCCGTTGTCGTGCGTGTGGTGCACCGTGAGCAGCAGCGCGCGCGGGACCGACCCTTCGAGGTCCGCCGCGAGCACCTCGCGCACGGCCATCCAGCGCCGCAGCACCACGACGACGCTCGCGCTGAGCACGTGCTCGCGCACCGTGCGGTGCTTGCCGTGCGTGAGGACGACCCTCCCCTCCCCCGCGCGCGCCGTCACGGGACCGAGGTCGATCGCGTCCGCCGTGCACCGCAGCAGGTCGCCGTACCGAGCGCCGGTCGCGCGCGTGAGCCCGGCGATCACGGCGAGCCGCACGGTCTCCGGTTTCGCCGACTCCACCATCGCCTCCGTCGCGAGCGTGCGCCACACCCACTCGGCCTCGTCGAGCGAGACCGTCGGGCGCGGGTAGCGCGAGGCTTCCGTCCCGCGTGCGACGCCGTCCGCGGTGGCGCCGGCTCGCGCACCGCCGTCAGGTTCGTCGTCGGGGCTGCCCTGGGGTGCGGTGAGGTCGTGGGTGGTCACGGGACGACCGTAGCGCTTGGCACACTTTTCATGATCCGACGCGCGGACGCGCGTGCCCGAGACATCCCGCTGCGCCGCGAGATTGAATACCTATGCAGTTTCGCGCATACTTTGACCATGTCCAAGGTTCTCACCTCCCTCCCCGTCGGCGAGCGCGTCGGGATCGCGTTCTCCGGCGGCCTCGACACGTCTGTCGCCGTCGCCTGGATGCGCGACAAGGGCGCCGTTCCCTGCACCTACACCGCCGACATCGGCCAGTACGACGAGCCCGACATCGCGTCGGTCCCCGGCCGCGCGACGGCGTACGGCGCCGAGGTCGCGCGCCTGGTCGACTGCCGCGCGGCGCTCGTCGAGGAGGGCCTCGCAGCCCTGGCGTGCGGTGCGTTCCACATCCGCTCGGGCGGGCGCGCGTACTTCAACACCACTCCCCTGGGCCGCGCCGTCACCGGCACCCTGCTGGTGCGCGCGATGCACGAGGACGACGTGCAGATCTGGGGCGACGGCTCGACGTTCAAGGGCAACGACATCGAGCGGTTCTACCGCTACGGCCTGCTCGCCAACCCCGCGCTGCGCATCTACAAGCCGTGGCTCGACGCCGACTTCGTCGCCGAGCTCGGCGGCCGCAAGGAGATGTCGGAGTGGCTGCTCGCCCACGACCTCCCCTACCGCGACAGCACCGAGAAGGCGTACTCGACGGACGCGAACATCTGGGGCGCGACGCACGAGGCGAAGACGCTGGAGCACCTCGACACGGGCATCGAGACCGTCGACCCCATCATGGGCGTGCGGTTCTGGGACCCCTCCGTCGAGATCGCGACCGAGGACGTGACCATCGGCTTCGTCCAGGGCCGCCCGGTGACGATCGACGGGCGCGAGTTCGAGTCCGCCGTCGACCTGGTGAACGAGGCCAACGCGATCGGCGGCCGCCACGGTCTCGGCATGTCCGACCAGATCGAGAACCGCATCATCGAGGCCAAGAGCCGCGGGATCTACGAGGCTCCCGGCATGGCCCTGCTGCACGCCGCGTACGAGCGCCTCGTCAACGCGATCCACAACGAGGACACGCTCGCGCAGTACCACACCGAGGGCCGCCGCCTCGGCCGCCTCATGTACGAGGGCCGCTGGCTCGACCCGCAGGCGCTCATGATCCGCGAGTCGCTCCAGCGCTGGGTCAGCACCGCCGTCACGGGCGAGGTCACGCTGCGCCTGCGCCGCGGCGAGGACTACTCGATCCTCGACACCACCGGGCCCGCGTTCAGCTACCACCCGGACAAGCTCTCGATGGAGCGCACCGAGGACTCCGCGTTCGGCCCCATGGACCGGATCGGCCAGCTCACGATGCGCAACCTCGACATCGCCGACTCGCGGGCCAAGCTCGAGCAGTACGCCGGCATCGGGATCGTCGGCACCACGCACGCCGCGCTCATCGGGGCGACGCCGGGCGCGTCGACCGAGCTCATCGGCGCGATGCCCGAGGGCGGCGCCGAGGTCATCGCCTCGCGCGGCATGGCCGAGGGCGACGACGCGCTCCTCGACCGCGCCGCCATGGAGTCCGGCACGGACTGACCCGACTCGCCCCGGCCCACCCGCCGAGAGAGCGACGTACCGCACGGAACGACGGCTCCCACCGTCGCGCGTCGCTATCTCGGCGGCAGGTCGCTCTCTCGCGGGTGGGCCGGGGCGACCGGGGCCGCCGATAGGCTCCAGGGGTGAGCGCGGGAACCGGTGGGCTGTGGGGGACGATCGCCGGACCGGTCGACCACGAGCTCGTCGTCAAGAAGTCCCGGTTCCTCGCGCACCTCTCCCCCGTCGCGTCCGTCGCGGACGCGGACGCCGTGATCGCCCGGATCCGCAAGGAGCACTGGGACGCGCGGCACCACTGCGTCGCGCTCGTCGTCGGCACCCACGCGGACCAGCAGCGCTCCACCGACGACGGCGAGCCGTCCGGCACCGCGGGCGTCCCCATGCTCGAGGTGCTGCGGCACCGCCGGGTCACCGACGTCGTCGCCGTCGTCACGCGCTACTTCGGCGGCGTGCTGCTCGGCGCGGGCGGTCTCGTGCGCGCGTACTCGTCCGCGGTGAGCGAGGCGCTCGACGTCGCGCGCCCGGTACGCCGCGCGGTGCTCACCGAGGTGCACGTCGACGTCCCCCACGCCGACGCGGGTCGCCTCCACGGCATCCTGCGGGACTGGGCCGCTCAGCACGACGGCACCCTCGACGACGTCGCCTACCGTGCCGAGGCGCAGTTCACCGTCCTCGTCCCGCCGGCCGAGCTCGACCGGTTCGACGCCGACCTCGCCGCCACCTCGTCCGGCACCCTCACCGCCCGCCGCCACACCGACCGCGTCGTCGACCTCCCCGCCTGACCCTGCGGCGGCCACCGTCCAGCGCCGAGCAGGTGGTCCGGGCTCGTCCGAGTCGCCGGACGAGCCCGGACCACCTGTTCGACCCGCCGGGATCGCCTGGTCGGAGGACCGTCGTCAGGGGAACAGGGGCTCTGCCTGTCGTCAGTCGCTGACCCCGTCCGGGCCGACGACGGCGCCGTCGGGGACGCGCGAGGAGCCGCCCGGGTCGGCGAGCTCGGCGTCGCCGGTCACGGTGACGCCGGAGCCGAAGGTCCAGTCCCCCCGGACCGTGAGCGACCGCGCCGCGCGCAGGGACGGGGTGCCGTCGTCGAACCGGGCGTCGAACGCGGCGATGGTCTTGTAGTACGCCGGGTCGAGGTCGACGAGCGGCGCGTCGGTCCGGGCGACGAACCGGTAGCGGTCGTCGAGGTCGTAGACGTCGGAGCGCAGGACGAGGAGGTCGTTCGTCGTCTTGACGGGCAGGAAGCGGTCGCGGCCCACCTCGATGGCGACGGCGCCGTCGAACACCTCGACGGCGGCGCCCATGGCGGACTCGATCTGCACGACCTCGGGCGACGACGGGTCGGTCGGGTCGACGGTCTTGGTGTTCTTGATGAGCGGGAGCTCGAGCACACCGCCGGTGCGGTCGAGCTCGGCCGCGAGCGCCTCGAGGGAGAACCAGAGGTTGTTGGTGTTGAAGTACCGGTGGCGGCTGATGTCGGCGGCGGCGTCCTGGTCGTCCTGCGGGGTCTGCGCGGTCTCGCGCAGGACGAGGCGGCCGTCGCTGCGGCGCACGACGAGGTGACCGCCCTTGCGGTCGGCGGGGGTGCGGCGGGCGACCTCGGCGGCGAAGGGGGCGCCGCTGGCGGCGAACCAGCCGGCCATGGCGGCGTCGGGGGCGGCGCCGAGGTTGTCGGAGTTGGAGACGCTGGCGTACCGGTACCCGGCGTCGAGCAGCGCGCGCAGCGCGCCGGAGGCGAACAGGGCGGTGTACAGGTCACCGTGTCCGGGCGGGCACCACTCGAGCTCGGGGTCGGCGGGCCAGTCGACGGGCGTGAGGTCGCTCGCGAGGAGCTTGGGCTCGCGGTTCTGCAGGAAGTCGAGGGGGAGGTCGCCTACCGCGAGGTCGTCGTGCGGGGCGAGCGCGGCGAGGGTGTCGCCCTGGGTGCGGAACGAGTTCATGAGGAGCAGCGGCAGGGGTGCTCCGGTGGCGTGCCGGGCGGCGCGGACCTGGGCGACGATGACGTCGAGGAAGGTGAGGGGGCCGCTGTCGGGCCGCTGCGGGTCGGCGTCGCGCACGGTGAGGAGGGACTTGGCGCGGTCCATGCCCATGGAGGTGCCGAGTCCGCCGTTGAGCTTGATGATCGCGGTGCGCTGGAGGGCGTCGCGGGCGGCGTCGTCGGGGACGTCGAGCGCGTCGCGGTGGGTGACGTCGGTGAGGGGTTCGACGTCGGACTCGGGAATCATGCCGGTCGCGCCGGACTCGAGGAGCCGGTAGAAGCGGGTGAAGACGTCGATGGCGGCGGGGGCGACTCCGGCGTCGCGCATGCGGTCGGTGGACTGGGTGAGGCCCTGGCTGCTCATGCCCCGATCGTAGGGGCGGGGAGTGTCCCGGGGCAGGGTGGCGGGAGCACGCCGCAGGCGGGTGAGACACGGGTCACACGCCGACCGGGGCTACTCGAAGCGGGAGGGGTCGCCCGCGCCGACGCGCACGACCTCGGGGGCGCCGTCGGAGAAGTCGACGACCGTCGTGGGCGCGCTGCCCCGCTCGCCGCCGTCCACGACGGCGTCGACGACGTGGTCGAGCTCTTCCTTGATCGCCCACCCGTCGGTGAGGGCTTCGGCCGAGCCGGGGAGGATGAGCGAGCTCGACAGGATGGGCTCGCCGAGCGCGGCGACGATGGCCTGCGCGACGGTGTCGTCGGGGATGCGCACGCCCACCGTCTTCTTCTTGGGGTGGGCGAGTCGCCGCGGGACCTCGGACGTCGCGCGCAGGATGAACGTGTACGGGCCGGGTGTGGCGGCCTTGATGGAGCGGAACGCGGAGTTGTCGACCATGACGAAGTGGCCGAGCTGTGCGAAGTCGGCGCACACGAGCGTGAAGTGGTGCCGGTCGTCGAGGTGGCGGATCCGGCGGATGCGGTCGGCGCCCTCCCGGTCGTCCATGCGGCAGCCCAGCGCGTAGCCGGAGTCGGTCGGGTAGGCGACGAGCCCGCCGTCCTCGAGGAGGGCGACGACCTGCGCGATCGCGCGCGGCTGCGGGTTGTCGGGGTGGACGTCGAGGTAGCGGGCCATGCTCCGAGCCTAGGCCCGTCCCCGCGAGGGCCTGGTGCTCGCACCCGGCGTGCCGCGACCGCAACCCGCCTATCCCGGCAGGTGCGCGGCCACCCGGCGCAGCTCCGCCGGGCTCGCGTTGCCCCCCGAGCACACGACCCCGACCCGGCGACCCGCGAACCGGTCCGGGTCGGCCAGGACTGCTGCGAGCGCCGCGGCGCCCGCGCCCTCGGCGACGGTGTGCGCGGCGGTCAGGTACAGCGCCGCCGCGCGGTCGATGGCGTCGTCGCCGACGAGGACGAAGTCGGCGAGGTGCTCGCGCAGCACCGCCTGGGTGAGCGCGAACCCGGTGCCCGTGGCGAGGCCTTCGGCGCGCGAGGCGTTGGGCCGCGCGAGGAGCGTCCCGGCGTGCCACGAGTCGTGCGCGGCGGGCGAGGCGGCGGACTGCACGGCGACGACCTCGAGGTCGGGCGCGAGGGCGTGGGCGACGAGGCACGCGGCCGCGGCGCCGCTGCCCCCGCCCACCGGGACCACGAGCACGTCGAGGTCGGGCGCGCGTTCCAGCAGCTCGAGGTAGGCGGTCGCGACGCCGGCGACGAGCAGCGGCTCGTTGGCGGCGCTGACGAGCCGGGAGCCGTCGCCGGCCGCGAGCGCCGTGGCGTGCTCGCGCGCGTCGTCGAACGTGGCGCCCGCGAGGACGAGGTGGGCGCCGAGGTCGCGGACGGCGTCGGCCTTGGTGGGGTTGGGGTCGGTGGGCATGACGATCGTGCAGGGGGTCGCGGTGGCGCGGGCGGCGTGGGCGACGGCCTGGGCGTGGTTGCCGGTGGAGAACGCCGTGACGCCGCGGGTGCGCTCGTCGGGGGCGAGGCGCAGGAGGAGGTTGAGGGCGCCGCGGACCTTGAACGCGCCGGTGGGCTGGAGGTTCTCGTGCTTGACGACGAGGTTCGCCCCGGTGGCGTGGTCGAGCGCGGCGTAGGTGCGCGCGGGCGTGGGGTCGAGGTGGCCGGCGAGGAGGCGGCGGGCGTCGAGGATGTCGCGCATCGTGGGCGGGGCGAGGTCTGCGGGGGCCATCCGTCTACGGTGCCGCGCGTCGTCCCATAGGTCCAATGCCTGTTCTGAGTGGATCGATCGACCAGATCTATGCTTGGCAGGTGCGGGAGTCGAGATGGACCTGACGCGGCTGCGCGTGCTGGCGGCGGTGGCGCGCGAGGGGTCGGTGACGGCGGCCGCGCGGTCGCTGCACTACGCACAGCCCTCGGTGAGCCACCACCTGGCGCGCCTGGAGGCGGAGGTGGGCGTGCCGCTGCTGGAGCGGCACGGGCGCGGGGTGCGGCTGACGGCGGCGGGGCGGCTCCTCGCCGCACGGGCGGAGGAGATCCTGGGGCGCGTGGGCGCGGCGCGGGACGAGCTGGACGCGCTGGTGTCGCTGTCCGCGGGCCGGGTGCGCCTGGCGGCGTTCCCGTCGGCGCTCGCGACGCTGGTGCCCGACGTCGTGGCACGGCTCGCGCGCGACCATCCGGGCCTGGGCGTGGGCCTGGTGGAGGCGGAACCGCCGGAGGCGCTGGACGCGCTGCGGCGCGGAGCCGTGGACGTCGCGCTCGTGTTCGAGCACGACCGCTCTCCGGTCGACGTCGAGGGCCTGCGCGCGGTACGCGTGCTCGACGAGGAGCTGTTCCTCGTGCGCCCGGCTGCTGGTCGAACCGATCGCGACCGTGGCTCGGCCGACGCCGGGGAGGTCGGGACCGGCGCCGGCGAGGTGGACGAGGTCCCCTCGGCCGTGCCGGGCGACCTCGCGACGCTCTCCGACGCGGACTGGATCGCGGGCTGCGAACGGTGCCGGGCCGACCTGGTGGGCCGGTGCGAACGGGCGGGCTTCACACCCCGGATCGCGTTCGAGACGGACGACTACGTCGCGGTGCAGGCACTCGTCGGGTCGGGGGTCGGGGTGTCGCTGCTGCCGGCCCTGGCGCTGCGTGCTCACCGGGACGCACGCGTGCGCGCGCAGGCCCTGCCGGGGGCGGCACGGCGGGTGCTCGCGGTCACCTACGGCGAACGTCCCTCCCCCGGTGCGACGGCCGTCGTCGACGGGCTCGTCCGGGCCTCGCGCTGAGGGTGGGACGGCCGGCTCCCGTCACCCGGCGCGAGTGCGCTCCCGCGCGGCGCGTGGCACGCTCGCCTCGTGCCGCAGAACACGACCCAGGGAACCGGCGCGAGCATCGCCGTACCGGCCGACGTGCCCGAGCCGCAGCCCGTCCTGGGCGGTCTCACCGAGTCCGCGGTCTTCCTCGTCGTCAGCGCCACGGGGTCGCCCGGGTCGCGCGAGCGCCTGCTGGACGTCGCGTCGTCCGTGAACGACCTCGTGCGCGCGGTCGGGTTCCGCCAGTCGGCCGCGGGGCTGACGTGCGTCGTCGGGCTCGGCGCGACGTTCTGGGACGCGGTGCGCCCACCCGGGGCGCCACGGCCCGAGGGCCTGCACACGTTCCGCGCCGTGCAGGGCGCCGTGCACGACGCCCCCTCGACCCCGGGCGACGTGCTGTTCCACGTCCGGGCCGACCGCGCCGACCTGACGTTCGAGCTCACCCGGCAGGTCATGGCCGCGCTCGGTGACGCGGTGCGGGTCGACGACCACGTGACCGGCTTCCGGTACTTCGACTCGCGCGACCTGCTCGGCTTCGTCGACGGGACGGAGAACCCCACGGGCCGGGCTGCGGCGGGCGCCGCGATCATCCCGGACGGGCCGTTCGCGGGCGGCAGCCACGTCGTCGTGCAGAAGTACGTGCACGACCTCGCCGCGTGGGGCGCGCTGCCCGTCGAGGCGCAGGAACGCATCATCGGGCGCACCAAGCTCGACGACGTCGAGCTCGCGGACGACGTGCAGCCCCCGGACTCGCACGTGTCGCTCAACACGATCGTCGAGGACGACGGCACCGAGCGGGACGTCCTGCGCGACAACATGGCGTTCGGCGACCCCTCGACGGGAGAGTTCGGCACCTACTACATCGCGTACGCCGCGGACGTCGGCGTCGTCGAGCGCATGCTGGACAACATGTTCGTGGGGAACCCGCCAGGCCGGTACGACCACATCCTCGACGTGTCGACCGCGCTCACCGGGACGTCGTTCTTCGTCCCCTCGCTCGACCTGCTCGAGTCGCTCGCCGACGACGCCCCGGAAACGCCCGGCGAGCCCGCGCCCACCGAGCCCGGCCCCGCGGTCGCGACCGCGACCGCGACCGCGACCGCGACCGGACAGCCTGCCGCACCCGCCACCACCGCGCCCGTCGGGTCCCTCGCGATCGGGTCGCTGAAGGGAGAACCGTCGTGAGCACCTCGGAACCGGACCTGGGCCCGGTCGCCCCCACGAGCGGCGCCGGCGCGCCCGGCGACTCGAACCTGCACCGCTGGCTCGCGCCCGTCACGGACGCGGCGTGGGAGGAGATCGCCGACGAGGCGCGACGCACGTTCGTCCGCAACGTCGCGGGGCGGCGCGTGGTCGACGTGACGGGCCCGCTCGGCTTCGGCACGGCGTGCGCACGCACGGGCCACGTGACCGACGTCGAGGCGCCGCACGACGGCATCCGGGCACGCCTGCGCGACGTCGTGCCGCTCGTCGAGCTCCAGGTCCCGTTCACGGTGTCCCGGCAGGCGGTCGACGACGTCGCGCGCGGGTCGAAGGACTCGGACTGGCAGCCCGTCAAGGACGCGGCCACGGCGCTCGCGCGCGCGGAGGACCGCGCCGTCTTCGAGGGCTACGCGGCCGCCGGGATCACGGGGATCGGCCCCGGGTCGGACAACCCGGCGATCGCCGTGCCGGCCGACCCGCGCGACCTGCCCGACGCCGTCGCGCAGGCCCAGACCGAACTGCGCCTCGCGGGCGTGGAGGGCCCGTACGCGCTCGTGCTCGACGCCGACCTTTACACGGCCGTTTCCGAGACGCGCGACCACGGGTACCCGATCCGCGAGCAGCTCGAGCGCATGGTGCAGCGCGACATCGTGTGGGCGCCCGCGCTGCGCGGTGGGTACCTGCTCACCACGCGCGGCGGGGACCACGAGCTGACGATCGGGCAGGACGTGTCCATCGGGTACCTCGACCACACGGTCGACGAGGTGCGCCTCTACCTCTTCGCGTCGCTCACGTTCCAGACCTACACCGCCGAGGCGTCGGTCCACCTCACGCGCTGACCCGTGTCCCGGGCTCGCCCCAGACGACTCCTCCGCCGCCCGGTCAGCCCGGGACGACGACGGCAGGCGCCGCGAGCACGAGCAGCACGACGCACACGCCCGCCACCGCCATCGACAGCGCGAACGGGGCACGGCTGCGCGGCCGCACCACGCCCACGACCCCGGCGGCGACCGCGAGCCCGACGGCGGCCCCGCCCAGCACCCAGCGCACCGCGTCCGGCGCACCGGGCGGAGCGAGCACGACGACCGCCGAGGCGACGCCGAGCACCACGGGCGCGAGCACCGAGCTCGCGCGCCGCCCGAGCCGGTGCGGCAGGCCGCGCACCCCGGTCGCGGCGTCGTCCTCCAGGTCGGGCAGCGTGTTCGCGACGTGCGCGCCCACGCCCAGCAGCGCCGCGGCCCCCACCGCCCACGGCGCGGGCCGGCCGTCACCCGGCGCGGCGAGCACGACGAACACCGCGAGCAGGCCGAACGAGAGCGCGTACGGGGCCCACGACCACCACGTCGCCTTGAGCACCGCGTTGTACGACCACGCGCTCGCGACGGCCACGACGTGCACCGTCCCCGGCACGACGCCCGTGGCGAGCGACAGCACCACGCACGCGCCGAGGGCCGCGAGCGCCGCGGCCCGGAGGGTCGCGGGCGTGACGAGCCCGGTCACGACGGGCTTGTCGGCGCGCCCGACCGCGAGGTCGCGCCGCGCGTCGAGCCAGTCGTTGCTCCACCCGACGGAGAGCTGGCCGACGAGGACCGCGAGCGCGACGAGCGTCGTCGTGCGGGCGCCCGCACCGATCCCGAGCGAGAGCGCGAGAGCGAACGCGGTGACCATCACGGTCGGCGGGAAGTGGCTCGCGACGACGAGTCCCCGCACGAGCCCCCACGGGCGAGCGGTCACCATGGCGGCAACCTAGCCCGCCGACGGCCCGTGCGCCCGCGCCGGAGCCCCGGGCCGCGACCGGGCCTCTCCCCCGCGCGGGCCGACCCGGCCGGTGGGACGATGCGGGCATGTCGCGCGTCGTCGCCCTCGGGACCGCTCTGCCCGACCATGCGTACCGCCAGGACGAGATCTCCCGGGTCACGAGCGAGCTGCTCACGGACGACCCGGTGCGCCGCGCGCTCACGCGCCGATTGCACGCGCACGCGGGCGTCGAGACGCGCCATCTCGTGCTTCCCCTCGACGCGTACGCGGGGCTGACGTTCGGGGCCGCCAACGACGCGTTCCTCGCGCTCGGGACGGACCTGGCCGAGCGCGCGTGCCGTGCGGCGCTCGACGACGCCGGGCTGCGCGCGGACGAGGTCGACCACGTCGTCCTGACCACCGTCACGGGCGTGGGCGCGCCCACGCTCGACGTGCTGGTCGCCGCCCGGCTGGGGCTGCGGCCCGACGTGCGGCGCACGCCCTCGTTCGGGTGGGGGTGCGCCGGGGGCGCGGCGGGCCTGGCGCGCGCGGACGACCTGCTGCGCGGGCGCCCCCGCGACGTCGCGCTCCTCGTGGCGGTCGAGCTGTGCTCCCTGACGCTGCAGCGCGGCGACCCGTCGACGGCGAACCTCGTCGCCTCCGGGCTGTTCGGCGACGGCGCCGCGGCCGCCGTCCTCGTGGGCGACGAGCACCCGTCCGCGCGCCGTACCGGGCCGCACCTCCCGGCGCCGGGGAGCGCCCCGCGCCCGGCCGGGGCGCGCGTCGTGGACTCGCGCTCCCACCTGCACCCGGGTACCACCGGCGACCTGGGGTGGCGGGTCACGGACACGGGGTTCGAGATCGTGCTGTCCGCGCGCCTGCCCGAGCTCATCGGCGCGCACCTGCTCGGCGACGTCAAGGCCCTGCTGGTCGAGCACGACCTCGAGCCCGCCGACGTCGGCGCGTGGGTCGTGCACGCGGGCGGCCCGCGCGTCCTGGACGCGGTGCGCGACACGCTCGGGCTCGAGGAGGAGAGCTTCGCGGCGAGCCGCGCGTCCCTGCGCGACGTCGGGAACCTGTCGTCCGCGTCCGTGCTGCACGTGCTCGCTGCGACGCTCGGGCGCGACCGTACGCCGCCCGGCACCCCCGCCGTGCTCATGGCGTTCGGGCCGGGAGTGAGCACCGAGCTCGTGCTCCTGCGCCTCGACGGGCGCGGCGCAGGCCCCGCGCACGGCGCGACACCCCCGGGAGCGGGCCGATGAGCCTCGCCTGGTACGTCGCGCTCGTCGGTGCCACGGCCCTCGAACGGCTCGCGGAGCTCGTCGTGTCCGCGCGCAACGCCCGCTGGTCCTTCGCGCGCGGCGGCGTCGAGTCGGGCCGGGGGCACTTCCCCGCGATGGTCGCCCTGCACACCGGGCTCCTGCTCGCGTGCGTCGCCGAGGCGTGGCTCGCGGACCGGCCGTTCCTGCCGTGGCTCGGCTGGCCCATGCTCGCGCTCGTGCTCGCGAGCCAGGGCCTGCGCTGGTGGTGCATCGCGACGCTCGGGCCGCGGTGGAACACGCGCGTCATCGTCGTGCCCGGCCTCCCCCTCGTGGCGCGCGGCCCGTACCGGTGGCTGCGGCACCCCAACTACGTCGCGGTGGTCGTCGAGGGGTTCGCCCTCCCGCTGGTGCACTCGTGCTGGGTCACGGCGCTCGCGTTCACGGTGCTCAACGCCGTGCTCCTGGCCCGTTTCCGCATCCCGGCCGAGGAGCGCGCGCTCGCCCTCGCCACCGCGCCGTGAGCGTCCCGGCGCGCACCGAGGTCCTCGTCGTGGGCGGCGGGCCGGTCGGCCTGGCGGCGGCGCTGCAGGCCCGGCGGGCCGGGCGGGAGGTCGTCGTGGTCGACCGGCGCGACGGCGTCATCGACAAGGCGTGCGGGGAGGGGCTGCTGCCCGGCGCGCTCGCCGCGGTGCTCGACCTCGGCGTCGACCCCCCCGGGCACCCGCTCGCGGGCATCAGCTACCGCGACGCGACGCGTCACGCCGACCACCCCTTCGCCGCCGGGCCCGGGCGGGGCGTGCGGCGCACCGCCCTGCACGCCGCGCTGCGCGACCGCGCGCTCGCCGAGGGCGTCCAGATCGAGCAGGCGACCCTGCGGGGGCTGAGCCAGGACGCGCGCGGCGTCGACGTCGCGCTCGACACCTCGCACGGCGCCGCGCACCACGACGACCAGGACGCGGGCGGCCCGCGCACGCTCGTGCGCGCGTCCTGGGTGCTCGGGTGCGACGGGCTGCACTCCACGGTCCGGCGCCTGACCGGGCTCGACGTCCCCGCACGCGGCCGGGCGCGGTTCGGGCTGCGCACCCACTACCGCACGGCGCCGTGGAGCGACCTCGTCGAGGTGCACTGGACCTCGCACGCCGAGGCGTACGTGACGCCCGTCGCGCCCGACGTCGTCGGCGTCGCCGTGCTCGCCCGGCGCGGCGACACCGGCCGCCGCCCGGGTGGCGACCCTCCCGCGGCACGGACGGACGACGACGGCGCCCCCGCGGGGCTCGCCGCGTTCGCCGAGCTCGCCGACCGGCTGCGGGACGCCCCCGTGCTGGGGCGCGTGCGCGGCGCCGGGCCGCTGCGCCAGCGCGCCAGACGGCGCGCGGCCGGGCGGGTGCGGCTCGTCGGCGACGCGTCCGGGTACGTCGACGCGCTCACGGGCGAGGGCGTGCGCGTCGGGCTCGCCCAGGCCGACGCCGTCGTGCGCCACCTCGACGACGCCGCCACGTACGAGCGGGCGTGGTCGCGCGCCACGCGCGACTACCGCGTCCTGACCACGGGCCTGCTCGCCTGGGCGGGCAGCCCGGCCCGCGGGGCGATCGTGCCCGCGGCGAGCGCCGCGCCGTGGCTGTTCGGGGCGGTCGTCGAGCGCCTCGCGCGCTGACGTCCCGGCCGGGACCCGACCACGGCTCGGACGGGCGGCGACGCCGGTGTGGGCGACGGCGGCTACGGTGCCGCCCATGACCTCGCTCGACCTGCACGTCGTCCCCGACCGCTTCCTCCTCGCCCACGTCCCCGGCGCGACGTTCCCGGAGGACGACGAGTGGGTCGCGCTCGTGCGCGCCCCCGAGGGCCTGACGGTCGTGCGGCACGCGTCACCCTTCGACGACGCCGAGCGGTGGGCGGGGTTCTACGGCTCGGCGCACGACCTGGCCGCGACGGGGGTCCTCGCGTCCGTCGTCGGCCCGCTCGCGAGCGCCGGGGTGCCCGTCTTCGTCGCGTCCACGTTCCACGCGGACCTCGTCCTCGTGCCCGAGGCCCGCCTCACGGACGCGACCGACGCGCTGCGGCGCGCCGGTCACGCGGTGGCCACGCCCCGCTGACGCTCCACCGGACCGGCCCACGAGCGCTCGCACCCCGGCGGTCCTCCGAGAGCGCGGCCCGCGAGAACGGCGCGCAGGCTCCCGTGCACGCGATCCGTGGACGTGGATGGGGCGCGGGGGGAGGATGACACGTGGCCCGCACCGCGCGGGCACGCCCGAGGAGGCCGCGTGGAACCGACCGTCGCGACGACCCGCCCCGCCATCGTCACGGTGGACGACGACCCCGGGGTATCGCGCGCGGTCGCGCGCGACCTGCGCCGCCGCTACGGCGACCGGTACCGCATCGTGCGCGCCGAGTCGGGGGCCGAGACGCTCGACGCGCTGCGCGAGCTCGCCCTGCGGGGCGAGGACGTCGCCGTCGTGCTCGCCGACCACCGCATGCCCGGCATGACCGGGGTCGAGCTCCTCGAGCAGGCGATGGACCTCTTCCCCGCCGCGCGGCGCGTCCTGCTGACCGCCTACGCGGACACCGAGGCCGCCATCGAGGCTATCAACGTCGTCGACCTCGACTACTACCTGCTCAAGCCGTGGGACCCGCCCGAGGAGAAGCTGTACCCGGTCGTGGACGCCCAGCTCGAGGCGTGGTCCGCCACGGACCGGCGCCGCCCGGCCGAGACGGTCGTCGTCGGGCACCGGTGGTCGGCGCGCTCGTCGCAGGTGCGCGAGTTCCTCGCGCGCAACCGCGTGCCCTACCGCTGGTACCCGTCGGAGTCCGCCGAGGGCGCGCGGCTGCTCACCGCCGCCCAGACCGACGGCGAGACCCTCCCCCTCGTGGTCACCCCCGAGGGCGAGGCGCTCGTCGCGCCCGACGACGCCACGCTCGCCGAGCGCGTCGGGCTCGCCACCCGGCCCACGGCCGACTTCTACGACCTCGTCGTCGTGGGAGGCGGCCCCGCCGGGCTCAGCGCCGCGCTCTACGGCGCGTCCGAAGGGCTGCGGACGGTGCTCGTCGAGCGCACGGCCACGGGCGGGCAGGCCGGGCAGAGCTCGCGCATCGACAACTACCTCGGCTTCCCCGACGGGATCTCGGGCGCGCAGCTCGCCGAGCGCGCGCGACGCCAGGCCGTGCGGTTCGGCGCGGAGATCGTCACGACCCGCGACGCGGTCGAGCTCGACGTGGAAGGTCCCGCGCGCAGCGTGCGCTTCCCGGACGGCACGTCGATCGACGCGCACACCGTCATCCTCGCGTCGGGCGTGTCGTACCGGCTGCTCGACGGCCCGGGGCTCGGCGACCTCGTCGGGCGCGGTGTGTTCTACGGGTCGGCGCTCACGGAGGCCACCGCGTGCCATGACCAGGAGGTGTACGTCGTCGGCGGCGCCAACTCGGCCGGCCAGGCGGCCCTGTACCTCGCGCGCGAGGCCAAGCGGGTCACGCTCGTGGTCCGGGGCGACGCCCTCGCCCGGTCCATGTCGTCCTACCTCGTCGAGCAGGTCGAGGCGCACCCGCGCGTGCGCGTCCTGACCCGCACCGAGGTCGTCTCGGCCTCGGGCGACGACCACCTGGAGCACCTCGAGCTGCACGACGTCGACACCGGCACGACCACGCGCGTCGAGTGCGGCTGGGCGTTCGTCTTCATCGGCGCCGCGCCCCGCACCGACTGGCTCGACGGCGTCGTCGCGCGCGACCCGCGCGGGTACGTGCTCGCCGGCCCCGACCTGCTGCGCGACGGCGCCCTGCCCGCCGGGTGGTCGCTCGACCGCCCGCCCTACCACCTCGAGACGTCCGTCCCCGGCGTGTTCGCCGCCGGGGACGTGCGCTCGGAGTCCGCCAAGCGCGTCGCGTCCGCCGTGGGCGAGGGCGCCATGGCCGTCATGCTCGTGCACCGCTACCTCGAACAGCTCTGACACCCACGACCCCGCGCGAGGACCCGGACCCCGCAGAACCCGGAGGCGACACCGTGACCAGCACCGAGGAACCGACCACGACCCCGCCCGCCGAGGGCGCCTCCACGACCACCGCTGCCGCCCGCGGGTGGCTGCCCTGCGACGTCGACGAGCTGCGCGCCACGTTCCTGTTCGAGCACCTCACCGACGACCAGCTCGCGTGGCTGTGCGCGACGGGGCACGTCGAGCGGCACGACGCGGGCTGGCTGTTCCACGAGGGCACGCCCGCCGAGGCGTTCTACGTCATGCTCGACGGCGGCGTCGCCCTCTACCGGCGCGTCGGCGAGGACGAGGTCGAGGTCTCGCGCACCCGCCAGGTCGGCGTGTACCTCGGCGCATGGAACGCCTACCTCGGCGACCGGCTCCCGCAGACGTACCTGCACTCGGCGCGCGCCCTGGAGCCCTCCCGCTTCTTCGTGCTCGAGGCGCACGACTTCGCCAAGCTCATGACCGAGTGGTTCCCCATGGCGGTGCACCTGCTCGAGGGCGTGTTCTGGGGCACGCGTGACGCGCAGCAGCTCGTCGGTCAGCGCGAGCGGCTGCTCGCCCTCGGCTCGCTGTCGGCGGGCCTGACGCACGAGCTCAACAACCCGGCCGCCGCCGCGGTGCGCGCGACCGGGACCCTGCGCGAGCGCGTCGCCGCGATGCGGCACAAGCTCGCGCTCATCGCCGACGGGCCCTACGACCGGGCCACCCTGGCCGAGCTCGTCCGGCTCCAGGAGGAGGCGCTCGAGCGCTACGCGGACACCCGGACGGCCGACGCCGTCGGCGCGCTGGAGACCTCCGACCTGGAGGACCGCCTCACCGACTGGCTCGACGACCACGGCCTCCGTGAGGGCTGGCGCGTCTCCCCCGCGCTCGTCCAGGCCGGGATCGACGAGCCCTGGCTCGACCGCGTCGCCGAGCGCGTCGACGCCGGCGCGCTCACGGGCGCGGTGAGCTGGCTCGCGTACACGATCGAGACCGAGCAGCTCATGGCCGAGATCGAGGACGCCACCGTGCGCATCTCCTCCCTCGTCGGCGCGGCGCGGCAGTACTCCCAGCTCGACCGCGCGCCGTTCCGCCCCGTCGACCTGCACGAGCTGCTCGACTCCACGCTGACGATGCTCGACCACTCGCTCGCGGGAGTCGACGTCGTGCGCCGCTACGCCCCCGACCTGCCGCCCGTGCCCGTCTACGCGGCCGAGCTCAACCAGGTGTGGACCAACCTCGTCGAGAACGCCGCGCAGGCCATGGGCGGGACCGGCACGCTCACGGTCACGACCCGCCGCGTCGACGACCGTGCCGAGGTCGAGATCGCCGACACGGGCCCCGGCATCCCCGACGACGTCCGCCCCCGCATCTTCGAGCCGTTCTTCACGACCAAGCCGGTCGGGCAGGGCACCGGTCTCGGCCTCGACATCTCGTGGCGGATCGTGGTCAACAAGCACCACGGCGACCTCACGGTGACGTCCGTGCCCGGCGACACGCGGTTCTTCGTGCACCTGCCGCTCGAGGCCGCGCCGACCCCGCCGCAGCCCGCACCGACCCCGGAGCCGTGACGAACCCCGCCCCCGCCGCGGGGACGTCCCCCGTCGGCGAGGAGCGCCACGCGTCGTGGCTCGAGCTCTTCTTCGACCTCGTCGTCGTCGCGGGCATCGGCATGCTCGCCCACCTGCTCCAGGAGGACCACGACCGCGGCGGGCTCGCCCTCTACGTCGTCGCGTACACGGCGTTCTGGCTCGTGTGGGCGTGCTTCACCACGTACGGCAACGTCGCGGGCGAGGGCGCCCGGGCGCTGCCGATCCTCGCCGGGATGGCGGCGCTCGCGGTGATGATCGCCGCGGTGCCCGGCATCCACGACGAGCACGCGCAGGCGTTCGCGGTCGCGTACGTCGTGGGCCGGCTCGTCGCCGCGCGCCCGTGGCGCCGCACGACCGTCGTCGTCGACCTGCCCGTGGTGCAGGCCCTGACCGGCGTCGTGCCGTGGGTCGTGTCGTGGTGGTTCGACGGGCAGACCCGGTACACGCTGTGGGCCGTCGGCCTCGCGATCGACCTGCTGCTGCTCCTCACCCTCTCGGGCGAGCGCCTCGTGCAGCGGGCCCAGGAGCGCCTCGACGAGGTCCGCGAGCGCCGGGGCCGCGGGCGCGGCGGACGCCGCGACCACCCGGGCGGCGGCACCCGGGGGCGCGACGGCCGCGTACCCGCGCGTCGTACGGACGAGAGGCGCGGGCGTGGCGGACGCCGGGGCGCGGCAGACGTGGCGGGGGCCGAGGACGTCGCGGTGCCGACGACGGTCGACGCGGCCGTGAGCGACGTCCCCCACCTCGGGGAGCGGCTGGGGCTTTTCGTCATCATCGTGCTCGGCGAGGGACTCATCCAGGCGATCGACGCCGCGAGCGGCGCGGAGTGGGACCGGACGCTCCTCGTGGCGGGTGCCGGCGCCTTCACGCTGCTCGTCGGCCTGTGGGCGCTCACGGTGCGGTCGGGCTACGCGGGCGTGTCGCTGCTGCGCCCTGCGGGGGTGCCGCCCCGGTCGGCGTGGTTCCTGCACCTGGTGACGACCGGTGCCCTGGCCACGCTCGCGGGCACGCTGGGGGGCGTCCTCGACGAGCCCGCGCGTGCCCTCGAACGCGGCGAGCTCGTGCTGCTCGTCGGGGCGTTCGCCGTGCACGGCCTCGTGTCCGCGGGAGTGCACGGGGCGCTGCCCGACGCGCGCACCGCCGTCGTGCTCGCCGTCCCGGTCGTCGTCGCCGGGGTGGTCGCGTGGCTCGCGGGCGGGACGATCTCGGCCGCAGGCCTGGTCTGGGTGCTGTCGGGCGCACTGCTCGTGCAGCTCGCCCTCGCGGGTCGACCCCGCGCGCCACGCGCCCCGGCGGGCGCGGCCGACGTCTGACACCGGCGACCTGCCCGCGCAAAATCGTGGACGTCAGGCGATCGCGGGCATAGCCTCGTGGCGTCCGGTCGAACCCGCCCGGACGCTCGACCATGACGACCGGTGAAGGGGAGGTGGACCCGCGTGCTGCACCTGTGGTCCACCGACCCGTCCCGAAGGGCGCTCCTCAGGTAGACGACGTTCGTCGTCCACCTGCAGAGCCGTCCTGGGGCACCGTCCTGGGGCGGCTCTCGTCGTCCCACCCCGCTGCGCGGCCATGACGGCCGCCGACACGACAGGAGGCGCGACGATGAGCGAGGTGGTCATCTACAACCTCGGCGGCAGCCAGGAGCTCGGCCGCGTGTCGTTGCGCCACGCCATCCGGATGCTGCACCGGCGGGTCGCCGAGGTGCTCGAGGCCGTCGAGGGCGAGACCTTCGGCCCGTACCAGCGGCCGCGCTCGGTCGCGCTCGTGCGGTACGTGCACGCGCGGTGGGTGTACGAGCGCCAGGGTCGCGTGCCGTACTCGCGCGCGGCGCTGCTGCGCCGCGACCGGTACCGCTGCGCATACTGCGGCGGGACGGCGACGACCATGGACCACGTGGTCCCGCGCTGCCAGGGCGGGACGACGACGTGGCTCAACGCGGTCGCGGCCTGCGAGCCGTGCAACGCCGCCAAGGGCGGCCGGACGCCCGAGCAGGCGGGGCTGCGGATGCTCAGACGCCCGTTCGAGCCCGCGTTCCGCGACATCTACCCGTCGGCGCCCGCCCCGCGCAGACGCTGACGGGTCCCCGACCGGTCCCCCGGTCGGTCCCGGGCCGCCCGGCCGGTGGCGGTGACACCGGCCGGGCTTCCCCTCCCGGCGTCCCACGCCTCGACGTCCGGGACCGGGCGCCGTGCCCCTCCCTCCCTGTAGAGCCGGTCCGCGTCTCGCACCCACCTCGGGTCCCGGACCGCGCGAGGGAGACCACGATGGCGAGGTTCCGGATCGGGACGTTCAACGTCGAGAACCTGTTCGAGCGCCCGCGCGCGATGGCGGGCCCGCTCACGGGCGGCAACGCGGTCCTGGCCGCGCACGCCCGGGTCAACGCGCTCATCGCCGAGGAGCAGTACGGCCCGGACGTGCGGGCGGAGATCCTGGAGCACCTGGAGACGCTCGGCCTGCTGCGCTCGGACGCCGCCGCGTTCGCGGTGCTGCGTCAGGTGCGCGGGCGGCTCGTGCGCCGCACGGGCTCGCAGGCGGCGGGCACGGCGCGCACCGAGGTCGTCGCGACCGGGCGGGGCGACTGGGTCGGGTGGGTGGACCTGGTCAAGGACCGGGTCGACGAGCTCGCCATGACGCACACCGCTCGCGTCGTGGCCGACGTCGACGCGGACGTCCTGGCCGTCGTCGAGGCGGAGAGCCGGGTCGCGCTCAAGCACTTCACGGACGCGGGCGTCGTCACGCGCGCCGGGCGCCCCGTCTACCCGCACGTCATGGTCATCGACGGCAACGACGACCGCGGGATCGACGTCGGGCTGCTCACGACGCGCCCGTACCGGATCGGGACCGTGCGCTCGCACGTCGACGACCGCGACTCGCGCGGGCGCCTCGTGTTCGGGCGCGACTGCCCGGAGTACGTCGTCGAGCTGCCCGGCGGTGGCACGCTCACCGTGCTGGTCAACCACTTCAAGTCCAAGGGCTACGGCACGCAGGCCGAGTCCGACGCGACCCGGCGCCGCCAGGCGACCCGCACCGCCGCGATCTACGCCGCGCTGCGGGCCCGCGGGGAGGAGAACGTCGTGGTCGTGGGCGACCTCAACGACACCCCGGCGTCCACCCCGCTGCGGCCCCTGCTGGAGCGGACCGACCTGCGCGACGTGAGCGAGCACCCGGCGTTCCGGGGCGACGGCCGGCCGGGCACGTACGGCAACGGGACCGCCAGCCAGAAGATCGACTACGTGCTGCTGTCCCCCGCACTGTTCGACCGCACCGTCGGCGGGTCCGTGTTCCGCATGGGCGTGTGGGGCGGCAAGAACGGGACCCTGTTCCCCCACTACGACACGATGACGTCGGCGACGCACGCCGCGTCCGACCACGCCGCGCTCTACGCCGACGTCGACCTCGCCTGAGGTTGGGCGTCGAACGGGATCGCGCCGGACACGACGAGGTCGGCGCGCGGCCGCGTCGACTCGACGAGGAGCGCGTTGCGCCCGTCGACCTCGCTCGCCCAGGCGGTCGCGGCCTCGACCGTGCGGCCGTGGCGCGTGTGCCGGTCGACGAGGCGGCGCTCGCGCTCGGCGCCGCCGGTGCTGCAGAACCACGCCTCGTCGAGCAGGCCGCGCACCCGCCCCCAGGGGTCCTCCGCGACGAGGAGGTAGTTCCCCTCGACCACGACGACGCGGTGCGCCGGGTCGACGGCGATCTCCCCCGCCACGGGCTCGTCGACCTCGCGGTGGAACGACGGCGCGTACACGGTGCGGTCGCGCTCCTCGCGCACGCGGCGCAGCAGCGCGACGAAGCCCGCGCCGTCGAACGTGTCGAGCGCGCCCTTGCGGTCGTGGCGGCCGAGCCGGTCGAGCGTCGCGTTCGCGAGGTGGAAGCCGTCCATCGGCAGGTGCATCGCGTCGGTGCCAAGCGCTGCGACGAGCCGCGTCGCGAGCGTCGTCTTGCCCGCGCCGGGGCTGCCCGTGATCCCGACGACCACCCGCCCGCCCCGTGACCGCTCCACGAGCGCGCGCACGCGCGCCACGAGCGCACCCGCGTCCGTCACCGCGGTCGACGGGTCGGCGGCGACGGGTGGACGGGGCGGGGCGCCCTTCTCGACGGTCATGGACCCAGTCTGGCGTGTGCGCGGTGATCGCCCTCGGAGGTGCCCGTGGACGTGCCCGACCGGTGCCGGTGCCGCCAGGACCGATGAGTCGTCGGCCCGGCGCGGGTCTCACCCCTCGACCCAGGACCCACGAACGCAGGAGGACCCATGGCCACGGTGGTCGCAGGCGCGGCGGTGTCGCTCGACGGCTTCGTCCAGGACGCCCACGGGAGCATCGAGGCGCTCTACGCGGACTTCGAGGAGCTGGGGCGCAGCGCGTACCTGCGGGCGCTCCAGGAGCGGACCGGCGCCGTCCTCATGGGCCGGCGCACGTACGACATGGCCCCGGACCCCGACGGCTACGCGGACGGCTACGAGTTCCAGGTGCCGATCTTCGTCGTCACGCACACGCCGCCACCGGTCGCCCCGAAGCGCAACGATCGACTCTGGGTCACGTTCGTCACCGATGGCGTCGCCTCGGCCGTCCGGCAGGCGTGCGCGGCCGCGGGCGACCTCGACGTGACGTTCATCGGGGGTGCCGACCTGTTCCACCAGCTCTGGGCCGCGGGGCTCGTCGACGAGCTCGCGGTGGAGGTCATGCCGGTCCTGCTCGGCGACGGCGTGCGCCTGTTCGACGGCGACGCGCCGGCGGCGCTGGAGAAGGTGAGCGTCGAGGAGGTCGGCGTGCGCACCGCCCTGCGCTACCGGGTCGTCCGACCGTCCACGAACCCGCAGGGCACGCAGGAGTAGGAAGGGCGCGGCCCAGGTCGGTTCAGGCGCTCGCTGCCACCAGCCGCCCGCCCGCGTCCTCGACGCGCGGGGCGGCGAGCGCCGTGACCGGGTCGCGCGCCAGGTCCGCGACGGAGATCCCGGTCTCTCGGCTCAGGGCTCGCAGCAGCCCGGCGCGCGAGGCGTAGCCCGCGGCACGGGCCGCGGCGTCGAGGTGCGACCCGCCCCGCAGGCGGGCGACGGCCAGGTTGAGGTGGGCACGAGTGCGCCACCGGCCGAAGGCGAGCCCGGTCTCCTCGACGAAGAGGCGCTGGACGTGCCGCGCGCTGGCGCGCCGCCGGTCGGCGAGCTCGTCGAGGGTCGCGGCACCGCGGCGCGCGTCCTCGGCCACGGCCCGGGCGACGGGGTGCACGGGCAGGGTCAGGGCGAAGTAGTCGCCCGCGAGGCCCCGCAGGACGTCCTCGAGCGCGGCGCGGAACGGCACGACCTGCTCGGGCGTCGCCGGGGAGGCGCACATCACGGCCGTGAGCACCGACGTGATCGCCGGCACGACGCCGAGCCGGTGGACGCGCGAGGGCGGCTCGACGCCGGGCGAGAGGACGGGCCCGAGCGCCATCGACTCTCCGGGCAGGCGCATCGAGTGCGGCACGTGCGGGGCGAGCCACAGGTTCTCGTGCGCCCGCAGGGTGAGGGCCGCGCCGTCGACGACGAGCTTCGCGGTCCCGGCCACGACGTGGACGAGGTGCGGCTCGTCGTGCTCGTGCGTGTCGTGGCCGAGGAACCGGATGGAGTTCCCGGGGACGACGGCGCCCAGCGCGGTGGGGGTCACGGTGCTCCTCTCCCTCAGTCCCGGTGTGTCGCGTCCGGGAGACGTCGTGTCCTGTTCGGGCACGTCCGGTGCGACGGGTGTGGTTAGCCTAACCTCGCGAGGTGCGCCCCGGTACGCCGTGCGGCCCCCGCTTCCTGCTGCCGAGTGTGAGGTTCCATGCTGTCGTCACGTCGCCCCGCCCGCCGTCCGCTCGCCGCGCTGGCCGCGCTCGCCGCCACCGCGTCGCTCGTGCTGGCGGGCTGCTCCGCCGGCACGACGTCCGGCGCGGGCTCCGAGCCCTCCGCCGACCCCGGTGCGACCGCCACCGAGACCGCCGCCGAGCGGGTCGTGGCGACCGACCAGGGTGACGTCACCGTCCCGACCGACCCGCAGCGCGTCGTCGTGCTCAACCACGCCCTCGCCGGGTACCTGTACGCGCTCGACGTCCCCGTGCTCGCGGTCGTGCCCGAGGTGACGGACGACCCCGACCCGAAGTTCTCCGAGTTCTGGGCGGAGGAGGCCGAGGCCGACGGCACCGAGCTCATCGAGTGGAGCGCGGACGGCTACAACCTCGAGGCGATCCTCGCCCTGGAGCCGGACCTCATCGTGGGCGGCGGGTGGGGCTTCCCGCTCAAGCAGGCCACCGACGTCTACGACGGCCTGAGCCAGATCGCCCCGACCGTCCTCGTGAGCGGCACGTACACGACGTGGCAGGAGCAGTTCGCGTTCCTCGCGCAGGACGTGCTCGACGACACCGCGACGTACGACGAGCTCGTGGCCGGGTACGACGACCGGGTCGCCGAGGTCGCCGACGCCATCACCGTCCCGGAGGGCGAGACGGCGTTCCTCGCGCTGACGTCGGAGGGCAAGACGTTCGCGCTCATCGAGGGGACGGCACTGCCGAACACGTTCACGGAGCTCGGCTTCGCGATCCAGCCGGTCCAGGAGCAGACCGGCGCCGAGCCGTACACGCCGGGCGGCGACATGTTCGAGGTGTCGGCCGAGCAGGTGACGTCGGTGGTCACGGCGCCGAACGTCTTCGTCATCGGGTTCAACGGCGCGGAGGTCGACTTCGACGCGCTCGCCGCCGACCCGGTGTACGCGGGGCTGCCGTCGTTCGCGGCCGGCGCGGCGCACGAGCTGCCCACGTGGACGATCCGCGGCGACTTCCACGAGGCCATGGCCCTGCTCGACGTCGTCGAGGAGCAGTTCTCCTGATGGCCCAGCACCGCCTGCGCACGCACCCTCTGGTCCTGCGGCGCGCCGAGGTCGCGCGCGTCGTCGACGTCACCCCCCGCATGCGCCGCGTGACGCTCGTCGGACCCGAGCTCGAGGCGTTCGAGCGCGACGGGCTCCCGATGCCCGCGTTCGACGCACCGTGGTTCGACGACCACGTGAAGATCGTGCTCGCGTCCGACGGCGACGTCGCGTCCGCGCTGCCCGTGCAGCGCGCGCACGGCATCGACTGGCCGCCCGCGCCGAACCGGCAGGGTCGCGACTACACGCCGCGCCGCTGGGACGCGGCGGCGGGCGAGCTCGACCTCGACCTCGTGCTGCACGGCGACGGTCCGGCCGCGGCGTGGGCCCAGGCGGCGCGCCCGGGCAGCGAGCTGTGGTTCGTCGGCCCCAAGGCGTCGACGGTCTGGCCGGACGACGTCGACTGGGCGCTGCTCGCCGGCGACGAGACGGCGCTGCCCGCGATCGGCCGCTTCCTCGACGAGCGGCCGGTCGACGTGCCCGTGCAGGTCGTCGTCACGGTCGGCGCGGAGTCCGCCCGGCAGGACATCGCCCTGCGCGAGGGCGACACCTTGCGGTGGGTCGTCGCGCCGGAGGGCGACCGCGCCGCGCTCGACGAAGCCGTGCGCGCCCTGGAGTGGTGGCCCGGCCAGGTCTACGCGTGGGCGGCAAGCGAGAGCCGTGCGCTCCTGCCCGTGCGGCGCTACCTCACGCGCGAGCGCGCCGTGCCGCGCACGCACGTCGACGTCACGGGCTACTGGCACGCCGAGCCCGCCGCCACGTCGGCGCCCGCCGAAGGACCCGCCGAGGCGGAGCCGCAGCCCGCGGGCGTGCCGTCGCCCGTGCCGTGGTTCGCGACCCGCGCCGCGCTCCGGCTCGGCCTGCTCGACGAGCTCGGCGCGGGGCCGCGCGACGTCGCGACCCTCGCCGAGGTCGCGCGCGTCGCGCCGGGCGCGGTGCGCGCCCTGGTGGGCGTGCTCGCGGCGTCGGGCGTCGTCACGTTCGACGGCGACAAGGTCGCCCTGGACGACGCGGGCGAGGAACTCCTCGACGACGAGCACGAGCGCGAGGAGTACGAGGGCCTGGAGGCGGACGCCGTCCTGGCGCTCGCCGCGCTCGCCCCCGCGCTGCGCGAGGGCGTCCCCGCCTGGTCGCACGCGCGCGGACGGACGCTGCGCGCCGAGGTCGAGGCGGACGCCGCTCGCGCCGCAGACGTCGTCGAGGGTGCCGGGGTGCTCCCGTACGTGCTCACGGGCCTCGGCACCTGGCCGGTCTGGGCGGAAGCGCGGTCCGTCGCGCTCGGCGGTCCCGGCGCGCTCGTCCTGGCCGACCTGCTCGCCGAGGTCCCGGGCGAGCGCACGACCACGCTCGTCGAGGACGCGGTGCCGCTCGGACTCCTCCGCGAGCAGGCGGGCCCCGGCACCGCGCACGCCGCGTCCGAGGCGTGGCCCGCGGCCGACGTCGCGGTGTGCGCGCTCGGGGCGGGTCACCGCACCGACGACGAGGTCGTCGACCTCCTCGTCGCGATGCGCGCCGCCGCCCCGCGCGCCGTCCTCGTCGAGGACTTCACGCCCGACGGGCTCAGCCCGCACGCGCACGAGCACGCCCTGCTCTCGCTCGCCACCACCGGCGCCGCGCCGCGCACGCCCGACGACGTCGCACGCCTCGCCGAGCGCGCCGGCTGGGGCGTCGTGCACCACGAGGCGCTCGGCTGGGGCGTCGAACGCGTCGAGCTCGCAGCCCGGGACGCCTGACGTCGTCCGTGGCACGCGCCGCGCTTCCGCACTCCCCCGGGGCCGGTCCCGAGACCGGCCCCGGGGCCCCGGTCCGTAGACTCGGGCGATGAGTCTTCTCGCTGCTGAGCATGCGCTCCACGCCGCCCAGCGTGCCGGTGACGTCGACGCGCTGGACGCGTTGCTGCACCCACGGTGCGTCGGCGCCGGCCCGGACGGGTCGGTCTTCTCCAAGGAGGACGACCTGGAGGGCTACCGCTCCGGTCGGCTGCGGGTCACCCGCCTCGAGGAGGAGTCGCTCGACGTCCAGGAGGACGCCGCGAGCGGGGTGACCCGGCTGGTCGCCGCCGTGGAGGCGATCCAGGACGGCACCGCGGTGTCGGCGCGGTTGGTCTACACGCGCCTCTGGGTGCGCGCGGACGAGGGCTGGCGCGTCCTGGCCGCCACGCTCGCACCCGCTGCCGAGCCCGCCTGACCCGGTCCCAGCGTCATCCGCCGGTGAACACGGCGATGGTCAGCGGTGCGCCGACGGCGTCGCACGCGTCACCGAGGTCGGCTTCGGCGTCGTCCCACTCCGGGGAGTGCACGCCGGTCGGCTCCGCCGACGCCCCGGACGCGACCGGCGCGGCTTCCTGGAGCTCGCCGATCGCCGTCTGCACGGCGCTGTCCCCGCCGGACGGCAGACGATCGAGCACGCGGGTCGCCAGCCGGTACCAGCCGTCGTGCTCCTGCGCCTCCATGCGGCCGTCGGCGAGACCGATGTCGGCGTTCTCCAGGATCGTCAGCACGTCGCCGTAGGCGGCGCAGGCCGCGGCGTCCTCCGCAGCGCTGTCTCCCGCGGCGTCGCCCACCTCCGCGGCGGCCGGAGCCTGCGGCGCGGCGCCGGCCTCACCGTCGCCGTCGCCGTCACAGCCGCCCAGGACCACGGCGCCCAGCACCGCCGTCGTCACCACTGCCCACCGCTTCGCTCGCACCCGCGCATACTCCCGACGTCGATTCTTGAGGGACGACTGACGGCGAGAGTCTGCCGGGACAACGCCCGGGCGTCGAGGGACACGCCGAGCGCACCCGGCACCCGGTCGGCACGACGCCCCCAGCGCGCCGTGCCGACCGGTCCCCTCGTCATCCGCGCGTGGTCGGGTCACGACCGCGCGCCTCAGCCGACCGCGCGGAACGGCCCCCACGAGCCGGTGCCCGGCTCCTGCCCGCGCGACCACCACTGCGCGACCCACACCGCGCCGTCGTGCACGACCGCGTCACCGGCGCGGAACACGCGCGTCGGGGTCCAGACCGGCACACCGCGACCGTCGGTGGCGAGCTCCTCCCACGGCCCCCACGCCGCGCCCGGGGTCGTTCCCCGCGCGTACCACTGGGCGCGGAACACCGCGCCGTCGTGCACGACGACGTCGCCCGCGCCGTACGTCGCGTGCGGGTCGTAGGCCGGGGCGTCGACCGGGCCGAGACGACCCGCGCCCGCCGACGACCGCACGATCGCGGGCACGGCCCACGTCGGGTCGACGCTCCCGTGCAGGGTCGGCGTCCAGCGCGCCTCGTCGGCGAGCCGGTCGGCCTCCGCCACCGAGGCGTTGTAGGCCGCGAGGAGGTCGACGGGCACGCCGTTCACCGTCGAGCCCGTCTCGAACAGCCGCTCGCCCTTGTACCGGCCGATGATCCGCGCCGGGTCGACGCCCGGGGCGAGCTCGAACGCGTTGTTCTCGGCGTAGATGCTCGAGTCGACGCCCGCGCCCCAGTAGTACTGGAAGATGCCCTCGCGCGTCTGCTCGTAGAGCTCGTTGTAGACGTGCACGTCGCCGAAGCGCACGCGCGGGGCGCGCTGCCCGACGTCGGTCCACCGGTTGTGGTGGTACGTCACCTTGTGCTTGCCCGCGTCCTGGGTCCGGCTGTCCGACGAGCCGAGGATCGCCGTCTTGTCGTGGTCGGAGAAGTGGTTGTAGGAGACGGTCACGTGGTCCGAGCCGTGCGTGATGTCGAGCAGCCCGTCGTGGATCTCGTACGGGCGGCCGAACACCGTCGGGAGCGACGAGGGCGGGTGCTCGCCGTCGTCGAACGTGCTGTGGTCCACCCAGACGTTCTCCGAGGTCCACACCGACACGTTGTCGTACGCCGAGTTCCAGTTGCCGGCGTCGCCGTCGCCCGGGTCCCACGCGGGGAAGCAGTCGCGCGCGTCGGAGAACGTGACGTTGCGGACGATGACGTTGCGCGCGTCGCGGATCCGCAGGCTCGCGCCCACGAGCTGCGCGTCCGCGCCCAGGCCGACGATCGTCACGTTCGACCCGACGTGCTGGAGCGTGAGCGTCGCCTGCTCCGCGGCGGCGGCCACCCGCGCGTCCTCGAGCGGACCGGCCGGGTCCACCCACCCGTACGTCGCCGGGTCGTAGGCCGCGACGTAGTCGTCCATCGAGAACGGGTCGTCGCTCCCCGCGACCGGGACGGTCGCCGCGATGGCCTCGCAGGTCGTCCCGGCGAACGCGTCGATGCGTCCGTCGACGTACACGATGCGCGGCGTCGTGTCGGTCCGCGCCCCGGCCCCGCCCAGCGCGGCACGCAGCTCGTCCCAGGTGTCGACGACGTACACGTGCTCGGCGCTCGCCGCACTGCCGCCCGTGGTGCCGCCGTTGGCGGCGCCCCAGCCGTCGCTCGCGCCGAGCACCTGCCGCCCGAGGTCCGCCGCGCCGGGGCCGCCCGGGACCGTGCCGTCCCCTCCCGCGGTGTTCGGCGCTGCGCTGCTCGTCAGCGCGGTCCCCGTCACCGCCATCACGACCGCGGTCACCGCGGCCAGCGGGACCCTCACCCACCGTCCTGCCATCACCCAACTCCTTCGTCGGTGCGAGAAACCGGTTCCCCACCGGCGTCGCCGAGTCTGGCACACCGAGGACGGAAAGCGCTAGCCAGCAGCCGGGCCCGGGTTCCTCGTCAGCGGGCGCCTCGCCTGAAGGGCAGACCCGGGTTCGTCGGCTCACCGTGTCACGACCGGCGAGCCAGGCCCGGGGCCGCGAGGGCGACGAGGACGGCGGTCGCCGCCGCGAAGACGACGACCATGAGACGCAAGGGTTCGACGGTCAACGAGAGGCCCAGGAGGAGCACCGGGACGGCGAGCCCGAGGTAGGCGACGAGGAAGATCCCCGCGAGCACCTCGCCGCGCCGGTGCGGTCCGGCGAGCGACCCCGCCGTCGCGAGCGCGCCGCGGAAGAGGATGCCGACGCCCGCCCCCGCGACGACCGCGCTGGCGACGAAGCCGGGCAGCGACGCGAACCCGACCGACGCGGCGAGGACGACGAGCCCGGTCAGGGTGAGCCCGACCGCGAGCGCCACCTGCCGCGCCGGGGCGAGCCGCCCGGAGGCGAGCTGGGCGGGGGCGGCGGACGCGAACACCGCGGCGGACACGAGACCCGCGACGAGTCGCGAGTCCTCGTGCATGACCGTCGCGAGCACGCTCGGCGTGAGCGACGTGAAGAGCCCGAACACGGCGAAGCCGGCGAACGCGGCCGCCGCCGCGGCGACGAACGTGCCGCGCCCCGACCGCGGCACCGCGACGCGCTGCGGGCGGTACGCGTACGGGCCGACCGACGGCGCGACCGTCTCGGGTACGAGCGCGGCGGCGAGGACCGCGGCGGCGAGCAGGACGGCGAACGCGACGTACGGCGTCGTGAGCGGAGCGGGTGCGGCCTGGGCCAGGAGTCCGCCGACGAGCGGGCCGAGCGCGAGGCCGCCGATGTTCGCCAGGCCGGCGACCGCGCTCGCGTCGCGCGGCCCGTCCGGGCGCGCGACCGCGCGCAGCTCGGCGAGGTGCGCCGTCGCCGTCGCGGTGACGGCGCCGATCCCCGCTCCGGAGACGAGCCGCGCGACCACGAGCCCGCCCAGCCCGTCGAGCGCGAGGAAGAGCAGCGCTGCGACGAGCTCGGCCGCGAGGCCGAGGAGCAGCACGCGCCGACGCCCGAACCGGTCGCTGAGGTGGCCGACGAGGTAGAGGCTCGCCGCCACGCCGACCGCGTAGGCGGCGAAGACGACGGTCACGGCGACCGTGGGGAGCCCGTCGCGCACCTGGTAGAGGGGGTAGAGCGGGGTCGGGACGGTCGAGAACGCCATCGCCGTGGCGAACGCGAGCGCCACGACGAGGAACCCGGAGCCGTGGGAGACGAGCGGACGCCGTCGGGCTGCCCGCGGGGCGGTTCCGGCGAGGCCCGGGGTGCGCGTCGAGGTGGTGGTCATGCGCACCACCGTGCGCCCGGTCGGCTGATCGTGTCCAACGACTTGTGTCGATACCTCTGATCGCCTTCACCGATTTCTTGGGTAGCCTCGCCCCATGGAGACGCGCCAGCTCGAGTACTTCGTCGCCGTGGCCGAGGAGCTGAGCTTCACGCGCGCGGCGGCCCGCGTGTTCGCCGTGCAGTCGAGCGTGTCCGCGGGGGTGCGGGCGCTCGAGACCGAGCTGGGCGCCCGGCTGTTCGAACGCACCAAGCGCGCCGTCGCGCTCACCTCGCAGGGCGAGGCGCTGCTCCCCCGGGCCCGCGCGGTCCTCGACGCCGTCGACGAGGCGCGCGCCGCCGTCGCGCCCGGCCCGCACCTCGTGCGCGGCACCGTCCGCCTCGGGGTCTTCACCAACCTCGGCTACCTCGGCCTGCCACGCGTGCTCGCGGCGTTCCGCGAGCGCCACCCGGGCGTCGAGCTGCGCTTGACGCCCAGCCCTGCCGGCTCGACCGGTCTCGGGGAAGACGTGCGTCGGGGGGTCGTCGACGTCGCCTTCACGGGGCTGGACCCGCAGGACCATCCGGGCCTGCGGTACACGCGCCTGACGTCCGCGACGTTCGTCGCGGTCCTGCCCGCCGGGCACGCGCGCGCGGGGGCGGCGTCGGTCGCGCCCGGCGACCTGGCCGACGAGCGCGTCGTGACGACGCCGCGCGGGTTCGGCAACCGCGTGGTCGCCGAGCGCGCGTTCGCGCACGCGGGCGTCGCGCCGCGCGCCGACACGGAGGTCGCGGACGTCGGGGACCTGCCCGCGTTCGTGGCCGCAGGGTTCGGGGTCGCCGTCGTGCCGGCCGACATGTACGAGCCCGCCGACGGCGCGGTCGCGGTCCCGCTCGACGCGCCCGAGGCGTGGTCCCTCGGGCTCGTGACCCGGCCGCACCCGAGCGCGGCGGCCGCGGCCCTGGTGGCCGGGCTCGTGCACGCGCTCGGGAGCTCGTCGGCGCCTCGCTGACGGGAGGCGCTGATAGCATCGGTAGGTGCTCATCGAGGTCGACAGACTCTAGCCGCCGAGCCGTCGGCGGCCCGTCCCAGCGCACCCTCCCGCCCCGGCTCCTTGACGGAGTCCCCGTGGGCGAGCCCTCCCGGCACCTGCCGTGGCCTCGTCGTGCCTGGATCCGCCGCACCGCTCCCGCGCCGCCCTGTCCGTCCCCGGCACGACCCGCCCGCCCCACCGCGGGCTCGAGGAGCACCTCATGTCCACCCCGCACCGCTCCGCGGTGACCCTGACCGACCTCACCTTCGAGTGGCCCGACGGCACCGTCGCGCTCTCGCACCTCACCGGCACGTTCGGCGCCGGACGCACGGGCCTCGTCGGCGACAACGGCGCCGGCAAGTCCACCCTGCTGCGCCTCGTCGCCGGCCTGCTCACCCCGACGTCCGGGCGCGTCACGACCACCGGCGACGTCGCCTACCTGCCCCAGACCCTGACCCTCGGCCGGGACGCGAGCGTCGCGCGCCTCCTCGGCATCGACGGCACGCTCGAAGCGCTGCGCGCCATCGAGTCCGGGGACGTGGACGAGCGCCACTTCGACGCCGTCGGCGACGACTGGGACGTCGAGGCGCGCGCCGCGCAGGCGCTCGCCGAGATCGGGCTCGACGGCGTCGGCCTCGACCGGCGCGTGGGCGAGCTGTCCGGCGGGGAGGCGATGCTCGTCGCGATCAGCGGGCTGCGCGTGCGGCGCAGCGCCATCACGCTGCTCGACGAGCCGACCAACAACCTCGACCGCGGTACCCGGGCGCGGCTCGCGGCGCTCGTCGACGGCTGGCCCGGGACGCTCGTCGTCGTGAGCCACGACCTCGACCTGCTCGAGCACATGGACGAGACCGCGGAGCTGCACGCCGGGCGCCTCACGACGTTCGGCGGCCCGTACAGCGCGTGGCGCGACCAGCTCGACGCGGACCAGGCCGCCGCGGCGCAGGCCGCGCGGACCGCCGAGCAGACGCTCCGCGCCGAGAAGCGCCAGCGCGTCGAGGCCGAGACCAAGCTCGCGCGCCGCGAGCGGACGGCGCGCACCGCCCAGGCGAACCGCACCGGGTCGCGCATCTCCATGGGGCTGCGCGCGTCCGCCGCGCAGGTGTCCGCCGGCTCGATGCGCCAGGGCCTGGACGCGAAGGTCCAGGCCGCGCAGGACGCGCTCGACGCCGCGGCGGCCCGCGTGCGGGACGACGAGCACGTGCACCTCGTGCTCCCCGACCCGGACGTGCCGCGCGGTCGTCGCCTCGCCGAGCTGCACGGGACGAACGGAACCGTCGTCGTGCAGGGGCCGGAGCGCGTCGCGCTCGTCGGCGCGAACGGGTCCGGCAAGACGACGCTCCTGGAGAACCTGCTCGCCGGACGCGCTCCGGAGCCCGGGCGGGCTGGCGGCGTGCTGCTCACCGACCGCGTCGGGTACCTGCCCCAGCGCCTCGACGGGCTCGACGACGCCCGGAGCGCGCTCGAGAACGTGCGCGACGGGGCGCCGGACGCCGCCCCGGGCACGATCCGCAACCAGCTCGCGCGCCTCCTGCTGCGCGGGTCGAGCGTGGATCGCCCGGTGTCCACCCTGTCGGGCGGCGAGCGGTTCCGCGTCTCGCTCGCGCGGCTCCTGCTCGCCGAGCCGCCCGCCCAGCTCCTCGTGCTCGACGAGCCGACGAACAACCTCGACGTGCGCAGCGTCGACCGGCTCGTGGAGGCCCTGTCGGGGTACGCGGGCGCCCTGCTCGTCGTCAGTCACGACGACGGCTTCCTCGCCCGGCTCGGGGTCGACGTCGCGCTCCGGCTCGACGCGGACGGCGCCCTCCACCGCGTGGCGGTCCCCGGTCGTTGACCCGGTCCGGGGGCGTCCGCTCGCGGGGGCGCCCCCGGACCGGCGACGATGGGCCGAGGGCATGGTTCCCGCGCCCGGGGTGGGCACGGACCGCACCGTGGCCGTGACGCGCCGGGAGGTGCACCCGTGGACTGGTACACCACGCACGTCGTCGACACCGGGCGCGCGCCGGCCCTGTTCGCGCTCGTCGGGTTCGTCGTCACCTTCGTCGTCGTGCGGTCGATCACGCGCCGCATCCGCGCGCGCCGTGAGGCCGCACGGACGTCCACCCCCGACCCCGACCGTCGGCCCCGCCGCGCCCTCCTCGGCGACGTGTCCCTCGGCGGCGTGCACGTGCACCACCAGGTCTGGGGCATCCTGCTCGTGCTGCTCACCGGCATGCTCCAGTTCCGGTACTCCCCCGGGCACCCGTGGTCGGAGGTGCTCGCGCTCCTGTTCGGCGCGGGGGCCGCGCTCGCGCTCGACGAGTTCGCGCTGTGGCTGTACGTCGACGACGTCTACTGGTCCGAGGAGGGGCAGCGCTCGATCGACGCGATCCTCGTGGGCGGCGCGCTCGGGGGCGCGCTGCTCCTGTCCGCGTCGCCGATCGGAATCACGTCCGAGGACGCGCAGGGCGGCTGGCTCGCGTACACCGTGACGGTCGTCGTCCATCTCGCGCTGGCGTTCCTCTGCGTGCTCAAGGGCAAGCTCGCGACCGGCCTCGTCGGGATCGTCGTCCCGGTCGTCGCGTTCGTCGGCGCGGTGCGCCTCGCCAAGCCCTCGTCGCCCTGGGCCCGACGTCGGTACGCGCGCCGACCGCACCGGCTGGCCCGGGCGCAGGAACGGTTCGGGGCGCGGTACCAGGCCCGGTGGGAACGGGTGCGCACCCTCGTGGGCGGTCGGGCCGACGACCGGCCCCCGACGGCGTAGCGCCCGCTCAGGCCAGGTCGGGCGCGTCCCGCACGACCGCGGCCATCACGGCCGTGCCGACCGCGTCGCCGCGCCGGTCGGCCCGTCCGCCGCCCATCCCGGGCACGTCAGTCGCGGTTCCACCGTTCGAGCTTGGGCGGGCTGAGCACGACCCAGGCCTCCGAGACCCGCTCCGAGCGCACCGCCACGCTCACGACACCCGTCACGACGCCGTCGTGGCGCACCACGAGGCCGTCCAGGCCGTTCACCGAGCACACCACCACCTCGACGCCCGGGCCGGGGTGCAGGATCCGGCTCAGCGCCCGTGCCGTCTCGTCGGCGCCCTCGACGACCCCGGGGGTCGCGGCGGCGCTCCCCGCGGCGTCGACCCACAGGGTCGCGGCAGGCTCGACCAGGGCGCGCACGGCGTCCCGGTCGCCCGCCCCCGCCGCGCGGCGGAGCGCCGCGACGACGCGCGCGTGCGCCGCCCGGTCCCGGTCGCGCCGGGCCCGTGCCCGGCCGTTCCTCTGACGCATGCCGCGCCTACGCGGGGAGCGCCGCGAGCTTCTGCGGATTCATCATCCACAGCACGCGATCGATGCCGTCGACCGTGGCCCGGACCGTGAGCACGGCGAAGAGCTGCCCGTCGTGCGAGAGCCGCACGGCCGGGTGGCCGTTGATGTCCGCGGGCTCGACGTCGACCCCCACCCAGAAGCGCGACGCGAACGCGTGGTGGTACTTCGCGACGCGCGGACGCCCGACGACCGGGAACTTCGACGCGCGGACCGCCCCGCCACCGTCGGAGTAGGAGATCACGTCCTCGGCGAACAGCTGTTCCAGGAGCGCGACGTCGCCCGCCTTCGCGGCGGCCACGAACGCGGTGAGCAGGCGGCGCTGCGCCTCCGGGGCGACCGGCGCGCGGCGCTCCTCGCCGAGATGACGGCGCGCCCGGCTCACGAGCTGGCGCACGCTGGCCTGCGAGTGGCCGATGATCTCCGCGATCTGCTCGTACGGGTAGTCGAACGCCTCGCGCAGCACGTACGCCGCGCGCTCGGTCGGCGTGAGCTTCTCGAGGAGCATGAGCAGCGCGACCTCGAGCGCCTCGCCCCGCTCGGCGCCGAGCGTCGGGTCGGCGCTCGTGTCCACGGGCTCGGGCAGCCACGGCCCGATGTACGTCTCGCGGCGCACGCGCGCGGACTGGGCGACGTTGATCGCGAGCCGCGTCACCGTCGTCGTGAGGAACGCGTCCGGGTTGCGCACGGTCGAGCGGTCGTACGTCTGCCAGCGCACCCACGCGTCCTGGAGCACGTCGTCGGCCTCGGCCGCGCTGCCGAGGATCCGGTACGCGATCCCGAACAGCCTGCGACGCGCCGCGCTGAACTGCTGCTCCGCCACCGTCAGGTCCGCCGCCTGCCCGTCCACGTCCGCCATCCTCGCCCGCTCTCGTGTCGCCGTCGCCCCCGGCCGCTCGGCCGGACGCCCTTCCCCCACCCGACCGGACAGGGCCGTGATCTGTGACAGGGCAGGGCGCACCGTCGCGCACGGGTCCGGCGGCGGGTGGGACCAGCCGCGATCTGCTTGGCGCGTACCCGCGAAGGGCCGCCTGAAACCCGGTGCTCCCGCTCTTACCTCACGACTCGACCGGACCCGTCCGACGCGCGTCGTCCTGCTGCACCCGTCCGACCGGGCGCACGCCCGGCCTGTGACACACGTGCGCGGAACGCGAGTCCTGCGTGCGTTCTTCGTGGTGCCCGGGTCCGCGGGTTCGCAGGCTGGAGGGGCAGGGGATCCATCGCACCGAAGGAGAGAAGACCATGAGCGAACCCGTCCTGGAACCGGAGGCGCAGGCGTTCGCCGACGCCGTCGCGGCACCGCCGTTCGTCGACGAGCTCGGCCCGGAGCGCGCCCGCAAGGTCCTCGACGACCTGCAGGCGCAGCTCATCGAGATGGCCCAGGTCGAGGAGACCTGGGTGACCGTCCCCGCGGGCGACGGCTCGGTCCGCGTCCGCGTGGTGACGCCACGCGGCACGACCGGGTCGCTGCCCGTCGTGCTCTACATGCACGGCGGCGGCTGGGTGCTGGGCGACGCCGGCACGCACGACCGCCTCGTGCGCGAGCTCGCGGTCGGCGCCCGCGCGGCGGTCGCGTTCGTCGAGTACGACCGCTCCCCCGAGGCGCGCTACCCCGTCGCGCTCGAGCAGGGGTACGCGGCGGCGCGCTGGATCACGACCGACGGCGCCACCCTCGGGCTCGACGCCTCACGCCTCGCCGTCGCGGGCGACTCGGTGGGCGGCAACCTCACGGCCGCCCTCACGCTGCTCGCCAAGCAGCGGGGCGACGTGACGTTCGTCCACCAGTCGCTGTACTACCCCGTGACGGACGCCGCGCAGGACACGGCGAGCTATCGCGAGTTCAAGGACGGACCGCACCTCACGGCGCGGGCCATGGCGTGGTTCTGGGACAGCTACCTGCCCGACGTCGACCGCCGGTCCGAGATCACCGCGTCGCCGCTGCGCGCGTCTCTCGACGACCTCGCCGGGCTCCCGCCCGCGTTCGTCGTCGTCGACGAGAACGACGTCCTGCGCGACGAGGGCGAGGCGTACGCGCGGCGGCTGCTCCAGGCCGGTGTGCCCACGACGAGCCTGCGCTACAACGGCACGATCCACGACTTCATGATGCTCAACCCGCTGCGTCCGTCCCGTGCCACCACGGCCGCGGTCGAGCAGGCGGTCCACGTGCTGCGCACCGCGCTCGGCACCTCCTGACCGGCCCCGAGCCGAGCCCGCGGCGGGCACGCCCGCGCCGAGCACCCGAACATCCGAGCAGTACCGAGAGAAGGAAGAACCATGTCCACCACGAAGCCCATCGTCCTCCTGGTCCACGGCGCGTTCGCCGGCTCCGACAGCTGGGACGGCGTCGTCGAGCGCCTCCTCGCGCAGTCGGTCGACGTCGTCGCCCTCGCCAACCCGCTGCGCTCCGTCACGGGCGACGCCGAGTACGTCCGCGACGTGATCGCGGCGATCGGTCGACCCGTCGTCCTCGTCGGACACTCGTACGGCGGCATCGTCGTCACCGGTGCCGCCGCGGGCAACGACGCCGTCAAGGCCCTCGTCTACGTCGCGGCGTTCGCGCCCGACGCCGGCGAGTCCGCGCTGCAGCTGTCGGGCAAGTTCCCCGGCAGCACGCTCGGCGAGACACTGATCGGGTACCCGCTGACGAGCGGCGGGAACGAGCTGCGCATCCGCGGCGACGCGTTCCCGACGCAGTTCGCGCACGACGTGCCCGTCGAGCGCGCCGTCGTCATGGCGGCCGAGCAGCGTCCCGTCACCGAGCTGGCGCTCACCGAGGGCCTGCCCGGGGCGGAGGCCGCCTGGCGGCAGGTCCCGTCGTGGTTCGTGTTCGGCGAGGAGGACAAGAACATCCCCGCCGAGCTCGAGCGCTTCATGGCCGAGCGCGCGGGTGCGCGCGGGACCACCGCGGTCGCGGGCGCGTCCCACGCGCTGTCGGTCTCGCACCCCGCGGAGGTCGCGGCCACGATCATCGACGCGGTCGCCGCCGTCTCCTGACGCGTCGACCCGTCCGGCCCCCGTCGTCCCGGCGACGGGGGCCGGCGTCGTCCCCGACGGTCACCAGGGCGCCCGCGGCCTGGGCGGCCGCGAGGCCCTCGACGTCGCCCGACCCCTCGAAGAGCTCGACGGCGCGCGCCAGGTCGGCGCGCGCGCCCGCGTGGTCGTCCTCCGCGCGCCGGGCGTGCGCGCGGAACACGTGCATGTGCGCTGCCGACGGCCGGGCGTCCTGCGCGAGGAACCCGGTGATCGCCTCGTCCGCGACGCTCCGCGTGGTCGCCCAGTCCTGCCGGTCCAGGCTGATGCGCGCGATCGTGCCGAGCGCGTGCAGCGCCGTGAACTCGGCGACCTGCCCGCGCGGCGCCGTGCGGGGGTCGCGCACGAGCGCGACGACGTCACGCAGGTGCGCGATCGCCTCCTCCCCCCGTCCCAGCGCGGCCAGGCCCTGGGAGCGCTGGAACAGCGCCTGCGGGAGCCCCTCGCGGTCGTCGGCCCGGCGGAAGAGCGCGATCGCCTGCTCCGACGTCTCGACGCTCCGTGCGTGGTCACCGGCTGCGCTCTCGCACCAGCCGACGTAGTAGGCGGCCCACGCGCGCAACCCCGGGTCGCCCACCCGCTCGGCCGCGGCGAGCCCTCTGTCGGCCGCCGCGGCACCGGCCACCACGTCCCCCTGGCAGTGGACCAGGGCCCACGCGAGGTAGCCGAGGTGGGTCGACAGGAGGCCGTCGTCCCCCAGCGCAGCGGCGGCGGCGGCCGAGGCCCCGTAGACCTCGTGCCAGTGGCCCCAGTAGGGCCACAGGTCAGAGAACCAGTGCAGCGCCTCCGCGACCTCGACGACGGACCCGTGGTCCCCGTCCCGCGCGGCCCGGGTGAACGCGGCGAGCCAGCTCGCCGCCTCGTCGGTGAGCCACGTCCGAGCCTCCTCGACCGAGCGCAGCCCGACGACGTCCGCGAGGTCCGCGGACCCCTCCCCCAGCACGTCGGGCTCGAACCAGCGCCCGGCACGCACGGTGGTGCGCAGCAGCCAGGCGTCGGCCCGGCCGCGGACGTCCGCGCGGACCTCGGCCGGCTCGGCCTCCGCGAGCGCGCGCTGCGCGTAGAGGCGCAGGAGGTCGTGCATCGCGTAACGGTCGTGCTCGGCCGGGCGGACGAGGCTGAGGGACACCAGCTCGTCGAGCAGCTCCTCGGTCGTCCAGACCGGCCCCTGCGCGAGGGTCGCGGCCAACCCGGCGCCGACGTCCCGGCCGTCGGCGAGCGCGAGGCGGCGGAACAGCCGCTGCGCGGCCGGCCCGAGCTGGTCGAACGAGAGGTCGATCGCGGCGCGCACCGAGAGGTCGCCGGCGGCCAGGGCGTCGAGGCGGCGGTCCGCGACCGCGAGGCGCGAGGCGAGCGCGTCCACGGTCCAGGTCGCCCGGCTCGCGAGCCGGTTGGCGGCGATACGGAGCGCGAGCGGGACGTCGTCGCACAGCGCGGCGAGGCGTGCGAGGTCTGCCTCGGACGCCTGCTGCTCGGGGACGATCCGCGCGAGCAGGGCACGCGAGTCACCGGAGGGCAGGCGCTCGAGGTCGACGCGCACGACGTCCTCGAGACCTTCGAGGTGCCGTCGGCTGGTGACGAGGACCGCCGCGGGGCCCGCCGTCGGGAGCGCGGCCCGCACCTGCGCCTCGTCGTGCGCGTCGTCGAGCACGACGAGGACGCGCCGGCCCGCGAGGAGCGCCCGCAGCCGGGACGGGTCGTCGCTGCCCCGGGGCCCCGTCCCGACGAGCGCCTGGACCAGCCGCGCGACCACGGTCCCCGGGCTGACGGTGTCGGGGCTCGTGCCCGCGAGCTCGAGGAAGAGCTGGTCGTCGAACTCGGCCTGGAGCCGCTGCGCGGCGCGCACGGCGAGGCTCGTCTTGCCGTACCCGGGTGGACCGGTGACGACCACGACGGGCGGCGGTGCGTCCGGGACGGCCCGCAGCGCGCGCGTCACGCGGTCGAGCTCCGCCGCGCGGCCGGTGAAGTCGGCCGTCCCGCGCGGCAGCGGGAGGCGCCACCCGGGCTCCGGCCGTGCCCGGCGGCGTCCCTCGCGCGCGGCGCGCAGGACCGCCGCCCGGTCGCGCTCGTCGAGGCCGAGCGCGTCGACGACGGCCAGCATCGTGCGGTGCTGGGGTCCCCGGGCCGCGCCCCGCTCGATGTCGCTGAGGGCCCGGTCGCTGACGCCCGAGAGCTCGGAGAGCCGCTCCAGCGTCAGGTCCGCGGCGAGCCGGAGCCGACGCACCGTCGGGCCGAGCGCTTCCGTGTCCATGCTCACCTCTTCATGCCCTGGCAGGGCTGGGAACCGTCTCGATGCCGAGCAGGCGGTCCTGGCGCGACCTCATCGGGGGACGCACCAGGACCGCCTGCTCAGCGCGGGGTGATCAACTGGTCGGGCCGCGGCGGGACGGCGCGGTGGCTACCGCGCCGCGGCGGCCTGCTGCTGCCGCCAGTCCGCGAGCCGGGTCGCCCCGACCACCGCGCCGTCGCCCGGGACCAGCGAGGACTCGGAGAGCGGTGCGCCGAAGTACCGCGCGTCCGGGTCGGCGACGACCTCGCGCGGGTCGTCGAGCGACGCGAGCGTGGTCCGCACGAGCTCGTCGAGCCGGAACTCCTGCGGCCCGGCGACCTCGACGACGCCGCGCACGGGCGCTCCCGTGGCGACGTCCGCCACCGCGACGGCCACGTCGGCCGCCGCGATCGGCTGGAACCGGACCGGCGCGAGGTGCACGACGCCGTCCTGCGTCGCACCGTCCGTGATGGACTTGAGGAACTCGAAGAACTGCGTCGCGTGGACGATCGAGTACGGCACCGGCGAGCTCGCGATGAGCTCCTCCTGCGCGATCTTCGCGCGGAAGTACCCGCTCTCGGTCAGGCCCCGCGTCCCCACGACGGACAGCGCCACGTGGTGGCCGACACCGGCCTTCTCCTCGGCCGCCAGGAGGTTGCCCGTCGAGGTGCGGAAGAAGTCGAGGACCGCCTGGTCCTCGAACGAGGGCGAGTTCGAGACGTCGACCACGACGTCCGCGCCCTCGACCACCTCCGCGACGCCCTCCCCGGTGAGGGTGTTGACGCCCGAGTTGGGCGAGGCAGGGACGGCCTCGTGGCCGCGGTCCCGCAGCACGGTGACGAGCTTCGAGCCGATGAGCCCCGTACCGCCGATCACGACGATCTTCATGGTGTCCTCCTGTCGCTGCGTGCGGCGCGCGCCGCCCTGTCACCCTCTCGACCGGAGACACCCTCGCTGTGTGACACGTCCCGGCACCCCCACGGAAATCTCCTCGGTCCCCGGGTCGACCGCGTGCCAGGGTGGTGCCATGGCCGACACCACCGACGTCCGTCAGGACACCCTCGACCGGGTCGACTGGCCCGTCGCGACCCCGCGCCTCGTGCTGCGCCGCGCGCTGCCCGAGGACGCCGACGCGCTCTTCGCCTACCGCAGCCTGCCCGTGGTGGACCGCTGGCTCACGCAACGCTTCACGCGCGTCGAGGAGTGGCGCGCCCACCACGGCGAGCCCGACCGGCTCGCGACGACGCTCGTCGTGGAGCGCGACGGCGACGTCGTCGGCGACCTCTACCTCGCCGTGCGCGACGGCTGGGCGCAGCAGGACGTCGTCGACCGCCCCCGCCCGGACGAGGCGGAGATCGGCTGGGCGTTCGCACCGTCGCACCAGGGGCACGGGTACGCGACCGAGGCCGTCCGCGCCCTGCTGCGCGTCTGCTTCGAGGACCTCGGCCTGCGGCGCGTCGTCGCGAACGCGTTCGCGGACAACGAGCCGTCGTGGCGGCTCATGGAGCGCGTCGGCATGCGCCGCGAGGGCGTGGGCGTGCGCGACTCGCTGCACCGCGACCTCGGCTGGGTCGACGGCGTGACGTACGCGCTGCTCGCCGACGAGCCGCGGGGCGGGGCTTGACCCTCACGCGACGTCAGGGCTCACGCTGGCCGCATGACCGACACGTACCCCGCCTTCGACCTCTCCCCCGTCCCCGTCCCCGGGCCTGACGCCGTCGCCCCCGAGCCGTTCCGCGGCCTCTACGGCATGCCGCAGTTCGTCACGGTCCCGACGGCGGACCTCGCCGCGTCCGTCGACCTCTGGACCCGGGGCCTCGGGTTCTTCGACCTCTTCTCCGTCCCGGGCGGCCTCGTGCACCTGCGGCGCTGGGCGTTCCAGGACGTCCTGCTCGTCCCGGGCACGCCGGCGCGGGAGCCGGGCGCGCTGACCGTGAGCTTCTCGTGCGTGCTGTCGCAGCTCGACGGGATCGTCGCCGCGTGCGAGGACGTCTCGCCCGGGTGCACGACCGGCCCCCGGGAGATGCCGTGGGGCTCGGTCGAGGTCGAGGTCCGCACGCCCGAGAGCACGCGCGTCGTCATGACGGCGGCGCGGCCGTACGACCCCGAGAGCGACGCAGCACGCTTCCTCGACGGCATCGGGATCGAGGCTCCCACCGCATGACGGGGGGCGTCGCCCGGGTGACACTGGGGCGCGTGACCACGGATCGCGCACCCCACCGCGTCGCCGACGCGCTCACCGTCGGGGACGCGGCCGCCGCGGTCGGGGTCACGGTCCGGACCCTGCACCACTGGGACGCCGTCGGGCTCGTCCGGCCGTCGGCGCGCACCGCGGCGGGCTACCGGCTGTACGCGCCGTCCGACGTCGCGCGCCTGCGCCGGGTCGTCGCGTACCGCGAGCTCGACGTCTCGCTCGAGGACGTCCCCGGGCTGCTCGACGCGCCCGGGGACGACGCGGTCGAGGCGCTGCGCCACCACCGGGCGCTGCTCCGCGAGCGGATCGCACGCATGGAACGGACCGCGCACGCGCTCGACCGGCTCCTCGACGCCCGGGAGCGCGGCCTGCTGCTCACCCCCGCGGAGCAGGCCGTGCTGTTCGGCGAGACGTGGGACCCCGCGTGGCCCGCCGAGGCGCGCGAGCGCTGGGGCGACACCCCGCAGTGGGCCCAGTACGCGGAGCGGTCCGCCGAGCGGACGCTCGACGACTGGCAGGAACTCGCCGACGACGTCGCCGCGCTCGAGTCCGACCTCGCCGCCGCGTGCCGTGCGGGTGTCGACCCGGCGTCCGCACGCGGGCTCGCGCTGGCCGAGCGCCACCGCGCCTCGATCGGCGCGCACTTCGACTGCACCCCGGCCCGGCACGTGTGCCTGGCCCGGCGGTTCATGGAGGACGACGGGTTCCGCGCCCACTACGACGGCGCTGCGCCCGGCCTGGCGGAGTGGCTGCGCGCCTCCGTCGAGGCGAACGCGCGCTCGCACGGGGTGGACCCGGCGACGGCCACGTGGGACTGAGGCCGGGTGCCGGCTACGCCGTGCTCGACCGTGCGGCGCGCCACATCGCGACGACGTCGCGGGCCCCGTAGCGCAGGTAGGTCCGCTGCGGCCGGGTGCCGCGCACGAGCGCGTCCGTGCCGCCGTCGCAGTACACGACCTGCCCGGTGGTCGAGCGGTTCTCCGCAGACACCAGGTGGGCGAGCAGGTGCGCGACGGGCGCGACCGGCCCGGGTGCTCCGAGCGGCTGCGGGAGCGCCGTCTCCAGCAGGGCCCGGTCGCGGTCCCAGGTCCGGGTGACCGCCTCGGTCGCGAGGATGCCCGGGGCGACGGCGTTCAGCACGATGCCCTGCCCGGCCCACGGACCGCGCGGGGCGGCCGTGCGGACCCAGTGGTTCAGGGCGATCTTGCTCGACCGGTAGAGCTGGCTCCCGCGCCGGGTCCGCGTCAGGTGACGGGCGGTCGCGAGCGCCCGTGCCTCGTCGCCGCCCTCGCACGCGCGGACGAGCGCGGCGCTGCCGCGGTGGAGCGTCGAGGAGGAGGACACGACGACGGCCGCCGGCGCGGGAGCGGCCGCGAGCGCGGGTCGGAGCCCGTCGAGGACCTCGACCGTGCCGAAGTAGTTCAGGGCGACGGTCTCCGGTCGCGGGGCCCCGGTCCCGGCGACCGCGACGACGGCGTCGAGGCGGCCCCCCGTCAGGTCCCGCACCTGCTCGACGAGCGCGGCACGACCGGCCGGGCGCGCGAGGTCGGCGCGGACGTCGACGCCGGGGCCCACCCCGCACGTGACGACGTCGCCCGTGCGGGCGAGCAGGCGGGCGACCTCGTCCCCGAGGCCAGAGTCCGCCCCGGTGACGACGTACCGGCGGGGGTGGTGCGTGGGCTCCATGGACCCACCCTGCCACAAACTACAGATCTGCATAAATAGCCCCGGGCACCGCTAGGCTCGTCGCGTGACGAGCGAGAACGGCCACGACGCGCGGCGGCGGCGCACCCACGAGGCGATCCTGGCGAGCGCGGCCCGCCTCTTCGAGGCGCAGGGGTTCGCCGGCACGACGGTGGCCGAGGTCGCGCGCGCCGCGGACGTCTCCGAGCGCACGTTCTACCTGCACTTCCCCACCAAGGAGGACCTCCTCTTCGACCACGTGCACGGGTTCACCGAGCTCGCCTGGCGCGTCGCGGAGGAGTCACGCACCCCCTCCGCCGCGGCCCGGGTCGACGCCGCGCTGCGCGCCCTCGTCGACGCCGCCACCGCGGACGCCGCCCTGGTCGCCCAAGCACGGGCCCGCTCGGCGCTGGGCGAGAGCGGCCGGGCACCCGCCTCGCTCGCGGTCCGGCTCGCGACGCTCGTCGCCGGGCTCGCCGACCGCGTCGCCCGCGGGACGCGGATCCCGCTGCGCGACGTCGCGCCCATGGTCGGCGCCGGGGTGGGCGCGGTCGAGGCCGCCGGGCTGGCCCTCGCGCGCGAGACCGACGACCCCGTCGTGCTGCGCCGGGGCATGCTCGCGGCGCTGGACGCCGCACTGGTCGGCTTCCGGGCCTGATCGCCGCGAGGCGCCGCAGGCCCGCGTCCTCGTGCGGAACGTCGGCGGCCGAGGCGGCTATATTCAGTAGATGCTGAATCTACCTTCGCAACTACGGGTCGACGGGTGCACGCTGCACTTCGAGGACAGCGGGGGCGACGGCACCCCCGTCGTCCTGCTGCACGGAGCCGGGACCGACCGCAGCACGTTCGCCGCCCAGGGCGCCGCGCTCGCATCGGCCGGCTACCGCCCCGTGCTCCCCGACCTCCGTGGCCATGGCGCCTCGCGGCCGGGCGGTGCGCCGCTCTCCGCGGACCGTCTCCTCGCGGACGTCGAGGCGCTCGTCGACCACCTCGACCTCGACCGGCCCGTGCTCGTGGGTCACTCGCTCGGCGGCAACCTCGCCCAGCACCTCGTGCGCCGCTCGCCCGACCGCTACGCGGCGCTCGCCGTCCTGGACGCCACGTGGAGCACCGGGCCGCTCACGCGGGGCGAGCACCTCGCGCTGCGCGCGGCGGCGCCGCTCCTGCGGCTGGTCCCGTCCCGCTCGCTCCCCCGCCTCATGGCGGACGCCTCGGCCGTCACCCCCGCCGCCCGTGCGGTGCTGCGTGCGATCTTCACGGTCCAGTCCAAGCCCGAGTTCCTCGGGGCGTGGCGGGCGACGACGCAGCTCGTCGCGCCCGAGCCGGACTACCGCACGCCCGTCCCGCTCCTGCTGCTGCGCGGCGCGGCGGACCGCACCGGGAACATCGCGACGGCGATGCCCTGCTGGGCCGCAACGGAGGGTGTCCAGGAGGTCGTGGTGCCGGGTGCCGGCCACGTCGTCATGCTCGACGCCCCCGACGCGGTCGACGCCGCACTGCTCACCTTCCTCGCGACGGCGGTGGGTCACCGTGGATGACCGCCGCGAACGCTTCGCCGACGGGCTCGCGGACCTCCTCGCCTCGTGGAACCTGCCGCGCGCGACCGGCCGCGTCTACGCGGCCCTCCTGCTCAGCGACGTCCCCGTGACGCTCGACGCGCTGCAGGACGACACGGGGCTCAGCAAGGGTCAGACGAGCACGTCCGTCCGCGAGCTCACGAGCTGGGGCCTGGCCCGGGCCACGACGCGCCACGGCGGGCGCCGGCTGTACATCGAGGCTGAGGCCGGCCTCGACACCCTGCTGGACGCGTCGCACCGCCGGGCACGACTCTTCATCGCCGCCCTGCGGGACGGCGAGGAGCTCGTGCCGGCCGACTCCCCGGCGCGCGGCCGGCTCGAGGACGTCGTGGCGCTCTTCGACGGCTACGTCTCGGCGGGCGAGCAGATCCTCGCCCGCCGCCGGGACGTCGACGCCCGCTCACGCTCCGGGGAGGCGGCAGCCAGCGGCTGATCCGGTCAGTGCGCGACGTCGAGGACCCACGTCACGCCGAACCGGTCCGTGAGCATCCCGTACGCGGGTGCCCACTCCGAGGACGCGAGCGGCGCCACGACGGTCGCGCCGTCGACCAACGCGTCCCAGTAGCGGCGGACCTCCTCGACGTCGTCGCCGCGCACCGAGACGAAGAACGGTGCCTCGCCCGGGCTCCAGGGGCGGGACGCGGGGACGTCGTAGGCCATGACGCGGAAGCCGCTGGGCGCGCTGACCTGGCCCCACACGACGAGGTCCGCCTCGGCGGGGTCGGGCGCCTGACCCAGGTCTCCGTAGGTGGTCACGACGAGCTCACCCCCGAACACCGTGCGGTAGTGCTCGAGCGCGGTGCGGGCGTCACCGCGGAAGTTGAGGTGAGGGGTGGTCTGGACGGACATGTCGTCTCCTTCGTTCGGTCGTCGGCCCGCGGTCGCGGAGCCGGCGCCCGGGTCCTCGACCCGGGGTACGTCACGACTCTTCCGGTCCATGCGGACGGGTGGTGTCCTCTTTCCGCGCGAGCATGGAGGCATGACCGAGACGGCACGCCGCACCCTGCTCCTGCTCTCGCTCCTCCAGGCCCGCCCGGACCGGACGGGCCCCGAGCTCGCACGACGCCTCGGCGTCGACCCCCGGACCGTGCGCCGCGACGTCGAACGGCTGCGCGACCTCGGCTACCAGGTCGTCGCGACGCGCGGGCGCGACGGCGGCTACCGCCTCGACGCGGGTGCGGAGCTCCCGCCCCTGCTGTTCGACGACGAGCAGGTGGTCGCGCTCACGGTCGCCCTGCGCACCGTCGCGGCGGCCGCACCGGGCGACGCGATCGAGGAGGCGGCCGTCCGCGCGCTCGCGACCGTGCGCCAGGTGCTGCCCGCGCGGCTGAGGCAGCGGGCCGACGCCGTCGACGTCGCCCCGGTCCCGGCCGGTCCGGGTCACCCGACGCCGTCGGTGGACCTCGACATCCTGCTCGCCGTGAGCACGGCGGTCCGACGGCGAGAGGTGCTGCGCCTCGACTACGCGGCCGCCGGCTCGGCCTCCGCGCCGGCAGGGGGTGCGGGTGGCGTACCCGGCGAGCCCCGCGCACCACGCCGCGTGGAGCCCCACCACGTCGTCGTCCGGGACGGGCGCTGGTACCTCGTGGCGTGGGACCTCGACCGCGACGACTGGCGCACGTTCCGGCTCGACCGCGCGACGCCGCGCGTGCCGACCGGACCGCGCTTCACGCCCCGCGAGATTCCGGGCGGTGACGTCGGCGCGTTCGTCGCGGCGCGCTTCGCGGGTTCGGCACCGGCCGCACCGGGGTGGCCCTGCACGGGGTGGGTCGAGCTCGCGGCGCCGGCCTCTGCCGTCTCACCGTTCGTCGAGGACGGCGCCGTCGAGGCGCTCGGCCCCGACCGGTGCCGGGTCGGGCTGGGCTCGTGGTCCTGGGTCGCGCTCGCCGCGCGCGTCGCCGCGTTCGACACGGACGTGCTCGCCGCGGGACCCGCGGACCTGGTCGCGGCGTGCGACGCCGTCGCGGGAAGGCTTGCCCTGGGTCACGCGGCTCGATGACGGGCTCGTCCTCGACCGAGCCCGGTACCCGCCGCCGGGTCACCTGCTGGGCACAGGCGCGTTCGACGCTGGCATGTGGGGCACGGCCATGCCCGGCACGCTCTGCGGGTGTCGAGCGGATGCACCCGGGATCGTGGTGCGACCGAGCAGGTCGAGGTCGACGTGCTGGAGGACGAGGTCCCGGAACGTCGGTTTCGTCGCGGTCCTGGCGCGTGCCCGTGACGTGAGGTAGAGGGCGTGCGCCCACGCCGGCATCCACGCCCGCCAGCCGTCGCCCGGGACGTCGAGGTCGAGGACCCCGCGGCCGAAGCGGCGCGCGAGCGGACCTCCGAACCAGTCTCCGAAGAAGCTCATCCGCGCGCGGTAGTACAGGTTCGTCCAACGCACGACGGCGAAGGGCGCGGACTCGTGCAGGACACCGACCGTCGACGTGTCACGCTGCTTGCGGGTGAGGCGGAACGGCACCCCCGGGGTCGCGTCGTCCGGCACCGGCGGGCTCGTGACGAGCACGCGGTCCCGGCACCACCGCTCGAACGTTCGTTCGTCACGCGTGACCAGCATGTGCGCGAACGTCAGCGGGCTGCCGAAGGAGACGAAGTCGGTGATGCGCCACCGCGAGTCGAGGACCTCCCAGAGGTCGCGCTGGCCCGAGCGGAACTCGGCGGCGTCCTCGCCACCGTCGTCGAGGCGGCGCGCGGCGTGGGTGACGCGCGCGAGGACGTCCTGGTGCGCGACCGGGACGGTGAGATGGGCGCGGCGGAGCACCCACAGCGCCCTGATCCCGTCGTACGCGATGAAGCTGCCCAGGCTGTGCCCGAGGACGACGATGCGGTGGTAGCGGGGCTCATCGCCCGACGTCTCCGTGTGCAGCCTCTCCAGGAGATCGACCATCCCCTTGCGGATCTCGGTCCGGACCGCGTACGAGCGGGGCGACGTGTCGACGTACCGGACGACGTCGACGAAGCTCGCCGTCAGCCACGACGGAAGCACCCGCGTCACCACGAACGCGACGATGAAGGTGACCGCGGCACCGCCTCCGACGACGGCGACGACTGCGGCGAGAGCGCCCCCGGTCTCCAGTCCGGCACCGAGCTCGTCGGCACGATCCACGACGAGCCACGCGACGAGCCACGCCCCGCCCACGATCACGCCCCAGAGCAGGACCCAGAGCCCGCGCAGGTTCGGCGGGACCCAGCGCCACAGCACCGCGAGGAGCAGGACAAGCGCGGCCCCGAGAGCCGCATAGCCGACCCACCGCGGCTCTGGCCCACCCACCGGGTACTCCTGCCAGACGACCGCGCCGGCCACCGCGGCCAGCAACAGCAGCGCGAGCGCGCGCCACCACGTCCCCGAGACGGGGAACAGGACGCGACGCACCGTGGGCCAGAGGTCGTCCAGGCGGTTGCCCTGCATCAGGTGCGACCAGTGGTACTCGTAGACGTCGGTCTGGACCCGAGCATCCGCGGACCCGTTCGCGCCGGGGTCACGGTCAGGTGCCGGGAAGATCGTGTACCGGCCGTCGTACGTCCCGCTCGCCACATCGGGCCGCGACGACCGTTCCGGTCCGAGGAAGTCGCTGAACTGTTCCAGCGTCCCGCCGGGCCTCTGCTCACCCATGCCGTGGACGATGACGACAGCCTGCCGCAGGTACGTCCGGCCCTTGACCGCTTCCCCGTTGGTCCTGCTGTTCTCCCCCACTGCCCTCACCTCGGTCCGCGCAGCGGGCCGCGACCCCGTCGTCACGGTCCTTCTCCGAGAGGGAGGAGACCGTCGAGCGTCGTGATACGGCGCACGGGCGCCGGTCGGTGCGCCCCCGCCGATCACCGTGAGACGCTCGATCCTCCACCCACCGTCCGCACAGGAGCCCTGGATGCGCCCGACCCTCGACGTGGAGGTCGTCGTGATCGACGTCCTCGGGACGCTCGTGGACCAGCCGCGCGGCCTGCGGACCGCGCTCCACGACGTCCTCCCGGACGCGAGCGAGGAGTCGGTCCGCGCTCTCGCCCGCGGGTGGGAGGAGCACGTCGAGACGCAGCAGCTCCTCGTCGCAGCGCGGCGGCGAGACTACGTCGACTCCGACGTCCTCGACGCCGAGGCCGCCCGACAGGTCGCGACGAGCGCCGGCATCACGGACGCCGACGCCGTGGCGCACCTGGCCACGTACGCGCAGCGCCTCCCTGCCTGGGAGGACACGGTCCACGGCCTCGACCTCCTCGCAGGCCGGTTCCCGGTCGTCGCGCTGTCCAACGCGTCGTCGGCGTCGCTCCTGCGGCTCGACGCGCACGCCGGGCTGCGCTGGCACCACACCGCGTCGAGCGAATCGGTGGGCGCGTACAAGCCCGATCCCGCGATCTACCGCCACGCCCTCGCCGTCGCGCGCTGCGAGCCCGACCGTGCGCTAATGGTCGCCGCCCACGCGTGGGACCTGCGCGGCGCCCGCGACGTCGGGATGAGCACGGCGTACGTCGACCGACCGGTGGGCGACCCGCCGACCACCGACGACGACTTCGACCTGGCGGTCGGCGGTCTCGTCGAGCTGGCGGTCGCGCTGGGCGCCCCTCGCTGAGCGCACCCGTCGCGCGCTACGCCGAGGCGGGCGTTACGGCGAGGCGTGCTCGGCCTCGACCGACTCGTGCCGCTTCTGGCGCGCGAACCGTGCCGGGAGGTCGGGCCCGTCCCAGACCTGGATCGCGCGCCAGATCGACGCGGCGACGGGCACGGCGAGCACGGCCCCGGTGAGGCCGGCGAGGACGGTGCCGGCGGTGAGCGCGACCAGGATCACGAGCGGGTGCAGGCGGAGCGTGCGCCCCATGACGACCGGCTGCAGCAGGTCGCCCTCGAGCTGGTTCACGGCGATGACGATGGCGACCACGATGAGCGCCTCGACCGGCCCGACGGCGACGAGCGCGACGAGCGCGCACAGGACCCCGGCGAGCGTCGCGCCGACGAGCGGGATGAACGCCAGCAGGAACACGAGCACGGACAGCGGGACGACGAGCGGCACCCCGACGATCGCGAGCCCGATACCGATCGCGACGGCGTCGACCGCCGCGACGATCGCTGTGCCGCGCACGTAGCCGCCGAGCGTGCGGACCGTCGACTCGCCGATCCGCTGCCCCCGCGCGTACCGCGCCCCCTCGAACGGGCGCAGCAGGAACTCCCAGATCGCCGGGCCGTCCTTGAGGAAGAAGAACAGCACGACGACCATGATGAAGAACCCGGCGACGAAGTCGACCGTCTGCGAGGCGCCCGCGAGCGCACCCGCGCCCACGGCGTCGGACTGGAGCAGCCCGACGAGCGAGTCCCGCACCGACGCGATCTGCTCCTCGGTGATCTGGAACGGCAGGCCCTCCACGTACGCCTGGAGCTCGTCGAACCCCTCGATGGCCTGGTCGCGCAGCTCGGGCCACTGGTTGACGACCGCCGCCACGACGAGCCACACCACGACCCCGAGCACGACCACGAGCGCGAGCAGCGCGACCACCGTCGCGAGGAACGACGGCACGCCCTTGCGCCGCAGCAGGCTCACGAGCGGGGAGATCGCCGCCGCGAGCACGAGCGCGATGAGCACCGGGATGACGACGAGGGTGAGCCGCGTGACCGCGAACACCGCGACGGCGACGAGCGCGAGGATCGCCAGGACCTGCACCGAGCGCGTCCCCGCGCGGCCGACGCCGTCCGCCCACAGCGCGGACACCGTGGCCGGGCGTGGCCGGGGTGCGTCGGTGGCCGTGCGTGCTTCGGGGGCGGCGGGCGAGTCGCCGCTCGGCGCGTCGCCCGGCGGGGTCGGCTCCTCGCGCACCGCGTCCGCCGGCCGGGCGTCGGCGCTCCCGTCGGCGTGATCGCCCGTCCGCTTCTCCGACCGCCGCCTGCCCAGACCCATCCCTGCTCCCTCTCTCCGCACGCGTGTGACCGCCACCCTGCCACGGTCGCGCCGCACCCGCCGCGCTACTCGTCGCCGTCGAAGAGTCCGCCGTCGAGCAGCCAGTGGTAGCGCAGGCGCAGCGCACGCTCGGTGCTGGCCAGCAGCGTCGCGACGACGAGGGCCACGTTGAGCGTCGCGGGCAGGTGGAACGGGGACGTGAACGTCCCCACGTGCTCCGCGACGGGCGGGATCTGCGACACCTGCTCGACGATCTGCGGGACACCGAGGACGAGCGCGACGACCAGGACGGTCCACGAGACGGCGCCGAGCCCGCGGCTCGCCCCGGGGTGGTCGCGCTCGAGGCGTGCGCGACGCCCCTCCGCCGACGCCGGGTCCGGCGCGAGCTGACGCTCGGGCCCGCCGTCGTCCGGCACGTAGTGGCAACGCTTGAGCCCGTAGCCGCTGGCCTCCACCTCGATCGTGCCGCCCGGGACGGGGAACGCGGCGGGCAGCTTCGAGCTCGCCTGGTGCCGGCCGTCCTGGTAGAGGCGGGCGAACACCTCGCCGTCCGAGTCGCCCCAGAGGCGGACGTCCACGGACCACTCCTGCGGACGCCCGTCCTCGCCCGCCAGGGTGACGGCGAGCAGGGCGCGGGAGAACGGCTGCCACCACCGGAAGCGTTGCAGCGGGTGCCCGTCACCGGGCCTGAGCCGCCGGGCCGCGCGTCGTCGTCTCCATCGGGAAGCCATCCCCGGCACGGTAACAACCCTCGGGCGCACCCGCCGAGGGCTACCGGGGGGCGGAACGGTGCGCGGCGAGGTCCTGCGTGCCCACGACGCCGAGCAGCCGGATCCGGTCCGCCGCCTCGGTGCCCGGCGCCGCCGTGAGCACGAGGAGCACCTGGAGCTGGTCCTCGGTGGCGAGGGCCTGGCAGTCCACCTCGATCTCCCCCACCACCGGGTGCACGAGCGTCTTGTGGTCCACGAACCGTCGCGCGACCTCCTGCCGGTCCCACAGGGCCGCGAACTCCGGGCTCGTCCGGGACAGGACCCGCACCAGCTCACCCGCACGCGAGGACGGCCCGAGCACGGCGACGGCGGAGCGCAGGCTCGCGACGAGCGCGCGCCCCTGCCGGTCCCGGTCGTCCGGCGGGTAGATGCCGCGCGCGGTGCCCGGGTGGGCGAACCACCGGTAGATCTCGCTGCGGTCCCACCCCGTGCGCGCCGTCGCGTCACCGTACAGCGCGCGGGCGAGGTCGTTCTGCGCGAGCGTCTCCGCGAGCGGGTTGAGGATCAGCGCGGGTGTGTCACCGAGGCGGTCGAGCACGCGCTGCAGCGCGGGGGCCACGTGGCCGGGGTCGTTCGCCCGGTCGGGCACCCCGTGCCCGGCGACCCGGTAGAGGTAGTCGCGCTCGTCGTCGGACAGGCGCAGCGCCCGCGCGATCGACGCGAGCATCTGCGTGCTCGGCTGGGGGCCGCGCTGCTGCTCGAGGCGCGTGTAGTAGTCCGTGGACATGAGCGCGAGCTGCGCCACCTCCTCGCGGCGCAGGCCCGGTGCCCGACGGCGCAGCCCGGGCGGGAGCCCGACGTCGCCCGGCTGCAGCGACTCACGGCGACGGCGGAGGAAGTCGGCGAGGGCGGGGCGGTCCATGGGTCCATCGTCCGGGGTGCGCGCGCCGCGTGCCAGGGATCGCCGGTCCCCCGTTCGACGGACTCTGCCGCGCCGCTCGCACCGCGCCGAGGATCGAGGCATGGACATCACGAACAGCACCGTCTTCATCCCCGGCGCGACGAGCGGTATCGGGCTGGCGCTCGCGGTCGCGCTCCACGAGCAGGGCAGCACCGTCGTCGTCGGCGGGCGCCGCACCGAACTGCTGGAGCAGATCGCGACCGAGCACCCCGGCCTCGACACCGTGCGCATCGACACGACCGACCCGGAGAGCATCGCGTCGGCCGCCAAGGAGGTGCTCGACCGCCACCCCGACCTCGACACCCTCGTCACGATGGCCGGCATCATGCGCGTCGAGGACTGGCACCACCCCGAGGGCTTCCTCGACACCGCCGAGGAGATCGTCACGACCAACGTGCTCGGCCCGATCCGCCTCATCGGCGCGTTCGTGGAGCACCTGCAGACCCGGCCGCACGCGACCATCGTCACGGTGTCGTCCGGGCTCGCGTTCGCGCCGCTCGCGGTCACGCCGACGTACGACGCGTCCAAGGCCGCGATCCACATGCTCAGCGAGGCGCTGCGGCTCCAGCTCGCGGACACGGACGTCGACGTCGTCGAGCTCGTCCCGCCTTCGGTGGCGACCGACCTCATGCCGGGCCAGCGCGAGAGCGCCTTCGCGATGCCGCTCGACGAGTTCGTCACCGAGGTCGTCGACCTGCTCCGCACGCAGCCGGACGCGCACGAGATCCTCGTCGAGCGCGTGAAGTTCCTCCGGTTCGGCGAGGCGCGCGGCGACTACGACGAGGTCGTGCGCGTGCTCAACGCGGCGGACCCGCACGGCCGCTGAGACGCGGGACGGCGGCCGCGCGGGGCTGGGTGTCTTGCCGCGGCGGCTTCGGACGCGGCGGGCTAGAACAACGGCCAGGGGACGGCGGGCATGTCGCCCTCGGGCGCGGGGAACCGTGCCGTGCTCAGCAGCCGGTCGCAGCGCTCGGCGAGGGCGCCCACCTCGTCGGGCGCGAGGAAGCCTCGGAGCCGGTGGCCGAGCTCGCCGTCGGTGCCGGACGTCGTGCCTGTACCCGTGGTGACGCCGACCCCGAGGCCCGCGCGCACGCGCTCGACGCCCGCAAGCTCGTCGTCGTCGAGGCTCTCACCGAGCCAGCCCCACAGCACCGTCCGCAGCTTGGGCTCGACGTGGAAGGTGACGCCGTGGTCGACGCCGAGGCGCCGCCCGTCGGGCAGCGGCAGCACGTGCCCGCCCTTGCGGTCGGCATTGTTCACCACCGCGTCGAACACCGCCATGCGCCGCAGCGCCGGGGTGTCCTCGTGGATCACGCTCACCGGACGGTCCTCGTCGTCGACACCCTCCAGCACCGTCCGCACGCCGACCTCCGGCACCTCGTCCGTCGGGACGACGTCGACCGGCGACTGCGCGCCGTCGACCTCCTGCCAGAGCTGCACCATGCCCGGACCCAGCGGTCCGTCGCGCAGCCACGTGCGCGGCACGATCCCCCAGCCGAGCGCCTCCGACACGAGGTACGCGGCGACCTCCCGCGACGCCAGCGTGCCGTCCGGAAAGTCCCACAGCGGCTTCTCGCCCGCCACCGGCTTGTACACGACCTCGACCTCGCCGATCCGGGCGAGAAACGTCGCGTTGGACGCGGCGCGGATGCGACCGACGACGTCGAGCGGCGTCGCGTCAGGCGGCGTCGTGTCGGGCGGCGTCGTGTCGGGCGGCATCACGTCGAGCGGCGTCGGGTCGACGTCGTCGTGCGGGGTCGTCACGCCTCGTCGGGCAGCACGCACTCGTGCCCGTCGGGGTCGACCGGTCCACCGCAGCGGGGGCAGGTGGGGCGGCCCGCGCGCACGACGGCGCGCGTGCGCTGCGCGAAGGCGCGCGCCGTCCCGACGGGCATCCGGACCAGGAGCGACTCGGCGGGCTCGGGCTCGTCCGCCTCGGGGTCCAGCTCCTCGTCGTCGTCCACGAGGGGGAACGCCTCGACGACGACCTGCGCCGTGCGCGGGTCCCAGGCCAGCCGCATCGACCCGGTGCGGAACTCCTCCTCGACGGGGAGGTCCAGCGGGTCGTCGTCGATGAGCTCGTCCGGCACGTCGGCGGGGACGCTGTACCGGTTGTCGGGCTGCTCCATCAGCTCGTCGAGCAGACGCTGGATGGTGTCGGCGAGGACGGCGGACTGCTCCTTCTCGAGCGCGACGCTCGTCGTGCGGGTGCCCGCGCGGGCCTGGAGGTAGAACGTGCGGGAGCCGGGCATACCGACCGTCCCCACGACGACGCGGTCGGGCCAGTCGTACTCGTGGACGAGAGTGGGCATGCGCCCACTCTACGAGCGGTCGCGCCCCTCGTGTCGAGCGGCCGCGGGTCGGACTCTCAAGACGCCCGCGGTTCGCTCGGGTCGTCGGGCTGGCTCTGGTCGTCGGGCTGTCCGTGCCCAGCACCACCCCCGACCGGCGCGTCACCGACCGGTGCGGCCGCGCGCAACCAGGAGAGGTCGCCGGCGTCGGTGTTGACGGCCACCACCTCCGGGCGGTGCGGGCCGTACCGGACGATCGAGATCGACGCAGGCCCGACGACGATGCGCTGGAACAGGTCCAGGTGCATCCCCAGCGCGTCCGCCAGCACAGACTTGATCACGTCTCCGTGCGAGACGGCCGCCCACACCGCGTCGACGCCGTAGCGCTCCGCGACCTCGGCGTCGTGCCGCCGGACGGCCTCGACGCTCCGGGCCTGCATCGCGGTCAGTGACTCCCCGCCCGGAAAGACGGCTGCCGACGGCTGCGCCTGCACGACGGACCACAACGGCTCCCGGGCGAGGTCCTTCAGCGCGCGGCCCTGCCACTGCCCGTAGTCGCACTCGGTGATACCCGGTTCGGTGACGGACTTCGGCGCGGCCGTCTGGCAGTCGAGCAGGGCCTGCGCGGTCTGTCGGCACCGCTCCAGCGGGCTCGTCACGACGCGAGCGAGCGGCACTCCCGCGACGCGCTCGGCGGTGCGGGCCGCCTGGTCGTGACCGACCGTGTCCAGCCGGACCCCGGCAGACCTCCCGGCGAGGATCCCCCCGACGTTCGCGGTGGTGCGGCCATGACGGACGAGGAGGACGGTCGGCATGCCCCGAGCGTAGGCGGGTCCGCCGGCTGAGGTGGGCGACGCGCGAGCGCGGCCCGGCCTCAGGCGACGATCGCCAGCACGATGACGGCCACGCCCAGGACGGCGTCGAGCGCGCAGCCGTTCAACCCACGGCTGGTGTGCGCCAGCTCGACGCTGAGCGCGCCGACTACTGACACTCCCCGTCGGGCGCGTCCGTCCGGAAGCATCGACGGCTGCGGCGCGTCAGAGCACCGCGGGTCTCGCTTCGACATGCCGCTTCGTGACGAACCGGCATGTGTCGTCGGGGAGCCGTCGCGGTCCCGCGACCGTCGTCGGTGACGGCCGCGCCCGACGCGCGTGCGGCGTCACGACGGCGGAGCCCTGCCACGGTCCTCGGACTCAACCGCGGCATACGCCAGCACCTCGAGCACCAGGTGCTCGACGCCTCTCCGTGTGAGCTCCTGCGCTCGGCGCCGTACGTCCGCGACTACTGATGCGCTTTATCATTTCTCGCTGTCGGACTCGGCATACATCGGCTCGACCCGATACCTCTCGTAAGCGCTGAGGTGGATCGCGTGCAGACCCCCGACGGCGACAGCGGGGATGAGGTAGGACGAACCGTCCGCGGCGATGACGAAGAAGTCATCGATCTCGTCCGGGTCGTAGGTCTTCCGACCACGGTCCCCCTTCGAGAGATAGGCCTTCCATGTCGCGCCGACTCGTACCGTCGTCGTCTTCACCTGCACTCGCCTAAGTCCCCCGTCAGTACCGACCAGCAGGTCGTAGCGGCATGGTTCGAGGGGCCACGAGACGGCACATCCACACAACGTGAACCACGCAGCGGCCAACAACGATCCCGCGCGACCGAGTTGGGAGCTGTCGGGGCGGAACCCGTTCGCCAGTGGAGCGGGCGCCGAGTCCATCAGGTGCGCGATGTCCAGACCCAGTCGGACGGCATGCCCCTTGACCAGCGCGACGTCCGTAGCGCCCCTCAGCCCCAGGGTCTCGATGACGTCCGACCAGGATTCCGCCGAGAGCACCGCGGCACGAAGCACGTCGTCGCTCCAGCGCCGCTGTCCGACGAAATGACTGTGGTCTGCACCGAGGCGATCCGCATGTGCCCGAACGGACCTCATCGCCGCCGACGATGTCGCGGCCATGCCTAACTCACGCAGGACCCCACGCCACGAGGTGGAGGCACGAATGGCGCCGACGAGCTGAGTGTCTGTGTACGTTCGCCCCCGGGTCACGCAACAAACCTAGTGAGATCCACCGACAGGCAGCCCACTCGTGCGCGCTCGGACCGCTGCCCTGGAGACCATGGACGGGACCGCGGACGCTAGCCCGATGCATCTTCACCCGCATTCCGGGACCGTGAGCTCTAGCCCGCGTGGTGGTCACGGGCTAGGCTCCGCGCAAAACCACGGCGGAATGCAAGGGGTGCACGGTGGAAATCAGTGAACGACTGGCGTCACTGGCGACGAAGGTCCGACAGCAGAAGGCGGCGATCCAGACCGAAGAGGCGACGAAGAACGCGTTCGTCATGCCCTTCATCTCACTCGTCCTGGGATACGACGTCTTCAACCCGAACGAGGTGATCCCCGAGTTCACTGCGGACGTCGGGACGAAGAAGGGCGAGAAGATCGACTACGCCATCGTCAAGGATCGCGAACTACAGATGCTGATCGAGGCCAAGACGGTGGGCTCGCCCTTGAACCTGAACCACGCCTCGCAGCTCTTCCGCTACTTCGCCACGACGAACGCGCGCATCGCCATCCTCACCAACGGGCAGCACTTCCACTTCTTCACCGACCTCGACAGACCGAACCGCATGGACGAGAAGCCGTTCCTGCAGCTCGACCTCCTCGATCTCGACGAGACTCTGATCCCCGAGGTCCAGAAGCTGACCAAGGATGCGTTCGACCTCGACTCGGTCGTGTCCGCAGCGGAGGAGCTCAAGTACATCGGCGCACTCAAACGCGCCCTGGCCGTCCAATTCCGCGAACCAGACGACGAGTGGATCAAGGCACTGACCAACCGGGTCTATGACGGGGCGTTTACCCAGAAGGTCAAGGAGCAGTTCCGCGTCCTGGTGGCGAAGGCGATGAAGCAGTTCCTGGCCGATCAGGTCAACGACCGCCTCAAGGCCGCCCTCGGTGGCCAGGCCTACCCAGACATGGGTACCTCGCCGCTGACTGGTGCCGAGGCCGCCGAGGAGAGCGTTGCCGAAGCGAAGCACGCCGACGAACGCGGGATCGAGACCACCCTCGAAGAGGTCGAGGGCTACCAGATCGTGCGCGCCATCGCATGCAGCGAAGTCTCGCCAACGCGGATCGTCCACCGCGACACGAAGAGCTACATGGGGGTGTTGCTCGACGACAACAACCGCAAGCCGATCGCCCGGCTCCACTTCAATACCGGGCAGAAGTACCTCGGACTCTTCGACGAGAACAAGGTGGAGACGCGGCACTCCATCACGACCCTCGACGAGATCTACGAGCACGCCGAGCACATCCGCAAGACCGTCCACAACTACCTCTGACCAGGACCGCGCCACTCGGGCTATCGGTACACGAGTGTTCGTCGGCAAGCTTCTCGCGCGACCACGATCCCCTTGAGGTCGACGTAAGCCAGCCCACACCCTCCCGAGAGCTGATCACACCGCAAACGACGAATGGCCGGACCTACGAAAACGTAGGTCCGGCCATTCGCATGTCCTGCGACATCACACTGTCGGGCTGACAGGATTTGAACCTGCGACCCCCTGACCCCCAGTCAGGTGCGCTACCAAGCTGCGCCACAGCCCGTGGCTGGAACACTGGGTCCACTCCATGTGGAGCTTAGAAGTCCATATGGAGTGCGGATCGGACCCCGTGAAGCCTCGGATACTCTACCCCATCCGCGACGTCTCCAGCGCACCGTTTGCCCCGGTCGGGGCTGTGCGGTCGGTCTCGCCGGGCACACCGGTGCCGGCGCCCTGCTCCCCCGTCGGCAGATGGGCGCGCCATGCGCTCGCGACGATCGCGAGGCACACGGCGGCGATGACCAGCCCGCCGAGGAACATCTGGGTGTACGTCCACCGCACCGACAGCGCCGCGAGCACGACCGGCACGCAGAACCCGACGTACGTCAGCGAGTAGTACACGGCCGTGAGCCCGGCGAGGTCGTCGGGCGTCGCGATGCGCTGGACCTCGCTCAGCCCGGCGACGAGCGCGAGCCCGTACCCGGCCCCGAGCACCGCAGCGGCGACGAGCGCCGTCGGGAGGTCGAGCCGCGCGGACGCGAGCGCACCGAGCCCCATCCCGACCACGACGATCGACATCGCCACGACGGATGCCCGCGCGCTGTGCCGGGTGTCGATGAGGCGCCCGAGCACCTGGATCCCGACGCCGCAGCCGAGCCCCAGCACGGTCATGAGCCCGGAGAACGCGATCGGCGCGCTCCCCGCGCTCGTCGACAGCAGCCCCGGCAGCACCGCGTACGCACTGCCGGCGCACCCGAACACCCACGGCGCGACCGGCACCACGACGCGCAGGAACCTCCGGTGCGCGACGGCCGGCACGCGCAGGTCGTCCCGCAGGCGCCCGCGCTCGCCACCGGCCGAGACGACACGCGTCTCCGGCACCCCGAGCACCCACACGCCCGCGACGGCCGCGAGCGCCGCGTGCAGCACGTACGCCGTGTGCGTGGGCCAGGGCGCCCACTGCGCGAGCACCGCCGCGACGCCCGCCCCGACGAGGAACCCCAGCGTGAGGGCGAGGCCCGCGCGGCGAGCGCCGGATCCGCCGTCAGGCACCCCGGACGCGACCGCCGCGGCGTCGGTGAGCTCCTTGACCCAGGTGGTGCCGACCGCCATCACGAGCCCGAGCGCGACGCCGCAGAGCACGCGGCCCGTCGCGAGCAGCGCCGCGGACGACTCCCCCGCCGCGAGCACGAGCGACCCGACGAGGGCGATCGGCGCGGCAGGCAGCAACAACGGCCGGCGCCCGTAACGGTCGGACAGCGGTCCGCCGAGCAGCAGCGCCGGGACGATGCCGAGCACGTACGCGGCGAGCAGCGCGTCGACCGTCACGGCCGAGAAGTGTCCAACCTCCCGATACATGACGAGCAGCGGCGTGAACTCGTTGCCGCCCCACGCGACGGCGAACATGACCGCCGCGACGGCCACCCAGGCACGTGGCCCGACGGCGGCCCCCGCTCCGTGCACGGACGCGGCCGTCTCGCCCTCGGTCGCCACCGAGGACGACGCAGAGGACGACGCGGACGTCGACGCCGAGGTGGACACGGGCGTCGCCGCGCTCACAGGCCCGCCCTCGCGTCCTCAAGGTGGCGCTGGATGCGGCGCTTGTAGGTGCGGGTGTCGCGCACCTCGAGCGCGTCGACGAGGGCGCGGTGCCCGGCGACGAACGTCTTCGCACGGCCCGGGTCCCACCGGACGCTGTGCGCGATCATGCGCTGCTGTCGTTCGCGCAGGCCCACGGAGAACGTCGTGAGGAGCGCGTTGCCGCCCGCCGCGACGATCTCCTGGTGGAAGCGCGCGTCGAGCGTCGCGTACTCCGCGACGTCGCCGTCCGCGACCGCCGCCTCCTGGGCGGTGACGAGGTCACGCAGGAGCGCGACGAGGGTGGCGAGCTCCGTGTCGGGCAGTCGGACCACGCTCTGCGCCGCGTGGGTCTCGACGAGCAGGCGCGCGTCGAGCACGTCGTCCGCCTCCCCCGGCGCGACGGGCACGACGAGCGCGCCCCGCTTCGGGTACAGGCGCAACAGCCCCTCGGTCTCCAGCCGCAGGAACGCCTCGCGCACAGGCGTACGGCTCATGCCGAGCCGCTCGGCGATCTCGCCCTCGCTCGTCATGGACCCGCCGGGCAGGCTGCCGTCCAGGACGAGGGACTTCACGTGCCGGTAGGCCTGCTCCGTGGCAGAACCGCTGGTCGTTCGAGGCATAGATACATGATGCATCTATCTGGTGCGCAACATCGACCGGAGTCGCACCGCACGCCCGTGGCGCTCGCCACATCCGCGCGGCAACCCTCAAGCGACGCTTCAGCACCATCCTTACTTACATTTTCGCCGAAACTGTAAGTAAGGTAGACCGCGTGGAGGCACGTGACGCACTCGACATCGCACCCGTCGCCCGCGAGACCCACTACTGGGTGGCCGAGAACGACTCCGTGCCCAGGTCGCCACCGGCTCGGGTCCGTACGAGTCGAGCGTCCCCGCCCCCATCGCGGACTACGCTCCCGCACTCTCTCCGCAGCAGTCCGCCGACGCCGAGGAGGCAGCGGCCGCCCTCGCACGCTTCGACTCGTACGCGAGCGCGACGCTCGGCCCGGAGAACCCCGCGCTCGGACCGATGGCATCGATCCTGCTGCGCACCGAGTCGGCCTCCTCGTCGCAGATCGAGAACCTGACCGTCGGTGCCAAGCAGCTCGCGCTCGCCGAGATCGACCAGACGACGAGCGCCAACGCACGCACCGTCGTCGCGAACGTGCGCGCCGTGCAGGCGGCGCTGGACCTCGCCGACAGGCTCGACGAGGACTCGATCCTCACGATGCACCGCGAGCTTCTCGAAGGGCAGCCCGGGTGGGAGCTCCACGCGGGCCGATACCGGAGCACCCTCGTCTGGGTCGGATCGTCGAGCATCAGCCCGCGGGGAGCGACGCACGTCGGGCCACAGCCCGCGCTGGTGCCCGCAGCCATGGCCGACCTCGTCGCCTTCATCCGCCGGGAAGACCTCCCCGTCCTGGTCCAGGCAGCCGTCGCGCACGCCCAGCTCGAGACGATCCACCCGTTCACGGACGGCAACGGACGCACCGGGCGGGCCCTCGTGCACGCCATGCTCCGCTCGAAGGGACTGACCCGGAACACGATCGCTCCGGTCTCCGCCGGTCTGCTCGTGGACACCGAGGCCTACTTCGACGCCCTGACCGCCTACCGCGCCGGGAACGCCTGGCCGATCGTGGAGCAGCTCACGCGTGCGAGCAGGTTCGCCGCGACCGCCGGCGCGCGGCTCGTCGACGACCTCGCGGCACAGGTCACCGACGCAAGGGACCGTCTCTCCGGTCTGCGCCCGCAGGCTTCCGCCTGGAAGGTCGTCCCGCACCTCGTCGCCCACCCGGTGGTCAACGCCACCTTCCTCCGCGACCACCTGGGCTTCCAGGACGTGACCGCGCAGCGCGCGCTGAGCCAGCTCACCGACGCGGGCGTCCTCCGAGAGCGCAGCGGCCTCCGACGGAACCGCGTGTGGCAGCACGACGGGATCCTCGCCGTCCTCGACGTCTTCGCGCAGGGGATCCGCCGTCGCTGAGCGCGCCCCAAGGCCCGCCTCAGTGGTGGTGCCCCGTCCGGCCGAGACTCTCCACCGGGGTCGCGCCCGGACGCGTCCACTGCGGCACCGGGCGCGTGGTCTCGCCCCAGGAGGCGACGCCGTCGGCGTCGGAGCGCCAGTACCAGCAGACGTCCCGACCCTCGGGCCAGCCATCGGGGTTGTCCTCCCACGCCTCGCCGCGTCCGTAGGGCGTCATGTCGAGCAGGGCGAAGTGGGGGCTCGTCGGCTCGTTGCCGCGTCCCGTCGACCGGTACGTGAGGAAGACGCGGTCGCCGTCGCGCAGGAAGCAGCTCACGTAGCCCATCTCTCCCCCGACCGGCTCCTCCAGCCCGTGGACCGAGTACCAGGGCTGGGTGTAGCTCATGAACTCGACGTAGGGCTCGACCTCCTCCCACCGGCCGATCGTGAGGATCGCGAAGGAGACGCCGCGCGCGTTGAGGTAGACGGCGTCCCGCAGGTGCCACGCCGTCCAGGTGCAGCCCTCGCACTGCCCCTGGTGCGGCGCGCCGTCGTGCCACATGTGCTGGTAGACCACGAGCTCGTCCCGGCCCTCGAACAGGTCGAGGAACGGCACCGGGCCGTCCGGGCCGACGACCTCGACCGACCCGTCGATCTCCACCATGGGCAGCCGGCGGCGCGCCGCCGCGATGGCGTCGCCCTCGTGGGTGTGCGCCTTCTCTCGCACGAGGAGCTCGTCCCGGGCGGCCTGCCAGGTCGCGAGGTCGACGACGGGCGGTCGTCCGGGCAGGGAGGCGGCCGGGCTGCTGGGCGTGGTCGTCATGGTGTCCTCCGCGTTGTCGGTGCCGACCGGCGCACGCCGCCCGACGAGGGTCATCCGCAACGACCCGCCGCGTGGGAGGAACTCATCGGCGCTCGCCGTCCCGGAGTGACGCGTCCAGCAGGCGGACCAGCTCGCCCACCCGGCCACCGCCGCCGGGCGCCGGCGGGTAGCGGCGCAGCACGTCCACGAGCGCGGACGTCGTGAACGACCGCGCCGCGACGAGTCGGGCGACGGCAGCAGACTCGTCCCCGCCCGCGGCGAGCTGCGCGGCGTGCGCCGCGTGGGCTGCCGAACCGAGGATGTGCTTCACCTGGTGGGCGTCGGCGATCGGGTGCAGGTACGCGGCACCCGCCGCCGCCATCGCGGCTCGCGCGGCCTCGGCGGCGTCCGGCTGCTCCGCCTCCTTGGCGGCCCGGAGCGCCGCCCACGCGGTGTCCCGCAAAGCCTTGCCCCGCGGGCCGCCACGGGCGAAGGCCCACGCCGCGTCGACCGCCTCGCGGGGACGGACGTCGTCCGGCCGCACCGCCTCGACGATCTCCAGCACCTGCTCCGCGCACCGGGCCGCGTACCCGGTGACCTCCCGCAGGTCGTCCGTGCTCAGCTCGATCCCGCCAGTCGTCGCCACCTGCCACTCCCTCCGCCGCCCTGCACGCTCCGTCACGCGGCGCGCAGGTCCCGCCCGAGCACACTACCCAGCCGTGCGACCGCCCCGGCGAGGGCGTCGTCGGGCGCGCGAACGCCGTCGAACCACGTGACGCGCACCTCCTCGCCCGCGAGCGCCCACGTCCCCGCGACGACCCCGCCAACGGTGACGACGGCCGCCCCGCGGCTCACCACGCCGCGGTGCGCCGGTGGCACGACGTTCGGGTCCGCGGTGCCGGGGCCGAGCACCCACTGGTCGAGCGCGGGAAGGAACAGCACCGCCTCCGACGCGCGCGTGCCCGCGAGCTCGTCGACGTGCTCGCGAAGCACGAGGGCGCGGTCGCCCTCGACGTCGACCTCGACGAGCGCGTCGTCGCGCAGCTCCGCCAGCCACCGGTTCAGGCGGGCACGGCCGGCGCCTAGTCCCTGCCCGAGCCAGTAGTGCACGTGCTCGGGCGTCGCGGGTCCGTACGTGCCAAGGTACGCGAGGATCGCGTGCCGGCCCGCGGCGTCGAGGTCGGGCCAGTCGACCCAGCGCGGGTTGGTGTCGAGGCGCTGGAACGTCGTGCGCCCGTCGCGCGCGGGCGCGAAGCTCATGTCGCCGAACCACGTGAGCGGCTTGAGCAGCGTGTCCGTCCCGTCGCCGAACGACGGTCGCAGGTGGGCGAACCGCGCGTGCGCCGCAACGGCGTCGCCCAGCGCGGACCGCGTGAGCGGGCCGTCCGCCAGGGCGTCGCGCACGACGGCGCGCAGGCCGGGCCAGTCCTCGGGCTCGAGCCGGTAGTACTCCCGCCAGCTCGCGCGCTCCCACATGCGGCCCGCCCAGCGCAGCGCCAGGTACGCGCCGCCGTCCTCGGGCGTGACGAGGTGCGTCGCCCCGCGGAACGCGTAGGTGCGCACGAGGCTCCCGTCCGCGAGCGCCCGCCCGACCTCGCCCGCCTCGGACGCGCGCTGCCGGACGCGGACCGCGAGCTCGGCCACGTCGTCGGAGGCCGCCGGGACGGCGCCCAGCCGCCCGACGACCCCCTCGGCCGGTTCGTCGCCGACCGGGTCGAGCAGGTGCCGCCGCGCGCGCCAAGCGAGGGCCTGCGCCCACGTGATCGCCACGTCCGCAGGCTAGCCCGGGGCGCCAACAGACGTGACTGTCAGACGACCGGGCCGGAGCCCTGGGCGATCTGGAGCACGCGGGAGACGCCCGGCTGGTCGGGGTCGTCGGTGATCTCGCGCCCGTCGAGCCAGCACTCGATGACGTGGGCCAGCTCGCCGGGGTGGCTGAAGTTCATGGCGTGGGCGGCGCCGTCGATCGCGACGATCGTCACGTGCGGGGGCGCGAGCGTGCCGACCTCACGCACGCGCCGGGGCGGTGGCATGAGCGGGTCCCGTGTGCCGACGACCCCGAGCGTCGGGACGGGCACGCGGACGATGCGCTCGAGCGACGGGAACCGGACGAGCTCGGCGAACAGGTGCAGCGCGTTGACGGCACCGAAGCGGGCGTAGTCGGGCACGGCGATGCGCGCCATGCGCGGGCTCTCCCGGCCGGCGTCGCGCGCGAGCTGGGTGAGCGCGCGCGCGAACGGCTGGTTGTGCACGCCTCCGGCCGGGGACGCGAGCACGATGCCCGCGACGCGCTCGGGTGCGGCGTGCGCGACCTCGAGGCCGATCGGGCCGCCCATCGAGTTGCCGACGAGGATCACCCGGTCGAGCTCGAGCGCGTCGAGCAGCGAGAGCAGCGCCCAGGCGAGCGAGGGGATCCCGAGGGTGTGCCCCCACCGCTCGCTGCGCCCGTAGCCGGGCAGGTCCGGCACGACGGCGGTCGCGCGGTGCGCGAGGCGTTCCGCGGTCGGGAGGAGGTACGTGCCGGAGACGGCGAAGCCGTGCACGTGGACGATCGGGACGGCGCCCGGCACGTCCGGCCCGATCCGCACGAAGACGTCGTGCCCGTCCACGTCGACGTGGCGAGAACGCCACCCGTCAGCAGCCATAGGCCGATGGTGGCACCGCGCGCGTCGCGGCGCCCGGGCAGCGGGAGCACCCTCGACGGGTGAGGCGCGGGTGCCGCGCGGCCCGTGAGCATGGACGGCGGACGGGGGTCGACGTGGAGCAGAGCACCGAGAACACCGCCGGTCGGCCGACCGCGGCCGCCCGGCGTCTCGCGCTGCTCCTCGCGGCCGCGATGTTCGTCCTCGTCGTCGACACGTCGTTCATGAACGTGTCGATCTCGGCCGTCGTGCGCGACCTGGGCACGACCGTGAGCGGGGTGCAGACCGCGATCGCGCTCGAGGCGCTCGTGTCCGCGTCGTTCATCCTCGTGGGCAGCAAGGTGGGCGACCTCGTCGGGCGCCGCCGGGCGTACGTCGTCGGGCTCCTCGCGTACGGGGCGGGTGCGGTCGCGATGATGCTCGCGCAGAACCTCGTCGTGGTCGTGGTCTTCTGGTCGGTCATCGGCGGCCTGGGGGCCGCGCTGCTGCTCCCGGCCATGCAGTCGCTCGTGCACGGCAACTTCGACGGCGCCGCGCGCAAGTCCGCCTACGCGCTCGTGGGCGCTGCGGCGTCGATCGCGGCGGCCGTCGGGCCGCTGCTCGGCGGCGTCATCACGACGACGCTGTCGTGGCGCGTGGCCTTCGGGCTCGAGGCCGTGGTGATCGTCGTGGTGCTCCTGGGCGTGCGGCTCGTGCGCGACGTCCCGTACACCGGCGACCGCACCGTGGACGTGGTGGGGACGATCCTGTCGGTCGTGGGGATGGGCGGGATCGTGCTCGGCGTCCTCGTGTGGCAGGAGGGCGGGGAGGCGGTCGGCGCGCTCGTCCTCGTCGGGGCGGCGGGACTGGTCGGCCTCGCCGTCTGGCTCGTGCGCCGCGAGCGGGCCGGTCGGACGACGCTCGTGGACCCCGGTCTGTTCCGCTCCCCCGCGTTCCGCATCGGCGTCTCGCAGCAGCTCCTGCAGCAGGTCGCGCTCGGCGGCGCCATGATCGCCCTGCCGATCTTCCTCCAGATGGCGCTCGGCTACGACGCCCTCCTGGCGGGCCTCTCGCTCGCGCCGTTGTCGCTGACGATGTTCGCCGCCGCGCTCGTCGCGGGCAAGCGCCCCGGTCGACGCCGCCCGGCCACGCGCGTGCTCGCCGGGTTCGCGCTGCTCGTCCTCGGGATCGCGGCAGCCGTCCTGGTGGTGCCGCGCGCGACGTCGGGCTGGTGGCTCGCGCTACCGCTCGTCGTCGCGGGCGCGGGGCTCGGTCTGCTCGTCTCGCAGCTCAACGCGTACACGCTCTCCCCCGTCCCGGAGGAACGAGCGAGCGAGGCAGCCGGTGTCAGCTCCGCCGCGGGGTCGTTCGGGCTCTCGCTCGGCCTCGCCGTCGCGGGCGCCGTGATGCTCGCGTCGCTCGCCACGGGCTTCAGCGCGCAGGCCGGGTCGAGCACCGTCCTGCCCCCGGACGACAAGGCGCAGGTCGCGGCCGTGCTCGAGGACGACGCCGAGATCATGAGCGACGCCCAGCTCGTCGAGCTCCTCGCCGACGAGCCGCCCGAGGTGCAGGCCGAGATCCTCCGCATCAACGACGACGTCCGGGCCCGCGCGCTCCAGGTCGCGCTCCTCGTCCCGCTCGTCGCGGGACTGCTCGGCGTGGTCGCCGCGCTGCGCATGCGACGGATCCCCGATCCCGAGGTGCGCGCGGACGCGCCACCGGTCCTCGGCTGAGCCGGCCGGGACGACGCGCGACGACGACCTCCCCGGGGCCCGCGCGGCGGCCGTGACCGGACCGAGACGCGCTTCGTTGCTCGCGCTAACCGTCGTGAAACGCCCGGGAAACAGGCTCTTGTGAGCATCGGTCCCGGCAGGGGGCTCCACCACCACCACGGTCGTGCGCGCAGTCGGCGCGCGCCCGAGGAAGGACCAGCTCCTCCATGACCCACTCCTCCTCGCGCCGACGGCTCGGCCGGCGCGCCGCGCTCGTCGGCGGCCTGGCGGTCGCCGCGACCGCCCTCACCGCCCCCGCGCACGCCGCACCGTCCGTCTCCGACGTGACCCTCGACGGGCCGTCGAGCGTCGAAGTGGGCGCCCCGGTCACGGTGACCGTCGCTGCGACCGGCGCCGTCGACCTCTACGCCTACGACCTGGCGGTCTCCTACGACCCCGACCTCGTCGAGCTCGTCGCGGACTCCGCGGTCATGCCCGACGGCGGGTTCTCCGACGTCGCCGACGACGGGGCCGGGACCGTCGCCGTCGCGCACACGCGGCTCGGCACGTCCCCCGGTCTCGAGGGCGACGTCACGCTCGCGACGCTCACGTTCACCGCCGTGGCCGACGGCGACGCCCCGTTCGCCGTCCCGGCTGCCACCCTCGTCGGCGCCGACGCCGCGACCGCGTCGCTCACCGATGCCGCGTCCGCCACGACGACCGTCACGGCCGTCACGACGGCGCCACCCACCGACGACCCGACGGACGGCGCGACCTCCGCGCCCCCGACCGGTGACGGCACGACCGCCCCCGGGACCGACGACGCGTCCGACTCGCCGTCGACCTCGGCCGGCTCGGGCTCGCTCGCCTCGACGGGCGCGAGCGTCGCCTGGTTCGCGGGCGCCGCGCTCCTCGCCGTCGTGGTGGGCGCCGGGATCCTCTGGGCACGTCGCCGGGCGGTGGCCTCCCGATGAGCCCTGACCCGACGACCGGCGCACCCGCCGTCCGCGCTCACCGACGGCCCCTCACCACGAAGGAGCAGCCCGTGCCCACCACCCACCGACGAGCCGCGGCGGGCGGTCTCGCCGCGCTCACCGTCACCGCCCTCGTGCTGACCGTCGCCGCGGCTCCCGCCGCGACGGCGGCACCCGCCGCCGCGCCGTTCCTCGCGCCGTACTGGACCGAGCTCGACCTCACGGGCGACGAGCAGGTGACCGCCGACGACCTCGACGTCGTCGCGGCGGCGCTCGGCGCGACGGCCGACGACGCCGCGTGGGACGACGCCGCGGCGGCCGACACGGACCGCGACGGCACGATCACCGTCGCGGACCTCGCGGCCGTCTCCCAGCGGATGATCTACGACGACGGGCCATTCGAGCTCGTCGAGGCCTCGGTGCTCGACATGCAGGAGGCGATGAACGCCGGGGTCACCTCGTCGGTCGCGATCACCCAGGAGTACCTGGACCGCATCGCTGCCTACGACACGACGCTCGTCGACACGGGCGCGGGCGGGCGACCCCTGCACTCGATCATCACGACGAGCGACGTCGCGCTCGAGGCCGCTGCGCGCGCGGACGCGGCACGGGCCGCGGACGGCATGACGAGCCTGCTCCTCGGCGTGCCCGTCGCCGTCAAGGACAACTACGACACGAAGGACATGCCCACGACCGGCGGCTGCGGGTGCTGGGACGGCAACCAGACCGCCACGGACGCGACGATGGTCGAGGGGCTGCGCGCCGACGGGGCTGTGGTCCTGGCCAAGGCGAGCCTCGACGAGTTCGCGTTCGGCTTCGTGTCCGAGTTCTCGTCGTACCAGGACGCGGGGACGAGCACGCTCGTCGCGAGCCCGTACGTCACGAGCCGCACGGCCGGCGGGTCGAGCGGCGGCACGGGCGCGGCGATCGCCGCGAACCTCGCAGGGCTCGGGTTCGGCACGGACACGGGCGGCTCGATCCGCGTGCCGTCGTCGTACAACCAGCTCGTGGGCGTGCGCCCGACCGTGGGCCTCGCGAGCCGGGACGGGATCATCCCGCTCGCGCTGAGCCAGGACACGGGCGGGCCGATGGCCCGTAGCATCCTCGACGCGGCCGTCGCGCTCGACGCGGTCGTGGGCGTCGACCCGGCGGACCCTGTGACGTCGCGCCAGGAGGGCGCGGTCCCCGCCTCGTACACGCAGTACCTGGACGCGGACGCGCTCGACGGCGCCCGCATCGGCTACGTGCCGTCCATGCTGGGGAGCAACGCCACGACCCTGCGCCTGTGGACGCAGACCCGGGCCACGCTCGAGTCGCTGGGCGCCACCGTGGTCGAGGTCACGCCCCCCACGACCTGGTCGCCCGTGCTCCCGAACGGGTTCGCGAGCGTGCTGAGCGAGGGCTCGGGCTCGACCAACGAGTTCCGGCACGACCTCGACGCGTACGTCGCGGGCCACCTCGCCCCCGAGGTCGAGGCACGGTCGCTGGAGGGCATCGTCGAGTCGGGTCGCTTCGTCCCGTCGCGGCGCAGCACCTACGTGTCGCGCGCCGCGATCACCGAGGAGACGTACCAGGCGTGGGCCGGGCCCGAGGGCTCGCACACGAAGGTGCTCGCCGAGGGCAAGCAGCTCGTCACCGCGATGCTCGACGACGCCGACCTCGACGCGCTCGTCTACCCCAGCGCGAACCCGTACGGGACCATCGGCACCAACCTGCGGCTCAGCCCCAACACTGGCCTCCCCGCCGTGACGGTGCCGATCGGCCAGGCGACGGCGGCCGACGCCACCGTCACGGGCGGCGGCGTCAACCTCGAGCTGCTCGGGCGTGACTTCGACGAGGGCCCGCTCCTCGGCCTCGCGTTCGCGCTCGAGCAGGCGACGCACGCCCGGACCTCCCCGGCGCTCTACGGCCCGCTCGGCTGAGCCAGGCCGCGACGGTCAGGTGACGTGCTGCCCGACGGCGGCCGGCCCCCTCCCGGGTCCGGCCGCCGTCGGGCCGGGCGTCCTCACGCGCGGGTGACGTCGAGGAGGGCGTCGACCGACCCGACCTGCTCGACGAGACCCGACCACCCGACGCTCGAGGCGGTCTGCGCCTCCGCGTCGGTGAGCAGCCGCAAGGTACGGACGTGGCCGACCACGTCCCCCGCCGGGTCGAGCACGTCGTCCAGCGCGGCGCCCCACCGCGAGCCCGTCGCCATGATCGCCGAGATCCGCGTCCCGGACAGGAACGGCTCCCGGTTGCGCCACGGTGTCTCGAAAGGTGGGGTGCGACGGTTGACGGCGATGTCGTCGCACACGATCCGCAGGGCGACGAGCGCGGCGCCCTCCTGGCCCTCGACGACCTCGACCGCCAGCTCGACCGGCGGACCGGCGTCGACCGGCAGCCGGGAGACACCCGCCGTGAGGAGGGTGAGAGGACCGTCGACCGGCTGCTTGGCCACGACCATGACCGAGCCGCCGATGCGTTCGTCCAGCACGGCCGGAGGGACACCGAAGGCGTCGAAGACGTGGGTCGGGAAGGCGTCCTGGCTGGGGGCGAGCGGGAGGTCGGTCATGGCCACCGACCCTACGGCGACGCCGGCGGGCCGACCGCGAGGACGCGCGGCCGTGCCAGCAGCCCGTCAGTCCCAGACGAGCGACAGCACCCGGTACCCCTCGGGCACGGCCGGGACCTGCGTGAAGGCCTGCTCGTCGTACACGAACCCCTCGAACGCTCCGTCGTACTGCAGCTCCTCGGCGTCGAGCCGCTCGTCCACGACCCTCTCGTCCAGCGTGGTGCACACCGCGACGCCCTCCGCGAGCACGTCCTCGACGGAGTCCTCGAACGTCTCCTCGTGGAGCTGCACCCGCACCCAGGCCACGGCGTCGTCCCGCTCCAGCTCACGCAGCCTGCGCGCGATCTCGGCCAGCGGCGGGCGGCCGAAGCCCCACTGGTTCGGCGCGATCGAGTCCTCCTGCGCGTTGCCGTCGAAGAACTCGTCGAGCGTGAGCAGCGGGTACGTGTCGTCGGCCGCGGCGGAACGCGCCCGGACCTCGTCGTGGGTGATCACGCACCGACCGTACGGGAGAGCTGCCCGCGGCTGACCTGGGGGCACCCGCGGAGTCGGCGTGTTCGTTTCGCTTCACGTTGTCGAACCCGGTTGACCCCCTCTCTCCCTCCCTCTACTTTCGGACACGAACGAACGTTGCAGCACGTAATCAAACACATTCGATCATCGATGATCGCGACGTGCCGCAACGGATGATCGAAGGAGATCCTCGTGCCCGCTGCCGCACCCGACCGTCGACCACCACGTCACCGCCGACGCCCCGGCCCGATCCATGCCGCCGCGACCGCCCTCGCGGTCGGCGCGACGCTCGCCGTCGCTCCCGCCACGGCAGCCACGGCACCGACGACCACTCCGGTCGCGACCACCGCGAGCCCAGGCGCGGCGGCGGGGACCGTCCCCGCCCCCGACGGCACGGTCTGGACCGACACCGACGGTGACGCGATCAGGGCCCACGGCGGCTCCGTCGTCACGGTGCGCGAGGCCGAGGTCGGCCTCGACATCACCGGTGACGGGAACACCGACCAGGAGGTCCACCTCTGGTACGGCGAGGACAAGACGCACGCGACACGGCCCGTCGACGGCGTGCGCGGCTACTGGTCCACGGACCTCACGACGTGGCACGACATGGGCCTCGTGCTGCCGAGCCACCAGCAGCTCACGCTGCGCGTGAACGCCGCTGGCACGGCGGTCGAGGTCGACCCGGCGAAGGTCGAGGCGCTCAAGGCGGTCGCGAACAAGACCGCGCCCGACGCGACGTCCACGCAGGCGCAGATCGACGCCGCGAAGGACGTCGTCGCGCCGTACGTCGCGACGTGGGCCGACGAGGCCGCGGGCGTCGCCGCCACGTACGACGAGACGGCGCTGTCGAACGCGACCTACCGCCTCAACGGCAACATCAACATCATGGAGCGTCCGAAGATGCTCTGGAACGCCAAGACCCGCAAGTTCGTCATCATCTACCACGCCGACGGACCGCTGCCCGACAACGCGGACCTCGTGCGCTGGGTGCGCGCGGGCGGCGACCCGGCGGACCGCAACATCGGCTCGCGCTACTCGCGCGCCGAGATCGGGTTCGCGACGTCCGACACGCCGTGGGGCCCGTTCAAGCTCGTCAGCACGACGAAGATGAACTGGGCGCAGGGCGTCCCGAACACCGGCCGCGAGGGCGACTCGCGTGACATGACGGTGTTCCAGGACGCGGGCGAGCACGCCGTCGACCCGGTCGCCGACGACGCGTACGCCGTCTACTCCTCCGAGATGAACAAGTGGATGTACGTGTCCCGGCTCAACGCCGAGTACACGGGCCCGCTCGCCGAGGGCGACCACGCCGTGCTCGGCGAGGACTTCTCTCACCGCGTGCTGCCGGACTTCTCGCGTGAGGCCTCCAGCGTGTTCAAGCACGACGGCTGGTACTACATGCTCACGTCGGGCACCGACGGCTGGGCCTCGACGCCCGTCGTCGGCTACCGGTCGCGCTCGATGATCACGCCGACCGAGGCCGTCGTCGGGAACAACGACCGGCACCCGTCCACCGGGCAGTGGGAGCGGCTCGAGCCGCGCAACCCGTGCGTCGGCGACGCCGCGCGCACCGGCGTCGGCACGGCCGACCCGACGCGCTGCTTCGACTCCCAGCCGACGTTCGTCCTGACGATCGACCAGGAGGAGGGCCGCTTCGCGTACATGGGCGACCGCTGGGCGGTCGACGCGGGGACCGGCTCGGCGGGCGAGGGCTCACGGTACGTGTGGGCGCCGATCCAGGTGAGCGACGACGGCCGGGTCACGGTCGAGAACGTCGGGGACTGGGACCCCGCGAACACGACCCTGTTCCACCCGCTCGAGCCCGTCGAGCCGCTGAGTTTCACCGCCCACGTCGACGAGCGCGACACGTTCGACCCGACGTTCGACGTCACGGTCGACGGCAACCGGTACGACGGCCTCGCCGCCGACTGGAGCACCACGAGCCTCGACGCCGCGTTCGCCGCGAGGGGCACCCACGCGCTCGTCGGGCACGTCGCCGGCGACGGCCCCCTCGCGGGCCGGTACGTCACGGCGACCGTCCAGGTCGACGGCCCTGTGGACGTGTGCCGCGAGCCCGGGACCACCGTGAGCGCGTCGTTCCACCAGACCGAGTGGGGCACGATGCCCGCCGCGCTCGCGTGCGACGGGGACCCCGCGACCGCGTGGTCCACGTGGGCCGGCGGCACGGGCAAGAAGGACCGCGTGACCTTCACCGCGACCGCCGCCCAGGCCTGGAGCGTCGACGCCGTGCACCTCACCAACACCGAGGGCACGATCACGGGCGTCACCGTCGAGCACCGCGACGCGGACGGCCGCTGGCTGCCCACGACCGCGAGCGCCGTCACGCCCGGGCCGAACGGCTCGCGCACCTCGGTCGCGTTCGACGCGGTCACGACCGACTCGCTGCGCCTGACGTTCGACACGCCCGGGTCGTACCTGAAGATCGGCGAGCTGACGATCCCGGGCACGGTCCCCGCCCCCGAGCCGGGGCTCGCCGTCGTCGCCCACGCCGAGGTGCGGTGCCTCGCCGGCTCGGCGTACGTCGCGGTGCGCGCGACGAACGACGACACGGTGCCGGTCGACGTGACCCTCACGACGCCGTTCGGCTCCCGCACGGTCGCGGCCGTCGCCCCCGGGAAGAACGCGTACCAGTCGTTCGCGACGCGCGCCGTCGGCACCGGCGCGCACGCCGTGACCGTCACCGCGAGCGCCGTCGTCGACGGCGAGCGCGTGGACGTCCGGCACGACCTCACGACCTCCGCCGCGCACTGCGGCTGAGCCCGACCGCAGGCCCGGGCCGGCGCGCACCGCGCCGGCCCGGGTCCGCACCCGTCCCCACGCGCCGCCGACGACGGCGGCAGGAAGGCAAGACCATGAGACTCCACGCACCGCCCGGGCGCCGATCCGCGCGCGCGGCGACGGCCGTGACGACCGCGCTCGCGCTGGCCGTCACCGGGCTCGCCGCGGCCGCCCCCGCGGCGTCGACGCCGGACGCCCCGGCGCCCGCCGCCTCCGCCGTCCCCGCGGACCTGCCCGAGCTGCGCTTCGACGACCCCTCGATCGACTGGGCGCAGATCCTCGTCGACGGCGAGGACGTCGAGCGCCGCACGGACGGCACGCCGTACAACGTGTTCGGCGGCTTCGGCTCCGTGTCGTGCAACAACACGGGCAACCTCCTGCTCGACTACAAGGAGGAGAACCCCGAGGCGTACTGGCGCATCATGCGCCTCATCTTCGACCCCGAGACGGGCGCAGGCCTCAAGCACATCAAGGTCGAGCTCGGCGCGGACAACAACACGTCCTCGGGCACCGAGCCCGCGACGAAGCGCAGCGCCGACGAGCCCGCCAACGTCCTGCGCGGCTCCGGGTTCCACTTCATCGCGGACGCGCTGTCGATCAACCCCGACATCGAGACCGAGGCCCTGCGCTGGGGCGAGCCGTCGTGGACGAAGACCGACCCCGACCTGCGCTACCAGTGGTACAAGGAGACGATCGACGCCGCGTACGACACGTACGGCGTCGAGTTCGACTACATGTCCCCGTCGCAGAACGAGGTCGGCGGCAGCTTCCGCCAGGCCTCGATCGCGCCCGAGCTCGCGTGGGTGGTCGACTTCGCCGAGCGCCTCGAGGAGGACGCCGAGGCCGAGGACGCGCGCTACGACTACGGCGACATCAAGATCGTCGCGCTCGACACGTACCGCAACGTCGAGCCCGTCGCCGCGGCGATCCTCGCGAGCCCGGCCGCGCTCGAGCAGGTCGACGCGATCGGCTACCACTACGACATCGCCGGCGGGCCGAACCTCACGCGCCTCAACAAGGAGTACGGCATGGAGGTGCTGTACTCCGAGGGCGTCGCCCCGATGATCGACCCCGAGTACCGCGTCAACGCCGACCCCGCGCGCGGCGGCCTCGGCGGCACCGTGGGCGCCGTCGACATCGCGGACCGGTTCATCAACGCCTACCGCTGGAGCGGCGCGGGCGAGCACCCGGCGCACATGACGTCGTTCCTGTTCCAGCCCGCGGTGAGCGCGATGTACGAGGGCACGCAGTACTCGCCCAAGCACCTCGTCCGCGCGTCCGACCCGTGGTCGGGCTACTACGAGGGCGGCGTCGGCGTCGCGCTCGTGCGGCACTTCCACCAGTTCGCCGAGACCGGCTGGGAGTACGTCGAGGGCGCCACGTACGGCGACGGGACCAAGGGCGACGGCGGCACGAACGTCGACACCTCGACCCGCACGTACATGACGCTGCGCACGCCCGCCGCGGACGGCGGCGAGCCGGACTTCACGCAGGTGCACGCGAACAACACGAAGACCGCGCGCCACTTCGAGGTCAAGGTCGCCAACCTCGGCGAGCCGCGGCCCCTGACGGTGTGGGAGACGCGCGGCCCGGACGCCGACGAGAAGTACGACGCGAACTGGCTGCGGCCCACGGGCCACGTCGAGCCGGTGCGCACGGAGACCGTCGACGGCACGGAGTACGCGGTCTACCAGGTCGAGATCGCGCCCTACTCGATCCAGACGCTCTCGACCCTGCCCCTCGGCGTCGAGGGCACCACGCAGGCCTACGACCGCGCCGACTACGCCTCCCCGGTGCAGGACACCGTGCTCGAGCTGCCGTACACCGACGACTTCGAGTACGCCGGCTACCCGGAGACCGACGTCCACGGCACGTCGATGGGCTACGTCGAGCGCCGCGGCGGCTCGCCGCGGTACACGGCCGACCAGAACGGTGCGTTCGAGGTCGAGGAGCGCGACGGCGAGCGCGGCAACGTGCTCGTGCAGAAGATCCACGCCGAGAACCGCGGCTTCACGTGGGACGTGTGGGGCAGCCACGCGCAGGACCGCCCGTCCACCGCTCCCCCGGCCACCCAGCTGGGCGACCACTCGTGGGCGAACTACACGGCGTCCGTCGACTTCCGGCTCGACACGCAGGTGCGCGACGCGTCGCTCGCGAACTTCGCGGGCCTCGGCGTGCGCCAGCTCCTGCCCACGGGCGAGGACCTCGCGACGTACGCGGTGCGCGTCCACGCCGACGGGTCGTGGCAGCTGCGCAAGCTCGGCACCGCGGTCGCGTCGGGCACGGTCGCGGGGTTCGACGCCGACGCGTGGCACGCGCTGTCCGTCGAGGCGCGCGACACCGTCATCACCGTCACGCTCGACGGCGAGCCGCTCGCCCGCTACGTCGACGCGAGCGCGAACCCGGTCCTCACGGGCCGCGTCTCGCTCGTGAGCGGCTACTACAACACCGAGTACGACGACCTGGCGATCACCCCGATCGAGGGCCAGGCGTGGGAGTCGACGAAGATCGACGACGCCGACTCGCGCATCGCCTACCCCGGCGGCTTCTCGTACACGCAGGCCGGCTACGCGCACCTCAACCGCACGCAGCACGTGCTGTCCGCGGGGCGCTCGGCCGTCTTCGAGGTCGAGGGCACCGGGTTCAACCTGTTCGGCGCGACGGCCGCCGCGACGATCGACGTCGCGGTCGACGACCAGCCGGTGCGCACGGTGGACGTCGGCGCGACCGGCGACCGCCAGACGTCGTACTGGCAGCGCGGCCTCGACGGGTCGACGCCGCACACCGTGACCGTCACGGTGCGCAGCGGCACGTTCACGCTCGACGGCGTCGACGTGCTCGTCGGCGGCGCGGACCCGGTCGTCACCGACCCGGAGACGACGCCGGTCACGGTCGCGACGCCCGTCGCGCGCCTCGCGACCACGGTCGGCGAGGCGCCCGAGCTGCCCGCCACGGTCCGCGCGACGTCGCAGGCCGGCACGACGATCGACGCCCCCGTCGAGTGGTTCGTGCCCGCGGGCGCGTTCGACACCCCGTACGCGATGGCGACCGTCACGGGGACATTCGTCGACAACGAGTCGCTCGCCGTCTCCGCCCAGGTCGAGGTCGTGCCGGACGGCGTCCGGTACTTCGTCGACGCGAACGCCCCCGCCGTCCCGGCGTCCTCGGCGTTCGGCGCCGTGAAGAGCCACGTCGAGGCCGCGGGCGGCGCGCTGCGCAACGCCGAGGCCGACGCCGCGTGGTCGGCCGACCGCGGCTGGGGCCGGGTCGCGAGCTACTCCGCGAAGGGCCTGCTGAACCAGTCCCCGTACGACAAGACGCGCGAGACGGGCTGGTACACCTCCGGCGCGGCCACGCCGCTGCAGTACCGGTTCACGCTCCCCGCGGGCACGTACACCGTGTCCTCGGGCCACACCGAGTGGTGGAACGTGGGCAGCGGCAAGGCACGGAACATGCAGACCTCGGTCTCGTGGACCGGGGCCGACGGCCAGGCCGTCACGATGCCCGTCGGCAAGGTCGCGTTCCCCAACGGCAGCCTCGGGCGCTCGCAGGTGCTCTCGGGCGAGTTCACGCTCACCGAGCAGACGGTCGTCACGTACTCCGTGGCGAACGACGGCGGCACCGAGGCACCGGTCCTGTCGTGGGTCGCCGTCGCGGGCGAGGTGGCCGACCTCGGGGTCGCCACGACCGCCGTCGTCGAGACGCGCTGCCTCGCGGGCAAGCCGTACCTCGCGGTGCGCGTGACCAACGACGACGACGTCGCGCTCGACGTCGACGTCGAGACCGCGTACGGGTCCAGGTCGTTCACGGCCGTCGCGCCCGGTACGAGCGCGTACCAGTCGTTCGCCGTGCGGTCGACGCCCACCGAGGGCACCGCGACCGTGACCGCCCGCACGACGGGCGACGACGACCGCGAGAGCGTCGAGGAGGTCGCCCACCCGGCGCCCACCTGCTGAGTCCCGCGCCGGGCCCGGCCACGGGACCGGCACAGACCGTCCGATGCGGCTCACCCCTCGCCCCGACCTGGGTGCGAGGGGTGAGCCGTACCCGGGACGGGTCGGGTCAGGTCCGGCGTGCCGAGGGTGCGACGGGACCGGTCGACTCCCGCACCACGAGCCTCGGGCTGATCGCGACGCGGTGCACCGGTCGCGACGGGTCGGCGAGCCGCCGCGCCAGCAGGTCGACGGCGGCGTGCCCGACGGCGGCCCGCGGTGGGCGCACCGCGGTGAGCGCGGGGCTGAAGAGACCGGCGACCTCGTCGTCGTAGGAGACGACCGAGAGGTCGCCCGGGACGGAGAGCCCGCGGTCCTGCGCGTTCTGCACGATCGCGAACGCCTCCGGGTCGGAGTGCGCCAGCAGCGCCGTGGTGCCGGAGGCGACGGCCGTGTCGACGACCTCCTCGATCGCCTTCGCGAACTCGGGCCGGTGACGGTCCGGGGCGAGCCGTTCGAAGTGCTCCTCGGACGACAGGCCGAGGTCGGCGCACGCCGCGCGCCAGCCGGCCGCGATCTTGCGCGACGTCGGGGACTGCCGGGAGATGACGAGGCCGACCCGCCGGTGGCCGAGGTCCGCGAGGTGGTGGACGGCCATGAGCGCCCCGAGCGCGTGGTCGGAGACCACGGACTCGAGCGCCTCGCGGTGCGGCGCGAGCGCGGCCTCGCGCTCGACGAGCACGGACGGCACCTCGGTGCGCGCGAGCCACTGCACGAGCTCCTGCGCGTGCGGGCTGTCGGTGCGGGGCGCAAGCACGAGGCCGCGCAGGTTCTCCGCCGCGACGAGGCGTTCGAGCGCCGGACGCTCGTCCGCCGCCTCGTACGACGACCCCCGCAGCACGACCCGCAGCCCGTGCCGGCGCGCCTCCTCCTCCATGCCGCGCACGACGCCCGGCCAGTAGTAGTCGAGCGACGGCACGAGCACGCCGATCGTCGCGGTCGGGGCGCGGTCGGGCGTCCCTTCCTTGCCGTCCACCGGCACCGCGCCGCCGTGCACGCGGGCCAGGAGGCCCTCGCGCTCGAGCTGGGCGATGTCGCGGCGGACGGTCACGGCCGTCACGCCGAGCTCCTCCGTCAGGTCCGCGACGCGCACGACGCCGTCGCGCTCGAGCGACGCGAGCAGGTGCGCCCGGCGCTCCGCGGCGAGCGGTGCCCGCTGCATCTCCTCCGTGGTCACGGTGCCCCCTCCTGGGTGGTCCCGGCGGCATCGGTGCCACCGGTCGGGTCGATGATGCCGGTGGTCAGCCCCCCGGCGGGCGTCCTGGGCGTCGCAGGCCCCGGCGTGTCGTCCTGCTCGACGACGACCCGCAGGCGTCCGCGGCCGGTCGCGTCGAGCGCGAGGCGCGTCAGGCGCTCGCCCCAGACACCGGTGAGCATGGGGTCGTCGAGCTCGCGCACGGTCACGTCGACCGGGACGTCCGCGGGCCAGCGCACGACGACGGGGGTCGCGCCGTCGAGCGGGACGACGCGCGCCTCGCCGGGCGCGGTCCTCACGTCGCCCGCGAGCACGAGGTGCACGACGGCCGACGCGGCCGGGCCGAGGTCCCACTCGTCGTCGACCACGACCCGGACGGGCGTGGCGTCGCGCTCGAGCCGCGCGGCCCGGCGCCACGACGCCGGCCCGAGGACCGGGTACGCGCCCGCGAGGTCGAGCGACAGCTCGCCGTCCCCCACGGCCACGTCGCGCGCGGCGAACCGCTCACCTGCCTCCTGCGGGGTGCCCGCGACCTCGGGCACGTTGTGCCACGAGCTCTGCATGGTCCAGATCGCGTACCGGTCGGGCCCGAACGTCTGCGCCGTGTACGTGGGGCGGCCCGCGTCGACGAGGACGGGCACCCCGTCGGTCGCGACGACGAACGAGCCGACGTCGTTGTGGTTGTGGTGCTCGCCGTTGTGCCCGCCCTTGACCGCCAGCGTCAGCCCGCGTGGGCTGCCGGCGCGCTCGCGCGCGAGGAGCACCTGCGTGGAGCCGAGCCACACGTCGCGCGGCAGGGGCGCCGCGGCCGGCGCCGCGGCGAGCCACGCGTCGTCAGTCAGGGCGCGCAGGAGCCGCGCCAGGCCCGCGGTCTCGTCCGCGACGGGTGCGCCCGGCACCCGGTACGACGCCGCGTGGCGGCGCGCGTCCTCGTCGCCGGCCCGGCGCGCGGCACGGTGCAGCGCGTGCCAGGGCTGCTCGACCGGCGGGCGCGCGCGCCCGTCGGCGAGGTCGAGGTACCAGTCGCCGCCCAGGTGCATGCGGTGCGGGAACGCGACGGTCGCCCGCAGCGCGCGCACGGGGGCCGCCGGGTCGAGCGCGTCGAGCGCGCCGCCGGTGGCGTGCGCGAGCACGTCGAGGGCCTCCAGCGCCCGGCACGCACCGTTCCACCAGTACTCGTAGCCCTCGTCGATCGCGCCGTCGACGGGCAGGACGGCGACGTACCGGTCCAGGCCCTCGACCGCGAGCTCCACGACGTGCGCGCGCAGCGCGGCGTCGGCGGGGTCGTCGAGCAGGCGCAGGGCAGCCACGAGGACGTTGCCGTGGATCCAGGGGTTCCAGTTGTGCACGTCGCCGTCGAGGCCGATCCAGTGCCAGTCGCGCCGCTCGACGAAGGGATCGACCACGCGGCGTCGTGCCTCGGCCCGCACGCGCTCGCGCAGGCCCGGGTAGCGCACCTGGAGGAGGTCGCCGAGCACGTGGTCGGTCCAGGCGAGCTGGCCGACCACCTCCCCGGCGCCGAGGTCGAGGTAGGGGCGGTCCGTGTCCGGGACGACCCAGCCGCGGGTCGCGAACGCGTCGTCGTGCGCCGGCCAGCACCACGACGACTGCTCGCACAGTGCCAACACGCCGTCGGCGACCTCGTCGAGCCAGACGTCCTCGCCCGTGACGGCGGCCGCAACGACCGCGCGCGACAGACGCTGCTGACGGGTGAAGACCAGCTCCTCGTGCGCCGTCCGGTTGCCGTCGCGGTGCAGCCGCGCGGCGGTGCTCGCGAGCGGCAGCGGCCACGGCGTGCCGAGGTCGTCGCGCGCCCGGGCCAGCACCGCCGCCACGGTCTCGCGGTCGGCGCGCCCCTCGCCCCGCGACCAGGCCGATCGGTCGGTCGCGGGCGGGACGGGCAGGGCGTGCGCGGGGTCGACGAGCAGGGACGCGAGGGCGTCGCGGCGCGCGGGGGCGTCGCCGGTCCGGCCGTCGAAGGCCGCGGCGAGCGGGCCGGTGAAGGGCGTGAACATCTCTCTCCGTCGAGGCGGTAGCACGATCAGAAACGATCATAACAGAATAGGCACGCACTTGACAGCGTCCGTTTCTGAGCGATTGACTCCGAACGTGTTCGGTGAGCGGTCACACACCGTGACCCGCATCACGAGCACGACAGACCGCCGCGCACGGAGGCACGGCGCACGACGGAGGACACGATGACGTTCGAGAGCACGCGGTCGCAGCCGACCGCCTCGCTCCCCACGAACCCCCTCACCGGGTGGGACCGTGCGCGGTGGGCGGCGTTCGGCGACCACCTGCTCGCGTCCGCGCTCCCCTACGCCTCCCCCGGGCACGCCCGCATCACGCTGCCCGGCCCCGAGGGCGGGTACGGCCGCGCGGTCGACGGCCTCGAGGGGTTCGCGCGAACGTTCCTGCTCGCCGGGTTCCGCCTCGCCGGCGAGCGTGGCGCCGACCCGCACGGGTACGCCCAGTGGTACGCCGAGGGCCTCGCCGCCGGCTCCGACCCGCACGCGCCCGACCGGTGGCTGCGCCTCTCGGAGCACGCGCAGGCCAAGGTCGAGGCCGCGTCGCTCGCGCTCGTGCTCGACCTCACGCGCGAGTGGATCTGGGACGGGCTGTCGCCGCTCGTGCAGGAGCAGCTCGTCGACTACCTCGCGGAGGCCGTCGGCGACGACACCTACCCGCGCATCAACTGGGTCTGGTTCCGCCTCGTCGTGCAGACCTTCCTGCGCTCCGTCGGCGGCCCGCACTCGCTCGACGAGATGGCCGAGGACCTCGCCACGCACGACACGTTCGTGCGCGCCGACGGCTGGCTCGCCGACGGCGACGAGCGGTCCTACGACCACTACGCCGGCTGGGCGCTGCACCTGTACCCCACGCTGTGGGCCCGCATGCGGGGCGCCGAGGACCTCGCCGCGCCGCGCCGCGAGCGCGACGTGCAGCTCCTCGACCGCTTCCTCGACGACGCGCTCGCGCTCGTCGGCGCCGACGGCTCGCCGCTCCTGCAGGGGCGCTCGCTCACCTACCGCTTCGCCGCGGCCGCCCCGTTCTGGGTCGGCGCGATCGCCGACGTCCCGTCGCACTCGCCCGGGCTGCTGCGCCGTGCGGCGTCCGGCGTCGTCGACCACTTCGCACGCCACGGCGCGCCCGACGCGCGGGGCCTGCTCACGCAGGGCTGGCACCACGAGTGGCTGCCGATCTCGCAGTCGTACAGCGGTCCGGGCTCGCCGTACTGGGCGAGCAAGGGTCTGCTCGGGCTCGCCCTGCCCGCCGACCACCCGGCGTGGACGACGCCCGAGGAACCGCTGCCCGTCGAGCGCGGCGACGTGCTGCGCGCCGTCGCCGCCCCCGGCTGGGTCGTCAGCGGGACGCGCGCCGACGGCGTCGTGCGCGTCGTCAACCACGGCACCGACCACGCCCGCGAGGGCGACCGCGTCGGCGACTCCCCGCTCTACGCCCGCCTCGGCTACTCGACCGCGACCGCGCCGTGGTCCGACCTCGCGAGCCGCGTCTCGCCCGTCGACCAGAGCGTCACGCTCGTCGACGCGGCCGGCCGCGCGACGCACCGCACGGGCTGGCGCTCGCTCGACACGCGCGTCGACGACAGCGCGGGCCGGGTGCCCGTCGGCGTCTCGGGCTCCGTGGCGCGCGCGCACTGGCTCGACGCCGACACGGACGGGCGCGACCACGGCTCCGGGCTGCCGGGCGTCGCGACCGACGCGGCCACGCTCACGGTGGTCTCGTTCGTGCGCGGGCCGTGGGAGGTGCGCCTCGTGCGCGTCGACGAGCTCGCCGCAGGCCTCGACCCTCACGACCTGCGTCTGCGCGTGGGCGGCTGGCCCGTCGTCGCGGGCGACGGGCTCGTCACCGACGTCGTGGCGCTGGGGCCGGGTGCCCCGGCCGTACGGCGCGAGCACCGCGGCGACGCCTCACCGCTGGGCCCGCGGTCCACGGTGGACGTGGTCGACCTGCCCGTCGAGCCCGGACGCTGGCGCGCCGTGCTCCTCACCCTCGCGGGCCCGCCCCGCGACACGTTCCCCTCGGTCCCGCGCCGCACGGTGCCGGCACCCGAGCTCACGGCGGCAGGCCGAGCTGCCGTCGTGCACTGGCCGGACGGCGAGCGGACCCTCACCGACCTGCCCTGACACACCCACGGACGACCCCGACCGGCGACTGGAGCCGGGCCGGGACCAGGCCCGACGTCGGGCCGCCGAACTCGAAGGAGAGCAAGGAATGAAGCGCACGACCCCGATCGCGATCGGTGCCACCGCCGCCGTCGCCCTGACCCTGACGGCCTGCGGCGGTGGCGCCGACGGTGGTGCGGAGACGACGGCCGACGGCCCCGTCACCCTCACCCTGGCGGGCTGGAGCCTCGACTCCACGCCGGAGTTCCAGACCCTCGCCGACGCCTACCACGAGGCGAACCCCGACGTGACGGTCGACGTCGTCGAGTACCCCGCGGGCAACGACTACGCCACGGCAATGACCGCCGACCTCGCCGCGGGCACCGCGCCCGACGTGTACGTCCTGAAGAACCTCAAGGACTTCGTGACCTACTCGAACGGCGCGCAGCTCCTCGACGTGTCCGACGTCGTGGGCGAGCTGGACCCGGCGACGGGCGGCCTGGACCAGTACGAGGCCGAGGACGGCAAGTCGTACGCGGTGCCGTATCGCCAGGACTCGTGGGTCCTGTACTACGACAAGGACCTCTTCGCGCAGGCGGGCGTCGCCGAGCCCGACGGGTCGTGGACGTGGGACGACTACGACCAGGCCGCGCAGGACATCTCCGCGGCGCTCTCCGGCGACGGGGTGAAGGGCACCTACCTCCACAACTGGCAGTCGACGGTCCAGGGCTTCGCGCTCGCCCAGGGCGAGGACGCCGACCTGCTCTCGGGCGACTACTCCTACCTCGCGCCGTACTACGAGCGCGCCCTGGCCCTGCAGGACGCCGGCGCGCAGGTGGACTTCGGCACGATCACGACGAACACCCTGACCTACCAGGGTGAGTTCGGGCTGCAGAAGGCCGCGATGCTGCCCATGGGCACGTGGTACACCGCGACCCTCATCGCGCAGCAGGCGTCGGGCGAGGCCAACGAGTTCGAGTGGGGCATCGCGCCGATCCCGCAGGCCGACGCCTCGACCACGGGCACCGACGCCACGCCGGTGACCTTCGGCGACCCGACCGGCCTCGGCATCAACCCCAAGGTCGACGAGGCGAAGGTCGCCGCCGCGAAGGACTTCCTCGCGTTCGCGGCCGGCGAGGAGGGCGCGCAGGCGCTCGCCGAGATCGGGATCACCCCCGCGCTCACCAACGACGCGGTCACGGAGACCTTCTTCGCGCTCGACGGCGTGCCCGGCGACGACCTGTCGAAGTTCGCGTTCTCGACGCACGACACCCGTCCTGAGAACCCGGTCGCGACCCAGACCGCCATCGTCCAGAACATCCTCAACGACCTCCACTCGGCCGTGATGTCCGGCTCGACGGCCGTCGACGCGGCGGTCGAGGAGGCCGGGCAGCGCGTCCAGAGCGAGGCCGGCCTCGGCTGACCCCGACCCCGTGGTGGCCCGGCCGTCCGGCCGGGCCACCACCGCGGACCACTCGGAATCGACCACAGGAGTCCCCCATGGCGACCAACGCCGTCGAAGAGCGCGAGCTCGTCGCCGCGGCCGGCGCACCCACCCCGCGCCGTCGGCCGGGCAGCCGGCTGAAGTGGCGCAACACCCTCATCGGCTGGAGCTTCATCCTGCCGAACTTCGTCGGGTTCACGATCCTCACCCTCGTCCCCGTGCTGATCCTCTTCTACATGTCGTTCACGAACTGGAACGTGTTCGGCGTGGCGCAGTGGACCGGGGTCGACAACTACGCGCGGCTCGTCCAGGACGGCAGCTACCACAAGGCGTTGCTCAACACGCTCTACTACGCGGTCGTGCACATCCCGCTCACCCTGGCCGCGGCCCTCGGCCTCGCCCTGCTGCTCAACCGCAAGATGCGGGGGGTCGCCTTCTTCCGCACGGTCGCGTTCTTCCCCTACATCACGTCGATCGTCGCGATCGCGGTGGTGTGGAACATGCTCTTCAGCCCCGAGTTCGGGCCGATCAACCAGTTCCTGACCGCCCTCGGCGTCGACGACCCGCCGGGCTGGACCACGTCCGCCACCTGGGCGATGCCCGCCGTCATCATCGTCGGCACGTGGCGCGAGATGGGCTACTACATGCTGCTGCTCCTCGCGGGCCTGCAGACCGTGCCCGCCGAGCTGCACGAGGCGGCGCGCATGGACGGTGCGAGCGCCTGGCAGCGGTTCCTCAACGTGACCCTGCCCTGCCTGCGCCCCACGATGTTCTTCGTCACCGTGATGCTCACCATCGGTTCGTTCAAGGTCTTCGACCTCATCCTCGTCATGACCAACGGCGGGCCCGGGCAGTCGACCCTCGTCCTGAGCCAGTACATCTGGCAGAAGGGCTTCGTGGAGAACCAGTTCGGCTACGCGTCCGCGGTCTCGGTCTCCCTCTTCCTCATCTGCATCGCCGTGACGCTGTTCCAGTTCTTCTGGAACAAGAAGAAGGAGGCGTGATGACCGCCCTCGAGACCCCTCCCACCGACGCCCCCGCCACGCCGGTTCAGGTGCTCCGGACGGAGGACCGCCGGGTCGGCCCCGTCGTCGGTAAGGCCGTCGGCTACGTCGTCATGACGGTCGCCGCCCTGGGGCTGCTGCTCCCCTTCGTCTGGATGATCATCTCGTCGCTGAAGACCAACAACCAGGTCTTCACCGTGCCCGTCCAGTGGATCCCGGACCCCGTGGTCTGGCAGAACTACCTGGACATCTGGACACGCTCGGACATGACGACGTGGCTCGGGAACACCCTGCTGCTGTCCGTCGGCGTCACGTTCCTCCAGGTCTTCACCGGGAGCTTCGCCGCCTACGGGTTCGCCCGGATGCGCTTCCCCGGGCGCGACCTGCTCTTCCTGGTCTACATCGGGACCATCGCGGTGCCCTGGCAGTCGTACATGATCCCGCAGTTCGTCATGCTGTCCGACTTCGGGCTCGCGAACACGCTGTGGTCGATCCTGCTGCTCCAGGCGTTCGGCGCGTTCGGCGTCTTCCTCATGAAGCAGTACTTCGAGTCGATCCCCGAGTCGCTCAACGAGGCCGCGCGCATCGACGGGCTCTCGGAGTGGGGCATCTGGCGGCGGATCATGCTGCCGCTGTCCGTGCCGGCGATCGCGAGCCTCACGCTCCTGACGTTCGTCAACACCTGGAACGACTACCTCGGGCCCCTGATCTACCTGCGCAGCCCCGAGCTGTGGACCGTCCAGCTGGGTCTCAAGACGTTCATCAGCCAGTACAACGCCGAGTACGCGCTCATCATGACGGGCTCCGTCCTCTCGGTGCTGCCCATCGCGGTGATCTTCCTCCTCGGCCAGCGCTACTTCGTCGAGGGCATCGCGACCACCGGCGTGAAGGGCTGACGCGATGGCCACCACGACCGTCCCGCCCAGGACCGGCACGCGACCCTCGAGGGCGTCCTCGCAGGCTCCCCGGCGGCGCATCTTCAACCACGAGATGTACGAGCTGGCGTTCGGCACCGTCTACACGGGCCTCGTCACGAACGTGCTCGTCGTGCTCGCCGCCCTGCCCCTCGTCGTGCTCCTGCTGACGACCGACCCGGCCGCGTCCTGGCCGGCGCTCGTGCTCCTCGCGCCGTTCTGCGCGCCGGCGGTCGTCGCGGCGTTCGCGGTGTTCCGCGCGTTCTCCGCGGACGGCTCGGTCCAGCCCGTGCGCACGTTCTGGCGCGGCTACCGCACCCACTGGCGCCGGGCCGTCGCGCTCGGCGCGCTGACGACCGGTCTCCTCGTCGTGGTCGCCGTCGACGTGCGCGCGGTCTGGGGGCTTCCCGTCGGCGCCGTCGCCATCCCGTTCTTCGTGACGCTCGGCGCCCTGGGGCTCGTGACCGCGCTCGTCGCGACGGTCGCCCTCCCCGACCACCCGACGCTGCGGCTGCGCGAGCTGCTGCGCGTCAGCCTGTTCGCGGGCGTGCGCCGCTGGTACCTCACGGCGCCCTCGCTGCTCGTGCTCGGCATGCTCGTCTCGCTCGTCGCCACCCGTCCCGCCGTGGGCCTGGGTCTCGCGCTCGCTCCGCTCCTCTTCGTCGCGTGGGGCGCGGCACGGCACGCGCTGCGCTCCGTGCTGGAGCGGAACCCGTAGCCCTCCCTGGCCCTCAGACCCCGCACACCGACCGTCGCCGCACCGTCGTGCGCCGACCAGAAGGAAGTCCTGATGACGCTCGCCACCGAGCTCGCCACCGAGCTCGCACCCGCCGTCGACGCAGCGATCGCGACGGTCCGTCGCAACATCGCCGCGTTCGGCGACACCTACCCCGACGACACCACCCGCGACGGCCTCTACCCGCCGCGCCCGGCGACCCCCGAGTTCGCGGAGGGCGCGAACCGGGGCTGGACCACGAGCTTCTGGCCGGGGATGCAGTGGCTCGCGTACGAGGTGACGGGCGACGACGCGTTCCGCGTCGCGGGCGAGCGCCACGTCGCCGACTTCGCCCGGCGCGTCGCCCAGGGCGAGGACCTGCAGACCCACGACCTCGGGTTCCTCTACACGCTGTCGTGCGTCGCGCCCTGGCGACTGCTAGGCGACGAGACGGCGCGCACCGCCGCGCTCTCGGCCGCGGACCACCTCATGATCCGGTTCCTCGAGCCCGCGGGCATCCTCCAGGCCTGGGGCGACCTGTCCGACCCGGCCCAGCGCGGGCGCACGATCATCGACAGCCTCATGAACATGCCGCTCCTGACGTGGGCGGGCGAGCAGACGGGCGAGGCCCGCTTCCCCGACGCGGTCCGCCGCCACACCGAGCAGCTCGAGGCGCACATCCTGCGCGACGACGACACGACGTTCCACACGTTCTACTGGGATGCCGTGACGGGCGAGGCGCTGCGCGGCGGCACGGAGCAGGGTGCGGGCGACGACTCGTGCTGGGCCCGCGGCCAGGCGTGGGGCATCTACGGCTTCGCGATGAACCACCAGGTCACGGGGAACCCCGCGCTGCTGGAGGCGTCGCGGCGCTGCGCCGACTACTTCCTCGCGCACCTGCCCTCGGACGGCGTGCCCTTCTGGGACCTCGTCTACACCGATGGCAGCGACGCCCCGCGCGACAGCTCGGCCGCCGCGATCGCGGCCTGCGGGCTGCACGAGCTCGCGTCGGTCGAGACCGACCCCGAGCGGCGCGACCGGTACGCGCGTGCCGGTTACGACATGCTGCGCGCACTGGTCACCGGGTACACGCCCGCCGCCGAGGGCGCGGACTCCGACGCCCTGCTGCTCCACTCCGTCTACGACGCGCCGAAGAGCATCGGCGTCGACGAGGGCTGCCTGTGGGGCGACTACTTCTACCTCGAGGCGCTCGTGCGCCACACGCGCCCGGGCTGGGTGCGGTACTGGTGAGGCTCGTCACGCACGTCCCCGACGGCGAGGAGCGCCCCGGCGCCCTCGTGCCCGACGGCGCCCGTGAGCGCCTGCTCGACCTGACCCCGGTCCTCGGCCCGGGCGTCACGGTCACCGACGTCCTCGCGGACGCCGCGCTCGGCGCGCGCGCCCGCGCCGCCGTCGAGGGCGCGGTCGCCGCCGCGCTGCCGCTCGCCGACGACGCCCGGCTCGCACCCCCCGTGCGCCCGCGCACGATCCTGTGCCTCGGGTACAACTACCGCGGGCACGTGCCCGACGGCGAGGACCCGACGGCGGCCGACCCGGCGTTCCCCGACGTGTTCGTCAAGACGCCGAACACGCTGAGCGGTCCCGACGACGTCGTGACGCTGCCGCCGGTCGCGGACGACGTCGACTACGAGGGCGAGATCGCGGTCTTGATCGGGGCGCGGGCGCACCGCGTGCGCCCCGAGGACGCGATGTCGCACGTCGCGGGGTACACGCTGTTCGACGACGTCTCGGACCGCGCGTGGCAGCGCCGGTCGAGCCAGTGGACGCTCGGCAAGTGCTTCGACGGGTTCGGCCAGCTCGGCCCCGCCGTGGTGACCGCCGACGAGGTGCCCGACTTCCACGACCTCGTGGTCGAGGTGGAGCGCGAGGGCGCCGTCACGGTGTCGCAGAGCACCTCGACGATGGTGTTCCGTCTGCCGGACCTGGTCGCGTACGTCAGCCAGGTCATGACCCTCGAGCCCGGCGACGTGATCTCGACCGGGACCCCCCAGAAGCTGCCCGACGCGCTCGCCGCGCACCGCCCGCTCGCGCACGGCGACGCCGTGACGATCCGCGTCGCCGGGCTCGGCGCGCTGACGACGCGGTTCGCCGCCGCTGCCGACGCAGCACAGAACGAAGGAGAGAACGCATGATCCTCGACCGGTTCCGCCTCGACGGGAAGGTCGCGCTCGTGACCGGCTCGAGCCGTGGTCTCGGGCAGGGCGCGGCCGTCGCGCTCGCCGAGGCCGGCGCGGACGTCGCGCTGCTCGACCGCAGCACGCCGAGCGAGACGGTCGCGGCGGTCGAGGCGCTCGGCCGCCGCGTGCACGTGCTCGAGCGCGACCTGCTGGAGACGTCCGCCCAGGACCTGCACGACGTGGTCGCCGAGGTCGTGGACGTCCTCGGGCGGATCGACGTGCTCGTCAACAACGCCGGCATCATCCGCCGCGCGCCGCTGCTCGAGCACCCCGCGCAGGACTGGGACGACGTGCTGGCGATCAACCTCGACGCGGTGTTCCACCTGTCCCAGGCCGCGGGCCGCCGCTTCGCCGAGCAGGGCTCCGGGAAGATCATCAACATCGCGTCGATGCTGTCGTTCCAGGGCGGCATCCTCGTGCCGGGCTACACCGCCTCGAAGCACGCCGTCGCGGGCATCACCAAGGCGTTCGCGAACGAGCTCGCCGCGAAGGGCGTCAACGCCAACGCGATCGCCCCCGGGTACATGGCGACGGACAACACGGCGCCGATCCGTGCCGACGAGGCGCGCGAGCGCTCCATCGCGGACCGCATCCCCGCCGCACGCTGGGGCACGCCCGACGACCTCGCCGGGACGTTCGTGTTCCTCGCGTCCTCGGCGTCCGACTACGTCAACGGTGCCGTCGTCCCCGTGGACGGCGGCTGGCTCGTGCGCTGAGCACGGCGCCGCACCGCAGACCGACCTGAGCACCACCCGCACTACCAGGAGAGCAGAACCGTGGAACAGCGCTACGCCACCAGCCCCGAGCAGATCACCGGAGCGACGACGCAGGAGCTGCGCGACCGCTTCCTCGTCCAGGACCTGTTCGTCCCGGGCGAGGTGAACGTCACCTACACCCACCACGACCGCGTCGTCCTCGGCGGCGCCGTGCCCGGCGACGCGCCACTCGCCCTCCCCACCTACGACGAGATCCGCAGCGAGTACTTCCTCGAGCACCGCGAGGTCGGCATCGTCAACGTCGGGGGCGCCGGCACGGTGACGACCGACGGCGAGGTGCACGAGCTGCCCAAGGGCGCGTGCCTGTACGTGGGCCGCGGCGTGCGCGAGGTCGTGTTCGCGAACGCCGGCTCGGGCGACGAGGGCCCGGCCGCGTTCTACCTGTTCTCCGCGCCCGCGCACACCGCCTACCCGACGGTGCTCACGCTGCCCGGCCAGGGCACGGTGCGCGAGCTCGGCGACCAGGTCACGTCGAACCGCCGCTCGCTCAACCAGTACATCCACGAGAACGGCGTGAAGTCATGCCAGATCGTGATGGGCGTGACGTCGCTGCACCCCGGCAGCATGTGGAACACCATGCCGGCTCACACCCACGACCGCCGCACCGAGTGCTACCTCTACTTCGACGTGCCCGCCGACGCGCGGGTCGTGCACCTGTGCGGCCGGCCGACCGAGACCCGCCACCTCGTGGTGGCCGACCGCGAGGCCGTCATCTCCCCGAGCTGGTCCGTGCACTCGGGCGTCGGGACGGCCGCGTACTCGTTCGTGTGGGCCATGGCGGGCGAGAACCAGTCGTTCGACGACATGGACGGGTTCCCCGTCACCACCATGCGCTGACGGTCACCGTCCCACCCGGCCCTGGCCGCACGCATCGCCGTGCGGTCAGGGCCGCCCTGTCGCGGGGCCGTGGCACCCGTCGCCCGTCGCGACCTCGTCGCGCCTCGGGTCGCGCCGTCGGCGGGCGAGCGCGCGAGCACCGCGTCGTGGGTGGTCGCTCGCCGCGCTACGAGAGGTCGCCCACCTCGGCGACGACGCGTTCGGCGAGGGCCGCGAGCGCCGCGAGCTCGTCGGGCGTGGCGAGGTCGACGAGGTGGCGGCGTACGGACGCGACGTGCGCGGGCGCGGCGGCCTCGAGCGTCGCGAACCCGTGGTCGGTGAGGACGACGACGGCGTTGCGGCCGTCGTCCGCGTCCGCCTCGCGCCGGACGAGCCCGCGCGTCTCCATGCGCGCGAGGTGGTGCGAGAGCCGGCTGCGGGACCAGAGCATGCGGGCGGCGAGGTCGCGGAGCTGCCACCGGTGCCCTGCCTGCTCGGACAGGGTCGAGAGCACGTCGTAGTCGGGGTCGGACAGTCCGGAGTCCCGCGCGAGGTCGCGCGCGAGCGCGACGGGCAGGACGGTCTGCATGCGGCGGTAGGCGCGCCACGCACGTTCCTCGTCGGGCGAGAGCCATCGAGGCTCGGCAACGTCGGTCATGGGTCCAGCATCGCACACTCGTTGACATGTCATCGAGTCCGTGGTTGCATCGATGACATGTCAACGACACGGCGCCTCGCCCAGCTCGTGGTCGGGCTCGCGCTCTTCGGTGCGAGCATCGCGCTGCTCGTGCGCGCCGATCTCGGGCTTTTCCCGTGGGACGTCCTGCACCAGGGCGTCGCCCGCGCGACCGGACTACCGCTGGGCGTCGTCGTGATCCTGGCGAGCGTCGTCGTGCTCGTGCTCTGGATCCCGCTGCGCCAGCGCCCCGGACTCGGCACCGTCGCGAACGTCGTGCTCGTCGGTGTGTTCGTCGACCTGACCCTCGCGGTCCTCCCGACCGTCGAGGCGCTCCCCGGGCGCGTCGCCCTGCTCGTCGCGGGCGTCGTCGTCAACGCCGCGGCGACCGGTCTCTACATCGGCGCGGGGTACGGGCCCGGTCCGCGCGACGGGCTCATGACCGGGCTCGCCGCCCGCGGCTTGTCACTGCGCTGGTCGCGCCTCGGGATCGAGCTCGTCGTCCTCGCGGCCGGCTTCGCGCTCGGGGGGACGGTCGGCGTCGGCACCGTCGTCTACGCGTTCGCCGTCGGACCTCTCGTCCAGCCGTTCCTCACCCTGTTCACCGTCCCGACCCGGCGCTCCACGGACCACGCGTCCGCGGAGTCCCTCCCCACCACCCCAGGAGACCGCTCGTGAAGCTGCTCGTCGTCGTCGCCAGCACCCGCCCCACCCGTGTCGGCCCCGCCGTCGCCGGCTGGTTCCTCTCCCAGGTGCCCGCCGACCCGGACCTCGAGGTCGACGTCGCGGACCTCGCCGAGATCGCCCTGCCGTTCCTCGACGAGCCCGTCGACGCGCACTCCGGCGGGTACGTGCACGCCCACACGCTCGCGTGGAGCGCGCGCGTGGACGCGGCGGACGCCGTCGTCCTCGTCATGCCGGAGTACAACCGTGGGTACACCGCCCCGCTGAAGAACGCGCTCGACTACCTGGCTGACGAGTGGCGCGACAAGCCTGTCGGCTTCGTGTCCTACGGGATGTCCTCGGGCGGGATGCGCGCGGTCGAGGCGATCACGCCCGTCGTCGTCGCCCTCGGCATGGTTCCCATCGCGAGCGCCGTCACCGTGCACCTGCGTCGCTGGCTCGACGACGACGGCCGGATCCAGGACGACGGCAGCCTCGCCCAGGCCGCCACACGCATGCTCGCGGAGGTGCGCCGTCTCGCCGCTGCGCTGAGGCCGGCGACCGTCGGCGTCTGAGCATCCCGAGTCCGAGGATCCCCAGATGGCGACGTACCGCACGCCAAGCCACTCCTGAGCGTCCGTACGTCGCTATCTGGGCCGTACGTCGCCATCTCGCGGCGGGATGCTCGCGTCGGAGGCGCGTGACGACACCCGGCGACGCTCGTCGTCCCCGCCGAGGGCGGCGCCGAGCGCGGCCAGCACGAGCAGGTCGACCGCCAGCCCGGCGACGCCGACCCACTGGAGCGCACGGAACACGAGGAGCTGCGTGAGGAGCAGGGACACGAGCACGCCGCGCCGGACCCAGACGGCGGCCGCGCGCCGGTCCGCGGGGCGACCACCCCGCGCGGTCAGCACACCGACGACGACGCACACGACCGTCCCTGCGACGCCGACGACGATCCCCGCACCGACCCACGCGGGCACGTCGATCCCGCCCGACAGCACGCGTATCCCCGCCAGCAACGACCCCAGCGCGGTCCCGAGCACGAGGACCACGGCCACGACGGCCGCCCAGCGCCGCTCCAGCGCCGCGGCGAACCAGGACGACGCGCGGCGCACCAGACCGCGGACCGGGTCGGGGAGGTCGACGTCGTCCCGCGGCACGGCCTCGACGAGCGCCGCGACCTCGTCCGCCCCGGGCTCGCCCCGGCCGAGCGCGACGAGCGCCCTGGCCTCCCCGCGCGCGTCGTCGGTGAACCCGCCCGCGACGCCCGCGACGGCCCGGTCCGTCGCGACCGCCAGGTACTCGGCCGGGTGGTGGCGGCGCCGCCCGTGCAGCGCCTCGACCACGAGCACGAGGACCACGACGGTCGCGTAGATGAGCGCCGCGGTCGGCTGGTAGAAGTAGTCGTTGTCCGCCGTGACGAACTTGCCGATCTCGTCGACGAACAGCCCGAACCCCACGCCGCCGAGCACCGCCCCGAGCGAGCGCAGCGCGGGACCGACGAACGACAGCAGCACGACGACCGCGAGCGCCATCCCGAGCCCGCCCCAGAGCACGTGCGCCACGTGCAGGTCTCCCCCGCCGACCTGCGGGTACCCCGACGCGGCGAGCAGGAAGCGCGTGACGAGCACGGTCGCGACGGTCACGACGAGGAACGTCACGAGGTGGCGTGTCGCGGCGGTGTCGCGCGCGACGCCGAGGCGCAGCGCGCGTCCCCGCCGGGTCACCCCCGCGGGGACGCGTGCCGCGCCGTCGCTCACCGCTTGCGCTTCTCCCGCACGCGCACGCTGATCTCGATGGGCGTGCCCTCGAACCCGAACGTCTCGCGCAGGCGGCGTTCGATGAACCGGCGGTATCCGGCCTCGAGGAAGCCGGTCGCGAAGATGACGAACCGCGGCGGCCGCGTGGACGCCTGGGTCGCGAAGAGGATGCGGGGCTGCTTGCCGCCGCGCAGCGGGTGCGGGTGGGCGGCGACGAGCTCGCCGAGGAACGCGTTGAGGCGACCGGTCGGGATGCGCGTGTCCCACGACTCGAGCGAGCGCTGGATCGCGGGCACGAGGCGGTCGGTGTGCCAGCCGGTGCGCGCGGAGACGTTGACGCGCGGCGCCCACTGCACCTGGACCAGGTCCTTCTCGATCTCGCGCTCGAGGAACGGACGGCGGTCCTCGTCCATGAGGTCCCACTTGTTGTACGCGATGACGAGCGCGCGACCGGCGTCGACGACCTGGGAGATGACGCGCGTGTCCTGCTCGGTGAGCGGGACGGACGCGTCGACGAGCACGACCGCGAGCTCGGCCTTCTCGATCGCGGCCTGCGTGCGCAGCGAGGCGTAGAAGTCGGCGCCCTTGGTCTGGTGGACGCGGCGGCGGATGCCGGCCGTGTCGACGAGGACGTAGGGGACGTCCTTGATCGTCACGAGCTCGTCGACCGGGTCGCGGGTCGTGCCCGCGGTCTCGTCGACGACGACGCGGTCCGCGCCGGCGATCTTGTTGAGCAGCGAGGACTTGCCGACGTTCGGGCGACCGATGAGCGCGACGCGGCGGGGGCCCGTCGGGCGCACCTCGCCGTGGGCGGACTCGGTCGGCAGCGCGGCCATCGCCGCGTCGAGCAGGTCGCCCGTGCCGCGCCCGTGCAGCGCGGACACCGGGTACGGCTCGCCGAGGCCGAGGCTCCACAGGTACGCCGCGTCGGCCTCGCCCGACTGCCCGTCGACCTTGTTGGCGCACAGCACGACCGGCTTGCCGGACTCGCGCAGCAGCCGCACGACGCGCTCGTCCGTCGCGGTGGCGCCGACGGTCGCGTCGACGACGAACAGCACGGCGTCCGCGAGCGAGATCGCGACCTCCGCCTGCTCGGCGACCTTCGACTCGATGCCCGCGACGTCGACCTCCCAGCCGCCCGTGTCCACGAGCGTGAACCGGCGCCCGGCCCACTCGGCGGGGTAGCTCACGCGGTCGCGCGTGACGCCCGGCTTGTCCTCGACGACCGCCTCGCGACGACCGATGATGCGGTTGACGAGCGTCGACTTGCCGACGTTCGGGCGACCGACCACGGCGAGCACGGGCAGCGGCGCCTCGGGCTCGTAGCCCTCGATCACCTCGCCGTCGGCGTCGAGGAGGACGAGGTCGGTGTCCTCCAGCTCGTAGTCCTCGAGGCCGACGCGCAGCGCGCGCTCACGCGCGGCGTCGTCCGCCGAGTCCGCGGGGTCCGCGGGGTCCGCGAGCGCCTGGGGCTCCTCGGCCTGCCCGGCGGCGTCGATCTGTCCGGGCGTGCCGGGCTGGGCGGGGTCGGGTGTGGTCATGGCATCCATTCTCCCAGGCCGCGGGCCAGGCTCCGAACCGGCCCCGTCGGCGCGTCCTGGCGGGTCCCCGCGGGTGGTCGCCCGGGGGAAGTCAGCCCGTCCTGCCGTCGCGAACCTCCCCGGCACGCGCGGCGAGCCGGCGGACCACGGCGCGCACGACGTCGTCGGGCACGGGCTCGGCCAGGGAGAACCGCAGCGTGCCCTTGCCGTCCTGGTAGCGCGCGATCCGGCGCGCCAGCGCGTCGTCCGTCTCCGGGACGGGGTACAGCGAGACGTGGTGGGCCCAGCCCGCGAGGTACACGACGTAGCGGTCGTCGAGCGTGAACGTCGGGATGCCGTAGCTGATGCGCTCGCCCAGGCCGGGCACGGTGTCGTGCACGACGGCGCGCAGGTGCGCGACGACGTCCCGCGCCGGGGGCGCCAGGGTCGCCAGGTACTCGTCCACGGTCGTGGGCCTGCCCGGAGCGTCGGTCATCCGTCCTCCCCCTCCGCGTGCCGGCTCGCGTCCACGACCTCGCGACGGCGCGGTCGGCTACGCGCGAACCTACCGCGCGGCGGGCGACCCCGCGAGGCGCACGAGCACCACGCCGGCGACGACGAGGACGCCGCCCGCGGCCTGCACGAGGCTCGGCACCTCCCCGAGGAGCAGCCACGCGATGACGACGGCGAACAGCACCTCGGACAGCCCGACGAACGACGCGAGGCGCTCCCCCATGCGCACGGTCGCGGCCACGCCGGAGACGTAGGCGAACGCTGTCGCGACGAGCACGACGACCGCCAGCGGAACCCACCAGGGCGCGGGCGACCCGAGCAGGGTGACGTCCACGAACGGTGCGGCGAACGGCAGCACGCCCACGAGGCCGGCCGCGCCGAGCGCGAGCGCCCCGACGCCCAGCCCCGACGCGGCGAGCGCGACGGCCGGCAGGCGGGTCGGCCGCGCCGAGAGGACGAAGTAGGCGCCGAGACCGACGGCCGCGCCGAGGGCGAACAGGACCCCGACGAGGTCGGGCCGCGCACCTGCGGGGTCCACGACGAGCACGAGCCCGGCGACCGCGACGACGCACCCCGCGAGCGTGAGCCGCGGCGGGACGTGCCGCGTGCGCAGCCACGCCAGGCCCACGAGCAGGACCGGGGCGAGGTACTCCACGAGCAGCGCGATGCCCACCGGCATGCGCGCGACGGCCGCGAAGTAGCAGAGCTGCGTCCCGGCGACCGCGACGAGCCCGAACCCGAGGACGAGCCGCCACTCCTCGCGCAGCAGCCGGTGGCTGCCCCGCAGCGCGACCGCCGCGACCGGGGCGAGGACGAGCGCCGAGCACAGCGCCCGGGCGAAGACGGCGGCGCCGGGGCTCCACCCGGCCTCGAGCAGAGGCTTGACGAACGGTCCGCTCGCGCCGAACGCGAGCGCGGACGCGAGGCCGACGAGGATGCCCGTGCCCGGGCGGTCGCCCACGACGTGGGCCGTCGTCGGTCCCGTCGGCCCGTCGAGGCTCCCCTGCGGCGACGTCGTCACGGCGCCGTCCGCCGCTCCCGGTTCGGGTCGTCCGTGGGCAGCGCCAGACCCGTGGTGGCCACGGTGTCCGCGACGAGCTCCGCGAGGGCGGTGCGGATGCGCTCGTTCGCGTCCTCGAGCGCCTGCTTGCCGCTCACGCCGGGCGCCCGCTCGACCGCGAACGGCTCACCGAACCGGACGACGAGCCGGCGCCGCAGGCCCGGGAGACGGTTGACGCCCTCGCCCGTGCGGCGCGTGCCGAGCACGGCCACCGGCACGACACGGGCCCCGCCGTTGAGGGCGAGCCACGCGACCCCGGCTCGGGCGGAGGTCGCGTCGCCGCGCCCGCGGTTGCCCTCCGGGAACACGCCGACCGCGCCGCCCCGGCGCAGCACGCCCAGCCCGGTCGCGAGCGCACGACGACCGCCGCTGCGGTCCACCGGGATCTGGCCCGCCGCGCGCAGGACCCACCCGACCGGTCCGACGAACATCTCCTCCTTGACGAGGACGTGCAGCGGGCGGGGCGCGACGCCGAGCACGATCGGCCCGTCGACGAAGCCCGTGTGGTTCGCCGCCAGGACGACCGGGCCGTCGGCCGGCACGTGCTGCGCACCGAGGACCTGGGTCGACCAGACGACGCGCGCGAGGAAGCGGCCGACCCAGCGGGACCAGGCCGGTCCCGTGGACGACGGCACCCGGTCGCGCACCGGCCCCGTCGTCGGGCTCACGGGCCCTGGCGCGGGCCGACCACCCGCCCGGTGACCTGCTCGACGACGGCGAGCACGGCGTCGATCGTCTGCTCGAGGTCGAGCTCGGACGAGTCGACCGTCACGACGCCGTCGGCCGCGACCAGGAACTGCGAGACCGTCGCGTCGTCGCGGTCCCGGCGCAGCACCTGGTCCTTGGTCGCCTCGACCGCGGCCGCGTCGGCCGTCCCGTGCACGTCGAGCGAGCGTCGCGCCAGGCGCGCCTCCTCGCTCGCCGTGAGCAGCACGCGCGCGTCGGCGTCCGGCGCGACGACGGTCGTGATGTCCCGGCCTTCCGCCACGACTCCTCGCCCGCCCGCGAAGCCCTCCGGCGTGCGCTCTGCCTCGATCACCGCGCGCTGCAGGCGGCGCAGCTCGGCACGGACGTCGAGGTTGGTCGCGACCGCGCTCACGGCCGTCGAGATCTCCGTGGAACGGATCGCCTCGCCGACGTCCGTCCCGTCGACGTGGACCGTCGGCCCGGTCGGGTCCAGACCCATGACCAGCGGCATGACGCGTACGGCGTGCGCGACCGCGGCCTGGTCGGCGAGGTCCTCGCCGCGGTGCAGGCACCACCACGTGGCCGCACGGTACATCGCACCGGTGTCGAGGTAGGCGAGCCCGAGCCGGCGCGCGACGCCCTTGGACACGCTCGACTTGCCCGACCCCGACGGACCGTCGACGGCGACCACCAGCGGACCCGCGGCGCCGGCCGCCCCCGCGCTCACTGGGCCAGGTCCTTGCGCAGCGACGTGGCCCCGTGCAGGTACACGTGCTGGACCGCGGAGCGCTCGACGTCGAGGTCGGCGTGCGCCATGAGGCGTACGACGCGCGGCAGCGCGTGCGGCACCGCGATCTCCGTCGCGCACATGAGCGGGACGTCGCCGAGCCCCATCTCGCGCGCCGCGGCCGCCGGGAAGTCGGCGACGAGGTCGGACGTGCACGTGAAGAGGATCGAGATGAGCGCGTCGGTGTCGACGGCGTTCGCGTCGAGCACCTCCCGGACCAGCTCGCGCGTGCGCTCGAACAGGTGCTCGCGCTCGTCGACGTCGAGCTGGGTCGCGCCCCGGATCGCCCGGACCGGCATGGATGGTGCTCCTTCGTGCGGGACGGCCCGCCTCACGGCGGTCCGTCGGGGTGGTGGTGCGGACACGAGACCCTAGAGGCCGACGCCCGCCATGAGCGTGCCGAGCTCCGTGCGACCGAGCACGCGCGTCGTCCCGGGTCGCAGGTTGCCGAGCGCGATAGGGCCGATGCGCGTGCGCACGAGGCGCGTCACGGGGAAGCCGACCTCCTCGAACATGCGCCGCACGACCCGGTTGCGCCCCGAGTGCAGCACGACCTCGATCATCGTCTGGTCCGCGACCTGGTCGACCACGCGGTACGCGTCCGCACGCACGACGCCGTCCTCCAGCTCGATGCCGTGCAGGAACTTGTTGGCGACGTTGCCCGGCACCTTGCCGCGCACCGTGACGAGGTACGTCTTGGGGACCTCGTGCGACGGGTGCGCGAGGTGGTTCGCGAGCTCGCCGTCGTTGGTCAGCAGGAGCAGACCTTCGCTGTCCGCGTCCAGGCGTCCCACGTGGAAGAGCCGCTCGGGGCGGTCCGCGACGAGCTCCGCGATCGACGGACGGCCGTCGGGGTCGTGCATCGTGGACACGACGCCGCGCGGCTTGTTCAGCGCGAGCGTCACGCGCGACGAGTCGAGCTGGAGCCGCATCCCGTCCACGTGCACGACAGCGCGCTCCGGGTCGACCCGCACGCCCAGCTCGGTGACCCGGACGCCGTCGACCTCGACCCGCCCCTGGCTGATGAGGTCCTCGCACGCGCGGCGCGAGCCGAGGCCCGCCGAGGCGAGCACCTTCTGCAGGCGCACGCCGTCCTCGACGTGCACGTCACGCTGCGGCTGCGCGGGGCTGGCGTCCCGGCGCGGCCGTGGCGGGCGCGGCGCGGCCCCGCGCTGCCCGGCACCACGCTGCTGCCCGGCGCCACGCTGCCCGGCACCCTGCCCGCCGGAGGCCCCGCGCCGGTGGTCGCCGCCCGCCCCGCCCCTCGGCGTGCGTCCGCGTCCAGCGCCGCCGGGCTGGCGGCCGTCCTTCGAGCTCATGCGTGTCCTTCGTCCGTCGCTGCGGGCGCCGCCGGTGCGTCGCCCTCCTCGTCAGCCCCACCGGAGTCCGTCGACGGCGCGACGGTGGCCGACCGTGCGGGTCCGCGCAGGTCGGCGAGACCGTCCAAGCCCTCGAGGTCGTCCATGTCCGGCAGGTGCGGCGCGAGCGGGGGCAGCTCGTCGAGCGACGTGAAGCCCATGCGCTCGAGGAAGTAGCCCGTGGTGCCGAACAGACCGGCGCCGGTGTGCGGGTCCTGGCCGACCTCGGCCACGAGCCCGCGCGCCACGAGAGTGCGCACCACGCCGTCCACGTTGACCCCTCGCACCGCCGACACCTGGCCGCGGCTGACCGGTTGACGGTACGCGATCACGGCCAGAGTCTCCAACGCCGCCTGCGTGAGCCGGGCCGTCTGGCCACCCTGCACGAACCTCCCGACGACCTCGGCGTGAGCGGGCGCCGAGTAGACGCGCCACCCGCCGCCCGCCTCGCGCAGCTCGAAACCGCGGGGCCGTCCCCCGTCGTCGCCGCGGTACTCGGCAGCCAGGTCGTGCAGCGCGCTGAGCACGTCGTCGACGGGGACCTCGAGCGCCGTCGCGAGCTCGACGACCGGGATCGGTTCGTCCGCGACCATGAGCACGGCCTCGAGCGCCGCCGGCAACCCCCCGGGGAGGTCGTGCACGGCGGGCGCGACCGCCTCGTCGAGGGCGGGGGCGCCGTCGGGCTGCGTCACGCGGGGACCTCCTGGGCGGTGGGTTCGAGAGCGTCGACCGGCTCGCCGTCGCCCTCGTCGAACTCGCTGCCGACGTCGGCGAGCGCAGGCGCCGGCGCGTCGTCGCCCGACCAGCGGACGGTGAGCTCGCCGAGCGGGGTCACCTGGTCGAACGCGACGAGCGCCTGGCGGAAGAGCTCGAGCAGGGCGAGGAAACGGGCGACGACCACCGCGGTCTCCCCCGCGTCCGCGACGAGCGCGCGGAACGTCGTCGTGCCGTGGTCGCGCACGCGGTCCACGACGATCCCCGCCTGCTCGCGCACGCTCACCGCGGGCGCGTGCAGGTGGTCGAGCGAGACGCCGGGCGGCGGCGCCTTGGGGGCGAGCGCGCGGGCGGCGAACGCGGCGAGCTGGTCCGGACCCATGGTCCACACGAGCTCGGGCAGGAGCGCGGCGAGGTGCGGCTCGAGCTGCACGACGCGCGGGAAACGCCGCCCGGCGCTCTCGAACCGCTCGGCGAGCACGCCCGAGACGTCCTTGTACGCGCGGTACTGGAGCAGCCGGGCGAACAGCAGGTCACGGGCCTCGAGCAGGGCGAGGTCCTCGTCGTCCTCGACGCTGCCCGTAGGCAGCAGGCGCGCGGCCTTGAGGTCGAGGAGGGTCGCGGCGACCACGAGGAACTCGCTCGCGGTCCCGAGGTCCCAGCCGGGGTGGTCCTCCCCCGCGGCGTGTGCCGCGGTCGCCGCGCGCTCGGCGGCGCGGATGTACGCGATGAAGTCGTCGGTCACGCGCGCGAGCGCGACCTCGGTGATGTCGAGCTTGTGCTTGGTGATGAGGGAGAGCAGCAGGTCGAACGGGCCGCTGAAGTTGTCGAGGCGGACCTCGAAGCCGGTCCGCGCCGCCGGCTCGGGCGCGGCGGCGGGCGACGGCTCGGGCGTCGGCTCAGGCGGCGTCGCCACGGGCGACCAGCTCCCGGGCGAGCTGCCGGTAGGCGACGGCGCCGGGGTGCGTCGGCGCGTAGACGGTGATGGGCTCGGCGGCGACGGACGCGTCGGGGAACTTCACGGTGCGCCCGATGACGGTCTGCAGCAGCTTGTCCCCGAACGCCTCGTGCACGCGCGCCACGACCTCGCGCGAGTGCAGCGTGCGCGAGTCGAACATCGTCGCGAGGATCCCGTCGACGTCGAGGCGCGGGTTGAGCCGGTCGCGCACCTTCTCGATGGTCTCGACGAGCAGCGCCACGCCGCGCAGCGCGAAGAACTCGCACTCCAGCGGGATGAGCACGCCGTGCGCGGCGGTGAGCGCGTTGACGGTGAGCAGGCCGAGCGACGGCTGGCAGTCCACGAGGATCACGTCGTAGTCGTCGACGACGGGGCGCAGCACGCGCGACAGCACGGACTCGCGCGCCACCTCGCCGACGAGCTGGACCTCGGCCGCCGACAGGTCGATGTTGGCGGGCAGGAGGTCGAGGTTCTCGACGTCCGTCGGGACGAGCACGTCGTGGATGTCCGCGCCCCGCTCCATGAGGAGGTTGTAGACGGTGCGGTCGAGCTCGTGCGGGTTGACCCCGAGCCCGACCGACGCGGCGCCCTGCGGGTCGAAGTCGACGAGCAGGACCTTGCGGCCGTACTCGGCGAGCGTCGCGCCCAGGTTGATCGTGGTCGTGGTCTTGCCGACGCCGCCCTTCTGGTTGCACATCGCGATGATGCGCCCGGGCCCGTGCGACGCGAGCGGCGCAGGGACCGGGAACTCCGGCAGGGGGCGGCCGACGACGTCGACGCGCACCTCCGGGGTCTCGTGGCTCTCCCCGTTCGACGAGGGGACGCCACCCGACGCGACGGCGGCCCCGTGGGGCTGCGCGGGGGCGGCCGGACGGACGGCGTCACCGTGCGAGCTCTGCGCGCCGCGCGTCTCGGGCTGGGTCTCGGCCTGGCTGCTCACGCTCGCCACGGTATCGCAGGACCCCGCCGCCGCTCGTGCGCACGCGCCCGCGCGCCGCGTTCCCGCCGCCCGACCGCCCGGCGACCGGGAGCGGCCCCGTCAGCCCAGCGCGCGGGGATGGGCGGCGGCGTACACCTCGCGCAGCGTGTCCGGGGTGACGAGCGTGTAGATCTGCGTCGTCGTGACGGACGCGTGCCCCAGCAGCTCCTGCACGACGCGCACGTCCGCGCCGCCCGCGAGCAGGTGGGTCGCGAACGAGTGCCGCAGCGTGTGCGGCGAGATCCGCTCCGGGCGGTCGATCCCCGCGCGCTCCGCGGCGGTGCGCAGCACGGCCCACGCGCTCTGCCGCGACAGGCGTGCCCCGCGCGTGTTGAGGAAGACGGCGGGGGTCCCCCGCCCGTGCGCGGCGAGACCCGCGCGCCCGCGGACGAGGTAGGCGTCGAGCGCACGCCGCGCGAACGAGCCGACCGGCACCACGCGCTCCTTGCCGCCCTTGCCGAGCAGGCGGACGGCTCCGGACCCCAGGTCGAGGTCGTCGACGTCGAGGCTCACCGCCTCCGTGATGCGGGCGCCGGTCGAGTAGACGAGCTCGAGGAGCGCACGGTCGCGCAGCGGCCCGGGGCCGTCCCCGACGCCCGCCGCGTCGAGGATGCGCGCGACCTCGTCGGTCGAGATCGCCTTGGGCAGCCGCTTGCCCTGGGCGGGGGGCCGCACGTCGGCGGACGCGTCGCCGTCGGCGAGGCCCTCCGCGGCGCAGAAGCGGTGCCAGCCGCGCACGGCGGCCACGGACCGCGCGGTGGACGACGGCGAGAGGCTCGCCCCGCCGTCGGCCCCGGTGCGCAGCGCGGTGACGTACGCCGCGACGTCGTCGGCCTCGACCTCGCGCACGGCGTGGTTGCCGCGCGCGGCGAGGAAGGCGACGTAGCGCGCGAGGTCGCGCCGGTAGGCCGCGACGGTGTTCGCGGACAGGCCGCGCTCGACGGCGAGGTGCGCGAGGTACTCGCGAGCGGCGCGGTCCAGCGCCTCGGGCACGTGCGCCTCGCCGGAGCCCATGGTCCTACCGTCCCCCCGGCACGGTCGGACTCACAGCGGGAGGAAGACGTCGACCGCCACCGCGACGAACAGCAGGGTGAGGTAGGTGATGGACGCGTGGAAGACCTTCATCTCCCCGACCTTGCCGCCCTTGCCGTCGGCCTTGTCGCGGGCACGGCGGAGCATGGTCACGCACGAGGACAGGAACCAGATCCCGAGCACGGTGGCGACGACGCCGTAGACCCACGTCATGCCGGCGAGGGGCCACAGCGCGAGCGACGACGCGATCATCGCGACGCTGTAGACGATCATCTCGCGCGCGACCTTTCGGTCGTCCGCGACGACCGGGAGCATCGGCACGCCGGCGTTGGCGTAGTCGCGCTTGAACTTCATCGACAGCGGCCAGTAGTGCGGCGGCGTCCAGAAGAAGATGACGAGGAACAGCGCGAGCGCGGCCCAGCTCAGCGAGCCCGTGACCGCGGACCAGCCGATGAGCACCGGCATGCAGCCCGCGATGCCGCCCCACACGATGTTCTGCGGCGTGCGGCGCTTGAGGATCATCGTGTAGCCGACGACGTAGATCGCGATCGCGGCGAACGTGAGCCACGCGGAGACGACGTTGACCAGCAGCGCGAACCACACGAGCGACACGACGCCGAGGACGGTCGCGAACACGAGCGCGGCCCGCGGGGTCACCTCGCCCGTGACGAGCGGGCGCCGCTTGGTGCGGTTCATGACCTCGTCGATGTCGCGGTCGAGGTAGCAGTTGTAGACGTTGGCCGACGCGGCGGCGAGCGTGCCGCCCACGAGCGTCGCGAGGATCAGCCCGATGCCCGGCAGCCCACCCTGGGCGAGGATCATCGTCGGCACCGTGGTCACGAGGAGGAGCTCGATGATGCGCGGCTTGGTCAGCGCGACGTAGGCGCCGACGCGCTCGCGCAGGGCGCGGGTCGCACGGACTGCCTCGGCCGTCGGCGCGGCGGAGGTCGCGGGGCTCGTCGGCGAGGACGGCTGCTGGGTCGACGCGGCACCAGACGGGCTTCCGGTCCCGTCGATCGGTGCCTGGCTCGTGGTGTGCACGCGCTTCGGTGTTCCGTTCTGAGGTGGGGGGCGAGCTGGGACGGACCGCCGGTCGTCCTCGGGCCATCGTACGTCCCCGCCTTCGCCGGGGCCGACCGGACGGCGCGGGCGATTGTGTGACATCCGACCGAAATCCAGCCCGTGGGCACCGCCCGGGCGCGAGCGGCGTGCGCGTATAGGCTGGGTCTGCGACCGTCCCGCGTCGGACCGCCCGTCACGTCCGTGGCGTCCGGGCGACGCGACCGGCACCGGGCCGCCCCGCCTGAGGCGCGCGGCGCGGAAATGTTCAACGGTTGCTTCGAGTTGTCGCGAGGATCCGGGGCGCGCGCTCCGGACGGGAATGAGGTTCGGTGAACGCGTTGTCCCCTGCTCACACGCCCCTGGACTGGACGGACCTGGACGACCGGGCCGTCAAGACGATCAAGGCGCTCGCCGCCGACGCGGTGGAGAAGGTGGGCAACGGCCACCCCGGCACCGCGATCTCGCTGGCCCCGGCCGCCTACCTCCTGTTCCAGAAGGTCATGCGCCACGACCCGTCGGACGACCACTGGGTCGGTCGCGACCGGTTCGTGCTCTCGGCGGGCCACTCGTCGCTCACGATCTACCTCCAGCTCTTCCTCGCCGGGTACGGCCTGGAGATGGCGGACATCGAGGCCCTGCGCACGTGGGGCTCGAAGACCCCCGGCCACCCCGAGTACAAGCACACCAAGGGCGTCGAGATCACGACCGGCCCGCTCGGCCAGGGCCTCGCGTCCTCCGTCGGCATGGCCTTCGCGGCGCGCCGCGAGCGCGGCCTGCTCGACCCGTCGACCGCACCGGGCGAGTCGCCGTTCGACCACCACGTCTACGTCATCGCCTCCGACGGCGACCTGCAGGAGGGCGTGACGAGCGAGGCGTCCTCGCTCGCCGGCCACCAGCAGCTCGGCAACCTCGTCGTCATCTGGGACGACAACAAGATCTCCATCGAGGACGACACGGACATCGCGTTCACCGAGGACGTCCTCGCGCGCTACGCGGCGTACGGCTGGCACACCCAGCGCGTCGACTGGACCAACGGCGGCACGGGTTACGGCGAGGACGTCGACGCGCTGCACGCCGCGATCGAGGCCGCCAAGGCCGAGACCGGCAAGCCGTCGATCATCGCGCTGCGCACGATCATCGGCTACCCGTCGCCGACCAAGCAGAACACCGGCGGCATCCACGGGTCGGCCATGGGCGCGGACGAGATCAAGGGACTGAAGATCGAGCTCGGCCTCGACCCCGAGGCGAGCTTCGCGATCGACGACGAGGTGCTCGCGTACACGCGCGCCGTCGGCGAGCGCCAGAGCGACCGGCGTGGCGCGTGGGAGACGGCCTTCTCGGCGTGGAAGACCGCGAACCCCTCGGGTGCCGAGCTCCTCGGCCGCCTCGAGAACCGCGAGCTCCCGGGCGGCTGGGAGGACGCGCTGCCGACGTTCGAGGCGGGCAAGGCCGTCGCGACGCGCTCCGCGTCGGGCAAGGTCCTCACCGCGCTCAAGGACGTGCTGCCCGAGCTGTGGGGCGGGTCCGCCGACCTCGCCGGCTCGAACAACACGACCATGGACGGCGAGCCGTCGTTCGTGCCGGTCGAGCACGCGACCAAGAAGTTCCCCGGCCACGAGTACGGGCGCACGCTGCACTTCGGCATCCGCGAGCACGCCATGGGCGCGATCCTCAACGGCATCGTCCTGCACGGCGGCACGCGCGCCTACGGCGGCACGTTCCTCCAGTTCAGCGACTACATGCGCCCCGCGGTGCGCCTCGCCGCACTCATGGAGATCCCAACGACGTTCGTCTGGACGCACGACTCGATCGGCCTCGGCGAGGACGGCCCGACGCACCAGCCCGTCGAGCACCTCGCTGCGCTGCGCGCCATCCCCGGCCTCGACGTCGTGCGTCCGGCGGACGCCAACGAGACGGCGTGGGCGTGGCGCACGATCCTCGAGAACACCGAGCGCCCCGCGGGCATCGTCCTCACGCGCCAGAACGTCCCGACGTTCCCGCGCGGCACCGAGGGCTACGCCGACGCCGCGGGCACCGCGCGCGGCGGCTACGTGCTGCTCGACACCGACGGCACGCCCGACGTCATCCTCATCGGCACCGGCTCCGAGGTGCAGCTCGCCGTCGAGGCGCGCGAGATCCTCGCGGCCGACGGCGTGCAGGCGCGCGTCGTCTCGCTCCCGAGCCGCGAGTGGTTCGACGGCCAGGACGCCGCGTACCGCGAGTCGGTCCTCCCGGCCGCGGTGAAGGCGCGTGTGTCCGTCGAGGCGGGCGTGGCGCAGGGCTGGCGCGAGCTCGTCGGCGACGCCGGCCGCACCGTGAGCCTCGAGCACTACGGCGCCTCGGCCGACTACCAGGTGCTGTACCGCGAGTTCGGCATCACGTCGGAGGCCGTCGCCTCGGCGGCGCGCGAGTCGATCGCGGCAGCGCGCGGTGGCGACGCCCCGGGCGCCGCGCCGACGCCCTCGGAGGGTGGCACTGGCGACCAGCGCTGACCCTTCGTAGATTCCGAGGTGGGGCCGTGCGCGGCCCCACCTCGGAACTGCCCCGGGCGTCGCGCACGACCCGGGCCGCACGCCCGCAGCGAGAGCACCACCGAGAGGAAGTCCGATGACGCAGTCCCCCACCGTCCCCGGCCCCATCGAGCAGCTCACGGGAGCGGGCGTGTCGATCTGGCTCGACGACCTCTCGCGAGAACGGCTGCGCACGGGCAACCTCGCCGAGCTCGTGGCGACGCGCGGCGTCGTCGGGGTCACGACGAACCCCACGATCTTCGCCGCGGCACTCTCGAAGGGCGACGCCTACGACGCTCAGCTCGCCGAGCTCGCGCCCGCGGGCGTCGACGACGCGGCGGTCGAGGCCGCCGTCGAGCGCATCACGACGGACGACGTGCGCGCCGCCGCCGACCTGCTGCGCCCCGTGTACGACGCGACGGACGGCGTCGACGGGCGCGTGTCGATCGAGGTGGACCCGCGCCTCGCGCACGACGCCGACAAGACCGTCGTCACGGCCGAACGCCTGTGGACCACGATCGACCGGCCCAACGTCTACATCAAGATCCCCGCGACCGTCGCGGGCCTCGACGCCATCTCCCGCACGCTCGCGCAGGGCATCAGCGTCAACGTGACTCTCATCTTCTCGATCGCGCGCTACCGCGCGGTCATGGAGGCGTTCGCGATCGGCCTCGAGCAGGCGCGCGCGGACGGCATCGACCTCGCGCCGGTCGGCTCGGTCGCGTCGTTCTTCGTCTCGCGCGTCGACACCGCCGTGGACGCCGCCCTCGAGAAGGTCGGCACCCCGGAGGCGCTCGACCTGCGCGGCCAGGCCGCGATCGCGAACGCGCGCCTCGCGTTCGAGGCGTACGAGGAGTTCCGCCAGACCGACCGGTGGCGCTCGCTCGTCGCGTCCGGGGCGCAGGCCCAGCGCCCGCTCTGGGCCTCGACCGGCGTGAAGAACCCCGAGTACCGCGACACGATGTACGTCGACGAGCTCGTCACCGACGGGATCGTCAACACCATGCCCGAGGCGACGCTCCAGGCGTTCGCCGACCACGGTGTCGTGACGGGCGACGCGATCACCGGCACGGCCGCCGCGTCCCGCCGCACGCTCGAGACCGTCGAGTCCTTCGGAATCTCGCTCGTCGAGGTCACCGACCGCCTCGAGTCCGAGGGCGTGCGCAAGTTCGCGGACAGCTGGACCGACCTCCTCGCCACCACGCGCGACGGCCTGCGCGACGCCGCCGGCTCCTGACCCACCGGCGCGCGCCCGCGTGCGCGGGCGCGCGTCCGACCTGCGGGAACGACGACGCGACGACGCGCGCCGCCCGTATCATCCGCAGACGCCTCAGTCCCTCTGCAGTCCTCCCGACCCCTCCTCGAAACGGAACGGTGCCACCAGGTGAGACCGGCCAAGATCACGCCAGAGCACAACCCGCTGCGCGACCCGCTCGACCTGCGCCTGCCGCGGATCGCGGGCCCCTGCGGGCTCGTCATCTTCGGCGTCACGGGCGACCTCGCCCGCAAGAAGCTCATGCCCGCGGTGTACGACCTGGCCAACCGCGGCCTGCTCCCCCCGGGCTTCGCGCTCACGGGCTTCGCACGCCGTGACTGGGAGGACCAGGACTTCGCGCAGGTCGTGCACGACGCGGTGAAGGAGCACGCGCGCACCCCGTTCCGCGAGGCGACCTGGCGCCAGCTCTCCGAGGGCATCCGGTTCGTCCAGGGCTCGTTCGACGACGACCAGGCGTTCGAGCGCCTGCGCGAGACGGTCGAGACGCTCGACGCCGAGCGCGGCACGGGCGGCAACCACGCCTTCTACCTCTCGGTGCCGCCGAGCGCGTTCCCGGTCGTGTGCCGCCAGCTCGCCGAGTCGGGGCTCTCGCGCTCGCAGGAGGACGCGTGGCGGCGCGTCGTCATCGAGAAGCCGTTCGGGCACGACCTCGAGAGCGCTCGCGAGCTCGACGCCGTCGTGTCGGAGGTCTTCCCGCCCGACTCGGTGTTCCGCATCGACCACTACCTCGGCAAGGAGACGGTCCAGAACCTCCTCGCCCTGCGGTTCGCCAACCAGATGTTCGAGCCGATCTGGAACGCGAACTACGTCGACCACGTGCAGATCACGATGGCCGAGGACATCGGCATCGGCGGCCGCGCGGGCTACTACGACGGCATCGGCGCCGCGCGCGACGTCATCCAGAACCACCTGCTCCAGCTCCTCGCGCTCGTCGCGATGGAGGAGCCGGTGTCGTTCGACGCCCCGTCGCTGCGCGCCGAGAAGATCAAGGCGCTGTCGGCCGTGCGCCTGCCGCGCGAGCTGTCCAAGCACACGGCACGCGGCCAGTACGCGGCAGGGTGGCAGGGCGGCGAGGAGGTCATCGGCTTCCTCGACGAGGACGGGATCCCCGCCGACTCGACGACCGAGACGTACGCCGCGATCCGCGTGGACATCGACAACCGGCGCTGGGCGGGCGTCCCGTTCTACCTGCGCACCGGCAAGCGGCTCGGGCGCCGCGTGACCGAGGTCGCGGTCGTCTTCAAGAAGGCCCCGCACCTGCCGTTCGAGACGTCCCAGGCCTCCGACCTCGGCAACAACGCGCTCGTCATCCGCGTCCAGCCCGACGAGGGCGTGACCATGCGGTTCGGCGCGAAGGTCCCGGGCACCGCCATGGAGGTCCGCGACGTCACGATGGACTTCGGCTACGGGCACGCGTTCACCGAGTCCTCCCCCGAGGCCTACGAGCGGCTCATCCTCGACGTGCTGCTCGGCGACCCGCCGCTGTTCCCGACCCGCGAGGAGGTCGAGCTCTCGTGGAAGATCCTCGACCCGATCACCGCCCACTGGGCCGCCAAGGGCACGCCCGACCAGTACCGGTCCGGCACGTGGGGCCCGGAGTCGGCCGACGCGATGCTCGCGCGCGACGGCCGCTCGTGGCGGCGCCCGTGACGGCCACCGTCCCGGCGTCTGCCCAGCGGAGCGCGGCGCCCCTGAGAGTGACCCCCCGACCCCGTCGTGCGCCGCAGGGCGGCACGACCCTCCGACCGGCGAGGACCCCGCGATGATCATCGACCTGCCCGACACGACGACGAACGCGGTGAACAAGCGCCTCGTGCGCCTGCGCGACGAGGGCGGCGCCATCGCGCTCGGTCGCGTGCTCACGCTCGTCGTCATCGCGCGCGAGTCCGACGTCGAGACGTCCATCGAGGCGGCGAACGACGCGAGCCGCGAGCACCCGTGCCGCGTCATCGTCGTCGCGCCGTCCGGGCGCCGCACGACGCCGCACCTCGACGCGCAGATCCGCGTGGGCGGCGACGCCGGCGCGTCCGAGGTCGTCGTGCTGCGGACCGCGGGCCCGCTGCTCGAGCACGCCGACACGCTCGTCATGCCGCTCCTGCTGCCCGACGCGCCGATCGTCGTGTGGTGGCCCGGGCAGCCGCCCGCGTCCCCGGACGACGACCCGGTCGGCGCGATGGCCCAGCGCCGCATCACCGACTCGATCACGTCCAAGGACCCTGAGGCGACGCTCGCGCAGCTCGCGACGACGTACGGTCCGGGCGACTCGGACCTCGCGTGGGCGCGCGTCACGCTGTGGCGCGGCCTCATCGCCGCCGCGCTCGACCAGCCGCCCTACGAGCCGGTGACGAGCGTCGTCGTCGAGGGACAGGCGAAGCACACGTCGCTCGACCTCCTCGCGGCGTGGCTCGGTACGCGCCTGCGCTGCCCGGCCACGGTCGTGCGCCGCCGCGGTGCCGAGGCGATCACGCGCGTCACGCTCGAGCGCAAGAGCGGGCCCATCATCCTCGACCGCCCGGACGGGCGGACGATCACGATCAGCCAGCCGGGCAAGCCCGACCGCCGCGTCGCGCTGCCCATCCGGACGCTGAGCGAGGCCCTCATCGAGGAGCTGCGCCGCCTCGACCCCGACGAGGTCTACGGCGAGGTGCTGACCAAGGGGCTGCAGAAGGTGGGCGCATGAACGCCGACCAGCCGACGTCCGGGCACCACCCGACGCACGCGCGCCTCGTCGTCGTCCACCCCGACGCGGGCGTCCTCGCCGAGGCCGTCGCGTCTCGGCTCGTGACGCGGCTGCTCGACGTGCAGTCCGTGCGCCAGCCCGTGCACGTCGTGCTCACCGGTGGCACGGTCGGCATCGCGAGCCTGGCGGCGCTCGCGCGCCACCCTGCGCGCGACGCCGTCGACTGGTCGGGCGTGCACGTCTGGTGGGGCGACGAGCGCTTCCTGCCCGACGGCGACCCCGACCGCAACGAGACGCAGGCGCGCGAGGCGCTGCTCGCCCACCTGCCTCAGCTCCCTGCGGAGAACGTGCACCCGATGCCCGCGTCGGACGTCGTGGCCACCCCCGAGGAGTCGGCCGCCGACTACGCGGCGACGCTCGCCGAGCACGCACCCGGCGACGCCGAGGTGCCCGAGCTCGACGTGCTCCTGCTCGGCATGGGACCCGACGGCCACGTCGCGTCGCTCTTCCCCGGGCACCCGGGGCTCGACGTGGCGGGCGTCCCGACCGCGGGCGTCCACGGTTCGCCCAAGCCCCCGCCGGAGCGCGTGACGCTGACCTTCGAGGCCATCGCGCGAGCCCGCCAGGTGTGGGTCGTCGCCGCGGGCTCCGAGAAGGCCCCGGCCGTCGCGGCGGCGCTCGCCGGCGCACCCGCGCACGAGATCCCGGCGGGCGCCGTCGCGGGGACCGAGCGCACGCTGTGGCTCCTCGACGCCGCAGCGGCCGGCACGCGGGACGCCGACCGGTGACCTCCGGCGCCGAGCACGTCGGTCCCGCGGCGACGTGGGACGCGGTCGACGCGTACTTCGGCCCGCTCGTGGGCGAGGACGACGTGCTCGCCGCCGCCACCACGCGGGCGCGGGCCGCCGGCCTGCCCGAGATCCAGGTCTCCCCCGCGCAGGGCCGGCTCCTGCAGCTCCTCGCGCTCACGGCGGGCGCACGCCGGGTGCTGGAGGTCGGCACGCTCGGCGGCTACTCGACGATCTGGCTCGCCCGTGCGCTGCCGTCCGACGGTGCGCTCGTCACGTGCGAAATCGACGCCGCCCACGCCGCGGTCGCGCGCGAGTCACTGGCTCAGGCCGGTCTCGCGGGTGTCGTCGACATCGTGCTCGGCCCGGCCGCGGACACGTTGCGGCGCCTCGTCGACGAGGGCGTCGAGCCGTTCGACCTCGTGTTCGTCGACGCGGACAAGCCGTCGAACCCCGTCTACCTCGATCTCGCGGTGCGGCTGTCCCGGCCGGGGACGCTCATCGTCGTGGACAACACCGTCCGTGGCGGCGCCGTCGCCGACGCGGCGAGCACCGACCCGAACGTGCTCGGGGTGCGGGAGATGGTCGACCGCGTCGTGGCAGACCCCCGGCTCGACGCCACGGCCGTGCAGACCGTGGGGTCCAAGGGCTACGACGGGTTCGTGCTCGCGCGCGTGCGCTGAGCAGAGGGCGCGAGGTCGACCCCGCGCCCGGTGCCCCCGGTCAGCGGCCGCGGCGGGCCCGCAGGGCGGCGAGCGCCTCGTCGAGGATCGCGACGCCGTCCTCGTCGCTGCGACGCTCCTTCACGTACGCGAGGTGCGTCTTGTAGGGCTCGTTGCGCGTCGGCGTCGGCGGGTTCTCCCGGTCCTGACCGGCCGGGAAGCCGCACCGCGGGCAGTCCCAGGTCTCGGGCGCCTCGATGTCCGCCTCCGAGGAGAAGCTCGGCCGCGTCTCGTGCCCGTTCGCGCACCAGTAGGAGACCCAGAAGCGCGGCGCGATCTCGCCGCGCTCCGACTCCCCGAGCGGTCCCGCCCCGACGCGCGACCCGCGGATCGCGTTACCACCTGCCACGTGCTCTCCCCCGTCCGTGCCGACGTCGGCACTCGATCCTGCCCGTACCGCGCCGTGCGGCGCGGCTGCCCCCTGCCGACTCCTCGAGCCCCTGCTCGACCCTGTGGCGCCTCGACGGCGCGCGGGGTCAGCTGACCTTCTGGAGCAGACCCAGGAGCACGATGACGACCGCCCAGACGAGGGCGAACGACACGGTGATCCGGTTGAGGTTGCGCTCGGCGACGCCGGAGCTGCCCACGGAGCTCGAGATCCCGCCACCGAACATGTCGGAGAGGCCGCCGCCCTTGCCCTTGTGCATGAGCACGAGCAGGGTGAGGAAGCCGCTGGTGAGGACCAGCAGGATCTGGAGGATGATGCGCAGCACGTCCACGAGTACGTCCTTGAGGCTCAGGGCCGTCCCGACCGAAGTCGAGCGCGACCGCACGGTTGTCGTGCGCAGGCGTGACCTGCCGCACAGGGGACAAGAGTAGGCGACGTGAGGCCGCCGCGGCCAACCCCGGCCGTCGGCGTCTCACGCCAGGGACCGACGGCCCCGGGATCCGCTCCCGGGGCCGTCGGCGCGACGCGTTCGCGGAGGTCAGACCGCGGTGGCGTGCGACTGGTAGCGCGCGATCTTCGCGAACTCCTCGGGGTCGAGGCTCGCGCCGCCGACGAGCGCGCCGTCGACGTCGGGCTGCGCCATGATCGCGGCGACGTTCGACGACTTCACCGAGCCGCCGTACAGGATGCGCGTCGCGTCCGCGAGGTCCGCGTCGTACAGCTCGCCCAGTGCGCCGCGGATCGCGCCGCAGACCTCCTGCGCGTCCTCCGGCGTCGCGACCTCGCCCGTGCCGATGGCCCAGACGGGCTCGTAGGCGATGACGAGGGTCGCGAGCTGCGCGGCGGGGATGCCCGCGAGGGCGCCCTCGACCTGCGCGAGCGTGTAGGCGATCTGCTCGCCGGCCTTGCGCACGTCCAGGCCCTCGCCCACGCACAGGATCGGGGCGACGCCCTGACCCACGGCGGCGACGATCTTCTCGTTGACCTGCGCGTCCGTCTCGCCGTGGTACTGGCGGCGCTCGGAGTGGCCGATCGCGACGTAGCTCACGCCGAGCTTGGCGAGCATCGTCGCCGAGATCTCGCCCGTGTACGCGCCCTCCGCGTGCGCCGAGACGTCCTGCGCGCCGTACTTGAGCTCGAGCTTGTCCGCGTCGACGAGCGTCTGCACCGACCGGAGGTCGGTGAAGGGTGGCAGCACGGCGACCTCGACGGCCGCGTAGTCGTGCTTCGCGTCCTTGAGGGTCCACGCGAGCTTCTGCACGGTGTGCGTCGCCTGGTGGTGGTCCAGGTTCATCTTCCAGTTGCCCGCCATGAGCGGGGTACGGCTGTTCGCCACGGTCCTTCTTCTCTCTGTGGGGGTCGCACCGCCCGCGGCACGCCGTGCGCGCGGGCGGTGCGTGAGGATGGTTCGGGTCGGGCGCTCAGCCCTCGAGGACGGAGATCCCCGGCAGGTCCTTGCCCTCGAGGAACTCGAGGCTCGCGCCGCCACCCGTCGAGATGTGGCTGAAGCCGGCCTCGTCGAAACCGAGGATGCGGACCGCGGCCGCGGAGTCGCCACCGCCGACGATCGTGAACGCGCCGTTCGCGGTCGCATCGACGAGCGCCTGGGCCACGGCGCGCGTGCCGCCCGAGAACGCCTCGAACTCGAACACGCCCGCGGGACCGTTCCACACGACCGTCTTCGCGTCGACGATCTTGCTCGCGAAGAGCTGCGCCGACTCGGGGCCGATGTCGAGGCCGATCTTGTCGGCCGGGATCGCGTCCGCGGCCACGACCTCGTGCGGGGAGTCCGCGGCGAACGCGTCGGCGACCACGATGTCGGTCGGCAGGACGATCTCGACGCCGTTCTTCTCGGCGTCCGCGAGGTAGCCCTTGACCGTGTCGATCTGGTCCTCCTCGAGGAGGGACTTGCCGACGCCGTAGCCCTTGGCCGCGAGGAACGTGAACACCATGCCGCCACCGATGAGCAGGCGGTCCGCCTTAGTGAGCAGGTTCGCGATGACACCGAGCTTGTCCGAGACCTTGGAGCCACCGAGCACGACCGCGTAGGGACGCGCCGGGTCCTCCGTCGCCTTGCGCAGGGAGTCGACCTCCTTGAGGACGAGCTCGCCCACCGCGGCGGGAAGCACCTGGGCGACGTCGTAGACCGACGCCTGCTTGCGGTGCACGACGCCGAAGCCGTCCGAGACGAACACGTCCGCGAGCTGCGCGAGGTCGTGCGCGAGCGACTGGCGCTCCGCGTCGTCCTTCGACGTCTCGCGGGCGTCGAACCGGATGTTCTCGAGCAGCGCGACCTCGCCCTCGCCGAGCGCGGCGACGGTCTCGCGCGCCGAGTCGCCGACGACGTCCTGCGCGAGGTGGACGGGCACGCCGAGCAGCTCGCCCAGGCGCGCGGCGACGGGGGCGAGCGAGTACTTCGCGTCGGGCTCGCCCTTGGGGCGACCGAGGTGCGCCGTGACGATCACCTTCGCGCCGGCGTCGGTGAGCTTCTTCAGCGTCGGCAGCGCGGCACGGATGCGCCCGTCGTCCGTGATGGTCGTCCCGTCGAGCGGGACGTTGAAGTCGGAGCGGACGAGCACGCGCTTGCCGCGCAGGTCGCCCAGGTCGTCGATGGTCTTCATGAGGTCTCCTACGGTCTGGTCGCCGTCGCACGGGACGCGGGCCGGGGACCGGCCTGGCCCGTACATGAGGACGTCCGCGTGCGCGTCACCGGGCGGTGCCGGGACGCGCACGCGGACGCATGGTGCTACGCAGGATCGTGCTGCGTCAGCAGGTGGCTCAGAGCTTGTCGCCGACGAGCTGGGTGAGCGCGACGAGGCTGTTCGAGTAGCCCCACTCGTTGTCGTACCAGGAGACGACCTTGACCTGGTCGCCGATCACCTTGGTGAGCTTCGAGTCGAAGATGCTCTGGTGCGGGTCCGTCACGATGTCGCTCGAGACGATCTCGTCCTCAACGTAGGCCAGGACGCCCTTGAGCGGGCCCTCCGACGCGGCCTTGACCGCGGCGTTGACCTCGTCCACCGTGACCTCGCGCGAGGCGGTGAAGGTGAGGTCCGTCGCCGAGCCCGTGATGACCGGCACGCGCAGCGCGAAGCCGTCGAGCTTGCCCTTGAGCTCCGGCAGGACGAGCGACACGGCCTTGGCCGCACCCGTCGAGGTCGGGACGATGTTCTGCGCGGCGGCGCGGGCGCGACGCAGGTCGCGGTGCGGGCCGTCCTGCAGGTTCTGGTCGCCCGTGTAGGCGTGGATCGTGGTCATGAGACCACGCTCGATGCCGATCGAGTCGTTGAGCGCCTTCGCCAGCGGAGCGAGGCAGTTCGTGGTGCACGACGCGTTCGAGATGATGTGGTGCGCGGCCGGGTCGTACTGGTCCGAGTTCACGCCGACGACGAACGTCGCGTCCTCGTTCTTGGCCGGGGCCGAGATGATGACCTTCTTGGCGCCGGCGTCGATGTGCGCCTTGGCCTTGGTCGCGTCGGTGAAGAAGCCGGTCGACTCGATGACGATGTCGGCGCCCAGCTCGCCCCAGGGGAGGTTCGCGGGGTCGCGCTCGGCGAGCGCACGGATCTTCTTGCCGTCGACGATGATGTTGTCGTCGTCGAAGTCGACGGTCTGGCCGAGGCGGCCGAGGACGGTGTCGTACTTCAGCAGGTGCGCGAGCGTCTTGTTGTCCGTGAGGTCGTTGACGCCCACGATCTCGATGTCGGCGCCCGACTCGACGATGGCGCGGTAGAAGTTCCGTCCGATACGACCGAAGCCGTTGATACCGACGCGGATGGTCACAATGCCCTCCTCAGGGCGCGCCGGTTGTCCCGACGCACACGGTTGATGCCGAACGATCACGTACGCCGTCGTACGCAGGTGGTGATCGCGCCCGTGCCCCGCTGCCCGATTCCCGGCACAGCACCCTCCGTGCCCGCGGGACCGCCACGGCGACAGCCGGGACCACCCACGCCCACGAGGGGTGTCAGCGAAGGAGCACGTCGTTGTCACCTGACGCATCCGAGCCTATACCAACACCACGCCGACATGTGACCTGGATCCCACGGTTCGGGACCATCGTCCCGCCGGTGCATGACGTCCAGGGGCCGGGCACGTCACCGGGTGGGTCGACCGCCTCGTCGTGGGGCCGGGTCAGAGGTCGAGCAGCTCCGGGCTCAGGCCGGCCTCGGTGTCGGGGATCCCGAGCTCGGACGCGCGCTTGTCCGCCGTCGACAGCAGGCGCCGGATGCGCCCCGCGACCGCGTCCTTCGTGAGGGGCGGGTCCGCGAGCTGCCCGAGCTCCTCGAGCGAGGCCTGCTTGTGCGCGAGCCGGAGCTCCCCGGCCTCGCGCAGGTGGTCGGGCAGGTCCGGCCCGAGGATCTCGAACGCGCGCTCGACGCGTGCCCCCGCCGCGACGGCGGCCCGCGCCGACCGGCGCAGGTTCGCGTCGTCGAAGTTCGCGAGCCGGTTCGCGGTGCCCCGCACCTCGCGCCGGGCACGCCGCTCCTCCCACACGAGGACGGCCTCGTGCGCCCCGAGGCGGGTCAGGAGCGCGCTGATGGCGTCCCCGTCCCGGATGACGACGCGGTCGACACCGCGCACCTCGCGCGACTTCGCGGACACCCCGAGCCGCCGGGCCGCGCCCACGAGCGCGAGGGCGGCCTCCGGGCCCGGGCACGTGATCTCGAGCGCCGAGGACCGGCCCGGCTCGGTCAGGGAGCCGTGGGCGAGGAAGGCGCCGCGCCACGCGGCCTCCGCCTCCTCGACCCCGCCGGAGACGACCTGCGGCGGGAGGCCCCGCACCGGTCGCCCGCGCTGGTCCAGGAGGCCCGTCTGACGGGCCAGGGACTCACCGTCGCGCACGACCCGCACGACGTACCGGCTGCTCTTGCGCAGCCCCCCGGCCGACACGACGATCAGCTCGCTCGTGTGGCCGTACACGTCGGCGATGGTCTCGCGCAGGCGACGCGCCGCGATCGCGGTGTCGAGCTCGGCCTCGATGACGACGCGGCCCGAGATGAGGTGCAGCCCGCCCGAGAAGCGGAGCATGGCCGAGACCTCCGCCTTGCGGCACGAGGTCTTGTCCACCCGCAGTCGAGCCAGCTCGTCCTTCACCTGTGCCGTGAGCGCCATGCGGGACATCCTGCCACCGATGCCGACGCGTCGCGGCGGCGGGCCGGGTGCCCACGGGGGCGTCCGCCGCCTCCGGTGCGCGTGCTCAGCGGGTGGGCGAGCCGACGTCGCCGAGGAAGTCGTCGAACACGTCCCGGTACGCCGCCGCCAGGCGCAGCGCGTCGTGCCGCGGGGTCCCGTCGCCGCGCCGCACCTGCCGCAGGAGGAGCCGCGCGCCCATGCGGGCGGCGGCCTCCGCGAGCTGCTCCGTGTCCTCCACGGCGGACGGGTCCGCGACGACCGCGTCGATCCGGAGCCCGGGCGCGTGCTTGTGCAGCGCCTCGAGGTGGTCGGTGGCCGACAGCCCGTAGGTCTCCCCCGTCTCGCTCGACAGGTTGAGCGTCACGCAGCGCCGCGCGGAGGTCTCGTGCAGGGCCCGGGCGAGCTCGGGCACGAGCAGGTGCGGCATCACCGACGAGAACCACGACCCCGGCCCGAGCACGACCCAGTCCGCCTCCTCGACGGCCTGCACCGCCTCGGCGCACGCCGGAGGGTCCGCCGGCACGAGCCGGAGCTGCTCGATGCGACCGTGCGTGACCGCGACGTGGCTCTGCCCGACGACGGTCTCCAGCCGGTCCCCCGTCCGCACGTCGGCCTCGATCCCGAGGGGCACCGCCGCCATGGGCAGCACGCGCCCGCGCGCGCCCAGGAGCTTGCCCACCCAGTCGAGACCGGCGACCGGGTCGTCCAGCAGCTCCCACAGCGCGACGATGAGCAGGTTGCCGACCGCGTGGTTGTCGAGGTCGCCCTCGGACGTGAACCGGTGCTGCAGGAGCGCGCTCCACGTGCGGCCCCACTCCGAGTCGTCGCACAGGGCCGCGAGCGCCATGCGCAGGTCGCCCGGGGGCAGGACGCCGAGCTCGGCGCGCAGGCGCCCGGACGACCCGCCGTCGTCCGCCACGGTCACGACGGCGGTGAGCCGGTCGGACATGAGGCGCAGCGCCGACAGGCTCGCGGACAGGCCGTGGCCGCCGCCGAGGGCGACGACCGCGGGGTTGCGCCTGGTGACCACGCCCCTCACTCCTTGCCGAGGTCGCGCGCGGTGACGATCACGCGCTGGCCCTGGGCACGCAGACGCGCGGCGATCGCCTCGCTGATCGCGACGGAACGGTGCTTGCCGCCGGTGCAGCCGACGGCGATCGTCACGTAGCGCTTCTCCTCCCCCAGGTACCCGGCCAGCACCGGCTCCAGCGCGCTCACGTACCGGTCGACGAACTCGAGCGCACCGGGGCGGCCGAGCACGTAGTCGCGCACGGGGGCGTCGCGGCCGGTCAGGTGCCGCAGCTCGGTGATCCAGTAGGGGTTCGCGAGGAACCGCACGTCGACCACGTGGTCGGCGTCGAGGGGCAGCCCGTACTTGAACCCGAACGAGACGACGTTGATCCGCAACGTGTCGGGCGTGCCGTCCGCGACGGCGGCGCGCACCTCGCGCGCGAGGTCGTGCACGGTGAGCACCGAGGTGTCGATGACGACGTCGGACCGCTCCTCGAGGCTCGCGAGCAGGCGTCGTTCCTCCCCGAGCCCGTCGAGGATGCGCCCCTCCCCCTGCAACGGGTGCGGGCGCCGCACCTGCTCGTACCGCCGCACGAGCACCTCGTCGGACGCGTCGAGGAACAGGATCCGGTAGAACACCCCGCTCTGCCGCAGGTGGTCCAGCACCTCGACGAGGTCGGTGAAGAACTCGCGCCCGCGCACGTCGACGACGGCCGCGATGCGCTCGAGCGTCGAGCCGGACCGTGTCATGAGGTCCACGAGCGGGACGATCATGCGCGGCGGCAGGTTGTCGACGACGTACCAGTCGAGGTCCTCCAGCACGGCGGCGGCCCGGGTGCGGCCGGCACCCGACATGCCCGTGATGATGAGCACCTCGGCCTCGCTCGGCTCGGGGGCGTGGGTCGCGGCCTCGATCGCGGGGATCCCGCTCGGGACGGTCGTCGGCGAGGGCTCCGGCGCGCGCGCACGCCGCCCCTGCGGGCTGAGGTCCGGGGTCGGCTCCGAGGTCATGGCACCAGCATGCCAGCCGCTCACGCGCGGGCCGCGGCCCCGTCGTCCGCCGGAGTGTCCCGGCCGGCCGCGGACGCGCCCCCCAGCGCGGCCACGACGGCCTGCGCGGTGCGCTCGCCCATCCCCCGCACGCTCGCGATCTCCTCCACGCTCGCGGCACGCAGACGCTTGAGCGAGCCGAAGTGCTTGAGGAGCGCGGCCCGGCGTGCCGGGCCGAGGCCGGGGACGTCGTCCAGCGCCGACGCCGTCATGCCCTTGCTGCGCTGCCGACGGTGCTGCGTGATGGCGAACCGGTGCGCCTCGTCGCGGACGCGCTGGAGCAGGTACAGGCCCTCGGAGGAGCGCTGCAGGATGACGGGATAGTCGTCACCGGGCACCCACACCTCCTCCAGCCGCTTGGCCAGCCCGCACAGCGCGACGTCGTCGATGCCGAGGTCCGCGAGCGCCCGGGCCGCGGCCGCCACCTGCGGGGGGCCGCCGTCGACCACGACGAGGTTCGGCGGGTACGCGAACCGCGCGCGCTTGTCGGTGGGCACGGCGGCGTCCACCTCGCCGCTGCGGGGCACGTAGCCCGCGGACTCCGCGGCACGCTCCGCCCGCCGGTCGGCGGGGTCCGAGCCGGTCGCGACGTCGTCCGCCTCGAGGTCGAGCTCGACCTCGCCCGAGCGCGCGCGGTCGGACAGGTAGCGCTTGAACCGACGCGTGATGACCTCGTACATCGCCGCGGTGTCGTCGGCGGCGCCGTCGCCGTCCGGCCCGCGCACCGTGAAGTGTCGGTACTCGCTCTTGCGGGCGAGCCCGTCCTCGAAGACGACCATCGACGCGACCTGGAAGGTGCCCTGGTTGTGCGAGACGTCGTAGCACTCGATCCGCAGCGGCGCGGTGTCGAGGTCGAGCGCCTCCTGGATCTCGCGCAGCGCCTGGCTGCGCGTCGTGAGGTCGCCCGCGCGGCGGGTGCGGTGCAGGGCGAGCGCGTGCTCCGCGTTCGCGCGCACGGTCGCCGCGAGCTCCTTCTTGTCGCCGCGCTGCGGCACCCGGACGTCGACGCGCGCTCCCCGCAGACCGGAGAGCCAGGTCGTGACCTGCTCGGTGTCGGGCGGCAGGACGGGGACCAGGACCTCGCGCGGGACGACATCGCGCGCCCCGCCCCGACCGGTCCCCGGGACGCCGGCCGCGGCCTCCTCCGCCGCGCCGTAGACCTGCTGGAGCAGGTGCTCGACGAGCTCGGCGTCGGTCACGTCCTCGACCTTCTCGACGATCCAGCCGCGCTGGCCGCGGATCCGCCCGCCGCGGACGTGGAACACCTGGACGGCCGCCTCGAGCTCGTCGCCGACGAGCGCGAAGACGTCGGCGTCGGTGCCGTCGCCGAGGACCACCGCGTTCTTCTCGGTCGCGCGCTGGAGCGCGACGATGTCGTCGCGCAGGCGCGCCGCGGCCTCGTACTCCATCGCCGCGGCGGCCTCGTTCATCTTGCGCTCGAGCCGGCGCACGAAGCGTTGCGTGTCGCCCGCCATGAAGTCGCAGAAGTCCTCCGCGAGCGCCCGGTGGTCCTCGGGCGTGATGCGCCCGACGCACGGCGCCGAGCACTTGTCGATGTACCCCAGGAGGCAGGGCCGACCCGTCTGGTGCGCCCTCTTGAACACGCCCGCCGAGCAGGTGCGCACCGGGAAGACCCGGAGCAGGAGGTCGAGCGTCTCGCGGATCGCCCACGCGTGCCCGTAGGGCCCGAAGTACCGGGTGCCGGGCCGCTTGGCACCGCGCATGACCTGAGCGCGGGGGAACTCCTCCCCCATCGTCACCGCGAGGTAGGGGTAGGACTTGTCGTCGCGGTACTTGACGTTGAACCGCGGGTCGAACTCCTTGATCCAGGAGTACTCGAGCGCGAGCGCCTCGACCTCCGTGCCGACGACGGTCCACTCGACCGACGCGGCGGTCGTCACCATCGTCTGGGTGCGGTGGTGCAGGTTCGCGACGTCCTGGAAGTAGCTCGACAGGCGCGCGCGCAGGTTCTTCGCCTTGCCCACGTAGATCACGCGGCCGTGCTCGTCGCGGAACCTGTAGACGCCCGGCGAGGTGGGGATCTCCCCCGGCGCAGGGCGGTACGTCGCGGGATCAGCCATGCTCTCCAGCCTAGGACAGGCCACCGACGGTGCGGCGGGACGGGGGGTGCGGTCCGCGCCGGCCACCGTGCGACCGCGCGCCGCGGGACGTGGTGTGACCTGCGTCACCGCCCGTTAGGGTGGCGGCCATGAGCGCACAGCACGGGTACGCCGCCACGGTCCGCTGGACGGGCGCGGGCGAGCGGGGAACCGCCTCCTACACGGCCTACAGCCGCGATCACGACGTCCTCCTCGACGGGAGGCCACCGCTGCCCGGCTCGTCGGACCCGGCGTTCCGAGGGGACCCGACGCGCTACAGCCCGGAGGACCTGTTCGTCGTGAGCCTCTCGCAGTGCCACATGCTCTGGTTCCTCCACCTCGCCGCGGCCTCGGGCGTGGTCGTGCGGGAGTACGTGGACGACGTCACCGGCACGATGCGCGTCGAGTCCGGCGGCGAGGGGCAGTTCACGGACGTCACGCTGCACCCCCGCGTCGTGGTCGACGACGGGCCGGGCACCGACGAGGCGTCCCTGGCCGCGCTCCACCACCGCGCGCACGACCACTGCTTCCTCGCACGCTCGGTGAACTTCCGCGTGCTGGTCGAGCCGGCGCCCGCTCGACGCGCCGCCGCCTGACCTCGCTGCTCGGGGTCGACGACGCCCGCGGCGACGCGGCGGGGACGCGGCGCCGCGGGCTCACGGCCGGAGCTCGTGCCGTCGCTCCCCGGCCGGGCCGGGGCTAGGCCGCGGACGCCTTGCGGCGCGACCGCGTCGTGCCCTCGTCCGTCGCCCGCCGGGCCTTGGCCGACCGCCCCTTCGTGCCCTTCGCGACAGGCTCCTGCGCGGCGCCGGGCTTCGTGGGTTCACCGACCGGCACCGGGCCGTGCTGGTCGAGGATCTCCGCGAGGAACCGGCCGGTGTGGCTCGCCTCGACGCGCGCGACCTGCTCGGGCGTGCCCTGCGCGACGACCTTGCCCCCGCCCGAACCGCCCTCGGGGCCCATGTCGACGACCCAGTCCGCGCTCTTGATGACGTCGAGGTTGTGCTCGATGACGAGGACGCTGTTGCCCTTGTCGACGAGCGACTGCAGCACCCCGAGGAGCTTGCGGATGTCCTCGAAGTGCAGGCCCGTCGTCGGCTCGTCGAGCACGTAGATCGTGCGCCCGGTCGAGCGCTTCTGGAGCTCGCTCGCGAGCTTCACGCGCTGCGCCTCGCCGCCCGAGAGCGTCGGGGCAGGCTGCCCGAGACGGACGTAGCCGAGGCCGACCTCGACGAGCGTCTTGAGGTGCCGCGAGATCGCCGGGACGGCCGCGAAGAACTCCGACGCCTCCTCGATGGGCATGTCGAGGACGTCCGCGACGGTCTTGCCCTTGAAGTGCACCTCGAGCGTCTCGCGGTTGTAGCGCGCGCCGTGGCACACCTCGCACGGCACGTAGACGTCCGGCAGGAAGTTCATCTCGATCTTCAGCGTGCCGTCGCCTGAGCACGCCTCGCAGCGGCCGCCCTTGACGTTGAACGAGAAGCGGCCGGGCGTGTACCCGCGCACCTTGGCCTCGGTCGTCTCCGCGAAGAGCTTGCGCACGTGGTCCCACACGCCCGTGTACGTCGCCGGGTTCGACCGCGGTGTGCGCCCGATCGGGCCCTGGTCGACGTGCACGACCTTGTCGAGGTGGTCGAGGCCCGTGACGCGCGTGTGCCGACCCGCGACCTGGCGCGCACCGTTGAGCTCGTTGGCGAGCACCGTGTAGAGGATGGAGTTCACCAGGGTCGACTTGCCCGACCCCGACACCCCGGTCACGGCGGTGAACGTCCCGAGCGGGAAGCTCACGTCGATGCCCGTGAGGTTGTGCTCGCGCGCGCCGACGACCTTGACCTGACGGCCCGGGTCCGTGGGGCGACGCTGGGCCGGGAGCGGGATGCTCCGACGGCCCGAGAGGTAGGCGCCGGTCACCGACTCCGGGGCCTCGAGCAGCCCCGCGTAGTCGCCGGAGTGCACCACGCGCCCGCCGTGCTCGCCGGCCCCCGGGCCGATGTCGACGACCCAGTCCGCGGTACGGATGGTGTCCTCGTCGTGCTCGACGACGATGAGCGTGTTGCCGAGGTCACGGAGCCGGGTCAGGGTCTCGATGAGGCGGCGGTTGTCGCGCTGGTGCAGGCCGATGCTCGGCTCGTCGAGGACGTAGAGCACGCCGACGAGGCCCGACCCGATCTGCGTCGCGAGCCGGATGCGCTGCGCCTCGCCGCCGGACAGCGTCGCCGCCGGGCGCTCCAGCGAGAGGTAGTCGAGGCCGACGTCGAGCAGGAAGCCCAGCCGCGCGTCGATCTCCTTGAGCACCTCCGTCGCGATCGCGCGCTCGCGTGCGCCGAGCTCGAGCGACCCGAGGAACGCCGCGGCCTCGCGCAGCGGGAGGCGGCACACGTCCCAGATCGACCTGCCGCCGACCTTGACCGCCAGCACCTCGGGCTTGAGGCGCGCGCCCCGGCACACGGGGCACGGGACCTCGCGCATGAAGGCCTCGTACTTCTCCTTCGACCAGTCCGACTCGGTCTCGGTGTGCCGACGTTCCAGGAACGTGATGACGCCCTCGAACCCGGTCGAGTACTGGCGCTCGCGGCCCCAGCGGTTCTTGTACCGCACGTGGACCTGGTGGTTCTGCCCGTGCAGCACGGCCTTCTTCGCGCGCTCGGGCAGGGCCCGCCACGGCGTGTCCATGGAGAACCCGAGGTCGTCCGCGAGCGCCGTGAGGACGCGCTCGAAGTACTCCGAGGAGATCTGCGCCCACGGCGCCACCGCACCCTCGGCCAACGACTTCTCGACGTCCGGCACCACGAGGTCGGGGTCGACCTCGAGGCGGAAGCCGATGCCGGTGCACTCGGGGCACGCGCCGTAGGGCGCGTTGAAGGAGAACGTGCGCGGCTCGATCTCGTCGAGCGCGAGCTCGTGGTCGTTGGGGCACGCGCGCTTCTCGGAGAAACGGCGCTCGCGCGCCGGGTCGTCCGCGTCGGCGTCGACGAGCTCGATGACGACGAGCCCGCCCGCGAGGCCGAGCGCGGTCTCGACGGAGTCCGTGAGCCGGCGCTGCACGCCCTCGCGCGCCACGAGGCGGTCGACGACGACCTCGATGTCGTGCTTGAGCTTCTTCTCGAGCGCGGGGACGTCGGTGAGCGTGCGCACCTCGCCGTCGACCCGGGCGCGCGCGAAGCCCTTGGTCTGGAGCTCCTTGAAGAGCTCGGAGTACTCGCCCTTGCGCCCACGGACCACGGGCGCGAGCACCTGGTACCGCGTGCCCTCAGGCAGCTCGAGGAGGCGGTCGACGATCTGCTGCGGGGTCTGCGCCGTCACGCGCTCACCGCACACCGGGCAGTGCTGCGTGCCCGCGCGCGAGAACAGAAGACGCAGGTAGTCGTAGACCTCGGTGATGGTGCCGACGGTCGAGCGCGGGTTGCGGTTCGTGGACTTCTGGTCGATCGACACCGCGGGTGACAGACCCTCGATGAAGTCGACGTCGGGCTTGTCCATCTGCCCGAGGAACTGGCGCGCGTACGCGGACAGCGACTCGACGTAGCGGCGCTGACCCTCCGCGAAGATGGTGTCGAACGCGAGCGACGACTTGCCCGAGCCGGAGAGCCCCGTGAAGACGATGAGCTTGTCCCGCGGGAGGTCGAGGTCGACGTTGCGGAGGTTGTGCTCGCGGGCACCGGAGATGACGAGGCGATTGCTCACCGCAGCATCGTACGACCGACCACCCACATTCGCACAGGTGTTCGACATCACCTTCGCAGGCCCACCGGCGAACGCTCACCCGAGCCTCACGGGGTGGGCAGGTGCTCCCTCGGCCCGCGGCCGGGCCCTCGCAGGCGCGTGCCGTCCCGGTGCCGTTCCCTCCGGCCCCCGGGGCACACTGTCGGCATGACGTACACCGGACAGGTCGTGGTGGGCGGGCCGGGCGACGTGCGACACCTCGACGAGGTCGTGATCCGCAAGGTCGCCGTCGGGCCGCTCGCGAACGACGTCTACCTGCTCACGTGCCGACGCACCGGCGCGCAGGTCCTCGTCGACGCGGCGGACTCGCCCGACGACGTCCTCGCCCTGGTCCGGGCGGGCTCGCCCACGGCACGGCTCGACGTCGTCGTCACGACCCACCGCCACCTCGACCACCTGCGGGCGCTCGGCCCGGTCGTCGCCGCCACGGGCGCCGCGGTCGCGGTCGGAGACCCGGACGCCGAGGCCGTCGCTGCGGCCACGGGCGTACCCGTCGCGCGGCGTCTTCGGCACGGGGACGTCCTGCGCGCCGGGGACGTCGTGCTCGAGGTCGTCGCGCTGCGCGGGCACACGCCGGGCTCCGTCGCGCTGGCCTACCGCGAACCCGCCGTCGTCCACGAGCCCGAGGCGGCGGCGGGCCGGGTGCACCTGTTCACGGGCGACTCGCTCTTCCCGGGCGGCGTCGGGAACACCCAGCGCGACCCGGCCCGCTTCGAGCGGTTGCTCACGGACGTCACCGAGCGCGTCTTCGACCGGTTCGACGACGCGACGTGGGTCTACCCCGGACACGGCGCCGACACGACCCTCGGCGCCGAGCGGCCTCACCTCGGCGAGTGGCGTGAGCGCGGCTGGTAGCAGACCGCAGGCGACCAGACCCCGGAGGCCACCGTGGTGACGACCGAGGCGCGGACCCGGCCGCGCGCCGTCGGGCGGGCCTGGTTGACTGACGGCATGCCGATCCACGCCGTCACCTACGTCTACGCCGACCGCGCCCCCGAGCTCGACGCCCTGCGTCCGGAGCACCGTGCGTTCCTGGGAGACCTGTACGCCAGGGGCACGCTCCTGGCGTCCGGCCCGCTGCCCGCGCACGAGGGAGCTCCTGCCGGGGCCCTGCTCGTCCTCGACGGGGAGACGCCCGACGCCGTCGCCGCGGTCCTCGACGAGGACCCGTTCGGGCGGGTGGGCCTCGTCGCCGAGCGCACGGTGCGTCCGTGGGCGCCGGTCATCGGCGACTGGGCCGACCGCGCCTGACCGGGGTCTCCCTCCCGGCGCGCGCCCACCGCCCGGGGCGGGAGTCCGCTCCGCTCCCCGGGACGGCTCACCGCGAGCGGTCGCGCCCGGGCGGGCCGTTCCGGACGAGTCGTCGGATCGCCTCCCACGGATACGGCGTCTCCCGGCTCTCCCGTTGGAACGCGCGGTAGAAGTCCCCGACCACCGCCGCGACCGGGGCGTGCCGGGACAGCGTCGCCGCGACCGCCGCGGGGGCGCCCGCCGGAAGGCTGCCCTGAGCCCAGGAACGCACGAGCGCGCGGCGCTCGTCGGGACCGCACCCGTACAGGGCGACGGCCAGCCAGCTCACCAGGTGGGTGACGCTATAGCGGTCGTCGTACTCCTGGTGCGCGGCGACGAAGTCGACCTCGTCGCGCGAGAGGTCGAAGGCTGACGAGATCGCGAGACCGAAGTCGGCGAAGTAGAGACGCTCACCGTCGGTCAGGACGTTCTCGAAGTGCGTGTCGAAGTGCAGCAAGCCACGTGACCTCATGAACGCGATCCCGGCGCTCAGCCCGTCCTCCACCAGCGCGCAGGCGCGCTCGGCGGTCTCGCCACCCGCCTCGACCTGCGCGCCGAGCCAGTCGTGCAGCGTCTGCGGGACGTACTCCAGGAACAGCACGATGCTCGCCGAGGAGTCCCGCAGGGCCTCGAGCCGGCGACGCACCGCCGTGCCGCCGCCCCAGTACTCGACGGCACGCTCGACGTCGGCCAGCTCGTCGGGCAGGGGTCGGCCGGCGTCGGGGAGCACCCGCCAGTGGTGCATCAGGGGAAAGCCCTCGTGCTCCCCGGCGATCACCCAGCCCGTCGTCATGACGTGCACGGCCAGCTCCCGCCAGGATCCGAAGCCCGCGGCGCCGATGGTGCCGACGCCGTAGTGGCAGAAGGTCGGGAGGTCGAACAGGTTCGCCGTGGAGCGGACGTTCCTCGCCTGTCGCTCGAGGTCGGTCAGTCGTACGTGCTTGACGAACACGGGTGTGCCGTCGACGTCGAGCAGCGCCGTCTCCCCGCCGATGCCGGCGCCGATCCGCGGGGCCGTATCCACGAGCCCGCTCAGCTCGACGTCGCTGCGCAGCGACAGCGCGGTGGCGACCGCTGCGTGCGCGGCCAGGCGGGACGCGCGGGACCTGTCGGGCCGGGCTGGCACCGTCTCGCTCCGCGGCTCGTCGGGCACGCGCTACCGCGCGGCGCCGTCCTGCGGGCCCGTGCCCCACGGCGGCGCCTCGCCGGCCGACGCGACCTCCTCGACGGTCTCGTCCGCGGGCGCCACGACCGCGTCCTCGACGGGACCGGCGACGTCGCTCGCGGCGGCCGTCGCGTCCGGGCCGTCCTGGGCGTGCAGCGCCCGCGTCCGCAGCAGGCTCGCGACGGTGGTGACGGCGAGCGCACCGATGATCACGACGAGCGACAGCCAGATCGGGACGGTCGGCACGGCGTCGAGGTGCTCGCCGCCGTTGATGAACGGCAGGGTGTTCTCGTGCAGCGCCTCGAGGATCAGCTTCACGCCGATGAACCCGAGGATGACTGCGAGACCGATCGGCAGGTAGACCAGCCGCTCGAGCAGGCCCCCCAGCAGGAAGTAGAGCTGGCGCAGGCCCATGAGCGCGAAGACGTTCGTCGTGAAGACGATGAACGGGTCCTGCGTGAGCCCGAAGATCGCGGGGATCGAGTCGAACGCGAAGAGCAGGTCGGTACTGCCGATCGCGAGGAACACGATGACGAGCGGCGTGAAGACCCGCTTGCCGTCCTCGATCGTGCGCAGCCGGCCGCCGTCGTACTGCGTACCGAGCGGCAGCACGCGACGCAGCGCCCGCACGGCACGGTTCTCGTGGTACTCCTCGGGCTCGTCCCCGCCGGCCACGAGCTTGATCGCCGTGTAGACGAGGAACGCGCCGAACAGGTAGAACACCCACACGAACTGCGCGATGATCGCCGCGCCCGCGAGGATGAACGCCCCGCGCAGGACGAGTGCGACGATGATGCCGACCATCAGCACGCGCTGCTGCTGGTCCCGCGGGACCGCGAACCGCGCCATGATGATGACGAACACGAAGAGGTTGTCCACGGAGAGGCTGTACTCCGTGAGCCACCCCGCGTAGAACTCCCCGGCCGGTGCCGCCCCGCCCACCGCGCCGACGACCGCCCCGAAGACGAGGGCGAGCGCGACGTAGAAGCCGACCCACAACGCGCTCTCGCGCATCGAGGGGACGTGGGGGCGGCGCCCCACGACGAACAGGTCGACGAGGAGCAGGACGGCGAGCGCCGAGAGCGACGCCCACTCGAACCAGACGGGGAGCTCGTGGACCATCAGCGTGAGCCCTCCGAGCTCTCGACGGAGCGTCGACGGTCGGCGCGGTCCTTGGCGAGGCTCGCGACCGTGGTGATGGTGAGCACGACGACGATGAACCCGAGGGACAGCGCGGTCGGGATCTCCGGGATGGCGGTGATGTGCTCGCCGCCGTTGATGAACGGCACCTCGTTCTTGTGCAGCGCGTGGATGAGGAGCTTGACGCCGATGAAGCCGAGGATCGCCGCGAGGCCGTACGCGAGGTAGACGAGGCGGTCGAGGAGGCCGTCGATGAGGAAGTAGAGCTGGCGCAGGCCGAGGAGCGAGAACGCGTTCGCGGCGAACACGAGGTAGGTCTCCTGCGTGAGGCCGAAGATCGCGGGGATCGAGTCGACCGCGAAGAGCAGGTCCGCGCTGCCGATCGCGATCATGACGATGAGCATCGGCGTGATGTAGCGCTTGCCGTCGATCTTCGTCGTCATCTTGTCCTCGACGTACGTCTCCGTCGTCGGGAAGAGGCGGCGGGTCAGGCGGAGCGCGCCGTTCTCGTGGAACTCCTCGTCGTGGTTCTGCCCGGCCTTGATCTGCGTCCAGGCCGTGTAGAGGAGGAACGCACCGAAGACGTAGAAGATCCAGCTGAAGTTCTCGATCAGGGCCGCGCCGAGGAGGATGAAGATCGTCCGCAGGACCAGCGCGATCGTGATGCCGATGAGCAGCACCTTCTGCTGGTAGAGCCGCGGGACGCGGAAGCTCGTCATGATGAGGACGAACACGAAGAGGTTGTCGACCGACAGGCTCTTCTCGGTGATGTACCCGGCGAAGTACTCGCCGCCGTACGTCGAGCCCCAGACGGCCCAGACGATCCCACCGAAGGCCACCGCGATCGCGACGTAGCCCGCGGACCACCAGCTGGCCTCGCGCAGGCTCGGGGCGTGCGGCGTGCGCACATGGCCGACGTAGTCGACGGCGAGCATCGCGAGGATCACGCCGATGGTGACGAGCCAGGCCCAGACAGGCACATCCATGAAGATTCCTCCGGTACGTGGGGAGCACTGTGTACCGAAGGTCTCTTCCGCCACGCACCGCCACGCGCACCCGCACGGGACGCGGGCTGGTGGTTGCGGGACCGGTGACACCGGGCCGACGACTGCGCCGGCCGTGATGACGACATCACCGTGTGGGAATACTCCCCCTCGCTGAGGAGCCAGCATAGGCCATGGCTCCTCCTGACGTGACAACACCACGCCACCGTGGACTGTTCCTCGCGCGCCCGACGCGCGGGGTGCACCAGGCCGGGACGGCGGCCGATCAGGCGGTCGCGGCCTGCATCTGCCGCAGCTCCTTCTTGAGCCCCGAGATCTCGTCACGCAGCCGGGCGGCCAGCTCGAACTGCAGCTCTCCCGCAGCCGCGTGCATCTGGTCGCTGAGCTCCTGGATGAGCTGGGCGAGGTCGCTCGCCGCCGCGCCGGCGAGGCGGTTGCCCGACGACGCGCCCTCCTTGGGTCCGCCCGGCACCGGCGCCTTGCCCTTCGCGCCCTTGCCCGGCTGCCGGTACCCGCCCGCGAGCAGCTCGGCCGTGTCGACGTCCTCGCGCGCGAGCATGTCCGTCACGTCCGAGATCCGCTTGCGCAGCGGCGTCGGGTCGACCCCGTGCTCCGTGTTGTACGCGATCTGCCGCTCGCGACGGCGCTCGGTCTCCTCGATCGCCGCGGCCATCGCGGGCGTGATCTTGTCCGCGTACATGTGCACCTGGCCGGAGACGTTGCGGGCCGCGCGGCCGATCGTCTGGATGAGCGACTTGGGCGACCGGAGGAAGCCCTCCTTGTCGGCGTCGAGGATCGCGACGAGCGACACCTCGGGCAGGTCGAGGCCCTCGCGCAGGAGGTTGATGCCGACGAGGACGTCGTACTCGCCGAGGCGCAGCTCGCGCAGGAGCTCGACCCGCCGCAGCGTGTCGACCTCCGAGTGCAGGTACCGGACCCGCACGTCCTTCTCGAGGAAGTAGTCCGTGAGGTCCTCGGCCATCTTCTTGGTGAGCGTCGTGACGAGCACGCGCTCGTTGCGCTCGACGCGCTCGCGGATCTCGTGGAGCAGGTCGTCGATCTGGCCCGTGGTGGGCTTGACGATCACCTCCGGGTCCACGAGCCCGGTGGGACGGATGATCTGCTCGACCACGCCGTCCGCCATGGAGAGCTCGTAGTCGCCGGGGGTGGCCGACAGGTAGACGGTCTGGCCGATGCGCTCGACGAACTCCTCCCAGCGCAGCGGACGGTTGTCCATCGCGCTCGGCAGGCGGAACCCGTGGTCGACGAGGCTGCGCTTGCGCGACATGTCCCCCTCGAACATCGCGCCGATCTGCGGGACAGTCACGTGCGACTCGTCGATGACGAGGAGGAAGTCCTCGGGGAAGTAGTCGAGCAGCGTGTTGGGCGGCGACCCCGCCTCGCGCCCGTCGATGTGCCGCGAGTAGTTCTCGATCCCCGACGCGGTGCCGATCTGGCGCATCATCTCGATGTCGTACGTCGTGCGCATGCGCAGCCGCTGCGCCTCGAGCAGCTTGTTCTGCCGCTCGAGCTCGTCGAGCCGGTCCGCGAGCTCGGCCTCGATCGAGGAGATCGCGCGCTCCATGCGCTCGGGACCCGCGACGTAGTGCGTCGCCGGGAACACGTGGATGCTCGGCTCGGAGCGGACGACCTCGCCCGTGAGGGGGTGCAGGGTCTGGATGCTCTCGATCTCGTCGCCGAAGAACTCGATGCGGACCGCGAGCTCCTCGTACACCGGGATGATCTCGACGGTGTCGCCGCGCACGCGGAAGGTGCCGCGCGTGAACGCCATGTCGTTGCGCGCGTACTGCATCGTCACGAACTGCCGCAGCAGGTCGTCGCGCTCGACCTGCATACCGACGTCGAGCCGGACCATGCGGTCGACGTACTCCTGCGGCGTGCCCAGGCCGTAGATGCAGGACACGGACGCGACCACGACGACGTCCCGCCGGGTGAGCAGCGAGCTCGTCGCCGAGTGCCGCAGCCGCTCGACCTCGTCGTTGATCGACGAGTCCTTCTCGATGTACGTGTCCGTCTGCGCGATGTACGCCTCGGGCTGGTAGTAGTCGTAGTACGAGACGAAGTACTCGACGGCGTTGTTCGGCAGCAGCTCCCGGAACTCCGTCGCGAGCTGCGCCGCGAGGGTCTTGTTCGGTGCCATGACGAGCGTCGGCCGCTGCAGCTCCTCGATCAGCCACGCCGTGGTGGCCGACTTCCCGGTACCCGTCGCACCGAGCAGCACGACGTCTTTCTCCCCCGCGCGGATGCGCTGCGAGAGGTCCGCGATGGCCGTCGGCTGGTCACCCGACGGCTGGTACTCGGAGATGACCTCGAACGGGGCGGTGGCGCGCTGGAGATCGGTCACGGGACGCATGTCCCCACGGTACGTCGAGCCACCCACACGGACCCTGTCGCGCACCCTCGCGGAAGCCGACCGGGCCCTGACGGGAAATCACCCCGCCGTAATTTGGAAGGTGTCATGCGCAACCTCTAGGGTCGCCTCGACCCTGCCAGCTCCCCACCGCCCGTGGAGCCGCACCGACAGCACCGACGACGGGCGACGGAGTCCGACCGCAGTACGTCAGCGCCGCTAACGAAACCTCGACCTGGAGCCGACACCATGCGCCTGCACCCCGCGCGCCCCCGCGGAATCCCTCTGCTCGTCCTGTCCGCGCTCGCCCTGACGACGGCCGGCCTCGCCGCCCCCGCGGCCGCGGCACCGGCGTTCACGACCGACGACGTCTGCACGGCCGGGGCGAGCGACCGCCCCGTCGGCGTGTACACGCTCGCGGAGATCGACGACGCCGGGGTCGGGATCTGGGCCGGCGGCGGGCTCACCGTCACGACGGCGACCGAGCTCGAGGGTCGCGTCGTCGTGGGCGAGGACGCGGACTTCTCCGGCGCCGGGACCCTGAACGTCGGGACCGCGGGGGGCGGCGGGTCGGCGATCGCGCCCGCCGGCGGCACGGACATGCTCGTGGTCGGCGGTGACCTCGCGACGGCGCCGAACCTCCAGGTAGGGCTTCACGCCTCGGCGGGCGGCAACGTCGTCGTCGGGGGGACGATCACCGGCGCACCCGTAGGCACCGAGAGCTTCAACGACCGCACCGCACCGGGCACGGTCCGCCAGGGCGTAGGCCGCGACGTCGCCCTCGCGCCCTACTCGGGGCTCCCCGGTCTCGTGGACGCGATCGCCGCCGACGCGGCGCAGGACGCGCTCCCGGTCACCCCGAAGGACGGCGCCCTGACCGTGACGGCAGGCTCGCGCTACACGCTCACCGCTGCCGCGGCGAAGAGCCTCACGCGGCTCGACGTCACGGGCTCGGGCCCGGTCCTGCTCACGGTAACGGGTACCGACGTCGCGATCCCGGGCCTCCAGCACGTGACCTACGCGGGCGAGCGCGTGTTCCAGTCGACGCAGTACCTCTCGTCGCACTTCCTGTGGAGCTTCCCGGAGGCGACGCAGGTCCGGCTCGGCACGAACGACCAGTTCCCGGGGACGGTCGTCGTCCCGGGGACGGACTCGACCCTGACGCTCGCGACGTCGACCAACGGGCGGATCCTCGCCAACGGCGAGGTCGCGTACACCGGCGGAGCCGGCATCGAGCACCACAACTACCCGTTCGCCGGCCCGTGCCCGTCCACCCCGCTCGTCGAGGAGCCGAAGCCGGAGCCGACGCCCGAGGGCCCGAACCCTGGCGAAGGCGTGACGACGCCGCCGACGGACGGGGAGACGCCGGCCGTCGAGGAGCCGGGTGAGCCCACGGAGGAGAGCACCCCCGCGGCGGAGACCTCGGCTGCGCCCGGGCCCGACGCCACCCCGGTGGCCGCCGAGCAGGACGACGCCGCGCCGGAGGGCGGCCTCGCCACGACGGGCGCCTCGGTCGTCGTCCTGGGCGTGGTGGCCGCGCTGCTGCTCGCCGGTGGCGCGACCATCCTCGTCGTGGCCCGCCGACGCGCGACGAGCTGACCGCTCAACGCGAGTGCGCACGAGGGCCCGGCAGGCACGACCTGCCGGGCCCTCGGCGTCTCCCGCTGCAGCCTCAGTTCTCCGTGCCGGCCGCGAGGACCGGCTCGGGTGCGCCGAGGAGCGCCTGCCGCACGACCGCGGCCACGGCCGTCACCTGGTCCTCGACCGGCACGGCGTCGGCCCCCGGGACGTGGACGAACCCGGCCTGCCGTCCGGGCTCGGCACCCCAGCGGTGCATGAGGGCGTAGAAGACGTCGTTGCACACGTACGTCCCGGCCGTGCTCGACACCTCCACCGGGACGCCGGCCGCCCGGACCGCCGCGAGCGACGCCTTGAGCGGGAGCGTCGACCAGTAGCCCACCGGCGCCGCGGCGACCACGGGCTCGTCGACCGGCTGGTCGCCAGCGTTGTCGGGGATCCGCGCGTCGCGGACGTTCACCGCCACGCGCTCCAGGCGCACGCGGGTCGCCCCGCCCGCCAGCCCGAGCGCGACCACGACGGTGGGGGCGTGCTCGCGGACCGCCGCGTCGAGCGCAGGCCAGGCACCGCCGAACGTCACGGGCAGCCGCACCGCGACCACGCGCTCGCCCACGAGCTCTTCCCCGCGCTCCGCGAGCCGCTCCGCGGTCTCCCACGACGGGTTGTCGACGGCGCCGTCGAACGGCTCGAACCCGCTGACCACAACCGTCATGCCTCGTGCTCCTCGATCTCCGCCTGGACCTCGGCGTCGACCTCGGCCCGCACACGCACCCAGAGCTCGTCGACCTGCGCCCGCAGGTCCTCCGGCGAGCCGGAGCCGTCGAGCGTCACGTCCGCGACGGCGAGACGCGACGCGTCGTCGGCCTGGGCCGCGAGGCGCGCGCGGGCCTCCTCCTCGCTCAGCCCGCGCCCCTCGACGAGCCGGCCCACCCGCACCTCCGCGGGCGTGTGCACGACCACGACGCAGTGGAACCGTGCGGGGTCACCGGTCTCGACGAGGAGGGGGATGTCGTGCACGACGACGGCCCGGGGGTCGGCCGCGCCCGCGGCCGCCTCGCGCTCGGCCGCGAGCCGGCGGACCTCCGGATGGACGATCGCGTTGAGGCGTTCGCGTGCGGCGTCATCGCCGAACACGAGGTTCCCGAGCGCGGCCCGGTCGAGCGACCCGGCACCGTCGAGCACACCCGGCCCGAACGCCTCGACGACCTCGTCGAGCCCCACGGTCCCGGGCGCGACGGCGTCGCGGGAGAGCCCGTCGTAGTCCACGACGACGGCGCCGAGCTCGGCGAAGCGTGCGAGCGCGACGGACTTCCCCGCTGCGATTCCTCCGGTCAGGCCGATGCGAAACATGCGCCCCATCCTGCCAGCCGGTGCGCGACCTCGCGCCGGGACGCTCGTTCGTCGCGACCGCTCAGCGCTGCGTCCCCGATCCGCCGTCGCTCTCCGGGCGACGCCCCGGGTCGCCGTCCCGCTCGCCGGCGACCGCGCGCAGGAGGCGAAGGAGCTCGGCGCGCTCGACGGCGTCGAGCCGGGCGAGCATCGTCCCCGCGCTCGACGACCGCTCGGCGCCCACCTGCTCGACGACGGCGCGCCCGCTCAGCGTGAGCTCGACGAGGGTCGCCCTCCGGTCGTGCGGGTCGGGGGTGCGCCGGACGAGCCCAGCGCGCTCGGCGTCGTCGACCTTGGACGTCACCGATCTCGGCGCGACGTCGAGCGCGGACGCCACCGCGCCGAGACGGCAGGGTCCGTCGCACCGTGCGAGGAAGCGCAGCATGCGGAACTGTCCGGGGGTCGTCCCCGCCGGCTCGAGCCGCTCGCTGGCCTCGCGACGCACGGTGCGCAGCGCGCCGTGCAGGAGCGCGAGGAACTCCCCCGCCTCGTCGGCCGTCGACGGCGTCACCGTCCGGGGCACGCCGGTCGCGGCACTTGCTGTCGCATCGCTCGTCACGAGGCCGAGCGTACCCGGGAGCACTCCGACTTGTGATATGAACTCATAGTGAGGTAGGCTCACTATCGTTTTGAGTGCGAGCGGTCCACGAGACCGCGCCCGTCGACGCCCCCAGCCCGCCGACGGACGACGCACCCCTCCCCCACCCAGGAGGCCCCATGTCATTCACGTCACCACTCCCCGGCGCCGGCGGCGGGCGCGGCATGCGCTCGTTCCGCCAGGACTCCTCCGTCGCGTCCCGTCGGCTGCACCGCGGCACGATCCGGCGCGTCCTCACCTTCGCCCGGCCGTACCGGCGCCAGCTCGCGGCCTTCCTCGTGCTCATCTCGATCGACGCCGCCGCGGGCGCCGTCACGCCCCTGCTCTTCCAGCGGATCATCGACGACGGCATCACCGCCGGCGATGCCGGCGTCGTCGTCGGCTTGTCGCTCGTCGCCGCCGGGCTCGCTGTGCTCTCCGGCGCACTCGGCGTCGCCCAACGCTGGTTCTCCTCGCGCATCGGCGAGGGACTCATCGTCGACCTGCGCACCGCCGTCTTCGACCACGTCCAGCGGATGCCGCTCGCGTTCTTCAGCCGCACCCGGACCGGCGCGCTCGTCCAGCGCCTCAACGGCGACGTCCTCGGCGCGCAGCAGGCGTTCACGTCGACGCTCTCGAACGTCTTCTCGAACCTCCTCACCGTCGTGTTCGTCCTCGCCGCGATGCTCTCCATGTCCTGGCAGCTCACGCTGCTCGCCCTCACCCTGCTGCCCGCGTTCGTGCTCCCGGCCCGCTGGGTCGGCAAGCGCCTCGCTGCGATCACGCGCGAGAGCTACGAGCTCAACGCCGAGGCAGCGCAGACCATGAACGAGCGGTTCAACGTCGCGGGCGCCCACCTCGTCAAGGTCTTCGGCGACCCGGCCCGCGAGTCCTCCCGGTTCGCCGCCCAGGCCCGCCGCGTCCGCGACATCGGCGTGAAGCAGGCCATGTACGGCACGGTCTTCCGGGTCGGTCTCACGGTCGTCGCCTCCGTCGCGGTCGCGATCGTCTACGGCCTCGGCGGCGTCATGGCGATCTCGGGCTCGCTCACGGTCGGTACCGTCGTCGCGCTCACCGCCTACCTCGGGCGCCTCTACGGCCCGCTGACGGCCATGTCCAACGTCCAGGTCGACGTCATGACCGCGCTCGTGAGCTTCGAGCGCGTGCTCGAGGTGCTCGACCTCGAGCCCACCGTCACCGACGCGCCCGACGCCGACGACCTCACCGAGGCCGTCGATCGTGAGGGCGCGAGCCTCGAGCTCGACGGCGTGACGTTCCGCTACCCGAGCGCCTCCGAGGTCTCCCTCGCCTCGCTCGAGTCGGTCGCGGTCGAGGGGGCGGACCCCACCACCGACACGCTGCACGACGTCTCGTTCTCCGTTCCCGCCGGGGCGATGGTCGCGCTCGTCGGTTCGTCAGGCGCCGGCAAGACGACGGTCTCCCAGCTCGTCACGCGCATGTACGACCCGAGCGCGGGCCACGTGCGGATCGCCGGTCGCGACCTGCGCGACGTCACGCAAGGGAGCCTGCACGACGCCGTCGGCGTGGTCACGCAGGAGGCCCACCTCTTCCACGACTCGATCGCGGAGAACCTCCGGTACGCCAGGCCGGACGCGACCGACGCCGAGCTCGAGGCCGCGCTGCGGCGCGCGCACGTGTGGGACGTCGTCGCTGCGCTGCCGTCGGGGATGGACACGGTCGTCGGCGACCGCGGCTACCGGATGTCCGGCGGGGAGCGCCAGCGTCTCGCCATCGCGCGCGTCTTCCTCAAGGCGCCGCAGCTCGTCGTCCTCGACGAGGCGACGGCGCACCTCGACTCCGGCTCCGAGGCCGCCGTCCAGGCGGCCCTCGCCGAGGCTCTGCGCGGGCGCACATCCCTCGTGATCGCACACCGGCTCTCGACGGTCCGCGAGGCGGACCTCATCGTCGTGCTCGACGCCGGCCGCGTCGTCGAGACGGGCACGCACACCGAGCTGCTCGCCCGCGACGGCCGGTACGCCGAGCTCTACCGGACGCAGTTCGCCGACTCGTCCCAGCCGTCGACCACCGACCCGGCCAAGACCCCGGCTCCGGCGACGGCCGCCCCGGCGACCGCCGCCACAAGCTGACCGCCGGACCGCCTTCCCCTCGGCCCGCCGAGCAGGCGATCCTGGTTCGCCGAGCAGGTGGTCCTGGTTCGTCCGCGAGCGCTGACGAACCAGGACCACCTGTTCGGCGGTGTCTACGGATGGCGGGGATGGCGAAGGCCCGCCACCCCGAGGGGGTGGCGGGCCTTCGCGCGACCTTCGACGGGTCCGCCGGGACGGCGGACGTCGTCAGGAGATCAGTTGCCGGTGAGCTTCTCGCGGAGCGCGGCGAGCGCCTCGTCCGACGCGAGCGTGCCCGTCGCCTCGGCGGCCGGGGCCGACGAGTAGGACGTGCTGCTCGAGGACGACGACGAGCTCGAGGAGCCCGAGTCGCCCGACGCGGCGTCGAAGTCGGCCTTGACGGCCTCGGCGACCTGCTTGCGGTGCGCCTCCCAGCGCTCGTGGGCCTTGGCGTACTCCGCCTCCCACGCCTCGCGCTGCGTCTCGAAGCCCTCGAGCCACTCGTTGGTCTCCGGGTCGAAGCCCTCGGGGTACTTGTAGTTCCCCTGCTCGTCGTACTCGGCGGCCATGCCGTAGAGCGCGGGGTCGAAGTCGTCCGACTCCGGGTCCACGCCCTCGTTGGCCTGCTTGAGCGAGAGCGAGATGCGGCGACGCTCGAGGTCGATGTCGATGACCTTGACGAAGACCTCGTCACCGACGTTGACGACCTGCTCCGGCAGCTCGACGTGGCGCACGGCCAGCTCCGAGATGTGCACGAGGCCCTCGATGCCGTCCTCGACGCGCACGAACGCGCCGAACGGGACGAGCTTGGTGACCTTGCCCGGCACGACCTGACCGATCGCGTGGGTCCGGGCGAACGTCTGCCACGGGTCCTCCTGCGTCGCCTTCAGCGACAGTGAGACGCGCTCGCGGTCGAAGTCGACGTCCAGGACCTCGACCGTGACCTCCTGGCCGACCTCGACGACCTCGGACGGGTGGTCGATGTGCTTCCAGGACAGCTCGGAGACGTGCACGAGGCCGTCGACGCCGCCGAGGTCCACGAACGCACCGAAGTTGACGATCGAGGAGACGACACCGGGGCGCACCTGGCCCTTCTGCAGCGTCTGCAGGAAGGTGGAGCGGACCTCGGACTGCGTCTGCTCGAGCCACGCACGGCGCGAGAGGACGACGTTGTTGCGGTTCTTGTCGAGCTCGATGATCTTCGCCTCGATCTCCTTGCCGACGTACGGCTGGAGGTCGCGGACACGACGCATCTCCACGAGGGAGGCCGGGAGGAAGCCACGGAGGCCGATGTCGAGGATGAGACCACCCTTGACGACCTCGATGACGGTGCCGGTGACGACGCCGTCCTCCTCCTTGATCTTCTCGATCGTGCCCCAGGCGCGCTCGTACTGGGCGCGCTTCTTGGACAGGATCAGACGGCCTTCCTTGTCCTCCTTCTGGAGGACGAGGGCCTCGACCGCGTCGCCGACGTTGACGACCTCACCGGGGTCCACGTCGTGCTTGATGGACAGCTCGCGGGAGGGGATGACGCCCTCGGTCTTGTAGCCGATGTCGAGGAGGACCTCGTCGCGGTCCACCTTGACGATCGTGCCTTCGACGATGTCGCCGTCGTTGAAGTACTTGATGGTCGCGTCAACGGCGGCGAGGAAGTCCTCCTCGGTGCCGATGTCGTTGACGGCAACCTGGGGTGCGGACTTCGCGGGGGTAGAGATGGTCATTGAGTTCGATGCTCCGATGCGGACAGGTGTAGTCGAGCGGGTAGGGTTCTCGGCGCGTCGCTGCCGCTGGACCGTGGACCGGGCGACGTCATGGTTGGCGTCAGGGTCCGGGACGAAGGCAGGCGCAACGCACCGCCGTCCACCTTATCGGGGTGTCACCCCGGTGGTCAACGCGACAGGGGGCGCGTCCACCAGCCTCCTCCGCCCCGCACCCGTCGGCCGTGGCGCGTCACGCGAGCACGCGCGCGACGCGCAGCAGCTCCTCCGGGACACGCTTCGGTCGGCCCGCGACCTCCGCCAGCGGCACGAGCTCGACGCGCTCGCCCCGCAGCGCCGTCATCACGCCCGACGTCCCCGCGCTCACCGCGTCGACGGCCGCGACACCGAACCGGCTGCCGAGGATGCGGTCGGTGGGCGTCGGCTCCCCGCCGCGCTGCACGTGCCCGAGCACCGTGAGCCGCGTGTCGAACCCGGTCCGCTCCGCGATCTCCGCGCTGACGCGCTCGCCGATCGACCCCGCGACGATCTCGCCGAACCGGCCGAGCTGCTGCGTGAACTCCATCGACGAACCCTCGCGCGGGACGGCGCCCTCCGCGACGACGACGATCGAGAAGTTCGCGTGCGCCCGGTGCCGGTGCCGCAGGAACTTCACCAGCTGGTCGATGTCGAAGGGCTCCTCGGGAGCGAGGACGACCTCGGCACCGCCCGCGATGCCCGAGTTGACCGCGATCCACCCGGCGTGACGACCCATGACCTCGACGACCATCACGCGGTTGTGGCTCTCCGCCGTCGTGTGCACGCGGTCGAGGGCCTCGGTCGCGATGTTCACCGCGGTGTGGAACCCGATGGACAGGTCCGTGCCCTCGACGTCGTTGTCGATCGTCTTGGGGATCGCGACGATCTTGACGCCCGCCTCGGCGACGCGGCTCGCGGCGTGGAGCGTGCCGTCACCCCCGATGCAGATGAGCGCGTCGAGGTGCTCCGCCTCGACCGTCGCGAGCACGGCATCCATGCTGCCGTCCTCCTCGCGCGGGTGGAACCGGGCCGTGCCCAGCAGCGTCCCGCCGACCGGCAGCACGTTGCGGATGTCCTGGCGCCCGAGCGGGTGCACGTCGCCGTCGACCACACCGCGCCACCCGTTGCGGAAGCCGATGATGGTGTGCCCGTACTCCCCCGTCCCCTGCTTGACCACGGCCCGGATCGCCGCGTTCAGGCCGGGGCAGTCGCCTCCGCCGGTGAGAAGTCCGATGCGCACCTGTTCCTCCGTCTCGTCGTCGCGTCGCGCGGCCTCGCGCGCGTGCCCGGCGTCGACGGAGGTGCCGACCTCCGCGGCACCGCGTCACCGTCCACCCTAGTCAACCGTGCGACGCAGGTCACGGCGCGTCCCGGCCCGCGGGCACGCCGACGACCAAGGTCCCGCGGGTCCGGGCCGTGCGGCGCGGGACAGCACCCCGTAGAGCCTCGCGCCCGGGAGAATGGCGGCATGAGCGCGCCCCCTCCCCTCGTGCCACCACAGGTTCCGGCCCCGGACGACGTCGGCGCGCCCGGGCCGACGGCGGACGCCGGCTACCGGGACGTGCCCGACGCCGAGGGCGGTCGGGCCGGGCGCGGGTGGTGGGACGCGAACGCCGCCGAGTACCTCGACGAGCACGGGGCGTTCCTCGGCGCGGCGGACTTCTGCTGGTGCCCCGAGGGCCTGCGGGAGCGCGACGCCCGGCTGCTCGGGGACGTGGCAGGCCGTCGCGTGCTCGAGGTCGGCGCCGGGGCCGCGCAGTGCTCGCGCTGGCTCGTCGCGCAGGGCGCCCGGGCGGTCGCCACGGACGTCTCCCGGGGGATGCTCGCCGCGGGCGCGGCGCTCGACCGGGCGACGGGGATCCGGGTGCCCGTCGTTCAGGCGGACGCGCGCCGGCTGCCCTTCGCCGACGACACCTTCGACGTCGCGTTCACGTCGTTCGGCGCGCTCCCGTTCGTCCCCGACGCCGACGCGGTGCACCGCGAGGTCGCGCGGGTCCTGCGGCCGGGCGGCACGTGGACGTTCTCCGTCACGCACCCCACGCGCTGGGCCTTCCCCGACGACCCGAGCGAGCACGGGCTCACCGCGAACCGCTCCTACTTCGACCGTCGGCCCTACGTCGAGACGGACGACGCCGGTCGCGTCGTCTACGCGGAGTACCACCGCACGCTGGGCGACCACGTGCGCGAGGTGGTCGCCGCCGGGCTGGAGGTACGCGACGTCGTCGAGCCGGAGTGGCCTGCCGACAACGCCGAGGTGTGGGGCGGGTGGGGGCCGGTGCGCGGCGCCTACCTGCCCGGGACGGCGATCTTCCGTACGCGCCTCCCGGGCTGACGGCCGGTCAGTGGCCCGCCTCGTGCCACGTCGCACCGACACCGACCGAGACGTCGAGGGGCACGTCGAGGTCCGCCGCCGCACCCATCTGCGTGCGCAGCACCTCCTCGACGGTGTCGCGCTCGCCCGGCGCGACCTCGACCACGAGCTCGTCGTGCACCTGGAGGAGGAGCCGCGAGCGCAGCCCGCGCTCGTCGATCGCGCGCTGGACGTTGAGCATGGCGACCTTGATGATGTCGGCCGCGCTCCCCTGGATGGGCGCGTTGAGGGCCATGCGCTCCGCCATCTGGCGGCGCTGCCGGTTGTCGCTCGTGAGGTCGGGCAGGTACCGGCGGCGCCCGAGGATGGTCGCGGTGTAGCCGGTCGCGCGCGCCTCGTCGACGACGCCCGTCAGGTAGTCGCGGACGCCGCCGAAGCGCTCGAAGTAGTCGTCCATGAGCTTCTGCGCCTCGCCCACCTCGATGGTGAGCTGCTGGGAGAGCCCGAAGGCCGAGAGCCCGTACGCCAGCCCGTAGGACATCGCCTTGATCTTCGACCGCATCGCGGGCGTGACCGCGTCCGCCGGCACCTCGAAGACCCGTGAGCCGACGTAGGAGTGCAGGTCCTCGCCCGAGCGGAACGCCTCGATGAGCCCCTCGTCGCCCGACAGGTGCGCCATGATGCGCATCTCGATCTGGCTGTAGTCGGCGGTCATGAGCGTCTCGTAGCCCTCACCCACGACGAACGCGCGCCGGATGCGCCGGCCCGCCTCGGTGCGGATCGGGATGTTCTGCAGGTTCGGGTCGGTCGAGCTGAGCCGGCCCGTCGCCGCGATCGTCTGCTGGAACGTCGTGTGGATCCGCCCGTCGTCCGCGACGGACTTGAGCAGGCCCTCGACCGTCTGGCGCAGGCGCGACGCGTCGCGGTGTGCGAGCAGGTGCTCGAGGAACGGGTGCTGGGTCTTGACGAAGAGGTCCGCGAGCGCCGACGCGTCGGTCGTGTAGCCCGTCTTGATCTTCTTCGTCTTGGGCATGCCGAGCTGGTCGAACAGGACTTCCTGGAGCTGCTTGGGCGAGCCCAGGTTCACCTCCCGCCCGATCACCGCGTACGCCTCGGCCGCGGCCGTCGCGACGAGGTCGCCGAAGTGCTGCTCGAGCTCGCGCAGGTACTCGACGTCCGCCGCGATGCCGCGCTGCTCCATGCGCGAGAGCACCTGGGAGAGCGGGAGCTCGAGATCGGTGAGGAGCGTCGTGGCGCCGCGGTCCTCGAGTTCCCCCGCGAGCACGTCGCCGAGCTGGGCGACGGCGAGCGCGCGTACCGCGTCGCGCTCCTGCTCGCCGTTGCCGTCGAGCGAGAGGTCAAGGGCGCCCTGCGCGTCGTTGCCGGACTCCGTGTCCGAGCGCAGCTCGCGGTGCAGGTGGCGCACGACGAGGTCGCCGAGGTCGTAGCCGCGCTGGTCGGGATGGCACAGGTAGGCGGCGAGCTCGGTGTCGAAGGTCACGCCCGCGAGGTCGTAGCCGCGCGCCGCGAGCTCGTGCCAGGCGGACTTCGCGCCGTGCACGACCTTCGGCCGCCCCGGGTCCGCGAGCCACGCGGCGAGCGCCTCGTCGTCGGCGCCCGCGACGTCGGCGAGCTCGAGAGCGACGGCCGCCCCGGCATCGTCGGACAGAGCGAGACCCCAGGCGTCCCCGCCGCCCGGAACCGCCTTGCCCGCCACCTCGACCCCGATCCGACCGCCGTGCTCCGCCAGCCAGGCGCCGAGGCCGCCGGGCAGGACGTCGGCGAGCTCGACGTCGAACCCCGCCTCCGTCTCGACCTCGCCCTCGGGCGCGATCGCGAAGAGCCGGTCGCGCAGGGCGCGGAACTCGAGCGCGTCGAGGACGCGGTGCGCGGCCTCGCGGTCCCACGGGCGCGTCGCGAGGTCGTCCGGGCCGACCGGGAGCTCGAGGTCGCGCAGGAGCGCGTTGAGCCGCCGGTTGAGGCGTACCTGGTCGAGGTGCGCGCGCAGGTTCTCCCCCGCCTTGCCCTTGATCTCGTCCGCGTGCTCGAGCAGGCCGTCGAGGTCGCCGTAGGCCGTGATCCACTTCGCGGCCGTCTTGGGGCCGACGCCGGGGATGCCCGGCAGGTTGTCCGAGGTCTCCCCCACGAGCGCTGCCAGGTCGCTGTACCGCTCGGGCGGGACTCCGTACTTCTCGACGACGGCCGCGCCGTCCATGCGCGCGAGCTCGGAGACGCCCTTCTTCGGGTACAGCACGGTGACGTCCTCGCCGATGAGCTGGAAGGAGTCCCGGTCGCCCGAGCAGACGAGGACCTCCATCCCGGCGTCCGCGCCCTGGGTCGCGAGGGTCGCGAAGATGTCGTCCGCCTCGTAGCCCTCGCGCTCGAGCGTCGGGATGTGCAGCGTCTCGAGGATCTCCTTGATGAGCGGGACCTGGCCGCGGAAGGGCTCGGGGGTGGACTCGCGCGTGCCCTTGTAGGTCGGCAGGATCTCGGTGCGGAACGACTGGCGGCCCGCGTCGAACGCGACGGCGACGTGCGTCGGCTCCTCGTCCCGCAGGAGGTTGATGAGCATCGACGTGAACCCGTACACCGCGTTCGTGTGCTGCCCCGTGGTCGTCGAGAAGTTCTCCGCCGGGAGCGCGAAGAACGCGCGGTAGGCCATGGAGTGTCCGTCGATGAGCAGGAGGCGAGGTCGCGCGGAGGTCGTCACGGGTGCCAACCTACAGTCCATGACCGACACGCACGGCCCCGACCGGACCACCGACCCCACCGCGCCCGCGCCCGCCGAGACGGGGTCCCCCGGGGCCCCGCGCCACGCCTACGAGGCCATGGGCCTGCGCACCGCGGGCACGCTGATCGAGCGCATGGGCATCGAGCTGGAGGACGTGAGCGCCGACCGGGTCACCGCCCGCATGCCCGTCGCGGGGAACACCCAGCCCGCCGGGCTGCTGCACGGGGGCGCGTCGGTGGTGCTCGCCGAGACGCTCGGCTCCATCGCCGCCCAGCTCCACGGGGGCCCCGGGCGCGCGGCCGTCGGGATCGAGGTCAACGCGACGCACCACCGGGGGGCGCGCGAGGGCTGGGTGCACGGCGAGGCCGTCCCGGTGCACCGCGGCCGCACGACGGCGAGCTACGAGATCGTGGTCTCCGACGACGAGGGCCGGCGCGTGTGCACCGCCCGGCTCACGTGCATGATCCTCGACCTGGGCTGACCGCCACCTCGTGGGCCGGACGGACGGGTCGGGCCCGCGAGGCGGACGCCGGCTCAGCCGGGCAGCGTCTCGCGTTCCTCGACCGGCGTCACGACACCGGTGCGGCGCCGGTACTCGGCCTGGAACTCTCGCAGGTCGACCGGCCCGGACATAGTCTCGGTCCGCGCACGACGGCGGCGGGCGATGAGGTCCTCGAGCGACCGGGTCCCCTTGCGGGACGGCGCGAGGTCGGTGGCCAGTCGGCGCTGGAGCACCGCCGTCTGGACGACGCGGTGCCCGGCGACGGGCCCGAAACCGAGACGGGCGAGGAAGCGCTGCACCCCGCGGGAACCGGGGATGGGGACGGAGTAGACGTGCGTCGCGCCCGAGGAGGCGGCGAGCTCCGCCGTCGCGCTGAGGAGGGCGTGGCCCACGCCGCGGCGCCGGGCCTCGCTCCCGACGTAGATCGCCTCGACGTACAGGCTCGGCTCGTCCGCGAAGAGGTGCGGGTCGAGCGACCGGGCGAGGACGAACCCGACGGGGCGCCCCTCGAGGAGCGCGACGAGGACGTGGCCGCCCGGGATCGTCAGCAGGACGGAGAGGTGCCGGACGAGGCGGTCCTCGTCCGGGGCGCAGAACTGGGCGCCCGACGCGGACTCGTGCCGGGCCTCGACGCACAGCGACGCGACACCGGGCAGGTCGTCACCGACCGCAGGCCTGACCTCCACTGCTGGGCGCACCGCGCTCCTCCTCGTTCGCACCGTGGGACCGGCGGCACCGAGGGACGTGGGGCGTGAGATGGTCCACGTCGCTCGGACGGCGCCGTCGGCCGTCGACTGAGACTACGTGGCGACCGTGTTCACCGCCCCGGAACTACTGGACGCCAGTCCAAGACGATAGCCCGCCCGGAGCGCCCTGACAAAGGTCCTGCTCAGGACCCCGCGAGCGGACGCCTCGGGCGAGGCGGGCTCGATCAGGCGCCGCCGACCTGCTCGATGACGGCGTCCGCGACCTCGCGCATGGTGAGGCGGCGGTCCATCGAGGTCTTCTGGATCCAGCGGAACGACTCCGGCTCCGACAGGCCCATCTTGGTCATGAGCAGACCCTTGGCCCGGTCCACGCGCTTGCGCGTCTCGAAACGCTCCGCCAGGTCGGCGACCTCGGACTCGAGCGCCGTGATCTGCGAGTAGCGCGAGATCGCGATCTCGACCGCAGGCAGCAGGTCCGCCGGCGTGAACGGCTTGACGACGTAGGCCATGGCCCCCGCGTCGCGCGCCCGCTCGACGAGCTCCGCCTGCGAGAACGCCGTGAGCAGGACGACGGGTGCGGCGTGCGCCTTGCCGATCTGCTCGGCCGCGGAGATGCCGTCGAGCTCGGGCATCTTCACGTCCATGACGACGACGTCGGGCTTGAGCTCGAGCGCCAGTTTCACCGCCGTGGCGCCGTCGCCGGCCTCGCCGACGACGTCGAACCCGGCGTCGCGCAGCGTCTCGACCACGTCGAGACGGATCAGGGCCTCGTCCTCGGCGACGATCGCGCGGCGTGCGGGACGGCCCGACGGGGCGGGGGTCGCGGCGGGCTCGGGCTCGATCATCGGGGGCAGGTCGAGCGGCTGCTTGTCCTCGGGCTGCGCTGTCTGGTCACTCACGGGGTTCACTGTAGTGCGCCGCACCCCCTGCCGCCCCCGCGTTTCGCCCTCGGAGGAGTGTGATTCTCGTGAAGGCGCACCCGTGTGGTTCGATGGTGCACGCGCAGCGGACCCGGCGGAGCCGACCCGAGGCGCACCGCCCCGGTAGCCCAACCGGCAGAGGCGTTCGGCTCAAACCCGATCCAGTGTGGGTTCGAATCCCACCCGGGGCACCTCCACCATCTCGCCGTCGGCGGCTGGTGCCTCCATCCGGACCTTCCTGTTCCGTCACGCCGTGGGAAGCCGCCGGTAACACCACCGACACACCCTCCTCCTACCGTCCGGAGCAGGGCACACGTCCTCGTGCCCGGGTGGGAGGTGGGCCGTGCTCGAGCACGTGGACCCGTTCGTCGGCACGGGTGCGACCGACCTTCCGGCACCGACGGGTCTCGCCGCGACGTGGTGGTCCCCGAAGCCTCTCGTCGGCAACACCCACCCCGGGGCGGCGTACCCGCTCGGCATGGTCTCCGCGTGCGCCTACTCGGGTGCGTACCCGACGGGGTACGGCCGGTACGACTTCGGCACGGAGGGGGTTCCGGAGACGCTCTTCGACCGCCCGGTCGCCTCGGGGATCACCCACTTCCAGCAGTCCGGCACGGGCGCGATCCGCAAGTACTACAACTACGTGCGGGTCACGCCGATGCTCGAGCCGCTCGACGCGCTCGGGCGGCACTGGGACCTGGTCGACGAGGAGGCCTCCCCCGGGTACTACGCCGCCACGCTCGGCAACGGGGTCCGGTGCGAGGTCACGGTCGGGCCCAAGAGCGCCGTCCACCGCTACACGTTCCCCGCGCACCCCGACGCGCGCCTCGTCGTCGACCTCTCGCTCGGCGGCCTGGCGATCCCGCACGGTGCGACCGTCCCGCTCCGCGCCCACCTCGCGACGCTCGGGCCGGGGACCGCCGCCGGCGAGATCGTCGTGGAGGGTGCGCCGCTCGCCGTCCACCTCGAGTGCGACGCACACCCCTGGCGGCAGATGCTCTGGTACGACCGGCGGCTCATGCCCGGCAGCACCCGCCTCGACTTCGCGGACATCCGACCGACGACGCTGCGCCCCTTCGGCCTCCTCTGGGCGGGCCCGACGACGGCCGGTCAGGTCGTCGAGGTCCGGCTCGGCTTCTCGCTGCGCGGGCCGGAGCAGGCGCGCGCGAACCTCCGTGCGGACTGCGGCCCCGGCCCCGCGGCCTTCGGCGCCCGGCACGAGGGCACCGCGACGACGTGGGCGCAGCGCCTCGACCGGATCGAGGTCGAGTGCCCCGACCCGGCGCGCCGCACGGTCTTCGCGACGGCGCTGTACCACGCGCTGCTCAAGCCGTGCCTCGCCCCGGACGAGAGCCCGTTCTGGCCCGGCGACACCCCTTTCGCGTTCGACGTGTCGACCATGTGGGACATCTACCGGACCCAGCTCCCCCTGCTCACGGCGTTCTGGCCGGACCGCGCCGTCGAGCTCGCCACCGCGCTCCTGCACATCTGCGAGGAGGAGGGGAACTTCCCGATCGGGTACCGGATGGCGCGCGGAGCCGACCGCTTCTCGCGCCAGGCCAGCGCGCTCGCGCACACGTTCCTCGCCGACCTGTGCGCCCTCGACGTCCCCAGCCTCGACTGGGACTGGGCGCTCGTGCACCTGCACAACGACCTGCGCCGCACCTACGGCGAGGACTACCTCCTCCACGGTGTCGCCCACCCGGTCAGCCACACGCTCGACCTCGCGTTCGGCTACTGGTGCACCGCGTCCGTCGCTCGGCGCGTCGGAGACCACGCGCTCGCCGACGAGCTCGCGCAGCATGCCCAGGGGTGGGTCAACGCCTTCGACCCCGCGACCGGGCTCCTGCGCGACTCGACCTTCTACGAGGGCGGACGCTGGAACTACTCCTTCCGGCTCGTGCACGACATGGCGGCGCGGATCGCGCTGTCCGGCGGCGACGAGGCGTTCGTCGCGCTCCTCGACCGGTTCTTCGGGTTCGGCGCCCCACCCGTCACCCAGCCCGGCGTGCGGCCCGACGCCGCGGAGATGGCCGCCGGGTACGCGCTGAACCGGTTCGAAGGGCTCAACAACGAGCCCGACATGGAAGCCCCGTGGGCCTACCACTACGCCGGCCGACCGGACCGGACGGCGGAGGTCGTGCACGCCGCGGTCCACCAGCGCTTCGGCACCGGCCCGGGAGGTCTCCCGGGCAACGACGACTCGGGCGCGCTGAGCTCGTGGTACGTCTGGGCGTCGCTCGGCCTGTTCCCCGTCGCCGGGCAGGGGATCTTCCTCGTCGGCACGCCGTCGTTCGCCGAGTCCCGCCTCCACGTCCCCGGCGGGACCCTGACGGTCGAGACCACCGGCTTCGTCGAGCCCGGCCCGCGCACGCCACCGCAGCACGTACGCGCCGCATGGCTCGACGGCCAGCCGCTCCACAGCACCTGGCTCCCCGCGACGCGTGTGCGTCGCAGCGGCCGGCTCCTCCTCGAGCTCGGGCCCCACCCCACCGGCTGGGGCACCGCACCCGAGCACCGACCGCCGTCGTACCCCGACGGAAGCACGACGCCCCACGCTCCCGACCAGACCCCGGAGACGTCATGACCACCACCCTGCGCCAGACGCCCGCCCGCCGCCTCGTCGTCGTGGTGCGCGCCGACCCCGTGATCTGCGGCCACTCCGGCGAGGCCCGCAACCTCGCCGAGGCCGCCCTGCACCGCGGCTTCACCGAGGTGCGGATCGTCACCTGGCCCGTCGAGCGCCTCGAGGCCGCCGGGCTGCCCCTCAAGCCGCTCGGCTCCGTCCTGCCGTACAGCGCGGGCATCACGGTCGAGCGTCCCGAACCCGTCGGCGACTACAAGGTGCCCGACGGCCGGTACCTCGCCGGGCTCACGGGTCGCCTCGTCGAGCTCTTCACCGACGGCGTCCCCACCGTCTGCCTCTCCCTCTACCTCAGCCCGCACACGACCGCCGTGTCCGACGCCGTGCGCGTCGCCCGCAGCACGGGCCTGCCCGTCGAGGTCGCCACGATCGCCGAGGCGGTCGGTTCCGACGTGACGAACGTGGTGCGCTCGTGCGTCGAGGAGGGACGCTTCGGCGCCGCAGCGCACGTCCTGTCCGGGTACCTGGCGAGCGACCTGTGCGTCGCCGTCTCCCGGTACACGCGCGACCTGGTCGTGGCCTGCGCCCAGGGGATCGACGACCGGCACGGGACGTTCTTCGCGGAGCAGTGCGCCGAGCGCGTGCAGATCTCCTACCCCGCCATCGACACGAGCGCGTACACCGACCTCGACGCCACCGTCACGCGCGGCGTGCTCGCGCACCGCGGCATCGCCGACCGCCCGTACGTGCTCTTCCTCTCCCGGCTCGCGGCGGCGAAGGGCGTCGACGACCTCATCGACGGCTTCGCGCTGTCGGCCCGGGCAGCGGGCGCGCACCTCGTCGTCGCCGGACGCGGGCCGGCGGAGGCCGACCTGCGTGCGCGCGCCACCGCGAGCGGCGCCGCCGACCGGATCGTGTTCCTCGACGACGTCGACGACGCCACCAAGCCGCACCTCATGGCGGGCAGCGCCGCGTTCGTCCTGCCCAGCAAGCCACGTCCCGAGTTCGTCGAGACGTTCGGCATCGCGCTCGCCGAGGCGATGCTCGCGGGCGGCGGGCCCGTCGTCACCACGGACACGGGCGGCATCGGCGAGGCCGTCGGACCGCACGCGACGATCGTCCCGACGCGCTCCCCCGCGTCGATCGCCGCCGCGCTCGACGACGCCCTCGCCCTCGACGCCGACGCGCGGCACGCCAGGGCCCAGGCGGCCCGGGAGTACGCGCTGCAGTTCGACCGGGCCGCCGTGCTCGACGCGATGCTCGCCCGCCTCGCGACGTCGCCCACCGCCCCGCGGTGGGTCAGCGGCCTGCGGCCGGTGCGGGCCTGAGAGCGCCGGACCCAGCCGGAGGGACGGCGTCCGGCGGGCCGTACCGCGCGACGAGGTCCCGGAAGGACGCGGCGGCAACCGCTCGTGCGGCCGCACGGTCGCCGTCGTGCTGGTCGCCTGCCGCGGACGCGAGGGCGAGCTCGTCGGTCACGAACCGCACGAGCGGCTCCGGCACCGCACCCGCGCCCATCTCGCGCGAGACGGCCTTGAGCGCGACGAGGTCCGCCGCCGCGCGCGTCACGTCGTCCGGCGCCTCACCCTCCACGAGCAGGGTGGCAAGGTCCATCGGCGGCACCGCGGCATCCGGTCGGACGCGCAACCACCGCAGCGTCGCGGCGGGGCGCACGGCGTAGAAGACCTTCTTGAGCGGCACCTCGCGGTCCGACCACCACCGGTCCCGCTGACCGATCGCGACGTGGAGGTAGTGCCTGCGCAGCGCGTCGCGGTCGACGACGACGCGCTCCGCGAGAGCGAGCAGGTCGGACCGGAAGGCGACGTCCGCGCGGTACACGATCGGCGACCGCAGCCACTCCAGCAGCGTCGCGTTGCCCCGGACGAGCAGCCGCACGGCCTTGAGCAGGTCCCACCCGTTCACGTCCAGCACCGCGTCGAGCGGCGTCTCGACCACGTCGCGCCGCGGCCACGGGTCCAGGTAGTCCGCCTGGGACCGCACGTGGACGAACCGGCAGTCGTAGTCCGAGTCCGGCGACGGGAACCCCCACGCACGGCTCCCACTCTCCACCGCGAGCGGGATCGCGACCCGCTCGTCGCGCACGACGCGGTCCAGCCGCGCGTCGACCCGACGCACGACCGCAGGGTCCAGGGAGTCCGGCACGGCACGCATCCCGCGAGGCTAGGGCCACCACGAGCTCGGTGTCGTCCGTATTCCCTGCCCGGCGACGCGCTCGAGGTGACGGCGCGGGAGAGCGGAGGCGAAGCGACCGACTGCCACCCCGACCGGGAACGACGACGGCGGCGCTCCCTGCGAGAGGGGGCGCCGCCGTCGGGCGTCACACGGACCGCGCCGTCAGGGGCGCGGCGGCGTCACTTCCGCAGGTCGGAGTGGTCGCCGATCTTGTGCACGAGGATCGAGTTCGTCGTGCCCGGCTGGCCCACGGGGGCGCCGGAGACGACGACCACGAGGTCGCCGACCTCGGCGAGGCCGTTGGCCTGGAGGGTCGTGTCGACCTGGCCCACCATCGCGTCGGTGTTCTCCACCTCGGGCACCTGGTACGTCTGGGTGCCCCACGAGAGCGACAGGACGTTGCGCACGTGCTCGCGCGGCGTGAAGGCGAGCAGCGGGATCGACGAGCGCAGGCGCGACATGCGGCGCGCCGAGTCGCCCGACTGGGTGAACGTCGCGAGGTACTTCGCGCCGAGGATCTCGCCGATCTCCGCCGCGGCGCGCGTGATGGCGCCACCACGCGTGTGCGGGGTCGAGCCGAGCGGCGCGATGCGCTCGCGGCCCGCCTCTTCCGTGGCCTCGATGATGCGGGCCATGGTCTCGACCGTGAGGATCGGGTACTCGCCCACGCTGGTCTCGCCCGAGAGCATGACCGCGTCGGCGCCGTCGAGGACGGCGTTGGCGCAGTCGGACGCCTCGGCGCGCGTCGGGCGCGGCGAGTTCGTCATGGACTCGAGCACCTGGGTCGCGACGATGACGGGCTTCGCGTTGCGACGCGCGAGCTCGACGATGCGCTTCTGGACGAGCGGGACCTGCTCCAGCGGGAGCTCGACCGCGAGGTCGCCGCGCGCGACCATGACGCCGTCGAACGCGTCGACGATCTCGGCGAGGTTGTCGACGGCCTGCGGCTTCTCGATCTTGGCGACGACGGGGACCGTGCGGCCCTCCTCGTCCATGATCCGCTTGACGTCCTCGAAGTCCTTCGCGGACCGCACGAAGGACAGCGCGATGATGTCCGCGCCGAGACGGAGCGCCCAGCGCAGGTCGTCCTGGTCCTTCTCGGACAGCGCCGGCACGGAGACCGCGACGCCCGGGAGGTTCAGGCCCTTGTTGTTCGACACCGGGCCGGCGACCTCGACGCGCGTGACGACGCGGGGGCCCTCGACGGCGGTGACGCGGACGAGCACCTTGCCGTCGTCGATGAGGATCGGGTCGCCGACGCGCGCGTCGCCGGGCAGGCCCTTGTGCGTCGTGGAGACGAGCTCCTTGGTGCCGACGACGTCCTCGGTCGTGATCGTGAAGGTGTCACCCTCCTCGAGCCAGTGCTTCTCGTCGCCGCCGAAGCGGCCCAGACGGATCTTCGGCCCCTGGAGGTCGACGAGCACCGCGACGGACCGGCCCGACTCGGCGGCGGCCTCGCGCACGCCGCGGTAGACGGCCGCGTGCTCCTCGGCGCTGCCGTGGCTGCGGTTGATCCGCGCCACGTCCATCCCGGCGTCGACGAGCGCGCGGAGCTGCTCCTTCGACTCGGTCGCAGGTCCGATGGTGCAGACGATCTTTGCTCTGCGCATATCTCCAGCCTCTAGTCTTCCGACCGGCCGGGAGCCGGTCGTCGCGGGGTGCCCCTCCCTAGGATGCCCCGCTCATCGTCCCGGCGCCGGACACCCGACGTCGGGGTGCACGTCAAGCGCGCAAGGACACGGTGTTCGCGCGCACAGGCGCGGGCAGCTCGGTCCCTCCCTGAAGGTAGGCGTCGACGGAAGCCGCCGCCGCCCGACCCTCGGCGATCGCCCACACGATCAACGACTGCCCACGACCCGCGTCGCCGGCCACGAAGACCCCCGGCAGCGACGACGCGAAGTCGTCGCCGCGCGCCACGAGGCCGCGGCCCGTGAGGTCCGCGCCGGACTGGGTCGTGAGGGTCGCCGTCTCCGGCCCGGTGAAGCCCATCGCGACGAGCACGAGGTCCGCGGGGATCTCTCGCTCGGTGCCCTCCTTGGGCACGCGGCGGCCGTCGGGCAGGTACTCGGTCTCCGCGACGCGCAGCGCACGCACGGCCCCGTTCTCGTCCCCGAGGAACTCGACGGTCGACGCGAGGTACTCGCGCTCACCGCCCTCCTCGTGGGACGTGGACACCTCGAACAGGATCGGGTCGGTCGGCCAGGGCTGGCGCGCCGAGCGCTCGAGCGGCGGCTGCTTGCCGATCGCGAGCGTCGTCACGCTCACCGCGCCCTGGCGCAGCGAGGTGCCGAGGCAGTCCGACCCGGTGTCGCCACCGCCGATGACGATGACGTGCTTGCCGTCGGCCCGGATCTGGTCGGGGACCTCGCGCCCGGCCACGACGGCGTTCGCCTGGTGCAGGAAGTCCATGGCGAAGTGGATGCCGCCGAGCTCGCGGCCCGGGATCGACAGGTCTCGCGGCACGGTCGCGCCCGTCGCGACCACGACGGCGTCGAACCGCGCACGCAGGTCGTCCCACGTGATGTCGACGCCGATCTCGACGCCGGGGCGGAACCGCGTGCCCTCGGCCTCCATCTGCGCGACGCGGCGGTCGATGTGCAGCTTCTCGAGCTTGAAGTCCGGGATGCCGTACCGCAGCAGGCCGCCGATCGCGTCGTCCCGCTCGTACACGGCGACCGTGTGACCCGCACGCGTGAGCTGCTGTGCCGCGGCGAGCCCGGCGGGACCGGAACCCACGACGGCGACGGTCGAGCCCGTGAGGCGCTGCGGCACCTGCGGCGTCACCAGACCGCGGGCGAACGCCTCGTCGATGATCGAGACCTCGACGTTCTTGATCGTCACGGCCGGCTGGTTGATGCCGAGCACGCAGCTCGACTCGCACGGTGCCGGGCACACGCGACCGGTGAACTCGGGGAAGTTGTTGGTCTCGTGCAGGCGGTCGATCGCGTCGGCCCACTGGTCCCGGTAGACGAGGTCGTTCCACTCGGGGATGAGGTTGCCGAGGGGGCAGCCCTGGTGGCAGAAGGGGATGCCGCAGTCCATGCAGCGACCCGCCTGCTCCTTGAGGAAGACCTGGCCCTCCTCGAGGTGCGCGTGCACGTCCTTCCAGTCCCGCAGGCGCACGGCGACCGGACGGTTCGGCGGGAGCTCGCGCTCCCGCACCTTCAGGAATCCGCGGGGGTCAGCCACGGGCCACCTCCAAGATCTGGTCCCACACGCCCGGCGCCGCGGGGTCGAGACCGGCCGACTCGGCCTTCTCGAGCGCCGAGCGCATGCGGGCGAAGTCGGTCGGCAGCACGCGCGTGAAGCGCTGGACGGCCGCGGAGAAGTCCTCGAGCAGCTCGGCCGCGAGCGGCGACCCGGTCTCCTCGTGGTGACGGCGCACGAGCTGCTCGACGAGCGCCACCTCGGCGTCCTCGAGCGGGCTCAGGCCCAGCTCGCCCGTCGCGAGCGCGCTCGTGTTCACGGCGGCCTCGCGCAGGTCGAGCACGTACGCGGTGCCGCCGGACATGCCGGCGCCGAAGTTGCGGCCCGTCGGGCCGAGCACGAGCACCGTGCCGCCCGTCATGTACTCGCAGCCGTGGTCGCCCACTCCCTCGACGACGAGCGTCGCGCCCGAGTTGCGCACGCCGAAGCGCTCGCCCACGCGACCGCGCAGGAAGATCTCCCCCGACGTCGCGCCGTAGCCGATGACGTTGCCCGCCACGACGTTGCTCGACCCGGTGAGGACCGCGTTGCGGTCCGGGCGGACGACGATCCGACCGCCCGACAGGCCCTTGCCGACGTAGTCGTTGGCGTCGCCGAACAGGCGCAGCGTCACGCCGCGCGGGAGGAACGCGCCGAGCGACTGACCGGCGGACCCCGTGAGGGTCACGTCGATCGTGTCGTCGGGCAGGCCCTCGCCACGGAAGCGCTTCGTCACCTCGTGACCGAGCATCGTCCCGACGGTCCGGTTGACGTTGCGCACCGACAGCGAGATCCGCACCGGCTCGCGCCGCTCGAGCGCGTCCTGCGCCAGGGCGACGAGCTGGTTGTCGAGCGCCTTGTCGAGACCGTGGTCCTGCGTCGTGGTGTTGCGCAGCGACGCACCCTCGACGGGCACCGGCTGCTCCAGGATCGGCCCGAGGTCGAGCCCCTGCGCCTTCCAGTGGTCGACGGCCTTGCGCGTGTCGAGGTACTCGACGTGCCCGATCGCCTCCTCGATGGTCCGGAAGCCGAGGCGCGCCAGGTACTCGCGCACCTCCTCGGCGATGAACTCGAAGAAGTTCACGACGAACTCCGGCTTGCCCGTGAAGCGGGCGCGCAGCTCGGGGTTCTGCGTGGCGACGCCCACGGGGCACGTGTCCAGGTGGCACACGCGCATCATCACGCAGCCCGACACGACCATGGGGGCGGTCGCGAAGCCGAACTCCTCGGCCCCGAGCAGCGCCGCCACGACGACGTCACGGCCGGTCTTCATCTGGCCGTCGACCTGGACGACGATGCGGTCGCGCAGGTTGTTCAGCACGAGCGTCTGCTGGGTCTCGGCGAGGCCGATCTCCCAGGGCGTGCCCGCGTGCTTGAGCGACGTCAGCGGGCTCGCGCCCGTGCCGCCGTCGTGGCCGGAGATGAGGACGACGTCCGCGTGCGCCTTGGACACGCCCGTCGCGACGGTCCCGACGCCGAACTCGGAGACGAGCTTGACGTGGATGCGCGCCGCCGGGTTCGCGTTCTTCGCGTCGTGGATGAGCTGCGCGAGGTCCTCGATCGAGTAGATGTCGTGGTGCGGCGGCGGCGAGATGAGCCCGACGCCCGGCGTCGAGTGCCGGGTCTTCGCGACCCACGGGTACACCTTGTGCCCCGGGAGCTGCCCGCCCTCGCCGGGCTTGGCGCCCTGGGCGAGCTTGATCTGGATGTCGTCCGCGTTGGTCAGGTACTCGCTCGTGACGCCGAACCGGCCCGACGCGATCTGCTTGACCTTGGAGCGCCGCTCCGGGTCGTACAGGCGCTCCGGGTCCTCGCCGCCCTCGCCGGTGTTCGACCGGCCGCCGAGGCGGTTCATCGCGACCGCGAGGGTCTCGTGAGCCTCCGCGGAGATCGACCCGTAGGACATGGCGCCCGTGTTGAACCGCTTCACGATCTCGCTGACCGGCTCGACCTCGTCGAGCGGGAGCGCGGGGCGCTCGCCCTCGCGCAGCTCGAGCAGACCGCGCAGCGTCATGAGCCGCGAGGACTGCTCGTCCACGCGGTGGGTGTACTCGCGGAAGATGTCGAAGCGGCGCTCGCGCGTCGCGTGCTGGAGGCGGAACACCGTCTCCGGGTCGAACAGGTGCTCCTCGCTGTCGCGGCGCCACTGGTACTCGCCGCCCGTCGTGAGACGCACGTGCGGGCGGTGGTTGCCCGACGTCGGGTAGGCGTCGACGTGCCGCGCCGCGACCTCGGCCGCGACGACGTCGAGCCCGATCCCGCTGAGTCGGGACGTCGTGCCGCTGAAGAAGGCCTGGACCAGGTCGTGCGAGAGGCCGACGGCCTCGAACACCTGCGCGCCCCGGTACGAGGAGATGGTCGAGATGCCCATCTTGCTCATGACCTTGAGCACGCCCTTGCCGAGCCCCTTGATGAGGTTCGCGACGGCCTTCGCGGGCTCGACGGCGAGGTAGCCGCGGCGCGCGAGGTCCTCGACGGTCTCCATGGCGAGGTACGGGTTGACCGCGGCCGCGCCATAGCCGATGAGGAGCGCGACGTGGTGCACCTCGCGCACGTCGCCGGCCTCGACGACGAGCGACACCTGGGTCCGCGTGTGGCGGCGCAGCAGGTGGTGGTGCACCGCGCTCGACAGGAGCAGCGACGGGATCGGGGCGTGCTCGGCGTCCGAGTCGCGGTCCGAGAGCACGATGAAGCTCGCGCCGGCGGCGACGTGCGCGTCGACCTCGGCGAAGATCTCCTCGAGCCGGGTGAGCAGCGACTCGCCGCCACCCGCGACGCGGTACAGGCCCTTGATCGTCACGGCACGGAAGATGCCGGCGAGCTTCGGGTCCTTGTCGACGCGGATGATCTTGGCGAGCTGGTCGTTGTCGAGCACGGGGAACGGCAGCATGAGCTTGCGCGCGTGCTCGGGCGTGTCGACGAGGAGGTTCGGCTCGGGGCCGATCGCACCGCCGATGGACGTGACGAGCTCCTCGCGGATCGCGTCGAGCGGCGGGTTCGTGACCTGCGCGAACATCTGCGTGAAGTAGTCGAACAGCAGGCGCGGGCGCTTCGCCAGGACGGCGATGGGCGTGTCCGTGCCCATCGCGCCCAGCGGCTCCGCCCCCGTGTTCGCCATCGGGGTGAGGATGACCTTGAGCTCCTCCTGCGTGTACCCGAAGGCGCGCTGGCGGCGCTCGACGGACGCAGGGCTGTGCGCGACGTGCTCGCGCTCGGGGAGCTGGTCGAGGTAGACCGCGTTCTCCGCGACCCACTGCGCGTAGGGGCGCTGCGCGGCGAGCTGGGACTTGATCTCCTCGTCCTCGATGATCCGGCCCTGGCCGGTGTCCACGAGGAACATGCGGCCCGGCTCGAGACGACCCTTGCGGACGATCGTCGCGGGGTCGAGGTCGAGCACGCCCGCCTCGCTCGCGAGCACGACGAGGCCGTCCTCGGTCACCCAGTAGCGCCCCGGGCGCAGACCGTTGCGGTCGAGGACCGCGCCGATGAGCGTGCCGTCCGTGAAGTTGAGGCACGCCGGCCCGTCCCACGGTTCCATGAGCGTCGAGTGGTACTCGTAGAACGCACGGAGGTCCGGGTCCATGTCGGCGTGGTTCTCCCACGCCTCCGGGATCATCATGAGCACCGCGTGCGGCAGCGAGCGGCCCGACAGGTGCAGCAGCTCGAGCACCTCGTCGAAGCTGGCCGAGTCGCTCGACCCCTCCGAGCAGACGGGCAGCAGCGGGGCGAGGTCGCCGACGGCGTCGCTGGCGAGGGTGCCCTCGCGCGCCGCCATCCAGTTCCGGTTGCCCCGCACCGTGTTGATCTCGCCGTTGTGCGCGATCATGCGGAACGGCTGCGCGAGCGGCCAGGACGGGAACGTGTTGGTCGAGAACCGCGAGTGCACGAGAGCGATCTCGCTCGCGTACCGCGGGTCGGACAGGTCTGGGAAGAACGGCTCGAGCTGAGCCGTCGTCAGCATGCCCTTGTACGTGAGGGTGCGCGCCGAGAGCGAGGCGAAGAACAGTCCGAGCTCGTTCTCCGCGCGCTTGCGCAGGCGATAGGTGCGGCGGTCCAGCTCGACGCCGGACAGCTCGCGCGACGGGTCGGCGACCACGACGTGCCGGAAGAGCGGCATCGACGCGCGCGCGCTCGGCCCCACGAGGTCCGCCGTGACGGGCACGTCGCGCCACGCGAGGACCTCGAGCTTCTCCTCCGCCGCGATGGCCTCGACGCCACGGGTCGCCGCGGCGGCCGCGTCGGCGTCCTGCGGCAGGAACGCCATGCCGATGGCGTAGTGCCCGGCGGGCGGGAGCTCCGCGTCGACCACGTCGCGCACGAACGCGTCCGGGATCTGCGTGAGGATCCCGGCGCCGTCGCCGCTGTTCTCCTCGGCGCCGACGGCACCGCGGTGGTCGAGGTTGAGCAGGGCCGTCAGGCCCGCGTCAACGATGTCGCGTCCGGGCGTGCCGCGGAGCGTCGCCACGAAGGCGACGCCGCACGCGTCGTGCTCGGCGGCGGGGTCGTAGAGACCGGATGCCGTGGGAGGGGCGGACAGGGCGGGTGCCCGGTGCGCGTCCCGATACTGCGGCGTGGTCATCAACACCGTCCTCACAGGCGCCCGACCGAGACGGCCGGGCTGGTTCCAGCTGGGGGGTTCGGGACGTCGTCGGCCCTATGGACATGACAGAACCCACCGGGCGGTCGCCCGGCGGATTCGCCTATGAATGACGGATGCTCAGCGACCGGGGTCTGGTCGCGCAGCATCTGCCTGCTCGGACTCCTCCGCGTCGTCGGAGTCCTCGGTCGTCGAGGGGTCCTCGTCGTCGGTCGACTCCTCGACCGGCTCCTCGGGCCCCGTGGTGGGCGCCTCGTCCGGAGCGTCGAGGGACACCGTCTCCTCGCGCCCGGGGTGGCGACGCCCGACAACGATAAACGCAATCAACGCACCGACGCCGACCAGGATCGAGGTCCAGACGTTCAGCCGGAGGCCGAGGACGAGCTCTGCCTCGTCGATGCGCAGCATCTCGATCCACACACGACCGAGCGTGTAGACGAAGACGTAGAGCCAGAATACCCGACCATGACCCAGCCGGAACCGACGGTCCAGGTAGATCAGGAGCAGGGCAGCACCGATGTTCCAGACCATCTCGTACAGGAACGTCGGGTGGAACAAGGTGCCCGGCGGATAGCCCGCCGCGGCGGCCACGGAGTCGTCGACGCGCAGCCCCCAGGGCAGCGTCGTGGGCCCGCCGAAGAGCTCCTGGTTGAACCAGTTGCCGAGCCGTCCCACGGCCTGGGCGAGCAGCAGCCCCGGCGCGAGGGCGTCGGCGAAGGCAGGGAAGCTCACGCGCTGCCGTCGGCAGCCGATGTAGGCGCCCACGGCACCGAGCGCGACCGCGCCCCAGATGCCGAGGCCGCCCTCCCACACGTAGAGCGCACGGACGGGGTTCCCGTCCGGCCCCCAGTACGGGTCCGGCGTCGAGAAGACGTGGTAGAGCCGCCCGCCGACGATGCCGAACGGGACGGCCCAGAAGGCGATCTCCAGGACGTCGTCCGCCTCACCCCCGCGCGCGACCCAGCGCCGCCGGGTGAGCCACAGGGCGACGGCGATGCCCGCGAGGATCGCGAGCGCGTACGCGCGGATCGGGAACGGACCGAGGTACCACGTGTGCTGCGGGGGGCTCGGGATCGCGGCGGGCAGTGCGCCCGCGGCCTCCACGAGCTGCCCGACGGCAAGTGCGGCGCTCATGCGACCACCTCTCCGGACGTCGCCGTGCCGGCCGGGACGTCGTCGCCGGCCCCTTCCCGACCCGCGCGGACGCCCGCGGCGAGCCCCGCCGCGACGACCTTCAGAGCGGCGATCCGCTCGTCCCACGGGGCGTCGCCCAGCAGGGGGCGCACGAACGCGGAGCCGACGATGACGCCGTCGGCGTAGCGACCGACCTCGGCGGCCTGATCGCCCGTGGACACTCCCAGGCCGACGCACACGAGGTCCGCGCCTGCGGTCCGCGTGTCGGCGACGAGACGGGCCGCCTGCGGCCCCACCGCCGCGCGCACGCCGGTGACGCCCATCGTCGAGGCGGCGTAGACGAACCCGCGCGACGCACGGGCGGTGAGCTGCAGCCGCTCGGCCGTCGAGCTCGGCGCGACGAGGAAGACGCGGTCCAGCCCGTGCGCCTCCGAGGCGTCCAGCCACGCGCGCCCCTCGTCGGGGATGAGGTCGGGTGTGATGAGCCCCGCGCCCCCGGCGGCGGCGAGGTCGCGCGCGAACGCGTCGACGCCGTAGCGCAGGACCGGGTTCCAGTAGGTCATGACGAGCACGGGGACGCGGCCGCCCGTGCGCTCCGTCACGGCGGCGACGACGCGGAACACGTCCGCGACGCGCACGCCCGCGTCGAGCGCGGTCTGGGCCGCGGCCTGGATGACCGGCCCGTCCATCACCGGGTCGGTGTACGGGATGCCGAGCTCGAGCACGTCCACGCCCGACTCGACGAGCGCGAGCGCTGCCTCGACCGAGCGGTCCACGGTCGGGAAACCGACGGGCAGGTAGCCCACGAGCCCGGCGCGTCCCTCGGCGCGGAGCTCGAGCAGGCGTCGTGCCGTGGCCGACGCCGTCCCTGCGGACGACGTCTCCGGGGCGTCCTTCGTCTGCGCCGCGCTCACAGCTGTCCCTCCGTGCCCGTCGCCGTCTCGGCGATCGCGTCGTCGTCCACGAGGTCGAACCACCGGGCGGCGGTCGCGACGTCCTTGTCCCCGCGCCCGGAGAGGTTCACCAGGATCACGTGGTCGGTGCGGCCCGCGGCGGCGGCCTCGCGGCCGATCCGCAGGGCGCCGGCGAGCGCGTGCGCCGACTCGATCGCGGGGATGATGCCCTCCGTGCGGCACAGCAGCCGGAACGCGTCCATCGCCTCGGAGTCGGTGACGGGCTGGTAGGTCGCACGCCCGAGGTCGTGCAGCCACGAGTGCGCCGGGCCGACGCTCGGGTAGTCCAGGCCCGCGGAGACGGAGTGGCTCGGGAGCGTCTGCCCGTCGTCGTCCTGGAGCAGGTACGAGCGCGCACCGTGCAGCACTCCCGGGGCGCCGCCGCTGAAACGGGCCGCGTGCCGACCGGTCTCCACGCCCTCGCCCCCGGCCTCGAACCCGTAGAGCTCGACGCCCTCGTCGTCGAGGAACGCGTTGAAGAGGCCGAGCGCGTTCGACCCGCCGCCGACGCACGCGGCGAGCGCGTCCGGCAGGCGCCCGATGCGGTCGAGGATCTGCGTGCGCGCCTCCTCGCCGATGACGCGGTGGAACTCGCGCACCATCTCGGGGAAGGGGTGCGGGCCGGTCACCGTGCCCAGGAGGTAGTGGGTCGTGTCGACGTTGGCGACCCAGTCACGCAGCGCCTCGTTGATGGCGTCCTTGAGCGTGCGCTGGCCGATGGTGACCGGGACGACCTCCGCGCCGAGCAGGCGCATGCGGGCCACGTTGAGCGCCTGGCGCCGCGTGTCCTCCTCGCCCATGTACACGACGCACTCGAGGTCTAGCAGGGCCGCGGCCGTCGCCGTCGCGACGCCGTGCTGGCCCGCCCCGGTCTCCGCGATCACGCGCGTCTTGCCCATGCGCTTGACCAGCAGCGCCTGGCCGAGCACGTTGTTGATCTTGTGCGACCCGGTGTGGTTGAGGTCCTCGCGCTTGAGGAACACGCGCGAGCCTCCGGCGTGCTGCGCGAAGCGCGGCACCTCGGTGAGCGGGCTCGGGCGCCCCGTGTACTCGCGCTGGAGGCGCGCGAGCTCGTTCACGAACGCGGGGTCGTCGAGCGCCTTGCGGTACTCGGTCTCGAGCTCGTCGAGCGCGGCGATGAGCGCCTCGGGGACGAAGCGACCTCCGAACTCTCCGAAGTAGGGACCCTCCTGGGTCGCGAGGGAGCGCGTCAGGTCGGCGCGCACGGAGTGCTCGGCGCTCCGGGAGGTGGTCGAAGGTGTCGAGTCGGGCACGGGGCCGGTCCTCCTGCGTGGTGGGGTGTGCTGGGCCGGGGCGCGGCGCCTGCGGCGTGACGGACGGTGCCGTCGAGCCTCAGGGCCGCACGGACCACAGCGACGGGTGCGACCCGGCCGCGACGAGGTCCGCGACGGACGCGCGCGGGGCGTCGTCGGTCACGAGCGCCTCGCCGACGAGCACCGCGTGCGCACCGGAACGGGCGTAGTCCATCACGTCGTGCGGACCGCGGACGCCCGACTCGGCGATGCGCACGACCTCGTCCGGGATGGCGGGAGCGAGGCGCGCGAACGTCGTGCGGTCGACGTCGAGGGTCTTGAGGTCGCGCGAGTTCACGCCGACCACGCGGGCGCCGGCGTCGAGCGCGCGCGACACCTCGTCGATCGTGTGCACCTCGACGAGCGCCGTCATGCCGAGCGAGTGGACGCGCTCCACGAGCGACGTGAGCACCGTCTGCTCGAGGGCCGCGACGATGAGGAGGACGATGTCGGCGCCGTGCGCGCGCGCCTCCCACACCTGGTAGGGCGTCACGACGAAGTCCTTGCGGAGCACGGGGACGTCGACCCGCGCGCGCACGGCGTCGAGGTCGGCCAGGCTCCCGTTGAACCGCCGCTGCTCGGTGAGCACCGAGATCGCGGCGGCGCCGCCCTTCTCGTACTCCCCCGCGAGCTCGGCCGGGTCGGAGATCGCCGCGAGCGCACCCTTGCTGGGGCTCGAGCGCTTCACCTCGGCGATGACAGCGACGGCGTCGTCCGCCTTGAGGCGGCTCACGACCTCGAGCGCCCCGGGGACACGGGCGGCACGTTCCTTCAGCTCGTCGAGCGAGGTCGCCGCCTGACGTACCGCGAGGTCCTCGCGCACGCCCGCGACGATGTCGTCCAGAACCGTCATCGTCCCACCACTCCCCGTGTCGTCCCGCCCCCCGGCCGGGCCGGTCGGCCGTCGTGCATCCACAGGTTCGGGCCGACCCGTTGACAGGGAGGTACCTGCCATCGTAGAGCCGCCCCCGAGTGACGATGACCACGGCCCAGCCCCCGAGACGGTCGTCGCGGACCTGCCCGACGACCTCGACCCCCGGCTCAGGCCGCCGGGCCGAGCCACGGGACGAGCGCGGGCACGTTGCGGAGCACCCCGAACAGCAGCAGGACACCGAGCGACGCCCAGGCGAGCCAGGCGGGCAGGCGCGGGGCGGCGCGGCCCCGCCACGCACGGACGAGCCAGACCGCCCACAGCGCCACGAGGAGCGGCGCGACGACGACCCAGAGCGGGTTCATCGACCACGCCGCGGCCAGGTCGAGGCGCACGAGGTCGTGCGTCGCCCGCAGCCCTCCGCACCCCGGGCAGGCCAGGCCTGTCAGCGAGAGCAGGGGGCACGTGACGTAGTGCCCGGGACGGTTCGGGTCGACCGCGCCGACGTAGGCCGTCGCCGCCGCGACGAGCACCCCGACGACGAGCGGCGCCTGCGCCGCGCGTGGGACCCGTCGACGCACCGCCTCGGACGTCATGTGGTGCCCCACCTCTCAGTACTGGTCGGGGATGCTGCCGACCCAGACGAGGAAGGCCGGGAGGAAGAGGAGGAGAAGGATCAGACCGACGACGGACAGGCCGATCGCGACCCACCCGAGGATGATCCCCGCGGTCGCCATGCCGTCGTTGTCCGCCTGCCCCTCCGCCACGGCGCGCTTCGCGGCGTTGCCGACGATCACCGCCGGGATGCCCGTGAAGAAGCCGCAGCTCAGCACGAACGAGGCGATCCCCAGCACCAGCGACCAGACGGCCAGGCTGTTCTTGGGGTAGTACGGGGGCGCGCCGTAGGCGCCCGCCGGGTACTGCTGGCCGGGGTACTGCTGGCCGGGGTACTGCTGGCCGGGGTACTGCGGGGCGCCGCCGGGCGCCTGCGACCCGTACGGCTCCTGCGGCCCGCGCTGCGGGTCGACGGGGTCGTACGGACCGGGCCCCGGCGGCTGCGTCACCGCGAGGCCTGCTTCTGGCCGTAGCCCATGTTGCGCAGCACGAGACCGCCGACCAGCGCGACCGCGACGACACCGATCCCGACCCAGAAGAGCCAGACGCCGGACACCTGCGCCATACCCGGGAGGAGGACACCGATCGCCGCCACCAGGGAGCCGACCATGATGCCGATCATGGTGAACCACGCCGCGACGGTGTGGCCGTGGTTCGTGGGCGGTGCCGCGGTCGGGAGGTAGGCGATCTCGGTCTGCTGGTTCTCGGCCATGAGGGTCGTGCCTTTCGTCAAGATGTGGTCAGAGCCTATC